>JAVBTA010000042.1:0-4439 GCA_031556375.1 Bacteroidales bacterium | reverse complement strand
TACAAACTTGTAGAAAACATCATTTGATGCCTGCCCATTGTATTGGTTTGTATAATTGGTGGTATTCCTGGTGTCGGAATAAGTAAATCCACTGCTGAAAGTCCCGGCATTGATTGCATCTGCCCGGGTATCGCCGGAAGGTGATAAAGAGAAGGATGTTCCCGATATATTTGTCGTAATATTTCCGTTTGTATTATAACCTTTACTTACAACATAATAGGTTCCAGCCGGTAATGCCTCCATCACCAAACGGGATTGATAACCATGAGAACAGTAATTACCATCGTCATTGGAGGTTATCAAGCTTCCTGACGCATTCAACAAGTACAGGTAAGTATCCTCCACAACCGAACCACAATGGGAAAACACCATATCCATAACGGATGTTGTCGTGAATTTATAAAAGACATCATTGGTTGACCGTCCTCCATAAACATTGGTAAAACCATCATTCGTGTTTACGGTATTTGAATAAGAACCATAATTACTAAAAATTCCGGCGTCAATAGCTGTTTCTCGTTTATCTCCTATTCGTGCAGACTCCATAGGTGGCGCCGATGAACTTCCTGTTATTGTTGTTTTTATATTCCCATTTATATCATATCCCTTACTCACAACACAATAGGTTCCTGCTGCCAAATCATTCACTACTAAATAGGCCTGATAACCGTAATAACAGGTGTTACCATCATCATTCAAAGCAATCAGATTTCCGGATGAATCCAACAGATACACATAGGTATCGGTAACTTCGGAGTCGCAATGGGATAGAACAATATCCATTGTAGTTGTCGTTGTGAATTTATGAAAGACATCGTTGGTAGGTCTTCTCCCATAGACATTCGTAAAACCACTACTTGTATTTTGGGTATTGGTGTAATTAAAACTACTACTGAAAGTACCTGCATTGATCGGATTCTGAAAGGTGTCGCCGACCGACAGGGAGAATGCCTTCCCGCTGATTAACAGCAAAAAAAACAACATTGTATAAAAATATTTTATGCGTTTCATAATCGTATTGTTTTATTGATTTTGATAATTGTATTCATAGGATTCTATGATATTTCCATTCATATCCTTAATCCACTCCAGACGACCAAAATCGTCGTACTCATAGGTGGTTTTCACGCCCCGGGAATCGATCGCCATACTTATCCCGACCAGAGGTCTGTACGCATAGCAGGTCACTAAAACCGGCTGGGATTGGAACGCATTTCTCAGAGAAGCGCTCAATGATTCAATGGCCGGACTATTGCTGGATGCTAAATTATCGACTGCGGTTTGCCCTCCGAGTGCATCACGAACTTCTTCGTAGGTCTTTCCTTTGATTTCTGCTATCGGATACTGGTAATTATAACCCCAAAGATAAACGACTTTATCTCCTTTAATATTAGATACAGACAATACATTCGAATGATTGTCATACAAATTGGCGTATTGCCATTTGTAATGATAATCTCTTGAAAGTGAAGAACTTGGTGTCGATACATTAAAATCTCCGGCTTGGGATTTATTTGAAAGTTTGAAAGAGGATACAGGTAAATCAATTGCGTCGATTATATCTTGTGTTAAAAACTCTCCCCTATCATTGTATGATGCTAAACTTGCCGATGTCAGCTTGTTTCCTACTGTATTAATCGATTCTATAGGTTTAGAAACAATGTTTTTATTTATCAGGAAATTAATGGTATCTCCGGGGAGAAAATCTTCCGGAAACAGGAAATATTGTTTATGAGTCCGACCGTCGCTTAAATCTTTCTCTATGCGACTTACTTTTATTTGAGACGGATTATCATAATAATAACGGATTTCTTCCTTCACAATATTACCGGAACCATAATTGTTTTCTTCAATTTCTTTTATCAACTGCATGCAGCCCGTTTTTATCCCTTTTGATTTGTAGTTGTATATTGTATTTTGTTTGACGAATTGTTCATTATATCCATTACCAATGTGAATAAACTCTTCAGCAACAAACAATTTTCCGCAAAAAGTCTGTATGGGAGCAATGTACTTGTTATAGAAAAATTTTTTGGATTTTATCCAATCATATGCTCCATTACCCATACTCCTATAGTAGGTTATTGATTTCAAAGGAGCCAAATCCCATTCTTCAGGTTCCAGGGGATAGGGATCTGTCGGTGATGCATATGCCGGCGTATAAAAATCCAGATCGTAGAGGTAAACTGTTTTTCCTGTATTTGCTCCCATATCCATTTCGTATTCGGTAACTGTGTTGTAGTTCACCGATGATCCGTTTTCAAAATTGAGACTTCTTATAGTCCCATTGAGAAAGGTACGTTTACGAGCAGAATGCATCAACTGTGTTCCAGAGTAATAATTTATCCGTTGTTCTGTAAATGTATTTCCAAAGTAAGAATCAGTATCCGGTTCAAATTTAATCTTTCCTAATCCGGTTTCCCTGCCATTAACAAGAGAACCATATCTGAAAATTTTTTCCTTTACAGGAGACGATGCTCCTGTATCATGATAACTGATCTTTTCAATCCTGTATCCGCCTGCTCCTTTAGCTTCTCCCCGGGAATCTTCAAATTGATTTTGTCCAACAAAAAAGGCAGTCTTTCCACCGGTCGGATAATTAATAGTCAATATTTTTCTTTGTAATGGATTATATTCGAATAAGTTCTGGCTCCCGATTGTAGTTGATGCGATATTATCATTAATATTAGCTTGATCCAAAAAATATTTGGCATGGTTTCCCATCTGTATTTCTACCGAATGATAAGGTATCATTGGATGTTCTCCTGGGGGGCGTGCTTCGTAACCCCAGAAATCAGGTTTAGTACTCATACCTCCTTTGTGTTCAAAACCGTATTCAAACATATACGTTTGATCATCTATGGAAATGCTCTTCAAATAGCGTGAGTAGTCTGAGCCTAGTTGGTTAAAATAGATGTTTTTCTCAATTACATTGTTCCTGTTTTTTACTACGATTTTATTTAGCTTATAGTTATCTGTATATGAAAATGTAATATTGCCTCCGCGAAATTCTATTTCTGATAATTTCCGGGAAATAACATCTTTAAATATTCTGGAAGGATTTCCTCCTATATTATAGTCAGAGGCCTCTAATGGATTTACAAATTCATGACCTGATGAGAAAAACCACATTTTAGAACCATATCCTCCATATGTTTTCATTTTAGGTCCGGAAATTTTCCAGAAAGGATACTCTGTCTCATTTATAGGGGTATTCGGCTCATTCCATGTTTTTAGAGCAAAATCTCCTGTTTCCGGACTGTAATTTTGCCAATCGTCGTATATTTCAACTCTATCGCTGAAACTGTTTATTCCTGTTACTACATGTTGAATGTCATATTTCAATCGGATTTCTTCTATTCCTCCTGCGGTTTTTATACAAGTACACTTCCAGCCCATAGGTGTGTATTGCAGGGAATTTCTCTCAAAATCGAGTGCGGTATAAGAGTAAATACATCCGTCAGTATCTGTAATAGTAAAATTTCCTCCGGAATAATTAATTTTGACACCAGTATAGGGTACGGAAATAGCTTTCATTTCTCCATTGCTTTGTTTCTGGAAATAAAATACTCCCGATTTACCTAACAAACTGTAGTAAAATTTATCCGGTTCTTCATCTATGATTCCGTGTTGAATCTGCCATAGTTTGTCTTTTGAAGGAAAGACTTCTTCTCCATTATAATTTGCAATAATATGATTATGGTTTGTATAATAACCATTAGGTTTGAAATCATCTAACCCATTGATTAAACGGGTAATCTGAAGATTTGGAGATAAGTCCCATCCGGCACCCGGACTGCCAGGCATTTGATTAACCCGGGCATAACTATCTATATGAAAACCGATGTTTATCGGAAGGTTTATTTTTCCTGAAGATATGGTGTACAATGGGATGTTTATGTCCGGAATTCCGGTCAAATGGCTTATCGGATAATCAATGGATTTCATTAAAGCTGAAGCTTCCGGAGTAATGAAATTCACGGTATTTTGTTCTGATTGTCCTTTCATTATTGAAAAAGGGAAAATCAGTATAAACAACAATATTGTTATTTTAGATGTAATTTTCATGATTATTCTTTTTATTGTTTCACAATCACTTTTCGTTCTCTCTTACTACCTGCTTGCACCAAAAGCACATAACTGCCCTTTGTCAGCCGGTTCAGATCTATTGTCTCAACGTGTACCCCAGCTTGACTCTGAAAATCCTGTTTAAACAATAGCTGCCCCTGCAGGCTATACACAAATACCTCTGCTGTGACCTGTTGGCCAGAATGAATACTCACCTGAAGCTCTTTTAATACCGGATTCGGATAAGTCTTGATATCAACTACAGATACCTCCAATTTTTCTTTTCCGGTAGCCACACGCAACTCCGGTTCTTTCTTATCTTTTTGCTCCTGTAAAGCCAGATTTGCGGTATCCGCTGGCAAATCAACTTT
>JAVBTA010000001.1:0-8388 GCA_031556375.1 Bacteroidales bacterium | reverse complement strand
GTATCATCATCACCCGGGCGAGCAAGGGCGGTGGGTATCATCACCATACGGGGGTTGGCACCCCCGCCTACAGAGACTACACCGCTCACGCGGTGATGGGCTAACGCACAAAAATGCGGATTCCGCTCCCTTTAACTCCCTCTAACTCCCTCTCCTCTCCCCCTCCAAAACCTGCCCAAGAACATAATAAAATTTATTGAAATTTCACTTATTTTCGTTAAATTTGTAGTATAGCCCGGAGGCACAGTGCAAACACTTATAAGTGAAACCTGGAGAAAAATTTAGCTGATCATAAACCACCCAGTCTGGTTCTTCCGGTTCAGTTTTGTCAGTTGCATATTGAGAACAGTATTATAAGACTTTTGCAATGCCGGATCATCTTCAAGGACTTCTCGGGCAATATCACGAGCCAGGCTTAGTATTTGTCCGTCCTTTGCCAAGTTTGCTATTTTAAGATCAAACGGAATTCCGCTTTGCTGAGTCCCGTCAATATCGCCGGGACCACGCAGTTTAAGATCTTCTTCGGCGATTACGAAACCGTCGTTAGTTTCGGTCATAATAGTTAATCGTTTCCGGGTATTTTCAGCTAACTCATAACGTGTCAGCAAGATACAAAAAGACTGATCGGCCCCACGCCCTACCCGGCCCCGCAACTGATGCAATTGAGAAAGACCAAAGCGTTCGGCATCTTCAATGATCATTACAGATGCGTTGGGCACATTAACTCCCACTTCGATTACAGTTGTAGCAACCATAATCCGGGCTTCTCCGGACACGAAACGCTGCATTTCGGCATCCTTTTCCGCCGGTTTCATCTTACCATGTACCATACAAACCTCATACTCAGGGAATACTTCTTTAGTATGTTCAAAACCGGTAGTCAGGTTTTTTAAATCCGATTTTTCACTTTCCTCAATCAAGGGATAAACGATATATACCTGACGACCCTCCTTTAGTTGCTGGAGAACCGAATCATAGAGGTTTTTGCGATTAGCGCTATAACGATGGATTGTTTTTATAGGTTTGCGTCCTGGGGGCAATTCATCGATGACAGACACCTCCAGATCACCATACAAGGTCATTGCCAACGTACGCGGAATCGGTGTTGCCGTCATCACCAATACATGGGGAGGTATATCATTTTTACGCCACAACCGGGCTCGTTGAGCTACTCCAAAGCGGTGTTGTTCATCGACAACGACTAAACCAAGGTTTTTAAATTGTACCGTATCTTCAATTAACGCATGTGTCCCTATCAGAAGGTGTATTTCTCCATTTTGTATAGCCGGTAATAATTTTTCGCGTTCTTTTTTCTTTGTAGAACCTGTCAACAGACGCACTTCTAGTCCTAATCCTTCAACCAGTTTTTGGATTGTCTCATAATGTTGTGTTGCCAAAATCTCCGTCGGAGCCATGATTGCTGCCTGAAAACCATTATCGACGGCTATCAGCATCGACATCAAGGCAACTAAAGTTTTTCCACTGCCGACATCCCCCTGCAATAAACGATTCATCTGACGACCGGTATTGGTATCCTGGCGGATCTCCCGGATCACCCGTTTTTGGGCGTTAGTCAATTCAAAAGGTAGTCTTTCTTCGTAAAACCGGTTAAAAAACTCTCCGACTTTACTGAAAAAAAAACCTCCAAAGCGTTGCTCCCGGGCTTTAGTGACTCGCAGAATATTAAGTTGTATGTAAAACAGTTCTTCGAATTTAAGACGAAACTCCGATTTACGCAGCAGATCGGGTGATTTTGGAAAATGAATATTATGTAAAGCTGTATCCAGATCAATCAAATTCACTTTTTGAATAATTCCGGCATTCAGAGTCTCAGGGATCTTACCCTTGATACTATCGAATACAGCCGTAATCATTTTTTGTATTGCCCTTGAATGCAGAAAAGCATCTTTCATCTTTTCTGTTGTGGAATACTGGCCTTGCACCCCTACCTCACCCTGAAAGAATTTATCTTCGGTTTCCAGTTCAGGATGGGCAATATTCAACTTCGACCCGAAAATGGTAGGTTTTCCAAAAAGGATGTACTCTGTTCCGACTTTATACAGGTTTGGAATCATCTTTAAGGCTTTGAACCATACCAGTTCAATATTCCCTGTATCATCATAAAAAAGGGCTGTAATACGACGGGATCTTCCTTCTCCTATTGTCTCAAAATGATGAATTTTGCCCTTTAATTGGATATATGGCATATTACCGTCGATCTCCCTGATTTTGAAGATACGGCTTCTGTCAATATACTTATACGGGAAATAGTATAACAGATCCTCCCATGAAACTACATTAATTTCATTCTTGAGAACCTCAGATTTCTTAGGCCCGACCCCGGGAATATACTTAATATTTTGAGTACTTAAATCCAAGTTATATAGCTACTCCTAAAATAATATCCGCATCTATATTCAATTTTTGATGAATGGTGCGGGCAATTTTCAATGTCGGTTCACTTTTTCCGGTCATGTATTCACTGATACGGGAACTACTTACGCCAAGAAGCTCCGAAAGAGCTTTCTGCGTCAAATTCATTTCCACCATGCGTAACTTGATGCACTCTGCCAGTGTCGGTGCATGAACAGGATAATGTAGTTCTTCGTAATCTGCAACTAATTCAGATAGCAGATCTAACTCAACGAAGTTTTTATCCGTTTCGGGAGTATCATTTCCAACAACCTGAAGCAACTCTTCGATTCGCTCCAATGCTTTTTCATATTGCTGTTCGTTTTTAATCTTCGCCATAACTCGTTTTTCTCTAAATTATAGAACAATCCTTTATTCTGTCGTATTCTGTATGAGTTCCGATAAACCGGATGTAAACCTTTTGAGAAACAAAAATAACAATCGCAATTAGACGACAATTATTTCCCTTAATATTAAAGACATACCGGTCATTTCCAACATAATCAGCAGATCTGAAAGTTTTCCTGATATCATTGAAAGTTTTCCATTGAGAATTTAAGGTTTTATGATACCAGTCTCTCAAAGGTAATTCAAAATCAGGGTATTTCAATGCAAATTCTTTTATTGTTCTAAATGTAACAATCCTCATAATCTTTGGTTTCAGTTTACAAAATTAAGTCTATATTTTTGAAAAACAAAATATTTTTTTGAAAAACAAAATAAAATTTCCTATGAACCCGAAATTAACATTTCCGCCAGATCCAGATCCTGGGCACCTGTTATTTTTATATTTTCGCGATTTCCAGACACTTCAACGGCCTTACCTCCAATTGATTCAAACACAGACACATCATCTGTAAAGCGTTCGGAATAAGGCTGCAAATAAGCCTTTTTTATCTGTTCCGAATGAAAAACCTGTGGCGTTTGTACAAAATGATACTCCGAACGATCAACCATCTCACTACCCTCTGCTGTCTTTTTTCTTAGTGAGTCAATTACCGGAATTACCGGGAATGCGGCTTGTCCTTCTTCCGCGGTTTTGTAGCACATAGAAAGAACTTCCTGCGATACACATGGGCGAACTCCATCGTGAATTCCGACAATCACTCTATCAGAAACTAAAGAAAGGCCATTTTTAACCGAATGAAAGCGGGTTTCTCCGCCATCAGTTACTTTATGAGGCAGACTAAACTGATACTTTTCACATAAGTCTTTCCAAAAATCCTGTTGCTCCGAAGGCAATACAAGGATGATTTGTATATCCGGATCAAATTTATAAAAAACTTCAATCGTATGCATCAATACCGGCCGGCCGGCCAATATCAGAAACTGCTTAGGAATCGCAGCTCCCATACGCAACCCCTTTCCTCCGGCTACAATAACTACGCTCCGGTTCATAACTCTTCCAGGATTTTCTGTGTTTCTTCGTTTGCTACAAATAATTTTTCCTTACATATTTTAAGTAATCCGGATGCTTCTTTGAGCTTTTCACTTAATTCGTCTACGTCTAATTTATTATCTTCTAACAAAGACAAAATCGTCTCTAATCTGGAATATGCTTCGGCATAAGTCAATGTTTTTTTTCCCATTCCTGTTTTATTTTTTCTATAAAACAAAGTTACAAGAATTTAGCGAAGTTTAAAACTTATTTTTATATCTTTACGAAATTAATGAAAATTTTACGGTTATGAAGAAAATCTTAATTTTACCTGGGATTACGTTTTCCTAAATCTAAAACCGTAAATTTGCAAATGGCGCTTAAATGCAACAAAGTGAATGAAGCGGATTAAAACCGGATCTCCCTATTCGGCAGAAAGCCTGCATAAAGTAGTATTAAAGCAATAACGTTAGGTGTCAACCCAAGCAAGTAAGAACAATACAAATAATTAATAGCTGAAGACCATGAATACAATGCAAAATAGAATTGCAATAATAAAGGGGAAGAAATATACAATGATTCTGATTTTATTTCTTATCAATTGTGTTACGATACAAGCCCAAGAGACAAACAACTTTTGGAGTAATAAACACAAACAGGAAGTAATGATATTGGGTATGTTTCATTTTGGAGAATCGAATGACAGTTATCAGTCTTCCCACCAACAGGATATGCTGTCCTGTAAAAAACAGGCAGAGATTGATTCCTTAATAGTGAAAATTTCCCGTTTCAAACCAACAAAAATACTGATTGAATTAGACCGTATTCATCGAGATAGCACGATAAATGTTAGATACCAACAATACCTAAAAGGAGAATTTGACATCACGGATAAACCAAACGAAATTTATCAAATTGGATTTAAACTTGCAAAATTATTAAACCATCAACGTATATATTGTTCCGATGCTTCCGCCGAATGGTTTGGTACAAACGATATTGATTGGAATAATTTTGATGAAGACGCATATCTTAAATCCAAAAACCAATATGAAAAAGCTCGCAGGTATGACTATGAGAAATTCTATGAGTATTGTGATTCATTAGAATTGTGTTTGCCAATAAACGAATACCTGTTTTTCTTAAATAAACCCGAAATATCACTAAAGTATCATCAGGTTTATTTAACTAACTATGTATTATATGGAGCCGGAGATAATTATTATGGAGCTGATAGTGTCGGGAAATGGTATCGACGAAACATCAGGATATTTTCAAATCTATATGATATAACAAACTTTGGAGAAAACGAAAGAATCTTGCTGATTTATGGAGCATCACACGTATGGACTTTGCGCCAGTTCATACAGGATTCCCCTGATTTTGATTATACAGAAGTAAATGTCTATCTCAAATAAAGCTTATCAAACGATCCGAAACAAATGCGATTAAACAAAAGCATGCTTGATAACAGGTAACATGAATGTCGAACACCCAACTGTCGGCCTGCTTTCAGGGCGGGGTGACAGCGTGGTTTTCAACTTTTTTCGCCCGCATCACCTTCGGCATCGGCGGACAGCGAAGCGCACCGCGACCCGCTCGCAAGCAGCCGCAGGAACGTTGGGGGCAAGCCAACATTGCGTGGACAATGTCGCGCGAAAACTGAAATTTAAATTCAACAGTAACCGTCCGACAAGACAAAAAAGAAAATATGGCAAAATATGACGATGCCTCTTGGCACTATGGAGGAGATTATCCTAAAGATTTACCAAACGAGGAGAGTTTCTTAGAATTGTCTGTGACGAAAAGTTTATTCAAGACGATTTGTCAGAACTTGGACAAGCCTTTGCAAATGATTACTATGCTGATGATAAGTCAAAGTTTGTGAAAAGATTTGATGACTTTGGGAATGATTTTTGCAATGTCTTCAATGAGCAAGCCGAGAAAATAGATAAATTGCTGAATGATAATGCCAGCCCGACAGCGTGGACAATGAAACCGGAAATTGAAAGTTAATCCAAATAAATAACCGTCCGACAGGACACAAAATAAAAGAAACATGAGTGATTCTATTTTTTACACAGTCGTTATTATTATTGTTATTATATTGCTTGGAGGTATTATACTTGGAACCACATATAACAATCCTAAGAAATCGTTTGAAAATCATTACGTGGAAATAAAAGAAAAAAAAGCAGCAACTTCCTGGACATGGAAAGCCATTGGCTTTATAACCTCAGCTCTTGTTCTGTTCATGTTAAATCTGCCTCTTAACAATATTTTACGGAATATTCCTCATATGACACTCATTGCTTTAGTGTGTTTGGGGGCGTTGTTTTCGTCTGTTATTTCAGTGCGTATTTATAGTACTATATTCGGAATAACAGTGCTGGTAATAATTAGCTTAGTGGTATTAATAACCCTTTTGTTTTTTGTTGGCGGTTATGCATTGGGGCATTCGTATCGACATATGATATAGTAAATATCCATTAGTTGTTATACAGAATTTAACTAAGGTTAAATTTGGGAAAGTCCATTTATGAAGTGGACGACGACGATGAAAACGAAATAATATATACTGCTCAGAAAGTTGTGATAGACAGGGAGAAATTAAATAAGATACAATTAAATAAACGACTTGGTATACGATTAAAAGAGGCGCCAGGTTATTATCTTTATCATCAATCCGTTGTTGATGCGATTATGACATTGGAGCCGACAGGTCTGTATTTTCAGGACATTGAAGATTACGAAATTCTCTAAATGGACGACATGAATGCCAGCAGCCACAGGAACGTTGGGTGGTAGCCCGAGACAACATAGCAGGAGAATGAACCGAAGAATTAAATGACAACTAATGGAATATATAACTTTTAAAAGCGAAATAATTGAAAGGAAGGCAAAATCAGAGTTAAAGAAATTACCTGATTGGGAATCATTTTTCACTAAAGTTGGTCGGCGTAATTTTGTTACCCCCGAAGGCGCACAGAAAATTATAAAATTACGCATTTATTCTTCCGATTTCACAAACAACGATTTGAGCGACTTGAAGTATTTTAGCAATTTGAAGTTACTTGATATACGTTCTTTTGGATTGACAGACTTGCAAAATGCCCCATTATTAGAAAAATTGGAAGGCCTTAGCCTAAGTATAGGCAACCATGTAATTGATTTGACAGAATTGGAAAAATTCCCCAATCTGAAATCTCTTGAAATGGGAGATATAAAAAATCTACAATCGCTGTCAAATCTCAAAAAATTGCGAACTATTGAATTGTATACAAGCGGAATTAGGGACATATCATGTTTGAGCGAATTACATTCTATCACATGCTTGGCATTAGGTGGAAATGAAATAGAAGACCTTTCACCACTTGTGGGTCTGAAAAATTTGAAAAAATTAAGTCTAAATGCAAACCGTATTAACGATCTTACACCATTGAGTGGGTTAAAGAATATAAAAATACTATCACTTTACAACAATCAGATTAGCGATATATTACCATTGTCTGAACTTGTTTCGTTGGAAAAAATATATCTTGGAGAAAATAAAATACAAGATATTAGTGCATTGTCAAATTGTAAAAACTTGCAAACGATAGAAATATTTGGAAATCCGCTCCTTTCAATTGAACCATTATTAAGATTAGAATACTTGGAATCAATAGCGACAGACACAGGCGAAATTTATGAATCATTGGCTTCTAAGTTTGAAAAACGAGTAGGAATCAGGTCTAACGGCAATGTTTGCGGTGTTCATGCAGAGCATGAATATTGGGGATTTAGTAAAAAGTCAGATACATGAAGAAATCTATAAAAAGCCGAACACCCAATGCGCGTCTGCCTCCAGCGGGCAGCGATGCGATATCATCACCGTCTGTCGCCCACATCACCTTCGGCATCGGCAGACAGTGAAGCGCACCGCAGCCCGTCCAAAAAGCAGCTGGCGGCACATTGGGTGGTATGACAGACCGTGCGAAAAAATGGAAATAATAAAAACTCAAATAAATATGAAGACAAAAGTACTTTTAACTGTTGCAATCTTTTTTGCAACATTGGGGCTGAAAGCTCAAACAAACTATCTGGTAATAGGAGAAGATATTCGTTTACCAAAAGACAGTGTAGAAAGATTGCAATTGACTGCAAATCTTAATGATTTTTTACTTTCAGCACAAAAAGGAGACAAAGAGAATCAGTGGATATTGTCAACAGAAAATGCTGAAACTCAAATCTTATTGAGTGAAATGCAAGGAATTGAAAAAAGCGATTCAATGGAGTTTTATCCACATTTGATAAATCTTGAAATTCTTGGCGACAGTAAAACGTACATAGTGCAAGTGGCTTATATGGGATTACAGAATAAACAACCTATACTAAGAGCTTGCTTTGAGTTACTTGCTCATAAAACAGATACGGGATTTCTTTTTTCATCGCCATTAGTGAGAAATACAAAAGATTGGAAAGTGAAAACAGTCGGACATTTCATTTTCCATTACCAAGACACATCAGCAGAAAATGTTATCAACCAACAGGCTAAATATCTCACAGAATATGATAAAATTCTAAATTTTAGCAAAATAACCGAATATTATTTTTGC
>JAVBTA010000026.1:0-26473 GCA_031556375.1 Bacteroidales bacterium | reverse complement strand
GGTCTGACTGTAACTCAGATGACTTACGTCTTCGGTGGTTCGAATCCATCACTGCCCACAACAATTGCGGAAGTAGCTCAGTTGATAGAGCATTAGCCTTCCAAGCTGAGGGTCGCGGGTTTGAGCCCCGTCTTCCGCTCTTAAAAGGGGGATTGTTATAAACAATCCCCCTTTTGTATTTCAAACATAACACGTTACACAATAATTTAAAAATCATTTTATGAAAAGAGTATTTTTTACATTAAGTTTAATCGCATTGATCTTTACTTCTTGCGGAGGAGGAAACGGAACACTTTCGTTAATGAGTTATAATGAAAAAGCCATTACAATCTTTAATGCAGTTTCAGAAAAGATGGCTACAGAAAGAGAAGTCCTGTTTGAGCATAATCTTTCTAAAGAAGAAAATGCAAAACTTCTGGAAGGTTTGAATGCTTCATTAGATGATGCTATTGCAAAAACCAATGAATTGAAATATCCGGAAGATGCAAAAGAGTTTCATGAAAGTATAATGGAACTTTACAAATTCCAAAAGGAAACAATCATGCCGTTGTTGACAAAGACCCAGGAATTTGAACCTGAAAGCGATGAGTGGTATGCTGTTTGGAGACAGTTTGATGCCGAAACCACTAAGGTTGACGGTATGCTTCAAAAAATGGGACAACTTCAGGAAGAATTAGCAAAGAAAGCAAATGCAAAATTGAGATAATATCCCGTTGAATATTATAGTACTAAAGACTGTTTCATAATAGAGGCAGTCTTTTTTGCATTTTGTATTTTACAAAAAATACCTCAAGTTTTAACGCTGATCCGGCAATTCTACATGGCAACAAGAAAAAAGCAGCTACAACTTTTGTCATAACTGCCTCATTATCTGCGCTCTCCCTCTTGGACTTGAACCAAGGACCCTCTGATTAACAGTCAGATGCTCTAACCGACTGAGCTAAGGAAGAATTATCGCATTATTACTCTAATGCGGTGCAAAGGTAGCGCTTTTTTTGCAAAAAGCAAGTGTTTTTTTGTGTTTTTTCTTCAGTCGTTCTGAGATTTTTATCTGATGGTCAATTTTTAAGGTAAATATGTCCGGCCAAAGAGAGGCCGTGATCTATTTCCATACACATTCTGCCATTATGATAAGGACATTTCCAGAAACCGGCTTTATCGTCTTTCTGGTTTACATTTTTGTTGGAATCGACACTCCAATACCATTCTCCATATACGGTATCGATGAGATGATCACGAATATATTTCCATGTGTCTGCCATCAAACTAATATATTTTTCATTTCCTGTGTTTTGAAATGCATGAAAAAATCCGACAACGGCCTCAGCCTGAACCCACCAATGCTTATCAGTATCTTTATGACCTGCGTCTGATTCATAAATAAGTCCCCCGTCGGGAGCGATACCTTCAATGGCAGCTTCGACGATCCGGCTGGAAATATTTCTGATATTGCTTATTAACGGGTTATCATTCAGTTCAGAAGCCGCTTCATAGAGTAGCCACGATGCTTCTATATCATGTCCATATGAGATTACGGATGATTTACATGTCCAATCTTCGGCAAAAAATAATTGCAGGTGTCCGGTATTTTTATCCAGTATTTTGTGAATAAAGATATCTATTAAATTCCGTTGAGCCTGCTCCAATTGTTTGTTATTCCAGATCCGGAACAGATTTGTGTAAGGTTCCAGAATATGTAAATGCGTATTCATGGATTTTTTCTCATTGGCATCCTTGCTACTCAGGCGCATATCATCAATTTCTTTCCAATCAGCGGTAAATGCCTCAAAATAACCTCCATAGACAGGGTCTTTGCAATGTTTTTCCAATATAAAAAAGATTTCTTTTGATTTTTCTAAGGCCAATAAATCCCCTGTAGCCCGGTAATATTCAGAAAAACCATAGAGGGCAAACCCTTGGGCATACACCTGTTTTTTTGTATTCACGATTTTTCCTTTGTAATCCAATTCCCAGTATATCCCGCCATTTACAGGGTCCATGAAATGATCCAGAATATAATGAAATGCACGGGTTGCCATTTCCAAGTACTGCGGATTTTTATAAATACGATAAGCCGCTGAAAAAGTCCATAAGATACGGGTATTCAGTACCGCTCCTTTATTTGCTTGTTTATGCAGGATATTATTTCCATCGATACGACCATAAAATCCTCCATACTCAGAATCTTTCATTTTGTTGATCCAGAAAGGCAGGATATTTCCGGTTAATTCGGCAGACAGTTCTTTTTTTAATATTGTCATCAGACTTATTGTTTATAAAGTAGGGATTATTCGGATTTCAGTTTCTTCAACTGCAATTCTTCGTTTACTTCCGTTATTTTTTTCTCGGATAAAGGATAAAATATAATGAACGCAATTGACAAGACAGTTCCGATAGCGGGTAATAAACTTAACATTAACCGGATACCTTCCTGAGCTTCAGCTGTTTGTTCCATATTAGCCTTGTATCCGAAATAGGCCAGCAACCAACCGGTCAGAGCGCCTCCGATTGTCCATCCGAACTTCTGGGACATCGATGAGGAGGAAAAAATCAATCCGGTAGCCCTACGGCCGGTTTTCCATTCGGAATAATCGGCAATATCAGCGTACATTGACCACAACAAAGGAAAGATACTTCCGGCACAGGCACTGATCAACACTTGTAAAATTAACATTGATGCAATGTTTTCTCTTCCGATAAAATAAAAAGCAATACTGAGAATAGTTGCCAGTATCATTGCATAGAGATATGTTTTTTTCTTTCCGATACGGTTAGAAACAGGAGTTACCAATAAGATTCCCAGGATATTCGCAGCCTGTCCCAGGACGATATAAATAGTTGATATAGATAAAGTAGAGCCGATAAACCCAAGGTTGAATGTTTCAGGTATAATTGCATAATATTTGAAGTAATACAATGCGGCTCCATCACGAATAGAATTAAAGATCAGAGCGGCAACTCCGGCTCCGAGCAATATCCACCAGGGTTTATTGCAAAGTAAGTCCCAAAAGTCGTCTGTCAATGAGTTACTCGTTTCTTTGACCGGACGTACCCGTTCTTTAGTCCAACTGAAAGTACAAAGGAAAAAGACAATGGCAATCACTGCAAATATGGCAACCGAAAGGCTCCACCCCAAAGTCAGGTTTTCTACGGAACCAGTGTGACTGAACAATTTAGTCAGGGGTTCGATCAATATCAAAGCCAGAATACTACCCAGAAATGCAAAAATCATTCTGTAGGATGAAAGTTCGGTCCGGGTTTTGGGGTCAGATGACATCACTCCGAGCAGGGATGCATAAGGTACATTGATCAGAGAATAAATCATCATCATCAATGAATAGGTAATGTAAGCGTATACTACTTTTCCTGATTCTGAAAAAGATGGTGTGGTAAAAGTCAATATGCCGATCACTCCAAATGGAACTGCCATCCACAACAGGTAGGGACGGTATTTCCCCCAACGTGTTTCGGTCCTATCGCATATCAAGCCGACTACAGGGTCAAAAAAGGTATCCCATCCACGCGTAATTACAAACATGGTACCTACAATGGCGGCATCTATTCCGAAAATATCCGTGTAAAAAAACAATAAATACATGCCGAATAATTTCCAGAACATGGAAGATGCCGCATCTCCCAATCCATATCCTATTTTTTCCTTGAGTTTGATTCTTTCAGTACTCATATCTGAACTAGTTTGAGATTCTTATCGATCTGTTTATATAATGTCTCTACTGAGGATCGGGATCTGAAGCCATCAACCGGAGTATTCATACAATAATCAACGAGTTTGTCTATCGTAGAAGTTGCTACGTGCATTCGTGTATCCGATGATGCGTAATAGATATATACAGTGCCGTCGTCGTCTGCTATCCAGCCATTTGTGAACAACACATTAGAAACATCTCCAACTCTTTCAGAACCCTTTGGAGCCATAAAATGCCCGGCAGGCTCGGCAATGATCCTTGTCGGATCGTTCAAAGCCGTCATATACAGATATAGTACATACCGCAAACCGGCAGCACATCCTCTTACCCCATGAGCGAGGTGAAGCCAGCCTTTATCTGTTTTAATCGGATGTGGACCTTCTCCGTTTTTGACTTCTTTGATGGTATGGTAGTACCTGAAATTGATAATTTTTTCTTCTTTGATAACAGCTTTGGTCATGTTATCAACCAATGCCCATCCTATTCCTCCCCCGGAACCAGCATCGATAAATCCATCCTGCGGACGGGTATAGAGTGCATATTTCCCATTGACAAATTCAGGATGCAACACAACATTACGTTGCTGGCTCTTACTTTCCAGATCAGGGAGGCGTTCCCATGCTTTAAGATCTTTTGTGCGGACAATCCCGGCTGATGCTGTTGCGGATGATAAATCTCCAGCCGGAGCAGTAGGATCTTTTCTTTCGGCACAGAATATACCGTAAACCCAACCGTCTTCATGAGCGGTAAGTCGCATATCATAAACATTTGTTTCAGGATCTTCCACGTCTGGTAACAAAACCGGATAATCCCCAAAGCGGAAATTATCTATTCCATTAGGACTTTCGGCTACAGCAAAAAACGATTTACGGTCGTTGCCTTCTACCCGCACCAATAAAATATATTTTCCCTGCCATTTGATTGCTCCCGAGTTGAAAGTTCCGTTCATTCCGATTCGTTCCAGCAAATTGGGGTTGGTCTTTTCATCCAGGTCATATCTCCAGATTACAGGAGTATGAGCCGCTGTCAGTACAGGATTTTTATATCGGCAATAAATGCCGTTTTCAGAATTTAATTTTTCGTTTTTTTGAGAGAGAAACGATTCGTGTTCTTTCAACAGTTGTGTTACTTTTTCTTTATATTCACTCATTTTTATTATTTTAGAATTTAACATTTTCAAAAACAAATTCCTGATCTTTTTCTGTTTTATATGTATTCAGATAAGGAGAGTAGGTTTTTACTTCAACAACACCTTTTTCTGTATCGATTTTAAGAATACGCATAAATGCGTTTTCTCCTTTTTCAACTCCGGCTACACCTTCCTGATAATTGGCAAGCATCTGATAGACCTTATTCCCGTTTTCACCATCATTCATTTAGGATAGATGTTTAATAGTGATTATTCTTGTTGATTTCGTCCGAATAAACGACTAGTTCTCCCAGATTTACCGCCGCATCATTCCTCGGATTCAGCCATTTGAAAGATAAATGATGTCGTTTTTTGGGTAATTGAAATTTCCAGAACAGTTCATAACGTCGGGCATGTTCCGATACCGGTAGTTCAGCTTTCTCCATTAATTCTCCATCCAGGTAACACTCTACCAGGGCGATATAAGTCTGGTCGGGACATCTTACATCTCCACGCAGGGCAAAACCGATACCATCAAAAGATGTTTCGACCGGTTTATCCAGTTTCTTGTAAACAGGAATTTTCTTATTTGCATAATGTCCTTCAAAAGCACATTCGTATGCTACAGGGAGAGGCCTCTGGCATACGATACTTATCCTGTCTCCATTGATGGATCCTCCATTCTTTTCTATGATTTGCAGCGCATGGTTGAAGCTAATCAGATATGCTTTATTCATTGAAATATTGGAAAAGGCAAAGTTCCGGTCTTCCACTTCTTTCAGATTTTTTTTCCAATAGTCCGGAATTTTTTCATAACCCAGTATCGTACCTAAAATTCCGGCAGCAGTAGCTGGATTACAGTCGGCATCCTGGCCACAACGGGTAGCAATATCTATGGTACGGGTGAAATCGCCTTCCCCGTATAATAAACCGATTAGAACGTATGCGCAATTTACCTTAGCATCGATATTGAAAGGTACATAAACCCCTTCCGGGCAATACATGTCCTGTGTCCATTTCCGTTCGCATTCAAACCAAGTTTGTTTCCAATCATCAGGGAATTGTTTGTGCCAACGGATGATGTCGCTCATACATTGATGAAAAGTACTTTCATCCGGAATTGTTTTCAGGGCTTCCGTAACTACCAGTTCCATATCATTCAGGATAAAGGCCAAAGTATACATTGCAGCTACATATACCCCCCCATACCATCCATCTCCATAGTTCATAATGTGTCCTACCTTATCAGATATTTCCGAAGATGTATTTGGCATGCCGGGAGACATGATTCCTGCAAAATCAGCTTCGATCTGGAAATCGATATCATCCGCATGCGGGTTATTTGTCCAATGACCGGAGGCCGGAGGTATGATCCCATGCATAATATTATATCGTGCGGCCTGATTGGCATGCCACAAAGGATATTCGGAATAGGCGAAAGCAAAGGCTAAAGAATCGGCAGGAGCGTCCATTCCCAACCGGTCATAAACCTCCATAAAGGTTAGGTTCACATAAATATCGTCATATAATCCCGGCCAGGCATCGAAATAGTTTCTGATTTTACCTTCCGGCCAGTCGAGAATAAAATAATCAGGTATCATGGTGCCATTGAATTTAAATTCTACCTGTCCTCCGTACGAACAACCGATCACTTTTCCGGCCCAGGCACCTTTGATTTTATTCATCAGGGTATCTTCGGACATTTGAACCGTATCCGGAATTACAGAATCTATTTTATTACAGCAGGAAGTATTAATCCAGATGAATAATATAATTACCGGTAATATGGACACTGTGATATTTAGTCGTATTCTTTTCATAGACTATTTTTCATAATTATATTCAAATAGTTTTTCATCAAGTGTTCTTATATAAGTACTGAAAGTCCGTTTATTCTCTATCATTTCAATTATACGGGCTCCTCTTGGAAGTTTTTCTTCATAGGCAATTACATAACCTGATTTGCGTCCGTATGCAAGCGATACATCTGCATATGTACCAATGTAGTCGTTATTATGTTCATGTCCCACAAATGTCGCCATGACATTTTTCTTTTCTATAAATGAAGTGAATAATCCGCTGTTCATAACCGGCGACCCGGCTTGTTCGTATATGTTTCCTATTGTGCCGGACTGTTTCCTGACAATTTCGTATTCCGGAACAGGAATATGAAAAAATGCCATTGCGGGTAAAATCCGCCTGTTTTCCCTGAAAATACGATCGCTTTCCGTACGGTACCAATGAACCTGATCTTCTCTTACCCAGTCGTAAAAACCATACGGTTCATGACCTGTATATGCGTTGGAGTCGAAGAAGAATAAATTGGCTACATCGGAAAGCCCATCCGAACTTTTCACCGGAATAACACAATTTCCAATACCAGATGTGGTTTTTATCGCATTGTAAGTCAGGTTATAAGGATTCTGCTGAAGAAATTCCAGGATATCTTTTTTCTTCATATTAGTTTCTACATCATGATTGCCGAAAGTAACGACAAAAGGTATCTGTAACTCTTTAAGAATGTTGCTTAATCTGGTCCAGGCTTTGATCGCATCCCAATCAATTACTACATCTCCCGTGAAAACGATTAAATCCGGTTTTTCTTCCTTCACCAGTGTCCTGATTAATGTTTCTGTACTATCGTTCTGAAGATCGTATTGAGGAGCGCAATTCCAGTGTAAATCCGTAAACTGGATGATCCGGAATTTTTGATTGTTGAATTTCAGATCCTGTGGCTTATCGGTACGGAATGGTTTTAACAGTAAACCGTTAATCTCGAACAATTCCGGCATAACATCGTTTGTAAAACAGTATCGGACGAAAGCCCGGGATTCATTCTCCTGCTGTTCTCGTAATGATGTACCGCTAGTATCCTGGTAACCGCTCCGGGGAGCTATCCGTACATAATAAAACGGGAAATGGATATCGAATGCTCTCCGCCAGCCTTGAATCATGCCTTTGAATAATTCTCCGTAATCGGAAGCTTCCCCTATATTCTCATCTCCCTGATACCAGATAGTACCGTTGATACGATATCTGATCAAAGGATGGATCATCGCATTGTAGATGACCCCGGGTTCTACGGGGTTCCATCCGTTTTTGATTTTGGAAGCCATATATCCCAGACGGGAATTATTATCATAAACTTCTGCAGGTGTCCAGGCCTGGATACAGGTACCTCCCCAACTGGATCCGATCAATCCGATTGGAATCTTTAATTTCTCATTCAGTCTTCTTCCGAACAAATAACCGGTAGCGTTGAAGTCTTTTGCCGTTTTTTCATCACAGATTTTCCATTCTCCATAACAGATATCAAGAGGATTAGTGCTATGAGCCGGATAAATTTGAAAAAAACGGATTTGACTGTTACCTGTAGAAGCATAATCCTCCCCTGCATCAAGGACACCACCCCAATCGGCATTTTGCTCCGTATTGGATTGTCCGGAGCATAACCAGACCTGACCGATCAGAATGTCTTTTATTTCTTTCTCCAGTTTATTTTTTTCATTAAAGAAACGAATAGAGTGACTACCCCCTGCTTTCGGTGTGCGGATAACAGCTTCCCAGAGACAAGCTCTGTCCGGGGATACTGTAACTGTGTCCCAGAAACTCCAATCACAGACTACCCGTATTTTAGAATTTCCCGGCGCCCATCCCCATAATTTTACCAGGGAATTTTCCGCCAGTACAGCATGATCACTGATAATGGGAGGTAGCCTGAAATTCGACTGTGCACATACACAAATCGGGAGCAAAAACAATATGATATTGATGATTTTTTTCATTATGAAATAGTAACCTTAGATCTGTGTCTCTGAAAATGCTCCTGTTTCCAGGTATTTTTTATACAATTTATTATATTTTCCATGTCTTTCCGGATCAGGATGGTACTCTAAAGAAAAACCTTTTCCCATCGCTTGTTGAGCATCTGTTATGGTATGATAAATCCCTGCAGCTGTTGCTGCAAACATTGCGGCGCCTAAAGCGCAAACCTGATCGGATTTTGCAATTTTAATCGGCATATTCAGTACATCAGACATTACTTGCATCACGAAAGGCGATTTTTGTGAAATACCTCCGATTCCGACAATTTCGTTGATTTCGATGCCATTCTCCAGGAGTCTTTCTATAATTGCTCTTGAACCGAATGCCGTTGCTTCCACCAACGCCCTGAAAATAGCAGGAGCGGTACTCCCGAGTGTCAGTCCGGAAATAGTACCTTTCAGTAATTGGTTGGCATCAGGAGTCCTTCTGCCATTCATCCAGTCGGTTGCAATGACTGTACTTTCTTCAATAGTGATTTTTTCGGCTTCTTTTGTCAATTCAGGTATAATTCCGGAAATCGTTTCTTCTATCAATTTTTGTTTTGTATTCTCATCAAGTAAGGTTGAATTACTCAGAATATTTGTGACACTCCAACCTATTATATTTTTATACCAGGCATATATATCCCCGAAAGCAGATTGCCCGGCTTCCAGTCCAATTGTTCCGGGAAGCACCGATCCGTCTACCTGTCCGCAAATCCCGGGAATCAATTTGTCTTTCATTTTATCGTAAGGCACGACCATAATATCGCATGTAGAGGTGCCTATTACACGGACAAAACGGCCTTCTTTGATTTCGGCTCCGACAGCTCCTACATGACAATCGATCGCTCCAATCGAAACAACGACCTGTGTACTTAGTCCGAGTCTTTTTGCCCAATCTTCGGTTAGGGTTCCTACTTTGGCATCGTTTGGCTGAGTCTTTTCGTATAAATGCGCCCGGAATCCGGTTAATAGCGGATCGAGTTCTTTCAGGAAATCTTCGGAGGGGAGTCCGTTCCATGATTCATGCCACATTGCTTTATGTCCGGCGGCACAACGGCTGCGAACCATTGTCTCAGGTTTTGTATTTCCGGTGATTAAAGCAGGCATCCAATCGCAGTGCTCTGTCCAGGAATAAGCTTTTCCCCTCAAAGACGGATCTACTCTTAAAATATGAAGTATTTTAGACCAAACCCATTCGGAAGAATAAATACCACCTTCGTATGCGGTATAATCAACAGCCCATTTTTTGGACAAAGCATTGATCTCTGTGGCTTCATTAATGGCAGTATGATCTTTCCAAAGCACAAACATGGCATTCGGGTTTTCTGCAAATTCGGGAAGTAAGGCCAGGGGAGTTCCGAACTGGTCTGTTAATACCGGTGTTGAACTGGTTGTGTCAAATCCGATTCCCATTACTGATTCTTTAGTCCCTTCCGGAGCTTTGGCTAAAGCTTCTTTTATTGCAGCTTCCAGGGTTTCAATATAGTCTAACGGATGTTGACGGTATTGATTTTCAACAGGATTACAAAATTTACCTACACTCCAACGCGGATAATACTGAACCGAATGAGCTATTTCCTTTCCATTTTCTGCATCTACAATTACCGCCCGGCAGGAATCCGTACCGTAATCTACTCCTATGACATATTTTTTCATATCTGTATTTTTATATTATTTATAATTCTTTTAAGTTGCTACAGGTTAATATCCTCGGTTTTTTAATAAAAACTTTGAAATCATTACAGGATGGATGTCCGGCAAACGGTGCATAGAAATGATCCGGTTTGTCAAAAGCATTCCTCCACAAAAGGACTGAAGCAACCGGATATTTTGATAATATCGGATATAGGATTTCCATAAAAAAAGTATAGTATTTTATTCCTTCCATTCCGGTTTCTCCGACTATTGGGATTTTATTTGTTTTATCGGCAACGGAACAAACAACTTCCAGGCTTTTATCCATTTTTTCGGTATAGTATTTCAATTCCTCCGGTTTTGTACCATATGCGTAACAGTCAAAACCGACGATATCCACATAATCATCTCCCGGATAACGCTCCAGGAAAGAGTCCTCTGTATTCACATCCGTAGGCGAATATGCATATAATAAATGATGAATATTCTTGGTGTTTCTCAGATAGTCTACTGTCATGATCCACAGTTTCTTATATTCTTCCGGAGTACATTGTTCTTTACACCACCAAAACCAATTCCCGGTATGCTCGTGGTACATTCTGAAAATAACAGGAATATTAGTCCCCTGATCATCTTTCAGATCTGAAAAGAACGCTGCCAACCGATCCAGCCAGACCATGTATTTTTCATGATTGCTTCCTCCTGGCAGTACAGAGCGAACTACAGAGTCCTGTTTACAATCCCATGCGTTATTACCGGTTACGATATTATCTCCATGCCAACTGATAGTATTGATAGAACCACGTTGATGAGCCTCTTTCATATATCGTTTCATATCAGAGAAATAAATTGAATCCAGATTATATTCCATTCCGGTTTCCACATGACCGATTTCCCAACCTGTCAATGCAGGATAATCACCACAGACATCTTTTGTATCCGATCGATCTTGTTCTCTGTACCAATTATGTCCATAGGCCAGATCATCCTGGTGCCCATACATAATTCCGTTGTCCAAAGTTCTTTTGATTTTCCAGAACAACGCAAGTGTTTCCGGAGTACATTTTTTATCTATGGGAGCTGCAACAAGTAAGTTTTTTATTTTTGTATCGTATTTTTTGATCAGGCTAATGGTGTTGTCCGTATCAAAAACAGCATTTAGACCTTGTTCTTCCTGTGCGGGATCTCCCAGGTAATTGTCTCCTTTTTCCCAGAAAACATGACCGCAGGAAGGACGTCCGAATCCTCCCCAGGCCCAGAAATTACATCCAGCCAGAACGTCTTTCTTTGTAGCGTGTGTGAGAACTTGTTTAAATATACTTTCATAGTATTTATCCCTGCAGGAAGTAGAATCGTCTGAATCATACTGATGATGATCTCTGGGAAGACCAAATTCTTCCAGTACAATCGGTTTACTCAGTTTCCGGGCTAATGCGATGTGTTTATCCATATATTCACCGGTTTTTACAATGCATGTGTCAATTGTCCCGGATATATTCTGGGGATCCAACCAGCTCCAGTTTTTTGGCCAGATATGCATAGTCAGGTAATCGATATTAGGATCGGCATGAACCGATTCATACAGGTTGATATCACTTTCCGATCCAGCAGTTCCTTCAGAACCGGTAGAAATCAGGTGATTAGAGTCCAGAGACCGGATATAAGCCGCAATTTCTTTCAACCAATTTTTGTACAACTCTTTATTTTTATCTCCAAAAGTACGTGGCTCGTTTGCGATTTGCCATGACATGATTGCCGGATCTTCCATATACGGGAGATTGGTATAAGCATTTTTCCGGTTGATGATATGTTTTATATGATTTTTTAGTAGTATCATGCAGGAATCGCAAGATGCGTATTGTTCGACATATTTTCCGAAGGCAGGCCAACCATCCACGGCGGGCACAGGAGCTTTACCATGTCCCGTCCACGCGAGATATTGGCTGTATCCTCCCGACCATTCCCAGCTATTCGTAAAATATAAGACAGCATACATTTTCCGTTTGCCCATTTCGGACAATAAAAAATCCAAACCGTCCAGTAATTCTTCATTATACTTCCCGGGTTCAGTCTGGAGTGCAGGCATCACTTTACTGGGGATACCATCCTGCCCATCAGCTCCGACTAAAATTCTCAGATTATTTATCCCGTTTTTTTGCATGAAATCAAGCTCTTTGAGTAAACGTTCCCGGTCGCCTTCTTTTCCTTTGGAACCTAATATAGCTCCATACCAGAAGTTTGTCCCAATAAAATAGTAGGGTTTATTGTCGATTTCAAAATACCCGTTATTGACTTTGACAAAAGAAGTTATCTCTTTATTTCCGGTACAGGAAAAAAGGACGGTTACAAAGACAGATAATAAAAGAGTATAATATTTTTTCATAATCAGATATTTAGATGCGTTCAAAGATGAAATTATAGAGTTTTACCTTGGTATTATCCAGTTTTCGTTTCCGCAGGGTGATTGTATTGATCTGTTCTGTGATTTCGATAATTCCCAGATAGATTGTTTCCTGTTCAGATGCGTCTTCATCTTGTACGATCCAGTTACTTACCGGTTTCGTACGTTGCCAGAAACAAAAATCATTACCTCCTTTTTGTTTTTTACATACAACGTGGCATTTGTATTTACCTTTATCTAATCCTTCGAGTTCAAATCTGGCCATCGGGACTGCATCAAAATCGATATTTGTCATCCAACTATCTTCCCTTCTGGAATAAAATTCCATACCGTCGTTAAAGCTTATGGAAGTGAACCAGTATAAACGTGTCGTTAATTCTTGGGCCATCAGTATATGCCTGTGGGGGTAGGAGGGGCTTGCTATTTCCTTACTGTAGGTTGTATTTTCAAAAGTCATATCATCGCCATAGAAAAATGCTACGGAGGAATAATCTACATCCAGTTCATTATTTTCCGGCCCATGTTCTATTGTGAGTGTATAATCGTTGTCAAAGTTAATCTTATCGGAAAGCATAAAGCGATAGCCTCCTGTTTTTGCCGTCTTCAAATCATAAATTAAAGCTCCATGGACAGGCATACTGACTCCTCTGTCCCAACGATCCATTACAGCGTACCATCCGCCGTTGAAATAATCTTCAGATCCTGTGCCATGCATAATCATTTTGTCATCAGCGACAGAACAATCGTCACCTTCCCAATACAAAGTCATTCCTTCCTCCAATCCCTGGGCGATAAGTATAGTTCCTATATAATGTCCACGACCTTTAATATTTGCAATGCAATATGGTTTTCCCTTCTCCGGACGGATTTCCCTTCTCCACTGGGTGTAGAACTTGCCTTCTCCGGCAGGGTTTCTCTTTTGGAGAGTATAATAAATAGTTCCGGAAACCACGATATCTTTCTGAGCCGTATCCAGGCGTTGTTTGTATTCAAATTTTAAATCAGCAGAATTATCAAAAGGCATAGGCAGGTAAGAATAATGTGTACTGCCATTCGTTCCCAGCAACATACTGTGCATCGATTGATTCCCAAAAGCATAACCAAAAAAGTCAGCTAATGGCATATCAATAGCATTATTAGCCGTTTTATCCCAGTTTGCCGTAAACCAGATATCCCTGTAACGGCTGACTAATCCATCTCCTAAATTCAGTTCTAGTCCAACAATTCGTCCTCCACGGTTCATGGAGAATAGTTTCCCCGTCTGACCGGGTTTCAGAACGAAATTGATATTTTCCGACAAAATTTTGTCCTCCTGTCCAATTTCAAATGCTTTGACTTCACGTTTCCAAACGGATGTAATGCGGTCTAAGATATTCTGATTCTTTTTATAGAGATCAATACTGAAACTTTCTATCTTTTTATCCGGAGATAATGTCCGGAACTGTATCTGATGAAATTTAAGCCCGCTTCCTTTGTAAACTATTTTCAGGGATTTGGAATAAGATACCGGAGCATAACAGAAATACCCCCCCACCTCATTGCCGCAAAGTGGAAATTGAAAAGGATATATTTTCCCGGAAAATAAGTCAATAAAAGGCATATTAATCCGGGGTATTTTTTCTCCGTCAAAATAAAAGCGAATCGTGTCATTCGAAGGTGTTGGAGTCCAGATACGATTGATTAATCCGGGCCCTTTTAAATCCGCGATGACATATTCATTATTTTCCATTCTCAAATAGGAGTATTTCCCAGAGAATCCGTCATCATTACCTCCTATGCGGTCGTAACTCGAAAGTTGCTCAATAGCGTCAGACCTGTAAGCCGGTAACTCTCCGGCAATACATAGATTTTCCAGTTCTTTCCTGAATTGCTGGCTATATCCGGTTTGAATTAAAGCCACGGCAATACAACTCAAAAAGATTTTTCTGTACATAATTTATTTTGCTTTTTCGTTACCCCAAAGTGTAGGATCATTTCCCATATTCTTTCTCCACTCATGTCTCCAACGGTGTATATCTTGTCCGTCTATCAGTTTGCGGGGTTGTCTCATCTCGTAGGAGGGAGCCGCGGGCAGGGGAGATGCTTCGGATTGATACCAGTAAGCAACCGTACTTATATCCAGAGTCAGATTGTTATTATGTCCATGTTCGATGGTTCCTTTCAATGCGGTATCAAAATATATCGGATCAGAGATAAAAAACCGATATGCGTGTGTACGCCCCAGGAATCCTATATCATGATTTACCCGTGCAAAGCCATAATAGGGATGATAAAATTTAGATGCCGGACACCATGATGTGTTAAAAAAATCTTCTGTTCCTGTTCCCAGTAACGATGCTTTTTTCTCTCCATCTATATAGAACATATCATCACCTTCACCATACCACATCGGAGACGGGCATTGTACATAATAGTTAATGCCGACGAAGTGCCCTTTTCCTTTTATGTCGGCAAATACATAGTTATTTGCGCCATCCTTATTCTCACCGGGTTTTCCGACTAATCCCCATTCGGTTTCACCTTCCGGCAAAGCATCCGTCAGTTCATGATTGTACCAGGCATGGAAACGTCCTGTTTTTGCCGGGAGTTTTTCGACCTCAGTATAATCGATATAGAAATAAAGACAATCAATCGTTTTACCGGTTTCATTTACAAATTCGATACGGGCTCCTTTGGCAAAAGGCATTTGAAAATAGGAGGCCAGACCTGTTCCGTCACGTGGTCCGACGGCCAACGGAAGCGATGTGAATTCATAAAATTCACCGAAACCATTACCGAAAAACGCAGAGATCGGTGCTTCGACCGATGGATATTTGTTTCCATCCCAATACATTTTCAGAATGATGTTTTGTCTGTCTATACGTTGAGGAGCTATTGTTATCCAAATATGGTTAATTATTCCGGCGCCGGAAATTTCTACGGAGTAAGTACTATCAGGGCCGATTCCCCATTTATTATCACCGTTTCCTCCTGTAACATCTGCTGAACTGATGCGTTTGGATTTAACCTTATCCTGTATGGTCAATAAACTTCCCAGTTCTCCAGACAGGTTCTGAGCAATAGTTATTGATGCTCCCAAAGCTATCAATAACCCAATTAAGAATGTTTTTTTCATATGATTATTATTCACAATTAATATTATTTTTTATCCTCATTACCCCAAAGCTTAGAGTCATTTCCATTATTTTTTCTCCATTCATGGCGCCAGCGATGTATATCCATTCCTTCTATCAGTTTTTTAGGCTGACGGGCTTCAAAAGAAGGTGGCGGAGGTAATTTACCGGCCTTGGATTGATACCAATAAGCCACTGTTCCAATATCCAGAGTCATATTATTGTCGTGTCCGTGCTCAATGGTTCCTTTGAATGATTTTGTAAAATATATTGGATCCGATATAAAAAAGCGGTAAGCATGAGTTCTTCCCATCCAGCCGATGTCCCAGTTGACTCTGGCAAAGCCATAATAAGGATGGGAAAATATTGATTTAGGACACCATGATGTGTTAAAAAAATCTTCTGTTCCGGTTCCCAATAACGATGGCATTTTTTCTCCATCGATAAAAATCATGTCATCGCCTTCACCATACCACATTGGAGACGGACATTGTACATAATAGTTGATTCCGATAAAATGTCCTTCACCTTCTATATCTGCAAATATATAATTATTTTTACCATCGGTATTGTTCTGTTGTTGTCCGACAATACCCCATTCTGTTTCTCCTTCAGGAAGTGCTTCCGTAGTCTCATGATTATACCAGGCATGAAAACGTCCCATATTTTCAGGAAGTTTATCCATTTCCAGATAATCGACATAGTAGAATAATTTTTCTAAAACCACTTCTCCCTGATTTTCTATTTCGATACGTGCACCTTTCTCAAATGGCATGGTAAAGTAGGAGACCAGACTTGTCCCATTTCCCGGGCCTACAGCCAGAGGAAGCGATGTATATTCATATTTTTCGTCCCAACCATTTCCGAAGAATGCTGCTAAAGGCGCTTCTACAGAAGGATTTTCCGAACCATCCCAATACATCCTCAGGATGAGATTGTTCCTGTTCAATTGATTGGGAGCTATTGTCATCCAGATATGGCTGATGATTCCGGTTCCTTTTATTTGGATTTCATGTGTTTCTCCCTGTTTGATATTTGAAATCCAGTCCCCATTGTTCCCATATTTATCCACTGAGCTTATTCGTTTATTTCTCAGTTCTTTTTTGATAGATGCCAGATTTGTCAATTCTCCCAGGCTCTGGGTTTGGGCCATGGATGCGGTCAATACAAAAAACGTTGCGATTGACAATAGTATTCTTTTGTTTTTCATTTGTATATATTTTATTTTCCGAAAATATAATTTTTATCCAAAGATGTAGATTCCCCGTCTAATCCATCCATCCAGGTTATTGGTGCGATTTTTAATCCGTAGTCTCCACCAAACCAGCCTACACTGCTGATATAATCTTTTCCGTTGGCATCGCGAATGATTTCCGAAGCCCTGCAATCTGATATTTCCGCAATCATGTCTTCGTATTTGAATGAAAACGGATTCTGACTACGATAAACATCCAGATGTCCTCCGTCGCAAAGAAACATATAGTACCAATCACCTCTCCTGACAACAAAAGGAGATTCTGTCGGTCCTCCGAAAGTTCCTGTTCGCGGATGGGTAAATACCACTAGCCGGTTTTCCCAATGTAATAAATCTTTACTTGTGTAGGACGCAATAATGTGATTCCCTCCCTCTGGTTTGCTATTGGCTGTATAATACATGATCCATTGATCCTTATCTTTTATTATCATGGGATCCCGGGCATCAAAACCATCGGTAAACAATGGATTTCCTTCATATCTTTTCCATGATTTCAGGTCTTTGGACGTATATAAATTAATTTGATAGGATTCATGTACCTGAGCTCCTTCCTGTGAGCCTGCACAAACATACATGTAGTAAGTCCCTTTGTGGAAAATACAATGCGGAGCCCACAATACAGACTCTTTATAGTTGTTAAAATCGGCGGTCAGCGTGTGAGGATGAATTTTCCATGGAGTCTGGAATAAACTGTCGGCAGAAATATGTAAGAGGTTTAACCCGGGATCGCTGATATAATCCATTTTCCGGGCATGAGTGATACCTATGACATGCCATTTGTTCTCTTTCTGATCATAAATAAATGTATGATCATTTATACACCAGGGGTCGACTTCTACTCCCCATTTAGGATCGTGCACTTCTTTAAATGTCCCGATTTTAAAATACTCTTTCTTGAAAGAAATCCCTGACGGTTTTTCTGCAAAAGAGAATGCCGGAAAGAAAAAGATGCAGAACCACAATAATTTTCGTATCATAATAATGATTTTAATACTTTTCATTCAGGATAATAAAATCCTGTTTCAAAAAATTGATAAAATCTTCATTCCCAGGGTCTTTATTTCCCGGAACGCAATAAACACTTCCTCCGTTACTCCAAAAGACGGCATAAGATAAATACCTGTGCATATCTGTTAAGACATCCAGTATATAGTTCATTCTATTTAAGTCTTTGGGGTTTAGGCTGTTGTTTCTGTTAATGAAATAACCTGTTTCGGTCAATGCCGCCAATTTATTTTTTTCTGTAGCCAATTCTCCAATGATTTCAATTCTATGTTTGGCGATTTGACTTCTTTTCCGATCATATTTAAAATCCTCATAATCGTCGAATCCCAACACGTCGACATAATCATCACCCGGATACCGTAATAAATAATCTTCTCTGGTTTTGAATCTGATATCAGGAGAAAAAGCATATAGGATATTATGTACCTGCATACTATCCCTCAGATAGTGAACCATGAATTTCCATACAGATTTGAATTCATCCGGAGTATTGTAATTGGCTCCCCACCAGAACCATTCCCCGTCAAATTCATGAAAGGGTCTGAAAATAAATGGGATAGCATTTCCTTCTTTATCTTTAATGGATTTTGAAAATTCGGCGACTTTACGCAAGTCTTTTTTGAAAATTTCATGATTTTCGCCTCCTTCCAGAATTGACCGGAAAGACTTGTTCTTTAGTTCTTGTGTCGGTAATTCTTTCGTGTAAAATGTTTTCTGGGTATAAGGATCGTTGTAATGCCAACACATAGTAATGATTAATCCCTGGTTGTCGGCCGCTACGATATTTTCCCGGATCTCATGTTCCCTGATCCGGTGCCAGCTTCCTTCCTTATTGTTAGCATTAGTAATAAACATAAAGTCGTAACAAACGATTGCCGGTAGTTTCCTTGTCAGATTGGAAATATGGCTTACCATTTTTTTTCCGTCTTTCATGCTTTTTCCTTCTTCCATCCACACGCCATCGTGTTGTCCGATCATCATGCCTTCTGTTTTCTGTTTATGCATTTTCATCCAAAGAGAGGAAGTCCTTCCCGAGAGGGAAGGATCTACCGTAGGGATCTCTTTGGCGTTCAAAATGCTGTTTCCCCAAAAAGTAGAAAGCATGATTGCGGACAGCAGAATTTTCAATTTTAATCTCATCAATCTAATTACTTTTATCTTTTCATCAAGCCTCTGAATCGATTGAATTGATAAACATTTTCAACAGTCGGGGAATTTTCATTATTTGGATCTTGTTTCTCTATTCTTGTAAAATTCAGATCCAAATAGATAGAATCAGTATTCAAACTACTGCGATACCCATTGTTGCGAATGTTAAAAATACTGTCCTGACTCAGATTCAACATGTTGGATCCTAATGTCTGATCTAATGCGAATAACCTGTCGTTTCCTTTCTTATAGGCTTGAATACCATCAACCTCTACAGTACGGGGCAAACCAAAAACATTGATATTTTTATAGGTGATATTGATTGTACTCCAACCTGATTTTTCAACTGTAAGATCGACTATCATGGAGTCTCCCCGTGCAGTATTTGTAATAACAGAATCTGAGTAATTCATCCAGCCTGTATAGTTTCCTGCTAAATCGGCAGCGTAATCTACAACAGTTTTGTCTGTTCTTTTCAACACATTCTGAATCACCTCATTGTCTCCCCACATCTGTTGTAATACCAATGTATCTTTCTCTGCTCTTACAATCAAAGGATTTACCGACAAATAAGGAATTACATAATAATCAATAGACAGATTATCTCCGTCGATTCTCCAATTAGCTTGCGAAATTGCCCGGTCTAATTGCAAACAGGGGTTATTCGATGTTACCGTACCATCGGCATGAAATTCATACAGCTGGTCGTATATACATTGTTCGTCCGGGCCGATCTCGACCGGTTTGCCATTTTTGATCCGATGATCGAACTCCCATTTTCCAACAATGGCAGAATCTTCAAATACATTCTTTTCGTCATCTTCACAATTCATCAGTGAAAATATACTAAAGAAAGTAAGTGTGAATATAAATATTTTTTTCATTTTAATATTATTTATCGTTAATATATGAAATTAATCACTCTATAGGTGCGAATCGAATATTGTCAATACAGATAAAGATGTCATTTTGATCAGTCGGACCATTTAACAACACTCTCCGGTAACATGCCCCCCAGTTTGTCGCCATTGCCTCTGTAAATTTATTCCATGGAACTCCGGTGCCTTCTTTATCTTTAAATTCTTTCAAAGGTATCCTGACAGTGATCCAGTCACTTGTTTTAAAGGAAACTCCGGTATGAGGTCTCCAACGGTACCAGTAATCATTATATGTTATTATCATCGGTATATTAGCCCAATCTTTCGGAACATTTACTTCAAAAACCAGTTGTAATTTGGAAGCGTCTCCCACCAAATCCATGTAATTGCCTTTGAAACAAGCATATTCTCTAATGGGCATCCCATCTTCAAAGTACCATTTACCGCCCCAATTATTTCTAGGGTAGTCTCCGACAAACACAGCATAATTACCTGAAATTGAATCCGGATAACCGACTTTACCTAATCCATTAGTTACCTCCATTTTATAATGTCCGGGAATAGCTGTAAAATCAAAGAACATGTACCGGCTATCCATATAGTATCCTGGAACCTTTTTATCGACAACCAATTGTCCTTCCTTGTCTGTTCTATAAATATGGATGTCAGCTCCTGGTTTCATGTCTTTTGGGATCTTGAAACTCAGTTGTTTGCTATTAACCATAGTTACACCTAATTCTTTTCCATCAATCTCCAACCAGGCTCCTTTAGTGGAATCAAGTTGATAAATATCAAAATTTTCACCTGTAATATAGCCTGTAGTTCCAGGTTTTGCATACTCATTCAATAATCCGGCAATGCTTAAAACAGGAATATCTATAGGGAAATCCTTTGACGCTATTCCGTGAGCCGTAGTTACAGTTATCTTATTGGTGATTTCTTTAGGTGCATAACGAGGAATACAAACGCTGATCCGGTTTGGAGTAACGTATGCAGAAGACATACTTACCGGAACATCATTGAATATGATTTCGTTCACATCATAGAAATTGGAACCATCAATAAAAATCCAATCACCCAGTTCTCCATGATCCATATCCTGGTCTCTCATTACATCCACAGAATTTCCGTTCACTGTTTCCGTAACTTTTACCGATTGTTTAATAGAATCAATAACCGGAGTTCCATAGTTTTCTTTGTCCTCACAGGACATGAAAACTGTTACTGCCAAAAATAATATTAAATATATATTCTTTTTCATAATTGTATTTATTATTATAAATTACCATCCGGGATTATCACCTTGTATTTCCGAATTTCCGTTCAACTCAGACAATGGCAACGGGAATAAAAGATTTTTCCGTTCTCTTGATTTTCTTATGTCTTTGTCGCTTTCCATCTGATTCATGACCTGTAGATAGATTCCCCATCTTATCAAGTCCCATCTTCTGACTCCTTCAAGTGCAAATTCACGGGATCTTTCTTCCAGGATGAAAGATCTGATTTGTTGTTTGCTCATGACTTCTCCGGATATAAGCGAGGCTTTTGATCTTGCTCTTACCACATCAACCAGTTCTTTCGCTTTAACCTGGTTTCCCAGCTCATTTTCAGCTTCAGCCATCATCAGATGAACAATTGGATACCTCAGGAACGGATAAAAATAGTCACCTAGATCAACACCTACTTTTCCTGTTACAGCATGGAATTTTGTCAAGCGTACCAATCCACACTCAAATACCATATCTTTTTGTCCCGGGATAGATTCAGCTAATCTCAAACTGTCTTCTCTCGGGTAAAAAGAGTACCAGGGTTGTCCCTTGATCGGGCTGTCCCAACCGATCAGCTGCATTGAATACAAATGTCTTACACCGTATTTTGCCCGGTCATCTTTATTGTGTTCAAATAACCTGTACCAGTGGTGGTTCATCCCATAATAACATCCTCTCAAAAGATCATATCCGTTACTTTGATATATCTCGCCATAAAATCCATATGAGAATGGATTCCTTAAAGATGCTATATCCAGATTGGCCTGTAACTGCCAGATAAATTCAGCTCCGTTACGACTCGACATTTCCCATACATCCATATAGTTATTATACAATTTGAATCCTCCAAAACGGATAATGCTGTCGCATAATTCCTTCACACGGGTATAACATACCTGAGGATCGAAATCATATCCATCCAGTTTCTCTTTTTGATGTGTATAAGAAGTCGGTTGATCGATTAAAGTATATTGATTATTTTCTTTTCTCCATAACGGGCCACCTTTTACTGTCACTTCAGTTCCTGCAGGCATTGAACCGGAAGCCATAGTACAGTAAACCTGTGCCAATACTGTTTTTGCCGTATATTTGGAGATCCGTCCAAGTTTATAATTAGGATTATTTCTTTCATACAGTAAATCACCGGCCTTGTTTAAACATTCGATCGAATAATCGTAGACTTCCGATATGGGTTTACGAGGTCGATTATATTCATCAGGAGAGGCAGCCCGTTCTTTGTAAATAGGAACAGGACCATAAGCTTTTACCAGTTCGAAATAAGCCCAGCCTTTAAGGAACCATAATTGTCCTACCATATTGCTTTTTTCATCTTCTTTCAGGTTTTTCATTTCACTAATTTTTTCTATAGCGAAATTACATCTCTGAATTAATGCGTAGCGTCCGATCCACCAGTTGTCCAGCCAACTATGATCTCCTGCAAAGTTCCCGGATCCATATTCTTTCATGGACCAGATTCCGGCAGTAATATGGTCACAATCTAGTTCAGAGACATAAGTATATTTTCCGTAAAGAAAGAAGTCTCCTCCGTTTAGTGTAGAAAGAGCCCCGTTCAGTAATAGGTTTGCAGATTCTTCTGAGTCGGTCAAAACACCGGCTAACATATCAGAATATACTTTTTCCTCTAAAATATCCTCGCACGATAAAAAAGAAAACATGCAGGATATCAACAGTATATATAAAAAGTTTTTCATATTCCTAAATTTAATATCATAAAACAAAATTAAAATGTAATCCTTGCTCCTAAAGCTACCGAAACAGGAGAAGGATATGTGGTATAGTCAACACCCCTGCGGGAAGCGTCTGATCCAAAAGAATTCACATCCGGATCAAACCAGCTGTATTTGGTCCAGGTCCATAGGTTCGAAGCGTTCGCGAACAATTGAATATTAGAAATGAATGAAACCGGATTACGGAAGTTGTATCCGATATTAATATTTCTCAGTTTAATGTATGAAGCATCTTCCACAAATCTATCTGTAAATTTAAATACCCGGTTATAAGTGTTGCTTGGTTTAGGAAAACTTGCTTCTGTTGTGCGATCCGGAGTCCAGCGGCCTTCAAAAGCAAATTTCGGAATATTACCCCATCTCAGCATTGGTACATTCCGGTATAAGTTGAGATTAACGATATCGGCGCCCATACTACCCTGAATAAAGAAGCTGAAAGTTAAATTTTTCCAACTGAAATTATTGGTAATCCCGAATTGGTAATCCGGACTGGCATCTCCGATAATTGTTCTGTCTAATGTGGTAATAGAACCATCTCCATCCAGATCTTTATATTTTTCTTCTCCGATTAAGGCTAATCTTCCGGCATCAGTCATGTCCGGTCGTTGATTTGCCCGGTCTGCTCTGACTTCGGCTTCGTTATCATAAAAACCGTCACTTACATAACCGAAAATGGTTCCTATCGGATAACCGTTTCTTTGTAAAAACACCTGATCCAGGCCGTAATATAATCCTAATGCATATTGATCGCCTTCTAATTCGCCGATCTCATTTCTATTCCATGCAATATTCGCATTTATGTCCCACTTAACAGGAGTCTTTACGAGAATTTGAGCTTGCAGACTAAGTTCCAATCCCTTATTGATGACACATCCGGAATTATTCATAATACGTTGGTATCCTGAACTTGGAGGAAGTGACACAAACTGAAGCAGATCTGTTGTCTTTTTGTAATATAAATCGGCAGTGAAATTCAGTCTGTTACTAAAGAATCCCATATCAATACCGAGGTTTGTCTGATCAGTTGTTTCCCATAACAGATTCTTATTCAAAGGTCCTTTCCATGGGTCTTCTGCATATCCGGGCAGCACTGTTGATCCTATCGCGACATGGGAAGGTACCAATACCTCCTGAGTCTGATAATTCGGGATGGATTGATTTCCGGTCTGTCCGAAACTGAAACGGGGTTTCAACATGCTAAAAATATTCAGGTTCTTGATAAATGCTTCCTCAGAAGCTCTCCATGCAAATGCAAACGAATAAAAATCCGCATATTTATTGCCCTGAGCAAATCTGCTGGAACCATCCACCCGACCGGATACCGTAAACAAATAACGATCTTTCAAGGTATAATTGACACGTGCCAGGTAGGAAATGATATTTGAACGTCCTCTTCCACTCCACAACTCTTTCGTTAACGGATTCATAGAGGTTCCCATATTATACATCAACAGGAAGTCGTTCGGAAAATCAGTACCCCTCATTCCCTTGTTTCCATTATTAAACTCTTCATAAGTAAAAGCTCCGATAGCATTTAAATAATGATTTTCATTAAATTTCTTATTAAAAGTCAACAACGTTTCGCTTGAGATATTATCATTCCAGTAATCGGCCTGGGAACCTTCACCGTTATTTTGATATCCGGTTCTCGTTTTCCGGGTGTAATATACCTCTCTTTCAGAATAATTATAACCATATCCGAAAGTTTGTTTCAATTGAAGATATTTCGAAAAGTCAATTAACAGATATGCGCTCAGAGTAATATTTTTACCCGTGGTATGATCCTGTAATTCCCGTACTCCCAGATAAGGGTTTGTTCCGAATTCATATCTTTCATTATTCGGGTCCATAGTAATCGGATCAAAAACAGGAGCTGTAGGTGCATAATAAAGGGCGTCACGAATAATATTATCAGATTCCCAGTTTGCTACGGCAAAATTAGTTTTAGAAGCCGTAAAATTGATATTCGTTCCTACCTTCATGAAACTACGTATATTCCGGTTGATATTAGACCTCAGGGATGCCCTTGAATAACCGGTGCCATATAATGTACCCTGTTGGTCGAGTAAGCCCCCTGATACATAATAGTCGCCTTTTTCGCTTGCTCCTGAATAATTGAGAGTATATTCCTGACTGAAATTTTGTTGTACAATTTCATCCAGCCATTTAGTCCCACCATTCATATAACCATCTTTAAAGTCTTGAGGAGATGGGTTGTAGGTGTAATATCCTTTTACTTTATCCCATGTCCATTGTCCTCCGAACTCAGGGCCATAATAAACATATCCTTCATAAGTCTGGTGATTTCTTCTCCTTTCATTTGCATAAACGGCATAATCATGTCCATCCAGAAATTCCACGTTATTTCTGAACTCAGATATAGTATAGTTTGCGCCGATCTGGATCTGATCCTGTCCCATTTTACCTCTTTTGGTTGTAATAAGAACTACACCATTTGCACCTCTGGAACCATAAATTGCTGTTGCAGAGGCGTCTTTCAGAACTTCTAACGACTCAATATCCTGAGGATTGAGGAAAGACATTGCGTTTGACGGGCGACCGCCACCACCTCCCGGAGCTTTTGCCGGAGCGTCGAACGGGATACCATCAATAACGAATAAAGGTTCTGTATTGGAAGTGAAAGAGTTTGCACCCCGTACTTCTATACTTATCGCAGATCCGGGAGATCCATCGGTTTGTATTACATTTACACCGGCAATACGTCCTTGTAAAGCCTGGTTGATACTTACCGGGTTGGTCTTTAATACATCTTTCGTATTCAAACTACCTACAGACCCTGTCAAATCCCGTTTTTTAACCTGTCCATAGCCAATAACGACAACTTCATCCAGTTCTGAATTTGCCTGAAGTTTCACATCGATTGTCATGTTGTTTTTGACAGCTATTTCCATGGTTTCCATTCCCACATACGAGAATACGAGTACATCTCCAGATTTGGCCACAATGGTATACCTACCATCATTGCCTGTCATGGCAGAAACCGAAGTCCCTTTTACTTTTACGAGTGCACCCATTAATTCGGAATTATCAGATGCATCGATTACAATTCCCTTCACTACATCCTGTTGTGCAAAAACAGAAGTGCTGCACATCAGAAAAAAGCTCAGAAAAATTAAAAATGAATTTCTCATACAGATTAGTTTAATAGTCAAAAAATTATTTATATATAGCACCATAAGCATTACAAGCTCTGTAATCGCAACCCTCCGGATCCGATCCGAACGCCGACCAAGCGGATGGACGGAATATCTTTTCTTCCTCCACATTGTGCATACAAACCGGGATACGCAATGCTGCAGCCAAGCTGATCAGGTCGGCTCCGATATGGCCATAGCTGATCGCGCCATGGTTTGCA
>JAVBTA010000019.1:0-65893 GCA_031556375.1 Bacteroidales bacterium | reverse complement strand
GTGGGTATCATCATTACCCGGGCGAGCAAGGGCGGTGGGTATCATCACCATACGGGGACTAACGTCCCCGCCTACAGAGACCGCACCGCTCACGCGGTGATGGGCTAACGCACAAAAATGCAAATTCAGCTCCCTCTAACTCCCTTTCTCAATCTTCTCCAAATAACGCCCAATTATTAGACAGGCGTACATGTAACTCATTGACAGCCAAAAATATACATGCAATACCATTGATAATTTCCAGCATACGACCATCATTCCATGTAAGATAATCCGCATAGGAATAACGTTTTGTGAAATCGAGCTGTAATCCGGGTTGTTCCCATTCTATAGGTTCATTTACGGTTGTAGATTCAGGTTCTTTCAGCTAGTAGGGCTTCGTTTCTGATTTTGTTTGTTCCTTGTTTTTGTTTGTCTTTTCCATAGTTTTATTTATTAGTTTGGCAAATATAGCGAATTTAATAATTTAAGTACTTAAATTATCTTTTGTTTTTACTTCATTCTTTAATTTTTTATTAAAAAATATCTGTAGACTCAAGAATACCAACAAAATACCACAGATAAGAAATTGAAGGTCTATTTTCATAATATCTCCTAACGGACCAAATATAAACATACCTATTGGTAGTACTGCTGTTGCTACAATTTGTACCCAACTGAACACTCTTCCTTGCATATCTTCTTCTACTTTACTCTGAAACAAAGCCATTTCCGTAGCATTAAAAAATGAAGCAAAGATGCCGGATATAGCCATCATAGCCAGATATAAGTAAAAGTTAGGAATATACAGGAATATATTCGTTATACCGACAATAAAACATGAAAGAGCAATGGTATTGATACCGTTTTTGAAACCTCCCCACCAGCTGATAATAGCTCCTCCGAGCATCATCCCTCCGCTGAAAGCAATCTCTATCGCGGAAAGTCGCCAGACCTCATCGCCAAAGTTACGAACGACAGCCACTTGCGACAAAAATGCGACCGGAGTGATCAGAAAAAAATAGAAAGTGTACATGATCAGCATTTCGCGGACAAAAATATTCTGCTTCACATAAATCCAGCCTGCTTTCAAGTCGTCGAAATAACCGGTATCTTCCGATCTTTCCTGTTTTTCATGAGGTTTTATGGGAAGGAAAATCATAATTCCAATACCAATCATGGCAGTAAGAACATCGACAAAGAATATCTGTCCTAAAGGCATGACAACCAATAGTGTAGCTCCGACAATCGGAGACAGTAACGTTATACCGGATTGTAAACTGCCATTAACTCCATTGACTTTCAGCAATTTATCAGGGGGAACCATTTGAGGGATGATCGCTCCTACAGCTGGAGTTTGAATTCCGGCTCCGACCGACCGGATGGCCAGAATCAGGAATATAAGCCACAATTCCTGGTAACCCATCAGATAAACTATAGCCAGGAAGAGTGTGGCAATAGCAATTCCTCCGTCGGCCCAGATTATAAGTTTTTTGCGGTTGTAACGGTCAGCCCATACCCCGGCAAAGAGGGATATGACCAATTGAGGGAGGAACATACAGGCTGTTCCTATAGTCATCATAACACCTGATTTAGTCTGGAGTGTGATATGCCAGATAATTGCAAATCCGACCAGAGAAGAACCAAAAAGCGAAATGGCCTGTCCGGTCATAAACAAGGTTATAATTTTTTTCCAACCAGTGAATTTATCCGTTTGCATAAGGCTTAAATAAGCGCAAAGATAGTCATTTTCCCTAAAAAGAAAAGGTTGTGCCGGAAACAGCCTGGCACAACCTTTCAATGACATTAATTTGATCTATTTCAACGAATTACAAATTTCCTGATTTACTTTACGAACACGTTCTTCTTCGATCTTAATCTGTTTCCGGTCGTAAGTTATCAACCCATTTACTTCTCCTTCAACATCTGTTGTTTGAGTATAAACAGCTGCAGAATATCCTGCTTTAATCAATTTCTTAAGTTGTTCCGCGAATTTCACATATTCATCGGTAACTTCTTTTGAATTTTTGAACTGAACATAACCCCAGTTCTTATCAGGTTGCCACAAGTGGCCTTGCAATGGAAGGCCGATACCTCCATATTCGCCCAACACAGTAACACGTTCCGCATCATACATCAACATTTCCGGACCCGGATATCTGTGCAAGTCAAGGATATCTCCTACACGATAGTGGTTTCCTCCACTGGCAGGATTTACCAAACGTGACGGATCATATGTTTTTGTCCATTCTACGATTTCCGGAGTTTTGAATTGTCCCCATGCTTCGTTAAACGGCACCCAGATCACTACTGAAGGATAAGGCATACAAAAATCCATTATCGCTTTCCATTCTTTGCGATAGTTAGCTTCCGATTCAGCAGTGCGTTTTTGTTCTGTTCCGGAGAAATAGCTATACATATCCCAGTGAGGTGACTTATCGCCATTAGGCATATCCTGCCACACAAGGACACCTAAACGGTCGCAATGAGTATACCAACGTGCAGGCTCTACTTTCACGTGTTTACGGATCATATTGTATCCGAAATCTTTTGTTTTCTTGATATCGTAAAGCAAAGCTTCATCAGTTGGAGCTGTATACAGTCCGTCAGGCCACCATCCCTGATCCAGAGGCCCGAATTGGAAGTAGTCTTTATTGTTCAATTGCATACGCACAACACCATTTGCATCACGTTTAGAAGAGATCTTCCGCATAGCGCAATAGCTCTTCACCTGGTCGACAACTTTACCTTTACTGATTAAGTTTACTTCCATATCATAAAGGAAAGGAGACTCTGGAGACCACAATTTAGCATTAGGGATATTCAGTTCCAGAGCTTGTCCGGGAACAGCTTTTGCTACTGCAACTACATTTGATCCATCTTTTACTTTCACTTCAACAACATCCGCAGCTTGAGTATTTCCAGTACAAACGTTAACCGACAAACGGTTTTTATCAACATCAGGAGTTGTCTTCACAGCGTTAATATGCATGTCGTTCACCGGCTCCATCCATACTGTCTGCCAGATCCCTGTTACCGGAGTATACCAAATACCATGAGGATTGCTAACTTGCTTTCCACGAGGTTGATATCCTTTATCCGTACCATCCCATACTTTAACTACCAATTTTTGGTTTCCAGTGGTAAGGTATGGAGTAACGTCGAAGCAGAAAGGAGTATAACCTCCTGTATGTGAACCGATTTTCACATCATTCAAATACACATCTGCTTTCCAGTCCACAGCACCAAAATGCAACAGTATGTTTTTACCTTTCCATTTTGAAGGAACTGTAAATGTACGTTTGTACCACAATTCATTATTTTCTCCAACAAGTTTTTGAACACCAGAAAGGCTGGATTCCACTGCGAAAGGAACCAGAATTTTTCCATCAAAGCTATTCGGTTCAGCTTGTCCGGCCGGAAGGATCGCATAATCCCACAAACCATTGAGGTTTTGCCAATCGGCACGTTCCATAATCGGACGTGGATATTCGGGTAATACATTGTTAGGGTCGATTTTACCTGCCCAGTCCGTTTTAATTTTGTCTCCGGCGGGCTTCCATTGTGCAAATGCTGCAGTTGTCAGAAAAACAATTCCGACAGTCAATAAGAGTTTCTTCATGATGATAATTTATAAATATATATTTTGTTAGTTAATCTGTTGTAGGGCCATGAACAAGCAGTTTTCCGTCCTGCCGGATTTCCATTTTATCAATAAAGACCACTCGTTCGTCGCCGGTCTCTGCCGTACGACCATGATAAACACAATATTTCTGAGCGCTACCGTCAGTGAACATCATACAATGTCCAGTACCTGTAACTTTACCTCCATCTTCAACATTCTTTTGCAAAACCGGGTTATTATCAGCTTTTACAAATGGCCCCAATGGACTTTTTGAAGTAGCATATCCTACGGCATAATTCTTACCTCCGAAATAATTTGCAGAATACATCATATAATAAGTATCGTTTTCTTTGAAAAGGAACGAACCTTCAGTCCAACGACGGTTTACTTCGTGCGATGTAACCGAACGACTCTCCCACTCGGCTTGTTGATCATCCATTTTCAATGGTGGACGAAGCAAAAGAACCGGTTCCCCTATAATTCCGGAAAAATCAGGATTCATTTCCACGCCATACACCCAACTTTCTTCAATTTCATCATACCAACCCTGTTTTTTTGCCCAATCGGCAACTTCGCTTTCTACCGGATTTTTATAGCAGCAACGGGAATAATAAAGATATACTTTACCATTCTCGAAATATAGGTTAGCATCAATGATCGGATATCCGGGATCAAAGATCGGACGATTCATCAAATCAACAAATGGGCCTGCCGGACTATCTGCTACAGCAACCCCGATTTTGAAGTTCTCTCCTTCGTTATTTGGATTTTCACGCCAATCGGCACTGAATAACATGTAATATTTTCCATCTATTTCATAAACTTCAGGAGCCCAGAAATTGGCGACACACCAGGATGTATCAGTATTGCCCTGGTATACACGTCCTATTTCTTCCCAATCAGCTAAATTAGAAGAAACATAAGCCCTAAATCCATCTTTCACTCCTCCAGTGCCATACATGTAGTATTTTCCGTCAGAGGCTTTAAGGATAAATGGGTCGCCAAAGGCGACAGAAAGAGGATTGCGAGGGGTAAAATCTTTAAGGATGCTAGAGTCCTTTATGTCTTTTTTTCCTGAATTACAGGAAAAAAGACAGATAATTAATAGAAAATTAAATAATGAAACTAGTTTTTTCATAAATTTTATAATATAACATTAAAATACAGGAGATTCCGCTTCCAGAGACGGTTGATTTCCTTTAACGGCAGGCCAATCATTTTCCCAGGTCACTTTATCCAGGAATAAACTTCTTCCACTGGTATTGTCAACGCAAAAGCCATGATAAAAGAACCAGTCGTTACCGGCCTTATCCTGAACGATTTCAGAATTATGTCCGACACCCACAAAAGCATCATTTTTACGGATTAAAATTTCATGATGATTTTCCAGCATTGGTTGTCCTTTTTTATCCAAATACGGACCCCAAAGGTTTTCGGAACGACCGACAACGGTTGTATATGTACTTTTCAGGCCTTCACAACAAGAGCCGATAGAAGCGAAGAAATAATAATATTTCCCTCTTTTATGAATATAAGTTCCTTCGTATGCAGTCCCGCCAATTTGCTTTTTTTCTGCATTTTCTTTAATTTTCAATCCATCTTCAGATAATTCAATTCCGTAAATTCCCCGGAAACTTCCCCAGAAAAGGTACTTTTTTCCATTATCTTCCACATAATTCGGATCGATAGAGTTTTTCACACCGATTTCGTTACTGCGAAACAACATTCCTAAATCGGTAAAGGGACCTTCCGGTTTGTCTGCAACAGCAACTCCTACACCACAAGTCCATTCTCCCCCCCAAACCGACATGGAATAATACAACACATATTTCCCGTTGATATAATTGATATCCGGAGCCCATAATCCGCCTTTCGGTTCGAAAGTAGGACGTGTTGAGTCGGAAAATGCAGTTCCGACAAATTTCCAGTTGACAAGGTCTGTCGAATGATATATCGGAAGATTACGGACATCTTCAGTGCTGTATAGGTAAAAACTTGCATCCCCTACCTGAATAATAGTCGGATCCGGTACACTACGCTTCAAGACAGGGTTATTGTATATTTTTCCCGAGTTTGAATTACCATCATTTTCAGCACAGCCAATAAGCAATCCAAATGATAGGAAATAAAATAAGATACTAATTTTTTTTAACATGATGTTGGTTTAAAGTTTTGCAAAGATACGTTTTTAGTTCCTGAGGCGATGACAATTTTTCGTCAAAAAGGCTCAATTTTCAGTCAAAAAAACAGATATTTTATTCGAAAGGAGAAATCTAATGATAATACAATCACCAGATTTCTCCTTTCTATTGAAATGACAAAAGAAATGTCAAAAGCCTTAATATTTACGCATTAAATTCACGGGTCACAATCTCACGCATCTTATCATAATTAGCTTCTAGATCTTTCAATAACTGTAATTGAGCATAGGTACGTTGCAGATTATGTTCCGGAAAATGGATTTTATAATAAGTGTCACCATTTAGATAATCGGTAAAGAAACGAACTGTTTGCATGAAAGTCAGCAGCTTAGCTCCGAACGCAAGGTTTTCGATTTCAATTTGAGACAGAAAACTCTTAGCTGTTTCAGCATAACCGCGGGCATATCCGGCAAAAATATCCAGATTTACTCCGATTTTTTTCAAGTCGGCATCATCTTCTGCTCCTTTATTGGCTCCAGTACGAATAAAATCTCCGAAATCAGATAACACATAACCCGGCATAACCGTATCCAGGTCAACCACACAAAGGATTTGTCCATTATCATCAAATAAAACATTGTTTACTTTCGTATCACAATGATTAATGCGTTTAGTCAGTTTTCCTTCCCGACCCCAAGCCTCAACTTTACACATATCATCAGCCCGTGATTCTATTTCGTAAATCAGATCCTGACAGGAAATAACACGTCCGACAGCATTCATGGATACGGCATCACGGAATTGCTGCATGCGGAATTCCATATTATGAAAATTAGGAATTGTTTCACCTATTTTTTCAGGAATATCTGCCAGATAACCCTGGAATTCACCAAACGCTTTTCCGGCTTCGTATGCTAATTCAGGAGTAATAGAATCGTAGCTTTTACCTCCTGCTATAAATAAATAAATCCTCCAATAGTTTTCTCCGTCAAAATGGAATAATTTTCCATCTTTTGCGGGAATAATGGTCAATACTTTACGATCGATATCCGTTTCACCTTTTTCAGTTAGTTTTTTACGAATATGATTTGTTACATGTAAAATATTATTCTGTAACATATCCACATCCTTGAAGATATGATGATTAATCCGTTGTAAAAGATAGTCCGGTTTGTCAACTTCCTCTGTCTTAACCAGAAAAGAATCATTAATATGTCCAGCCCCCAACGGGCCTGCGGAAATCGGAGTTCCTTCAATATTGAAGAACTTTACTAAATCAATAGGTTGATTCATGGAATTAATTTTAGTTAGAGTAAAGATGCAAAGATATTAAATCTCCCGGAAATACAAAATCCGGAGTTTCAGATTTTTTGCATAAAACTTGTTATTTTCCCGGAAATACCGTAACTTCGTTTACTACTTTACAAAAAACATAGGATGAAAACAAGCGGATTATTTTTTACTTTCATAATTTTAAGTTTAAGCATATTCAAAGTCAACGCTAAAGACAATGATACGATTCATATAGTATCCCACAACAAAACCCTAATGGTAACCGACCCTTCCAGAGGGGTTAATGAAGTGATTAACTGGGTTACTTTCCCTTCTGAAAAAGTTCCCTACCGTAAAATAACAGCACATCTGACCTTGCAATGTCCTGATGGCATGAAATGCGGTGCCTGGGATTATCTTGATTATGTTATCGTAAAAAGACAAGGTGGGATTAAATCTCCCGTACAAGAACGGGAAATCGTACGAAACCTCACTCCTTATGGTAGTTGGTTTGGAAATGAATGGAAATTCACATGGACGCAGGATATTACCGACTGGGGATGCCTGCTAAGGGATTCTGTCGAAATAGAATATCGTCATACCGGTTACGAAGATAACAAAAAAATGGGGTGGCTGGTAACCGTTGATTTTGAGATTATTACGGGCAAACCTGTAATGAAACCACTCGGTTACGACAGTCTTTGGTATGGTTCTTTTGCATACGGCGACACGCTCAAACCCTTCGAAACTCTGGTAAAGCCACGTACTTTAGATGTTCCGGCCGAAGCAAAAAAAATAAACTTACATGTGATACAGACGGGACATGGCATGGACAAGCCGGATAATTGCTCGGAATTTTGTCCGAAATGGAGGGAGTTATATGTCGACGGACAGCTAGTCAACAAAAGATCTATGACTATCACCTGCGGAACCAATCCGTTATATCCACAATCGGGAACATGGATCTACGATCGATCAAACTGGTGTCCGGGATCACTGGCAATACCGGATATTTTCACAATACCTGTAATCAACAGACAACATACTTTCGATCTTAAGATGGAACCATATATTTCTACCAAACCTTCCGGTGGGTGGTCGATATCTGCCTATGCTTTTTATTACAAAGAACCGTCTTCCCAAAATGATGTGTCTTTAGAAGAAATCATATCTCCTTCAACTACTGATTATTATAACAGAATCAATCCGATTGGTTTTTCCCCGAAAATTTTGGTAAAAAATAACGGAAGTAATGATTTAGAAAGCCTGAAAATCGAATATGGATTAAAAGGCCGTAAAAAACAGGTATACTACTGGACAGGAAATATTCCATTTCCGGAAACAAAAGAAATTGTTTTGCCGGGAATAGTCGATGTAATCAATGAACAAGAGGATTTCGAAGTCAAAATATTCAATCCAAATAAGAAAAAAGATGAATATCCATATGACAATACAAGGGTTTCTATTGCTAAAAAACTTCCTGTTTACGGAGATTCTCTGATCGTATCTTTTCTGACAAACAATATAACCGACGATACCGGATGGCAGATAAAGGATTCTCAGGGGAATATTGTTTTTCAACGCACTCCGGCCGATTCGTTGAAACAGGAAACGTTATACAACGATACAATCTCCCTTCCGGAAGGCTACTACGAATTTTTAGTCAATGATAAAAGTGATAATGGTTTATACTACTGGGCCAATCCACGGGCCGGGTATGGATACATACGCTTATTGAATAACAAAGGAAACATCATTCAGGATTTTAATTCCGATTTCGGCACCTTCATACATCACGCTTTCAAAGTAGGAAAAAGAGTAGAGACCCAATACTCCATTGCGGATACGTATTACGTAACTTCACATTCCACAAAAAGCTTATTAGGTCTGGATATCATATTAAATAAGAGACAAAATATTCTTGTTGTCATCAGTGATATGGAGGCAAATATAATGTCGGAACATAAAATTCATAATTTTTTATCCGGGATACTTCAGATAGATGTTTCCATGTTGAAACCGGGATTATATGACGTATCTTTAAAAACAGAAGATGGAAAAATCATAAAAAAGACAATAAAAAAAGTATATTAACTTTTGACATGATATCCGGTGAACGAAAAGTGATCCTTTTTGACAAGATATTTACAGATTATCCGGGTAAAAGTTGCTAAACTTGTAGCAATAAATCTAAATATCATATCATGAACCCGAAAAAACATTATCTGTTTATTTTAACTCTATGTTTTAGTCTTTTTACCGCTAATGCTGCCGAAAAAAACACAAATCAGAGTTATCCTAACAATCGGTATCCATTAGTTCAAAAACCTTATATGGAGTTGCCTTTAGGCTCGATTAAAGCAAGAGGATGGCTTCTGGAAATGTTGAAAACCCAACAAACCGGTTCTACCGGAAAAATGGATGAGTTATATCCTTTGGTCATGGGGCCGCGTAATGGTTGGCTAGGGGGCGATGGCGACCAGTGGGAAAGAGGCCCTTACTGGATAGACGGATTACTTCCCCTTGCATATATACTGGACGACAACGATCTGAAAAAGAAAGTTCAGCCATGGATTGAATGGGCTTTGCAAAGTCAACGTGAAGACGGTTTTTTTGGTCCGGCTAAAGATTATCCACACGAACCGGGAGTTCAACGTAATAATTCTGCCGACTGGTGGCCACGTATGGTAGTTCTCAAGATACTGCAACAATATTATTCTGCGACACAAGATCAACGGGTCATTTCCTTTATGACCAACTATTTTCAATATCAATTAAAAACGCTTCCGGAGAAACCTCTGGGGCACTGGACTTTCTGGGCCAATTACCGGGTTTGTGACAATCTGCAGGCGGTGCATTGGCTTTATAACCTCACAGGAGACAAGTTTCTGCTTGAATTAGGAGAGTTACTTCACAAGCAAGGACATGACTTTACAAAAATGTTCACGGAAAGTAGCGACATGAGTCGTTTGGGTTCGATACACTGTGTCAATCTAGCTCAGGGATTGAAAGAACCTGTTATTTATTACCAACAGAACCATGATAAGAAATACCTGGAAGCTGTAAAGAAGGGTCTTGCCGATATCAAAAAATTCAATGGTCAACCTCAGGGAATGTATGGTGGTGACGAAGCTTTACATGGAAATAATCCAACCCAGGGTTCAGAATTATGTTCTGCCGTAGAACTCATGTTTTCCCTTGAAAAAATGATGGAAATCACAGGAGACACGGATTATGCGGATCATCTGGAGCGGATTGCTTTCAATGCCTTACCTACACAAATTTCCGATGATTTCATGACACACCAATATTACCAGCAGGCCAATCAGGTAATGTGTTCCTGGCATGACCACAACTTCGATTGTAATCATGATGGAACCGATATCCTTTTCGGATTACTGACGGGATATCCGTGTTGTACCTCAAATATGCACCAAGGATGGCCCAAGTTCACACAAAACCTGTGGTATGCCACACCTGACAATGGTTTGGCAGCTTTGGCATTCTCTCCTTCCGAAATAACTGCCAAAGTCGGAAATAACTGCCAGGTAACTATCACAGAAGAAACACTTTATCCGATGGATGATCTGATACTATTCACTCTGATAATCCGGGATAAAAAAGTAAAACAGGTAGATTTTCCGCTTCATCTCCGGATTCCGGGATGGTGTAAGAAAGCAAATATAGTTGTAAACGGAAAAGCGGAACAGGTGGCTGAAGGCGGGAAAGTTGCAATTATCAACCGTACATGGCATAACGGAGATAAAGTCGAACTTCAATTACCAATGGAAGTAACTACCAGCAGATGGTACGAAAATTCGATTGCTATTGAGCGGGGACCGTTGGTCTATGCTTTGGAAATAAAAGAACAATGGAATAAAAAAGATGTTCCAAATGACAAGCAACATTTCGGAGAGCATTATTTTGAAGTCCTTCCGCAATCCGAATGGAACTATGGTATCGTTGATTTCGACCGTAAAAAAATGCAGGAAGCATTTAGAGTAGACATCAATACCGGGAAACAAAAATCACTTTACCCCTGGAATATTCAAAATGCTCCGATCCGGATAAAAGTCAACGCAAAAAAGATAAAAAGCTGGCAGTTGTATAATGGAATGGCTGGTCCACAACCGTTTTCGATCATGTATGGATTCAATTGGAATTCTATACCCATGGAAGAAATCACTCTTATTCCTTATGGGTGTACAACTTTGAGAATCTCTGAATTTCCCATTGTAGGAAGATAGCGGTTAACTGCAAATTATTTTTACCTTTGCAATTATAAACACAACTCAATTCAGTAAGTCTTAAATAATTAAATATTCTTATTTAAATGAATTTCAAGAAAATATTTTTATCGGTCTGCATCATTTTCACAGGCCTGAGTGTTTTTGCACAAAAAACGACGACTAATCCGGTATTCGAAGGTTGGTATGCTGACCCTGAAGGAATTGTAATTGGTGATGAATACTGGATCTACCCGACTACATCGGCAAAGTACGAAGATCAGACTTATATGGATGCCTATTCATCCAAAGATCTGGTTACCTGGACGAAACATCCCAAAGTTCTCTCTCAGGAAAATATCAGTTGGTTTAAAATGGCTCTTTGGGCTCCTTCCATCATTCAGGCTAACGGAAAATATTATCTTTTTTTCGGGGCCAATGATATTCAGAATGATCAACAATACGGTGGAATTGGAGTTGCTGTCTCCGATAAACCGGAAGGCCCGTTCAAAGATGCTTTGGGTAAACCTTTAATTGATAAATTCCACAATGGCGCACAACCGATCGACCAGTTTGTTTTCAAAGATGATGATGGCAATTATTACATGTACTATGGTGGCTGGAGACATTGTAATATGGTCAAGCTAAGTCCGGACCTGTTGAGTATCGTTCCTTTCGACGACGGAGAAATGTACAAGGAAATAACTCCTGAAAATTATGTAGAAGGTCCTTTCATGTTAAAAAGAAACGGCAAGTACTACTTCATGTGGTCAGAAGGCGGCTGGGGAGGCCCTAATTACAGCGTAGCTTATGCCATTGCAGATTCACCATTCGGTCCTTTCAAACGGATCGAAAAGATTTTACAACAAGATTCTGAAATTGCTACCGGAGCAGGGCACAATTCTGTAATAAAGGTGCCAGGAAAAGACGAATATTATATTGTTTACCACCGTAAACCTTTGACAAATGTCACTCGTGATAATCGTGTTACCTGTGTTGATCGCCTGGAATTCAATCCGGACGGAACAATCAAACCGGTAAAAATGACAAACGGATTTCCAGTGAAATGAAAAATGAATAATGAATAATAAAGCTTACTCACGAAGCTTTATTATTCATTTTTCATTATTCATTTTATTGATCGCCGAGGCTCTTCCACTTGCGGATTAACACAGCGAAAAACCACATTCCAAGGATAACTACCGGAATATTAATCCAAAACATTGCTACTATCTCGTCGTCTTTATGGTAATACGATCTGTCGGATAAATCTACACAGACAAGATAAAAGAAAAAAGACAGAGGAATAATACATGGAGCCATCCAGACCAATAAATTAAGATATGTCTCAGACCTGCCTTTATGTGATTTTGAGTTCACTTTCAGAATAACTTTTGTCAACAGGATAACAAATAAAGCAATCCATACCGAAAGTATAAATAAAACAACCATCTCCGAATTCCAATCAAGAAATTCGTGGAAAGTGACCGCCAGCAAAATTGTAATAAAAATCAATATTCCTGTTGCAATAAAGCTTATCAACCAAAATTTTCCTTTCGAAAACCTAAAAGAAAAGATCAAACATGATACAAAAATCGCAGCACATAAGGATATCAGGATTATCGTGCGAAAAGTCTCTCCAAAATCATAACACCTCAGCACCTGATTGTAACCGGATTCCAGGTTCCTATATGGTAAGTAAGGTAGTACTTCGGATGTATGCACCTGAGGGTCAACTACCTGCTCCTCAGAAGCTATTCCATCAAACCAGATCGAGGTATATTGATCAGCATCGTCTTCCCTATTCATAATGGCAGTAGATCCGTCCACCGGAAAAAACGGAGGATTATATATCCTGTCCAACCACTTTTCAGGAGAAATATCAGATAGAAGATGATGTTTTATCCTGAGTTTTTCAAATTCGGTCATAATAGCAAAAATACTATCCCGTTTACTATTCCGGAGCATTTCTTTTACAGACTCTTCATTCAGGAACCGCCTTTTTTCCGGAGAATCTATGACTTCCAGGTCTTTCCTGGTATAATGGCTATAATAATATTCTCTGTAAAAAAGAAAAGATGCTCCAATATATCCTTCCACATGCATTTTATTATTACTCCAGTCATAATCAAAGGAGTATAAACTACGACTAAGTGTATCCCCCTGAAATTCCATTCCTTCAGGAATCGGAACAGGCTTCTGGTATTCCGAATTATATTTATATTGCTCTGAGTCGCGGGCAATTAACAAATTGACTTTTTCCAACAAAGATTCCGCTTCTTTGGCTTCTTGGAGGGAAGCAACTGATTTCCATTTAGTTAAATGACCACAGGTTAGCGATACAGGCACCAATGCCATTCCTGCTACAATTATAAATACCATCACCCACTCCAGGTATAATTGGGCTGTTTTCCGGGGATAGAATGATTTAAACCCATTATTCCTGTTATAAAACACGAGCCAACCGACTAACAATAAGACATCGATCAATATACTCACAAAATATAATAGCGGCAATTCATCTCCATATCCAAATATTTTGGAGAATGAAGTATTTGTCACCGCATAACCGACAGCAAAAAATATTAAATGGAGCACTATTAGTATCGCAAGCATCGGGATAAACCGTACATTCCAAATCAAAGGATGATGGATCAGCAAATATTTTTGTATATTCTTTAGCATAAGATTACAATTTTAAGAAAGGAAAAATCGACGTGTGGAATTAGAAATATTCCGGAAATAAGTAACCGGTATTTTTTTCTCCAGGATAATTTTCAAAAAATCTTCCTGTAGAATGGTATCCGGGAAACTAGCGACATAAGTTCCTCCATTGATCTGTAATTTTTCCAGTTCAAGCGATTCCAACACCATACGAAGTTGGTCCTGATTCCAGGAAGATTCAAATTCCACGATGAATTTAGGGACTTCCACAAAAGTCACATCCGTATCCTGAGCCAGGTTACGGAATGTTCCGTTTTTCAAAAATAAAACGGAGTCGGAGGCTTTTTCAACCTCATACAATTGCTGGGAACTAAGAATAATACCTAACGGACGGAAAGTGGAAGATGCGATGTCCCGGAAATCGTCCAAAACAATTTGCTGCGCCAGGATATCGAGATTGGCAAGAGGTTCGTCGATCAGGAGCAATTTAGGCCGACGTAGCAAAGCCCGGGCCAGTTCAAACCTCATTTTGTATCCTGAAGAAAGGTCTTTCCAATAGTAAGTGCGAAATTTGCGCAAACCCATTCTTGCAATGATCAATTCTACTATCAACAGGTTTTCCTCTCCATAAATTCCGTATGAAGATGCTGTAAAACGCAGATTAGTAAGTAGGGACCCATGCCAGGACGGGGTACGCTGAGGAATATAGATCAGCTTTGATCGCAAATCATATTCATCTTCATATGGGAAGGAATAATCAAGTTTTCCTCCGGTTGGCTCCAGCTCACCACATAAAGATCGTAATAAAGTGGTCTTTCCGTTGCCATTCTCACCAACAAGACCTATAATTTGCCGTTGTTTGATTTCAAAACTGATAGGTCCAAGAGCAAAAGAAGACTTCTTGTATGTACGAATCAGATTATAAACCGACAACAAGGCCGAATCCTGATTCGAAATTTCCGGTTTGTTGTTTAATTCCAGGTAAAGTTCATTTAATAAAGACGAAAACTTGACTTTTTTATCTTCCTTGTCCGGATTACCATCCATCCATTCCAGAAAATCAACCGTTTTCCTGTAAAAAACGATATTGCCGGTATCTAAAGACAGATCTATAACCCGTTTGGTTAACAGAGTAAACTCCTCATAATCAACCAATTTTCGGATTTTTTCAAATTGTTGTTGAAACAAACTCATGAAAATGTAATGGTATTGTGTTATATTTTCTACAAAAGTACACAATTATTGTTCCAAACAAAATTACTTCTGCTGTTTTTGTTTTACAAACTCAGAAGGTTTCATTCCAAACTGTTTCTGGAAACTCAATGAAAAATACGACGGCGCCGAAAATCCGGTCAGATAAGCGACTTCTTTCACTGACATTCCGCTCTCAAGCAATAATTCCGCAGCTTTTTTCAAGCGTATGATCCGGATAAATTCATTTGGGTTCATATCGCATATCCCTTTCATCTTCCGGTATAGGCTAGAGGTACTTATACCGGCCTGAACCGCCAGATACTCCACACTCAAGTTCGGATCCGATAGTTTTTCCAGAATAATATCATTCAACATTTTCAGGAATTCTTCATCTGCTTTTGTAGAAGCAATCGAACCGGAATACACTAATGGAGATTGGGCAAATGTCTTCAACAGTTTTTCTCTGCTTGTCAACAAATTAGATATTTGAGCCAATAAATGTTCTGTCGAAAACGGTTTGCTGATATAGGCATCCGCTCCAGTCTCTAAACCTTCAATCTGACTTTGAATATTCTGTCGTGCTGTCAACAGAACAAATGGGATATGACTATAATTAACGTTTGATTTTACAACTTTACAAAGTTCCATACCATCCATTGCCGGCATGCCGATATCAGATATAATCATGTTTACAACTGTGCTATCCATGATATTTAGGGCTTCTTTTCCATTTGAAGTTTTTATTACCTTATAATGTCCGGATAATTCAGAAGAGACATAATCAAGCATTTCTTTTTCATCTTCCACTAATAATATAACTGGTTTTATATCTTGTTTTATATCCCGCACTACACCTTCAGGAGATTGTTGTTTTTCAGGATCTTCCATCTCAGGAGCCTGTTTTTCAGACTTTATTTCCATACAGATATCCTGCTCTTTAGGTAATTGCAAAACAAATGAATTTACCGTCCGTTTTTTAGTATCAAGATAGAGCCTGCCATTATGTAACTCGGCCAATAGGCGTCCTAGATACAATCCGATTCCAGTCCCTTTTGGAGTGCCTTCGTATGTGTTGTCCTTATTCTGAAAAAACATCTCAAAAATCTTCTCTTTCAACTCTAAAGGAATCACTTCGCCATCACTTTCCACACGGATTTCCAGAGATGCACTTTTTGTAGTATCCAGAAGGACGACTATCTCACTTTTTGTGAATTTAAGAGCATTTGTAAATAAATTACTCAGGATCTTAGTGACGGCCTCTTTATCAACAACTGCATCAAACTGCTCTATATCAAGCTTTAATTCAAATATCAGCTTTTTTTCCTTTGCAATAGGCGTAAACCTGATATATGTCTCTCGAAGAAGTTCAACAATATCGACTGGAGTAAAGTTCAGCTTCATTCCTTCAATTTCCGCTTTTCTGAAATCAAGTAACTGATTAGTCAGATCGAGCAAGCGGTTAGTGTTTTTTTGCATGATTGCCAGATTGTCTTTATTGGAATCTGTATCTTTTTCGGATTTGATGATCCTGTCGAGCGGTCCTTTGATTAGCGTAAGCGGAGTCCTGATTTCATGCGCTATCTGAGTGAAAAAATCAATTTTCGCTCGTAAAAGCTCCTGTTGCTTCAGATCTTCCATTTTATCTAGCTTCATCTGGTTACGAAGCTTAAGTCGCTGAGTATAAAAACGAATGATTGTAAAAACAACTATTCCTACAAAAATAACATAACATAAATATGCCCAACCCGTTTGCCAGAACGGAGGATTAATCACAATCAGTAATGTGGTTTCCTTATCCATCCATTCTCCGTCACCATTACTTGCCTTTAAGCGAAAAGTATATTCTCCCGGATTAAGATTTGTATAATAGGCCTTACGATAAGATTTTAAATGCGTCCACTGTTTATCAACACCATCCAGTTTATACATGTATTCATTCATATCCGGTGATGTATAACTAAGTGCGGCAAAATCAATACTAAATGTCGATTTATCGTATGGAAGTATTACTTCATCAGCAAATAAAACCGATTCACTATTCCCCGCCTTATCTTTCAGACACAATTCTTCGTTAAACACCTGAAAACCGGTAATATAAACAGGAGGATTAAAGTTACTTTCCCTGATATTTTCCGGGACAAAAGAAATCATTCCATTAATTGTTCCGAAGTACATTTTCCCCAATTTATCCTTATATCCGGAGTTGTAGTTGAACTGGTTATTTGTCAGTCCACTAGCAGTGGAATACCGTCTCATTTCGCAGGTTTCGGGATTAAACCGGATCAATCCGTTGGAGGTAGTTATCCAGAGATTTCCACGGGCATCTTCGAGAATTTTATAGATAAAATTACTTGGCAGACCATCTTTAGTGGTAAATCTGGTAAAGTCCTTTTTTTCCGGATTATATAAGCAAAATCCATTTCCTCTCGTAGAAACCCAGAGCCGGTTCTTACTATCTTCAAATACATTACTTACCGCATTGGAAGATATGGATGCCGGATTTTTTTCATCATGCTTAAAATATCCGGAAACACCATCCTGTGTTATATAAAACAGTCCATTATTCAGGGTTGCAACCCAAATTGTATTTTTATGATCTTCGTAGAAACAATATGCAAAAGAATACGAGGCAAAGCCATCAATATATTTAAAATTTTTTGTTTCAGGAAGATATTGGTACACTCCGGATATTGTTCCTAACAAAATCCGACCGTCTTCTGTTTTATAAACCGTAATTACAAAATTGGTTTTCAAATCATTAGGAGCATATCCCGCTTCAAAATGCATGATCTTCCGGTTGCTCTTAATATCAATCACATCAGCTCCTCTGTCATAATAACCAATCCACAAAGAATCCCCGTCAACCATTAATCCATGCAGGTTCTGACCGGAAATAGAGCCCATATCCGGTTCGAAATGGCAAAATAGTCCTGTCGAAGGATCATATTTATTCAGTCCTGCGTCTTCTGTTCCAATCCAGATATTTCCATACTTGTCACCGGTAATCTCACGAATCGCATTTCCTTTTATTCCGTTTGCAACACCCTGATCAAAGAATTTCTCAAATGAAGCATATTCATTGGGCAAATAACTCAGACCCTGGAAATATGTTCCGATCCAGACTCCCCCTTCCGCATCTTTTGTCAGGGTATAAATCGCATTGTCTCCTATCGCATACGGGTTATTCAGACTTTTCCTGAAATTCAGGGTCTTTCCTGTTTTAATATTCAGGAGATATAATCCGGATTCCGTACCGACAAAAAATTCATCATCAGAGAATGGTAATATTACTCTGGTCCTGATAGGTTTACCGAAAGCATCCTGTTTCAAGAAAGTCTCTGTTGTTCCCGTATTCGGGTCAAATCGTCTCAATCCAAGGGATTCCGTACCTATCAGCAAACCATGTTCTTTAGCATCGACGATCACTAATAAATCCGAAAATAATTTCTTTTCCTGGGATGTTAATATCTCATGCCGTGTAAATGTATCGTTCCTATGATCATACTTGAAAAGAGCTCTGTCTCCGGATATAAACCATGGATCACCGGCAGAACTGATACAAATGCGATTCGGAGTAAAATAAATCTGAGAGGGATAATATTTGACCTTATTCTTTTTTTTATCGTATTTATAAAGGCCGTCAAAACACTGAAACCAGATATTATTCTGAAAATCAGTCTTTATATCACCGAACTCACCTTCATAAAGGAACAAATCATCCAAATCTCCAAAATCATCTGTTTGGGGATTATAGTAGTTCAGACCTTTATTTGTTCCGATCCAGATCAACCCGTCAGGATCCTCATGCAGTGCCGTGATATAGTTTGACCTGATACTTTTCTTATTTTCCGGTTCATGCCTGTATGATTTGAAAGTATGTCCGTCGAAACGATTCAAGCCGTCTTTAGTTCCAAACCATAAGAATCCCCGCTGATCCTGCAAACTACAATATACTGTATTATGTGACAATCCATCCTCATTGGTATAGTGACGGAAATAATAATTCCTTGCCGAAACCGTAAAAAAGGATGACAGAGTTAAAAGACAAAGAAATATAAATTTGTATCTCATAAAATTATGTTAGATCCGGAGACTTCCACGAAGAGTTTATTACAAAGATAACCATTTATTTCCTAAAAATTATTATTTTTGAGAAATCCAGACCTTATATCCCACTCCTTGTTGCCTGTTGCCTACGGCATAATAAGGAATCGCAGTCACAATCACCTCTTTCGAGTTATTATCAATAGCTTTTCCAAGAATAATATTTACACCATTCAGTTCTTTCTCCTGATACGTTGATTCAAGAGGAGCAGTAACATCCAGTTTAAGTTGTTGTAAATCAGAATTATCAAAACTTTCCAGACAATAAATAACCGGTCCGGAAGCTATCGCTACTTTGCCCTTCAAATCAGTAATTAAATCATTCGCATGAATAATCCGGGGTTGAGTTGGTAATGACAAGTCTATTTTATCGCCTTTTTTCCATATCCTGTTTATTCGGGCATATCCATTCTCAATCTGTATTTCTATAGGGATATCATTTACTTTCAACTGCACGGAAGATGACAAGTCTGAGTTATAAAGACCATATGGGTTTTCTTTTCCGATCGCCCATCCCGGAATACGAATTTTCATTGAAAATTGGCCTTCCTTTTCAGGCTCTACTGTCAATGAAACGGTTCCACTCCACGGATAACGGGTCTCTTGTTTTAATCCTACAATATTGTTTTTGCCTACTTTTATGCGGGTTTCACTTCCTATAAAAAGATTGACATAAACGGTATCTTTCTGATATGCATAAATATAGCCAGGCAATGCCGACACTATTTTCAAGAACATCGGCGGACAACAAGGACACTCATGCCATTCCCAACGACTGTGTTTATCGGAATTCAACGGATTCTGGTAAGTATAATGATCTCCTGAAAGAGAAATTCCGGTAAGTACACTGTTGTATAAAATCCGTTCCAGTTCGTCCATATATTTACCATTTCCGGTCAGTTGATTCATCCGTTGACTGAAAAATCCGGCACCTACAGCGGCACATGTCTCCAGATAAGCATCCGTTGGGAGGAAATAATCCGGACCAAACTTTTCATCGTGATGAATAGCTCCTACTCCACCGGTAATAAACATGCGCTTTCCTGCCATATTATCCCATAAATTACAAGCGGTTTCAATATATGGTTTTGAACGATTCTCCAGTGCTATTGTTGCGATCCCGGTTGCCAATAAGGTTGCTCTAACGGCATGTCCTTCAATTGTTTTCTGTTTGAATACGGAAATTGAATCCTGAGCATAATCGCCCCAGGAAGGACGGGAATGAGGGCCAAATTTAGGATTTATATACTTTTCTTCCCTGATCCATTTTTCGGCATCTTGATTTCCCCAGGCCAACCACAGGGGGTAACCGCAATGATTACCCCGGTTCTCGACCCAATATTGTACTAATCCATAATAAGCATCTTCATCTACCGGAACATTCATTTTTTTCTTCAGATCCGGATTGTCTTTATACAACCAGTACAGTTTCATCATAGCCTCTTCCGGCCCTGAATGTGAGGGAACCATATTCTTCTTAGGCTCGGAACCCATATATCCGCACATATAGTTAGAAAACCGGGTAGCTATTTCCAATAATTTAGTTTTTCCTGTAGCTTTATAATAATGAACTCCGGCTTCGACCAACATTCCCGCATTGTAAACGTCGTGTTGCCAACGTAGAAATCCACCATGTTCACCCCATTGATGATCAGGTTCTACCAGTTGAGTATAAGTATCCAGATATCCTGTTGTATCCGATTGTTGAGCTGTATAAATCCGGTCAATATAACCATCAACACGTTCTTCTAACTTTTTATCCGGTGTAGCAGCTAAGAAATCAGCAATACCCCGGATCGTTTCATAAACCAAACCATCAAACCAGGGAAAACCGGCATGTTTCCCGATTCCTCTTTCTCCACGAGCGACCAAATCAAAATTGTGAAAAGCGTCATGTTCTTCCGGACACCCGGCATTATGAGTCTGTTTTCCTTCAAATTTATCCAGGACGTCTGTTACAGTAACCGTACTCCACAACGTAAGTTTAGGGCTCCAAAACGAGTCATTGATTTTAACCTGATTCACTTCGGGGAAACAAATATTTTCTTCGGAAGGTGAGTCCTTTTTTGTTGAACAGCCAACAAACACAGCTCCTACTATTAAGATGATAAAACGTTTCATAAATGTTATATTATGGATTACAGCAAAGGTAAAAAAAATAGAAGGTTATTGCAATATAAAAAAAATCAAAAACCAATATTGAATGAATTTTAAAAGTCTTTGACAAAATAATGACAGTCAGATTACAGATATTATCGTAATCTTGCAAAATAAAAATACTACCATGAAAAATATTTTAGTCCTTATTTCAATTTGTTTTTTACTTGTTGCCTGTAACAACAAATCTTCAGAAATTAAAGTCATCAATAACGATCTCAGGGCTCCGGCTTACCCTCTTGTCAGTATAGACCCTTATACATCGGCATGGTCATTTTCCGACAAACTGTATGAAAGTTCGACAAAACACTGGACAGGTGAAAGCTTTCCTTTGATAGGAGCTATCCGGGTTGACGGACATATTTATCGTTTTATGGGAGAAGAGATCATCCCTCCTGTCGTCATCGCACAAACAGCAGAACAGGGGGAATGGAATGCAAAATATACGCTTTCAAAACCGACTGCGGGATGGGAAGAACCGGATTTTAATGATTCCCAATGGCAAACAGCCCAGGGAGGATTTGGTTCCGCTGATGAAATGATTTTAAATACCTTGGAAGTCTGCCGTCTTTCAACCCCGATTCCGTCTCAACAACCCAAACGAGTTGTCAATACTCTCTGGGACAAAGAAAACAGCAATATCTGGATACGCAGAGAAATCGAACTGAGCGAAGACCTTGCCGGGAAAAAAGTCTTCCTGGAATATTCTCATGACGATGATTTCGAATTATCGGTCAATGGAATTGAAGTGGTCAATACCGGTTACTCATGGAAAAAGAATATAACTGTCCAATTACCTGAAGAAGCGGTAAAGACCCTGAAAAAAGGAAAAAATATACTGGCAGCACATTGCCTTAACCGTACAAACGGCGCTCTGGTTGATTTCGGACTGAGTGTGGAAGCTCCTGTAAAGCATTATATGGACCAGACTGCCGAACAAAAATCAGTCGACGTACAACCGACTCAAACAAGATATACATTTACCTGCGGTCCGGTCGATCTGGAACTTACATTTACGGCTCCTTTACTGCCGGATAACCTGAATCTGATTTCACGTCCGGTCAACTATATCTCATATAAAGTAAATGCAAATGATTCCAAATCACATGACGTGGAAATGTATTTTGAAGCAGCTCCAAACTGGGCGATCAATAAACCATATCAAGCGACTCAGTCTGAGGTCATTGAAAAAGACGGTTTAATGTTCCTTAAAACAGGAAGTGTCGATCAGTTGATTTTATGCAGAAAAGGAGACGACGTACGTATAGACTGGGGATATTTTTACCTGTGTGCGGAAAAAACAAACTCAACCTGTGCTACAGGCGACGGATACAGTTTACGTGAAAGTTTCGGTAAAAATGGGAAAATACAATCCGACTCCGTAGCTAAATCACCGGCCCATAATAATTTAGGAATTGCCCGATCATTAGGCCTGGTAAATAAAAGCACCTCAGGAAAGATCCTTATCGGGTATGATGATATCTATTCAATCCAATACTTCGGAGATAACTTACGTCCATATTGGAATACTGATGGTAAGATCGATATTTTCAAAGCATTCTCAGAAGCGAATCAGGACTACAACAAGCTGATTAAAGCCTGTGACAACTTTGATTATAAAATGATGTCCGACGCATCACGGGTAGGAGGAAAAGAATATGCCGACCTTTGTGCCCTGGCTTACAGACAAGCCATACATGCACATAAACTGGTTAAATCACCAAATGGAGATATATTATTTTTGTCTAAAGAAAATTTCAGCAACGGTTCTATCGGAACAGTCGATATCACCTACCCTTCCGCACCTCTATTCCTTTTATATAATACTGAACTGGCAAAAGGATTACTTAACCATATATTCTATTACAGTGAAAGCGGTAAATGGACTAAGCCTTTCGCCGCACATGACGTAGGGACTTATCCTCTTGCTAACGGGCAAACTTACGGCGGGGATATGCCGGTTGAAGAAAGCGGAAATATGCTGATCATCACTGCTGCAATTGCTACTATAGAAGGAAATGCCGATTATGCAGCTAAACATTGGGATGTACTCACTATCTGGACCGATTACCTGGCAGCAAACGGACTGGATCCGGAGAACCAATTGTGTACCGACGATTTCGCAGGACACTTTGCTCATAATACAAATCTTTCTGTTAAAGCGATCTTAGGTATTGCTTCATATGGAAAATTAGCCGGAATGCTAGGTAAAACAGAGGTTGCCGACAAATATACCACCCTGGCAAAAAATATGGCTCAGGAATGGTTGAAAATGGCTGATGACGGAGATCACTATCGCCTGACATTCGACCAGGCAGGCACCTGGAGCCAGAAATACAATCTGATATGGAACAAACTGATGAAGATGGATATTTTCCCGGCATCTATAGCAGAAAAAGAAATCCCATTCTACCTGACAAAACAAAATACCTACGGTATACCTCTGGATAACCGCGAAGCATATACCAAAGCCGATTGGATCATCTGGACCGCAACAATGGCAAATGATATGGAGACATTCCGGAAATTCATTTCTCCTATTCACAAATTCATGAACGAAACAGTAGACAGAGTTCCGATGACAGACTGGTACTGGACAAATAAACCTAATCAACGCGGTTTCCAGGCCAGATCGGTAGTAGGCGGCTATTTCATCAAAATACTGGAAGAAAAAATGTTGAAACTATAATTATAACCCTGGAATATTTACATCAATGAAAAATTTAGTACTTAGCTATATAAACTTATTATTAGTCTCTATCCTTACTTTGATGATAACTTCTTGTTCTGATACGGATACCAACCCTCCGGTCAGTAATGAAACATTAGTTCCGATACCGTTTCAGGAAGTGACATTACAGGACAACTTCTGGCTTCCACGGTTAAAAGTGCAAAAACAAATATTAGTTCCCTTTGCATTGGACAAGGCACGCCCGGCCGTAGAAAATCTTAAAAAAACGGCCGATTATCTAAAAGGCATTAAAGGAGAACTCCCTTTCCCTCACCGGTTTATTGCTTCCGACCTTTATAAGGTGATGGAAGGGGCTGCTTATCTTCTTACTCTGGAAAAAGATACAGCCCTGGAACGCCAGATGGATGAGATTATTGATATCATTGCCGCCGCACAACAAGGGGACGGATACCATTATGAATCTCATATAGCTGGCGTTTCGAAAGACGCAGAACAGTGGGGAGGCGGAGGAATGGGAGACAAACCTTATTCCTGGGTCGTACACAGCCATGAATTATACAACATGGGGCACATGTACGAAGGCGCTGTGGCATATTTTCAGGCCACAGGTAAAGATAAATGGCTGAAAGTTGCAACCAAAAACGCCAATCATATTTTCCATGTCTTTTTTGAAGGAGATCCGGCTTATAATGATGGTAAACCGGTCAACCAGGCTCCCGGACACGAAGAAATCGAATTAGCCCTTGTAAAACTCTACCGGGTTACCGGTGATTCCCTGTATCTCGATCTGGCAAAACGTTTTATCGATATCAGAGGTGTCTCCTATAAACCAAAGGGAGATGGCGTAATGGCGCCTGAATATGCTCAACAACATTTACCCGTCAGAGAGCAGACTAAAGCTGTAGGGCATTCCGTAAGGGCAACTTATCTATATTCCGGAATGGCTGATGTAAGTGCATTGACCAACGATACAAGCCTTCGCCCGGCTCTGGATAGTATTTGGGAAAATATTGTCGACACCAGGATGCATATTACCGGAGGACTAGGAGCAATTCACGGTATCGAAGGATTTGGTCCGGAATACGTGTTGCCGAATAAAGACGCTTACAATGAAACTTGTGCGGCTGTTGGAAATGTATTCTTTAATCACCGGATGTTCCTGCTGGAGAAAGACGGTAAATACATGGACGTAGCTGAAGTGGCATTATTTAATAATGTCTTGGCCGGTGTTAATCTCGAAGGAAATAAATTTTTCTATGTCAACCCGTTAGAAGCCGATGGAAAAACGCCTTTCAATCATGGACGAAGAGGACGCTCCCCTTGGTTCGGGACTGCTTGTTGCCCATCGAACATTGCAAGATTAATACCTCAGGTTCCAGGCTTGATCTACGCTCATACCAGCAATGAAATTTATTGCTCTTTCTATGCAAGTAGTACAGTGGAAATCCCATTAGCAACAGGAAAAACAAAAATTGTCCAGACAACCGATTACCCTTTTGATGAAAAAATCAAATTTCAGGTATATCCCGGACAAGACAAAAGTGAATTTACAATGAAATTCCGGATCCCGACCTGGACAGGAGATCAATTTGTTCCCGGTAAATTATACCAATATAATAATAACTCTCCGGAAAAATGGGAAATACGGGTAAATGGTAAGAAACTAAAAGCCCCGGTTAAAAACGGTTACGTCTCCCTACGTCGGAAATGGAGTAATAATGATAAAATCGAGTTGTATCTGCCGATGCCAATCCGGTATAATCGCGCCATTGAGAAGGTGGAAGCCGACCGTGGACGGGTTACCATCACCCGTGGACCCTTGGTCTATTGTGCTGAAGCAGCAGACAACATTTTCCCAGTACAATCGGCGTATCTGGACAATATGCCGGGGAATGGCTCGATTCATCAATCTCAAAATGGAATAATGTCGGGTATAGATTTTATTAACATTCCTGCAAAAATTGTAGGCCCCAATGATAGTGATCCGAATAAAGATGTTTCTCTTACATTAATTCCTTATTACTCCTGGGACAACCGGGGAGACAGCACAATGATCGTTTGGTTCCCTGAATCCGATAGTTTGGCAAGAGCATCTTCCATACGGTTAAAAGGAAACATAAAAGAAGTAAAAGCTTCTTTTACCTATTCCGGAGATGATCCGGAAGCTATAGCTGATAACAATATTCCTGCGAATTCACATGACACTTCGATCCCTCGCTGGACAAGCTGGCCTAAGAAAGGAGAATCTCAGTGGATAGAACTTACCCTGGAAAAACCGGTACAGATACAAAGCATCTCAATATACTGGTACGACGACAATGGAGGGGTACAAATTCCGTCATCCTGGCAACTTGAATATCTGGAAAGCAACAATTGGACAAAATTTCCACTATACGTAACAGACAGTTATTCTATTTTCAAAGATCAGTTCAATATGGTACATCCTGCAAAGGAAATCACAACAGATCGCTTGAAAATAAACATTAATTCTCAAAAAATATCAGCATCAGGTATATTGGAAGTGAAAATAGAAGAAGTTAAAAATTAATTTTCAACTCTTTTTGAGTGAAAATTATAAGCTATTGACAAAATTTTTATATTCTTATGGATAGAGTATGTCTAATATTGCAGCATAAAACTATTTTATGAAATATCACCGACTAAGAAAAGATATCAGTTCGTTTACTCTACTAATATTACCTCTCTTCTTTTTCTCAAAATTTCAGTCTGAAAATTTGGAGATTATAAATCTGAAACATATTCATTTTATTTACTAATTAAATTTATATCTATGGTTAACTTTAAAAACAATGGAAAAAGTATTAGAAAACTACTTTTCCTGTTAGCTTTCTTTCTAACAGGTCAGGTATACTTTTCTCATGCTTTTGCAGATGAACAATCTGAAACAGTCGCCCAACAACAAGTTGAAGGAATAACTGGGACTGTAAAAGACGCTAAAGGAGAAGCTCTTCCTGGTGTCACTATAGTTGTGGATGGAACTTCTATCGGTACAACAACAGACATTAACGGACAGTTCTCTTTGAAAACATCAACAAATGCCACTTTAAAAGTTGAGTATTTAGGTTATCTTACTCAAACCATTAAATTGAATAGTAGAAATACTATTGATATTGTAATGAGTGAAGATACTAAACAATTAGAAGAAGTTGTTGTCGTTGGATACGGCACACAACGCAGAGGTAACGTATTATCCTCCATAGCAACAGTATCTGCTGAAGATCTGGAACGGACAACAGCTACAACAACAGCCGGAGCTATGGTCGGAAAGATGGCTGGTATCACTAACCGTCAATCGACAGGTACTCCTGGTGCTAGTACAGACATCCAGATTCGTAACCTAGGAAGTCCGCTCTACGTTATCGACGGAATTATTAAAGATAGTGGACAATTCAACAACCTTGACGTTAACGACATTGAGACGATCTCAGTTTTGAAAGACGGTGCTGCCGCTATTTATGGAGTAAAGGCTGCAAACGGTGTTGTTTTGGTGAAAACCAAACGAGGAAAAGCCGGTAAAACTGAAATCGGATTCAACGGATATTACGGGTGGCAATCCTGGACTCGTTTTCCTGAAATGAGTAATGCCTACGAATTCACCAGAGCCGATTACGAACGCCGGATCAACAGTGGGCAAACTATTGATATAGATCTGGCTAAAGCTGAACTCGAAAAATGGAGAACAGGATATTATGATCCCCAAACAGGACAGGACTACAGAGGTTACGACTGGACTTCTTTCGCAAGGGATAATGTTCCTCAGACTTATTATAGCGTAAATGCCTCAGGAGGTAGCGATAAGATGAACTATTATATCAACATCAGCCGAATTGACCAGGATGCTGTCTTCAAAGACTATAACTTTAACAGAAACAACATACAAACCAATTTAGATGCCTGGGTTACTAAGTTTCTAAAAGCCAGTTTCTCTATGAACGGACGTATTGAAACCCGTGATAATCCGGGACTTCCGGGTGATGATGACTACTGGAATGCACGTTTCGGTATGATGAGAAACTTACCGACTTACAGACCTTTTGTTAATGATAATCCCCAATATCCGACATATCTTCCTTACGATCAAAACGTAAACCTGGGAACTATGACGAATGAAATTGCCGGATTTTACGAAGAATCATGGCGGGTTTTCCAAGGAAACTGGGGACTGGAGTATCAATCTCCGATAAAGGGACTTTCTGCCAAATTTTCATATTCCTATTATTATGCTTTTGCAAAAAGAAATAATTTTGAAAAAGCTTATGACATGTACAACTATGATTATGAAAATGAGCAATATGTCGCTGTATATCGCAAAAAAGACTCCTGGATGCAAAAACAGGATCAAACCGTAGAAGAAAATGTATACCAGGGACAGATAAACTATGATAACACATTCAATGACAAGCATCATATCACCGCAATACTTGGTGCTGAGACCTACAAACGCAATCGGGGGAATTTACGTATCGGACAAAATCCGACAGAAAGCAATATCCTTCCTATTCTGACGGATAACCGTGAAATTATCGCATATGTTGAAGATAGTTACAACGAAACTGCAAATGCCGGTTTTGTTGGAAAATTTGCTTACGATTTCAAAGGTAAATATCTCGTTGAATTTGCTGGACGTTATGACGGTTCTTATAAATTTGCACCGGAGAACCGCTGGGGATTCTTCCCGTCTATTGCCGCTGGCTACCGGATCTCTGAAGAAGATTTCTTTAGAAACAGCAGTGTAAATAACTGGCTCAATAACGCAAAATTCCGGATTTCTTACGGAGAAATGGGAGACGATAATTTTGAACCATACAGAGAAGGTGATAAGTCCATATATCCGGATTTAGCTTACTTAAGTGGCTACAACTTCAACAAAGGAACATCAATCATATCGGCAGATCCTACACGTAATATTGACGGAACCGTTGTCAAGGGGTCTGAATCCCGCCCTTATCCGACTACAGGAATGAGCTGGATCAAATCTAACATGTTTAACGTAGGGGTTGACTTAGGATTTCTTAATAACCGCTTGAACGTCGAGTTAGACTATTTCAACCGGTCCAGAAGTGGATTACCAGGAAGACGTTCGGATCTGATACTCCCTGACGAAACAGGGATTAAAGTTCCACCTGAAAATCTGAATTCCGACTGTACAATGGGGGCAGACGGATTCATCAAATGGTCTGACAAAACAGGTGATTTTGATTATTATTTTGGTGTAAACGCTACTTTGGCGCGAGCAAAAAACGGAACAACATACGGACAAAGCTTCAATAACTCTTTAGATCAGTACCGCCATTCAACAAAAGACCGTTGGGCTAACGTCTATGGAGGCAGCAATGTCTGGGCGACCAAAGTGATCGGACAATTCCAAAACCAGGAAGAAATTGATAACTATCCTATTATCATGGACGATCAGGGTAACCGTACAGTACAACCCGGTGACTTTATATACGAAGACACTAACGGCGACGGACGTATTGATGGTAATGATGAGAGACCTCTTGGATATGGAGAAGGCCTGCCGTACTTGAGTTACGGTATCAATCTGGGTTTCAAATGGAAAGGCATCGATTTCGCAGCAGACTTTGCCGGAGCCTGTATGCAAACTATCGTATTCGACTGGGAAGCAAAATGGCCGTTTCAAAATAATGGTAACTCTCCAAAATATATGTTGAACGATCGTTGGCATCATGAAGACATCTTTGACCCTACCAGCCCATGGGTATCAGGCGACAGACCTGCAATCAGAATGGACAGCTGGAGAGAAGGAGGTAGCTACCGCCGGTGGAATTCCTACTTCATGTCCAATACCAATTATATACGCTTGAAAAACCTGGAAATCGGTTATACTCTTCCAGCCAGATGGACATCCAAAGTATTTATTAAAAAGGTACGTATTTATGGACAAGGAACAAACTTACTTTCATTCGACGGATTGAAAGACAAAGGACTGGATCCTGAACAAGGTGCAAGAAGCGGATTAGATTATCCACAGCACCGCGTGTTTACCGTCGGAGCAAACATTATATTTTAATTAAACAATTTGAATTATGAAACGAATAAACATATATCTAATTCTTATTTTGTTCTCTGGTCTGATCATATCTTGTGATGACTTTTTCGAGATCGAGAACAGGGAGATTATCTCCGATGAAGATGCTTTTTCTTCAGCCGACGGAGCAACGAGCGTATTATCGAATATCTACTCCAGGATACGCGACACACAAGGATTCAGTACTGACGCCATGAACGACTGGGACGAGTCAGTGAAAGGCGGAGGCGACGATAGCCGTGCTGACTACGGATCAGGTTACCGTAATTACTGGGATTATGGTTTGATCCGGGAATGTAACCTTTTTCTTCAAAATATTGAGAAATACGGTGGTAAAATACTGAAAGAACAAAGAGATTATCTTGAAGGAGAGGCCCGTTTCCTTAGAGCATATATCTATTTTGACCTGGCAAAAAACATGGGAGGAGTTCCTTTGGTTACGGAACCATTTGAATATACTCCCGGAAGCAGTCCTGAGATCTATCAAAAACCTCGTGCAAAAGAAACGGAAATCTATGATTATATCGCTTCCGAAATGGACGAAATCAAAGATCTGATGGATTCCAGAATCGGAAACAGCGCTGTAAAAAACAGAGCTTCCAAAGGCGCAGCCTTAGCACTTAAATCAAGAGCAATGTTGTATGCGGCTTCTATCGCAAAATATACTCCTACACGCTCCGACCTGACATTAACTCTGCCGGGTGAAGAAACCGGTATTCCGGCAAGTAAAACCACTGAGTATTACGAAAAATCATTAGAAGCTTCTAAAGAACTGATGGCAATGAACTTATACCGCCTATACACCGGGAATAGCGATAAATCGGAAAACTTCTATGAAGTTTTAATTAAAAAGAATTCTTCAAACCCTGAAGTAATCTTCGTGAAAGACTATGACGGCGAAAATGTAAAAAATGGTTTTACAGGTGCTACAATTCCAAGATCACAAAGTACAAACAGAGCTTCCGGATCTGCTGTTAATCCGACTCTGAACCTTGTTGAAAGCTTTCAGAAAGCAGATGGTTCTTCAGCTTCTTTCGTTACCAGAATAAGTGGTGACGAATCTTATGGAAACGCAGACGTAACGACACTCACAAATGATTATGTTGTTTATGACAATCCTGAAGACATCTTTGCTGGTCGCGAACCTCGCCTTTACGGAACGGTATTAACTCCGGGAATGAGATTCAAAGGAGCTCCGGTAGAATTATGGGCTGGCCTGGCTGTGTGGAACGGAAACGGATATGATATCAAAAAAGTTGATAATATGGACGACCTTTTGACAGACAACAATGACAAAAAAATGTACAATGGCCTTTATATGACCGGATTAGATGGTCCTCACGCGGTATCCGGCGCATGTACACGTTCCGGTTTCCTGCTAAAAAAATATGTTGACAATAAAGCCGGTTCAGAAGTACTGAGTCAAAGTGATATCGCATGGGTAAGATTCCGTTATGCCGAGATCTTGTTAAATGCCGCAGAAGCCGCTTATGAACTGGGATATAAAGATGATGCGCTCAAATATATCAATGAAATCAGAGAAAGAGCAGGCGGAGCAGGCTTCAAACTGACATCTTTGACGTCTATCGATCAAATTCGCCACGAACGTAGAATCGAACTGGCATTTGAAGATCATCGTTATTACGACTTGAAGAGATGGCGCATAGCAGACAAACTATTTGATGGTAGTACCAATACTTCAAGTGCTGTAGCTCATGGTCTTTGGCCATATAAGATCTATCGTCCGGGACACGAATCCGATGGTAAATTCATCTTCAGAAGAGTTATTGCCCCTAAAAAGTTCAACCCATACAAATTTATGCCGAGCAACTATTATGCAAGCTTGAATAGCGATTGGTTGAGCCACAATAAATTATTAGTTAAAAACCCATATCAACAATAATAGTAAAAATCATGAATACAAAATATTTATTATTGCTACTGGCTTGCTGTCTCCTGTTTGTGGCTTGCGAAAAAGACAACTATGATCCTCCTACAACAGTATTCGTAGGAAAATTATCTTACAATGGAAACCCGGTGCCATGGAATGGAAATACAGAAACTCCGGCCGAAGCTGAAATTATCCAATTGTATCAGGATGGTTTCGGAAAATATGCTCCAATCAACGTCAGAGTTGCCGATGACGGAACTTTTAAAGCCCTTCTTTTCGATGGAGAATATAAAATGATTATGAAGAATACTCAATATCCGTTCTTATTTGAAGAATGGCCGGTAAACGAAAAAGGAAAACTGGATACCATTCGTTTCACATTGAACGGAAAAAAAGAATTCGATATCAAAGTCAAACCTTTCTTCGAAATCAGTAATTTAAGTAGTAAAGCCGAAGCAACCAACGTAGTTACAACGTTCAACTTAAGCCAACTTGTTCCCGGATATAAAGTAAAAGCGGTTTACGCTTACCTGCATACAACAGTTTCTGTTAATAAAGGAACTCCTGTAAACCAGAAAGTCGATAATGTAGATATTACAAAACCTATTACAATTAAAATCCCGGTATCTTCTTACCGCTCAAGGTATATCAATAATTTCCGCGAATACGGATTTATCCGTATTGCTGTCGAAGTAGAAAATGCAACTGAATACTTATGGTCAGAAATTATCCAGGTTAATAATATTCCTGTTACACTGAATGATATTACAAAAGATTATATCAAGAATCCTGGACCTCCCGTCAAAAGAATTGAGTCAGATACCCGTACCGGTGATGTTATCTCAACCCCTGCAGATTGGACGGTTAACGATGCAGTGAAGATCTATGGCGGATACGGTGGTTTGGATGCCCGCTGGAACAGAAATACTATCGGAGCGATCAAAGATACTCCGGGAGACCTGAAAAACGGGAAAGTATATCAAACAATCACCCTTCCTGCAGGAACTTATGAATTCTCGGTGGGAATGGCTGGGCACAAAGAAACATGGAATGGCCGTGATGATGAAGGATTCCTTGTCGTTGCAAAAGGAAATACAATTCCTGATTATGAAACATTCAAGACAACAGCCCTCTCATGGATAGACCTGAATGGATTCAAACAAACAGGAATAACCTTTACTCTCACAGAACAAACGACGATTTCCCTGGGATTCCTGTTCAATTATATTGGCGCGACCAGTGGACGTTCGGGTGTTGCTTTCTTCGTTCCAAGTGTACAACTGATTAAAGCGGATTAAGAAAACAAACTAAACTAACCGCCATTACTTTACTGTAATGGCGGTTGTCTTAATTTAGCATCATGAAGCAATTCTATCTATTTCTATTACTGCACTGCTGTAATATCGGGCAAATCTACGCCCAACAACCGGTAACCCCTCTATTTTGCGATCCGAAAGAGTTCTGATCTCCAAACCTGAACTGGAATGGGAAAGATAGAATGGAATGATCATGATTTTTATTTTATTAAAATGTTATGCAATGAAATCTTTTTTCAACTACATATTGCTTCTTCTTGTATTCACAGTCTGTTCCGCTAAAACAAAAGCGGTAGAAGACATACAAATCCGTTCCGGAAATGCAACATTAACTATCGTAAAACAGACCGGAGGCAAATTCTGGGTCAAAATTCAGTCGGATAATGATAATTTCTGGTATGAACAGACCGATCCCCTCAACGCTGAAATTATCAATTCTCAAGGGATAACCTGGATATCAGCACCATATCAACAAGCAGAACGACTATCAGATACATCCATTATTTGCTCGGGGTCATTAACGTCTACTAACGGAACAGAAATATTGTTCACTGACACATATGGATTCTCCGTAGATAACGGAGTGTTTGAAATGAGCCGAACAACAAAAATTCTGAAAACAGGAACAAACGACTCGGGTTTTTCTACCCGTATGAGTTTTCAAAAAAACACGGCTTCCCCCATAAAAAATTATGATGTCTTTGTTCCCGGAGTTTGGTATAAAGATAATGCCTATGTAACACAAAAATCGTTGGCTTCAAACCTTTCGGATAACGAATTCTGGTTCCGGGAAGATCGTTTACCCCTACCCTGCATAATGCTAATGGACAAACAATCCGGAGCTACATTTTCTATTGTCCATAAAGATCCGGAAGGTAACACATTTAAAGAAGAAGACGGACTGAACCGGATTATAGATGAACGATTGAAATTCGCTTCCATCGGGCTCAAAAATAATGCACATCCGTCTATAGGTATTACATATCCTGGCTCCGAAGGAGAACGAACCTACGTTCTTGGAGCCAGTACCGAAAAAAGATGGGCCTATCGAAGCCATCCCATCAAAAACGGATTCGAACAAAACTACAATATGGCTTTCCGTGTAAGTAAAGAAGAAAATTTCAATGCTGCTGTTAAAAATACCTGGACAACTTATTTCCGGTTATTTTCACCTGAAATTTATTCCTGCAACATTGAAACTATATACAATCAACAGATCGGTGTTCTGGATAAATACTGGAAATCCGTTAACGGAGCCGCAGGAGTCCCATTCCGGATACTCTTGAACGGACAAATCGAATCGGAAAATGACTATAACTTCAATATGGGTTTCGTCGGTCACGAACCTGGCAATGCCTTTCTGTTGATCAGGGAAGGACTTAAGAACAATAGTCCTACTCTCCTGTCCAAAGGAGAACAAATGGCCGATTTCTGGGCAAATGAAAGCGTTGCCCCAAGCGGATGCCCGCGTACATGGTACGACCCATACCCAAAGACATGGAGAGGCCCGGAGGTCGCTCTTCGAGAAATTGGTGACGGAATGGTAGAATTACTCCGGGCCTGGAATTACGAACGGTTATACAACCGGAATAAATCCAATTGGTTGGCTGCCTGTTCCCGTGTTGCCGATTGGGTCGTATCCGTACAACAAGCCAATGGATCGTTCTACAGCCATTACAACTACAACACTGGCATATATACAAAAACTCATACGAATTGCACTTCCCATATTATCCCATTCCTCGTCGAAATGCACATGGCAACCCAAAACGATACTTACAGAACAGCAGCCCTGAAAGCCGGTAAATTCATTTATGACGATATTATGAAATACTACGCCTACGTAGGTGGAGCTATCGATAATCCGAATATCATGGATAAAGAAGCCGGTTCTATGGCTTTCCGGGCTTTTCTGGCTCTGTATGACCTGGATAACTCTCAAAAATGGATGGATGCGTTCTTGCAATCCGTGTACTTTTATCAAACCTGGATTGTTTGCTGGGATATTCCGATCCCTGCAGACGATAAACAGGCGATATTTCCGGCTCAGCGTTCCGTCGTAGGACAAAGCCTAATTGCCACAGGACACTCTGCTGCAGACACTTATGCGGCAATTGATGCCCTCGGATTTTACAGAGCATATCTATATACAGGAGATGAACAATTACTACATTTCTCAAAGTTAGTGTTTTACAATACAAAACAATTTATGAACTGGGATCCGGCCAACGATCCGGTACGCGGAATAGCTGAAGGTCTTTTCGGTGAGGCTATGAATATCTGTATCCCACGTGGACGGGGAGTCAATTATTATCTTCCGTGGGCAACCTACAACCAATTGGAACCCATTATTTATTTCGAAGATATCTTTGGAAACAAAGAAATAGATGAAATACAAAAAACTCCACAAAATGAACAAATTCAAAAGATAAACGAGTTCTTCAAACATCGTGGATATTCATCAATACCTACCGGTATTGAAAAGGCCAGAACAAAGGATATCTCCCTTAATTACAACTGGATAACAGGAAACCTCTGTGTTAGTTCTGAACAAGCAATAGAAGCCCTGTATATATTCGATATCCGTTCCCGTTGCTTGTTTTCAAGAAATAATCTACGGCACGGATATAATGAAATAAAAATCCCGTACCTTGTACCTGGATTATATATCGTGAAACTCAATACCGGAGACGGTCCCTCTATGCATAAAGTATTCGTAAATAATCATTTTTCATGAAACATTCATACCTTGCCCGAAATTTAAACTCTTTTGACAGAATATTTATATTCATGTCATTATAAAACTAATAATATTGCATTAAAAATAGATCATCATTCCTACCAAAATGAAAATCACATTTAAATACCCTATTATCATATTTGTTTATTTATTAACTCTATTGAACTCTGAGAGTTCAGCTCAACACTTGTCGGACCACAAAGTCATGATGTTCTCGGATACAACCCGTAAAGGCATCCCAATGGCTAAAGATCCGCATGTTGTTTATTTCAACAATCATTATCTTATCTACTATTCGATCCCGCCTTTTGCCGATGAAGCAACAAATCCGGTAAAAGGCTGGGGAATCGGAATCGCTCAAAGCGACAACCTCATCAATTGGAAAAAGATCGGAGAAGTCATACCGTCTCAAGAATGTGACTCCAAAGGTCTTTGTGCCCCCTGTGCCAGAGTTATCGACGGGAAAGTACATCTTTTCTATCAAACTTACGGAAATGGAAAAAATGACGCAATATGCCATGCCGTAAGTAAAGATGGTGTTCTTTTTGAAAAAAATCCTACAAATCCTATATTTCATCCTGTCGGCTCCTGGAATTGCGGAAGAGCTATTGATGCTGAAGTGTATCGGTTCAAAGGCAAGTATTTCCTATATTATGCAACAAGGGATACCGATTTTAAACTACAAATACTAGGCGTCGCCTCTGCTAAAAAAAACACCAATTTCAGTCGTGGACAATGGAAAGACTTATCAGTAGAAAAACCGATACTGTCTCCTGAACTATCCTGGGAGGGTGAATGTATTGAAGCCGCTTCTGTCATCGAAAAAAATGGCAAATTGTATATGTTCTATGCCGGTGCATACAATAACTGGCCTCAACAAGTAGGAGTTGCGGTTAGTTCCGACGGAGTAACATGGACACGTCTATCCGACAAGCCTTTTCTTTGTAATGGAAAAGAAAATGAATGGAATTACAGTGAATCCGGGCATCCACATATCTTCGAAGCCCCTGACGGCAGGACATTCCTGTTCTTTCAGGGAAATCGTGATAAAGGAAAAACCTGGTACCTTTCAAATATTGAAGTCTTCTGGAACGAAAACGGACCCTATTTAAAATAAATACAATAATGAAAATGAAGCAACTATACACTTTAGTAACCTTTATCATCTTCACATTTATAACGTGTGCCCAAACTCCGGAGGCTCCGGAAAAAGAGAAAAGCCTTAAAAAAGTTCCCTTTGGAGATCCGTTTATCATGCTTTACAATGATACTTATTATGCATATGGAACAGCTGCGGCAAACGGTATTTCCGCATATATTTCCCAAGACCTGCTTACTTGGAAACCTGTAGAAAAATTAGTTCTTCAAAAAGAAGATACCTGGACCGACAAATGGTTCTGGGCACCGGAAGTATATCATATCAATGGTAAATTTTACATGTATTTTTCATCGAATGAACATATTTGTGTCGCTATTAGCGATAGTCCGATCGGACCTTTCGTACAACCGGAGAAAAAGCCGATGCTCGAAAATGAAAAATGTATCGACAACTCTTTATTTATTGATGATGACGGAACTCCATACCTGTTTTTCGATCGTTTCAACGATGGACTGAATATTTGGTCTGCCGAATTGGAAAAAGACCTGATTCATATTAAAACGAATACAATGAAAAAGTGCATCAATGTCTCTCAAACCTGGGAAGAAGTCTGGCCAAGGGTAAATGAAGGCGCTTTTATCACAAAACATAATGGTACCTATTATCTTACTTATTCGGCCAATAGCTACGAAAGTCAATGCTATGGAATAGGATTCGCAACCGCAACAAGTATAAATGGTCCCTGGATAAAGTACAGTAAAAATCCTATTTATCAAAAAGTCGGTGAATTAGTCGGACTAGGCCACAGCGCCATGTTCAAAGACAAAAATGGCAAATTGAGGATTGTATTCCATGCCCACAATAACCAAACTAAAATTCATCCCCGACACATGTACATCAGTACTGTAAATTTTGTCAAGAAAGATGGAAAAGAAGTGATGGAAATCGATCAAAATTACCTCACGCCAGTGCTGGAATAAACATCCCTAGTAAAAACGCCCTCATAAACTATAGTATAAATCCATGAAACATCTTATTCTAACAGCCGTTATCTTTACAACTCTTATATTTTCCGGATGTAAATCGAATTCTGATCAAATAGAAATTGTCGATCGTCCGGATACAACACAATCAAATGGTAATTATACGACTAATAAAGCTCCGTTGTTACCTTCTTCTTTTGTCAAATTACCGGTAGGAAGTATCCAGCCCGGAGGATGGGTTCAAAAATATCTAAATCTTCAAAAAGACGGATTGACAGGGCAGCTGGGAGAAATCAGTGCCTGGCTCGAAAAAGAAGATAATGCCTGGCTCAGTAAAGACGGGAAAGGTAGTCATGGTTGGGAAGAAGTTCCATATTGGCTGAAAGGTTATGGTGATCTCGCTTATATCCTGAACGATCAAAAAATGATTGACGAAACAAAATTATGGATCGATGCCACTCTTGATAGTCAACGCGAAGACGGATATTTTGGCCCCTGGATAGAAAAAAACGGCACTCCGGATCTTTGGGGTAATATGATCATGCTCTGGTGCCTTCAATCATATTATGAATATTCCAATGATAACCGGGTAATTCCGTTTATGACTAAATATTTTCAATGGGAAAATGCCCAACCTGATTCTATCTTATTAAAAGATTACTGGGAAAATAGTCGTGGAGGTGATAACCTGTATAGCGTATACTGGTTGTACAACATCACTGGGGATAAATTCCTGTTGGATCTGGGAGAAAAATTGCACAGAAATACTGCTAACTGGATGCAGGAAAACAACTTACCGAACTGGCATAATGTAAATGTGGCTCAGTGTTTCCGTGAACCGGCGACATATTACCTGCAAAGTCATGATTCGACACATCTGAACGCATCCTATAACAACCACTTTCTTATTCGCAAATTATACGGTCAGGTTCCCGGAGGAATGTTCGGAGGAGACGAAAACTGCAGGCAAGGTTATCATGATCCAAGGCAAGGAGTTGAAACCTGCGGTATGGTGGAACAAATGAATTCTGATGAAATGATGTTCCGCATCTCCGGAGATCCTTTCTGGGCCGACCATTGCGAAGAAGTGGCATTTAATACTTATCCGGCTGCCGTAATGCCGGATTTCAAAGCGTTACGTTACATCACATCGCCCAACATGGTACTTAGTGACGGAGAAAATCATCACCCGGGTATCGATAATGGAGGTCCTTTCTTGATGATGAATCCTTTTAGTAGCCGCTGTTGCCAACATAATCATACGCAAGGATGGCCATATTATGCGGAAAACCTTTGGATGGCTACTCCAGACAACGGATTGGTTGCTGCTCTTTACGCTGAAAGTACCGTCAATGCTAAAGTCGGTAAAAATAAAAGCATCACTCTGGAGCAAAAGACACAATATCCTTTTGATGAACAAATCCGTATTGATGTAAAATCAGCTGAAAACGTTGAATTTCCTCTCTATCTACGTATCCCGGCCTGGTGTAACAATGCTACAATCAGCCTGAATGGAGAAAAATTAGATATCCAGGCACAAGCTTCTAAATATGTGAAAATCAACCGTAATTGGAAAACCGGGGATTATGTCGAACTGGTATTCCCGATGGAACTTGCGATGAAAACCTGGGAAGAAAATGGAAATAGCGTAAGTATCAGCTACGGTCCACTCACATATTCTTTAGAAATCGAAGAAAATTATATCCGCAAAGAATCCGATAAAACTGCAATATGGGATTCCAAATGGCAAAAGAATGCTGATCCTTCTAAATGGCCGTCTTTCGAAATTCATCCTAATTCAGACTGGAATTATGCACTTATCGTTGATAAAAACGATCTGAATAGATCATTTGAAGTGATAAAAAAAGCTTGGCCGCAAGACAACTTCCCATTCACACAACTATCTGTACCAATTGAACTTAAAGCAAAAGGCATGAAAGTTCCGGGATGGAAAATCGACGAATACGGCCTTTGCTCTTTCGTTCCTCAAAGTCCGGTTGTGGTTGAAGGTACCACGGAAGAGATCAAATTAATTCCGATGGGGGCTGCACGTTTACGTATCGCCGCATTCCCAACAGCAAATAATTAATTAAAATTTCGGACAAATTGTCCGAAATCGGACAACCAAAACAAACATAACAAACTAATAACCAGCAAAATAAACATGCGTAAACCCGCCGACTATTGAAAGATGCCCGTATTCTTTCTCCATTAAATGCCACTTTAACATTTGTTAATAACGAAATAGGATCCCAGGTAACCGCAGGAACCCAGATAGCTATCGTATCCGACCTGACACATTTCAAAATAAATGCAGAAATCGCAGATAGTTATGCGGCTTATGTCAGCCCCGGCGCTAAAGCAATAATAAAAATCGGTAACCAAGAAATGGAAGGTACCGTACTTAATGTTATACCTTCTTCAAAAAATGGGATTATCAATTTTACTGTTCTGTTGGCAAATTCTGAAAATCAAAGATGAAGTTCTGGAAAAAGTAGGACTTGCAAATCGAATGAAACACGTCCCTACTCAGCTTTCCGGAGGGCAGTGCCAACGTGTTGCCATTGCCAGAGCCATTATAGGACAACCGGAGATCATCCTGGCAGACGAACCTACCGGAAATCTGGATAGTAAGATGGGAATGGAAATCATTGAATTGTTATTTGATCTCAATCGTGAAGGTTCAACCATCGTCATGGTAACCCACGATGAACACATCGCAAAACAAACAAAACGCATTGCAAGATTTTTTGACGGAAGACAAGTCCTATAAAAAAGTTATCATGTACAAAATATATCTAAAACAAGCCTGGAAAATGCTGAAAGAAGATAAAGTAATCAGCATTATCATTATATAAGGTAAAGCATTTTCTAAAGAAGGTTTTCAATCAGGGGTACCCTCTGCTGTAATCAGTAAAAGTATAGCCCGGCAGCTATTCATTGGTGAATCTTCCACCGGAAAAGAATTTTCATACAATAATAAACAATTCCGGGTTTGTGGAGAAGTAAAAGATGTTTCCACTCTATGCGATAATGCTTATTCTCAGATATGGATTCCATACACATCGACTGAAAGACTTGAAGACGAATCCTTTTCTGTTACACTTTTAGCAAAAGAAAAAAGTGATTTTCCTAAAATAAAAAAACCTCTCAAACGGCTTGTTTGAGAGGTTTTTTTATTATGATTGTATTATTTCTCTACACTGAACTTATAAATACATTTACTTGTGTAAACGCTATCCGGATCAAGCGTAGTTGATGGGAAAGCCGGTTGATTCGGAGAATCTGGGAAATGTTGTGTTTCCAGACACAATGCAGCACGCTTTTGATAAGCAATTCCTTTCTTACCACTATGAGTTCCATCCAGGAAATTTCCGGAATAAAACTGTACTCCAGGCTCATTTGTGAACACTTCCATAGCAATACCTGTTGACGGACAAACTACTTTACAAGCAGCCTTGCTCAAATCACCAGGATTATTGATCACAAAGTTATGATCATAACCTTTACCATATAAAATATCTATACATGTAGTATCGTTAATACGATCTCCAATAACCATAGGTGTTCTAAAATCAAGAGGAGTTCCTTCAACTTTGGCTATTTTACCGGTTGGGATCAAAGCGTCATTAGTCGGAGTATACTGATCACAGTTCATGGTAAGGACATGATCCAAAATAGTATTGTTGGGATCTCCGGATAAGTTGAAATAAGAGTGATTTGTCAGGTTCACTACTGTCGGACGATCTGTAGTTGCCTTATAATCAATATCCAAAGCATTATCCGCAGTAAGAGTATAAGTTACTGTTACATCCAGATTTCCGGGAAATCCTTCTTCGCCAGTCTTAGAAAGATATTTACAGATTAAAGTAGTGCTATCCGGTTGGTCTATATTAAAATACTGAGTATGGAATCCTCTTGGGCCTCCGTGAAGGGAATTAATTCCATTATTAGGACGTAAAGTGTAGTTCACACGATACAATTCGAATTTCGCATTGGCAATACGGTTGCCGTAACGACCAATAATTGCACCGAAATTAGTATTGATTCCTTTGTAAGGCTCAATGCTATCGAAACCTAATACAACATCCTTCATTGCACCTGTCTTATCAGGAACCATGATCGACACAATACGGCCACCAATATTAGTAACACAAACTTCCATACCATTTGCATTTTTCATTGTATACAAATGAGTAGAATCTTTTTCTTCAAACATACCTTCGAATTTTGAAGGCAACAACCCGGAAAGAGTCGCTTGTTCCGCTACTTCTTTCTTACCGCATGATATGATAAGAACGGTCAGAGTTAACAGAGCTAATAAACTTTTTTTCATAACTTTAGAATATTAATTATTACAAATATTTTTTCTTCTTAAAATAAATCAGGATAGCAATCGAAGAAGCTATCATCAATAATATTGACAACGGATAGCCCAACTTCCACTCAACCTCCGGCATAAAATGAAAATTCATACCATAAACACTCGCAATCAATGTGGGAGGCATGAAAATAACAGAAACCACGGTAAAGATCTTGATAATTTTATTCTGTTGGATATTAACAAACCCGAGGAAAGTATCCTGGAGGTAATCCAGACGGTCGAAACTAAACCGGATATGTTCAACCAGCGAATTAATGTCCTTAATCAGGATAGTCAGTTTACTACGCAAATCATGAGGAATCAAACTACTCTTCAACATATTCGAAACAGACCGTTGCTTATCAATGATATTCTCACGCAACATCATAGTCTTTTCCTGAAGGTTCTTGATTTGCAACAGTACATCTTCATCGGCATCCTGGATATTATTACTCAGATTCGTAATCTCCTGGGTTATATTTTCAATCATGTCGGCATCAAACTCAATCCGGGTTTCAAATAAGCCCAGAAATACATGATATCCGGTCGGATAATTCTGAGGATTGGAAAATATTTTTTTGACAGTTTCTGAAAATGATGCCAGTTCTTCACTACGAACAGAAATCAATATATTATTTTTCATAATGAATGAAACCGGATTCCGTTCAAAAGTACTCAACAGAAAGTTGGTGTTAACGACTAACGTATCACGTGTCTCAATATAACGAGAAGAAGTCTCAATCTCGATCATCTCCTCTTCTTCCTGGATATATATCTTCAGATAATCCTCTAACTGTGATTCGATTTCCTCATCAACGTCATTCAGGTCAATCCAAAGGAACTGATCTGTTGGTGTTTTTTTTAGAAATTCAATGCTGCGACTAAGCCTTACCGCTCCGTCTTTGTGGTAAAAAAGTCTGATCTCGGACATATATAAATCGGGGCTTAAAAGGATTAAACATAGAGACTTTTACAAACGGCAGACAAAAGTAGTCAGAAAAAACGAAAAAACAGCGATTTCATGGAAGAATCTTTTGGGCTCACAACACATGGTAAACCCAAATACCTATACATAAGGCTCCACCATCTTCGTCAGTTCAATAAACTCTTCCACAGATAACTGTTCCGGACGTTTATTAAACACTTCATCTGAAAAGATTTCACATTCCTTTCCCAACAACGGTTTCAAGGAATTGCGCATTGTCTTACGACGCTGATTGAATGCTGTTTTAACCACAGTTTTGAACAACCTTTCATTACACGGGAAAACAGTTCTGCCATTCCGCGTCAAACTAATTACTGCCGATTGAACCTTTGGAGGCGGATCAAAAACGTGCGCGCCCACAGTAAACAGATACTCAATATCATACCAGGCCTGAAGCAATACGGAAATAATTCCATAAGCTTTCTTACCCGGTTTGGATGCAATCCGTTCCGCCACTTCCTTTTGGATCATTCCCGAACAAAATGGAACCTGGTCCTTATTATCCAATATCTTGAAAAAAATCTGACTGGAAATATTATATGGATAATTACCGATGACAATAAATTCGCCGGGAAATAACGTTTTAAAATCCATTTTCAGGAAATCTTCGCCCAAAATACGTCCATTAAGTTCCGGAAAATTCTCCTGAAGATATGTTACTGACTCTCTGTCCAACTCGACAACCTTCAAATCAATATTCTTTTTGAGAAGAAATTGAGTCAACACTCCCATTCCCGGACCAACCTCCAATACGGAAGTAATATTCGTGTGATCTATCGTATCGGCTATTCGTGATGCTACATTCAAGTCCTTCAGAAAGTGTTGACCAAGGAATTTTTTGGGTTTTACATTTTTCATTCAATTATCTTTTCTTTTTTCTATTACAAATGTAACACATACAACATCATCATCCAAATTTTTTTCTTTTTCTAATTTAAATCATACCTTTGCAGCTTAACAAAAGTAAGTTTATGACAGAAAAGTTCAAAATAGCCCTGACAAAAATTGCAAAAATAGGACTTCCTCTTGTTCTCGGAATTATTATTTTATATTTTTTATACAAAGGTACTGATTTCAACACTCTTTGGGCGGATATTCAAAATGCCAATTGGGGTATCCTGACATTCTCTCTTATATTTGGGCTCTCAGGTAACATTATCAGAGGACTTCGTTGGGAATTGCTTATCAAACCTCTGGGATATAATCCCCAAAAAAGTAATCTTATATACGCTGTTCTGGGTAATTATGCCATCAATTTTGCATTACCACGGGCCGGTGAAATCTGGAGATGTGGCGTTATATCCAAAGATGAAAAAATACCATTTCAAAAACTTATCGGAACTCTTATCATTGACCGGTTATTTGATACTCTGATGGTATTATTCATCTTATTCATCGCATTTTTGAGCAACGTAGCCTTATTCTATAATAATCAGGATTTATTCAATCTGCCCGCCTTTCTCACCTCCCCGTTTTTTTATGCCGGCGGCTTTGCCCTGATCATTATCATTGCCGTTATCATAATTTTTTTCAAAGATAATTCCATTGTAAAAAAAATAAGATCCTTCCTTGCATCTATGTGGAATGATATGAAAGTCGTATGGAAAATGAAAGAGAAAAAGCGATTTATTATATATACTTTCGGAATATGGATATCTTATTTCTTATATTTTTATGTCACGTTTTTCGCTTTCGATTTTACGGCAAACCTCGGAATAGCAGCCGCTCTATTTATATTCACACTCAATAGTATCAGTATGGGAATTCCTTCTAACGGAGGATTAGGACCTTGGCAGGCAGCCACGGTATTCGGACTTTGCACTTTTATGGTGGAAGATACCCAGGCCAGAGCTTTTGCAACGGCTGTATTTGCCTTCCAATCAATATGGGTAGTTCTATGCGGACTGTTCGGTATAGCTGCCTTGTCTCTTAAAAATCGAAAAATATAAAATTGTAGTACATTAAATATTGCATTATGGGAACATCAATCAAAAACCTGGCTCCGGCCAACGTGTGGAAACACTTTTATTCTCTAACACAAATTCCTCGTCCGTCAGGACAAATGAAAGAAGTAATCGCTTTTGTTGAATCATTTGGAAAACAATTGGGTTTACCCACAAAAACAGATGCTTGTGGAAATGTGGTAATCTGCAAACCGGCAACCCCTGGTTATGAAAATCGTCCTACAATCATATTACAAGGTCACCTGGATATGGTTCCTCAAAAAAATTCAGATACAAATTTCGACTTTTCAAAAGATCCGATAGATGCATATATCGACGGCGAATGGGTTAAAGCCAAAGGTACCACTCTTGGTGCTGATAATGGCATTGGAGTTGCCGCTGCAATGGCCGTTCTTGAAGACAATACCCTGCAACATGGTACTATCGAAGCTCTATTTACTATAGACGAAGAAACCGGTATGGACGGTGCGTTCGGAATTAAACCCGGATTCATTACCGGAACTACCATGCTCAATATGGACTCCGAAGATGAAGGCGAACTGTATGTCGGTTGTGCCGGTGGCGCTGACCTGAATATATCATTTCAATACAAAGATGATACGAATATTCCCGATGGAGATATTGCTATAAAGTTATCCATTACAGGACTCAAAGGAGGCCACAGTGGCGTCGATATCAATCTGGGAAGAGCCAATGCCAATAAATTAATGTTCCGTTTCCTGAAAGACGCGGTACAAAACTTTGGAGCCCGTTTATCTTCTATCGACGGCGGATCATTACGCAATGCTATTCCCCGTGAAGCTTTTGCGATAATAACCATCCCTGGTGATGACGAAGTCGATGTCTTCTGGGAAATGGTTTCTGAATATCAGGATTTGTACAACTCCGAATATGCAAGAGTTGAAGAAAATATTAAATTCACCGCAGAAAAAGTAGACCTGCCAAAGACTCTGATTCCGGAAGAAATACAAGATGACCTGATCAATGCTATCCTAGGCTGTCCAAATGGCGTGGAACGTATGCTGACTGATTTTCCTGACACTGTGGAAACCTCATCTAACCTTGCTCTTGTCAAATCATCAGAAGGACTTATCGACATTAAAATATTAGCGCGTAGCGCTTCCGAATCCAGAAAAGAATTCCTTTGCTCCAGCCTCGAAAGCGTATTTGCACTTGCTGGCGCTAAAGTTGAATTCGGGAACTCCTATCCTGGATGGAACCCGAACATCAGTTCTCCTATCCTGGCAACAATGAAACAAGTACATAAAAATCTCTTTGGCACAGAACCGGAAGTCAAAGTAATGCATGCGGGACTGGAATGTGGTATCATTATGTCGAATGTTCCGGATCTGGACGTTGTTTCTTTCGGCCCAACCATTAAAAATCCTCATTCTCCGGACGAGAGAGTCAACATTGCCGCTGTACAAAACTTCTGGAATTTCCTGGTTGAAACACTAAAAGCAAAATAAGAAGCCCCACCCTGGCTTTCGTCTCAGAGCTCCAGGGGGGCCTGAAAGCCCCAAAGACCTTAGCCCAGGGTTTCAACCCTGGATCTAAAATATACGCACACCGCCAAAAATCAGGATGGGTTTGGAAATAATATATGGATTCATATAAAACGATATCAAAAATCTCCGAAGGATATATCACCGAACAGCGTAGTAAGTTCATTTCCTATGCAATTCCGGTAAAAACCCCGGAGGAAGTAAAAGAACATGTAGATGCTCACCGTAAACAATACTACGATGCCCGGCATGTTTGCTGGGCTTATATGCTTGGTAATGAACGCAGTACTTTTCGCGTAAACGATGACGGAGAACCATCATCTACCGCAGGTAAACCTATCCTGGGTGTCATTAACTCCAACGAATTAACAGATATCCTCATCATTGTAATCCGTTATTTCGGCGGCGTAAAACTGGGTACCAGCGGACTTATCGTCGCCTACCGTGCTGCCGCCCTGGATGCCGTTGAAAATGCTGAAATTATAGAGAAAACCGTAGATGAAGATATTACGATCATTTTTGAATATCCGTTTCTGAATGGTATCATGAAAATCGTAAAAGAAGATAATCCCCAGATTATTTCCCAACAATTTGAGATGGATTGCGAAATGACTTTGCGTATCCGGAAAGGAGAAGCAGAAAAACTCAAAGCTCGTCTGTTAAAAGTAGAAACAACAAGAATTATTTCAGAAGATAATTTTTAAATTCTTCAAACGATGTACTGCATTCCACGCTTTGCTTTTTTCTCTGCATAAACGCTTTTAATCTGGCAGGTATTTCTACCTCAAAAGCCGGTTTGTTTTTATTCGAACAACCGGCATTATTCGAAATATACCAGCTGTTTACCGCATTATCAACCGTTTCCTTGAACTTAGCAGGATGTGCCGTTTCCAAAAATACGCCGGTCTCTCCTGGCTTAAGTCCTTCCTCTAAAGCCAGATAACCGCACGCTCCGTGAGGATCAAGCAAGTATCCGTTCGACTCATAACATGAACCAACAGCCTTGATAATTTCTTCATCTAAATAACGGCAACCGCTTATTTCCGAACAAATAGCATTATAGTCTTTATTATATAGATCTAAAATACGGGCAAAATTACTGGGCTCACCAACATCCATCGCATTGGCAACCGTCTGAACCGACGGACGAGGTTTATATTCTCCTGTCTTCAAATACTCCAGGAATACATCGTTCTTATTATTCGCAGCAATAAACCTTTTTATCGGCAAACCCATTTGCTTTGCAAATAATCCTGCTGTGATATTCCCAAAATTTCCACTCGGGACACAAAATACCAGGTTATCCTCACGACCTTGAATTTCTAATTGCGCATATGCATAGAAATAATAAAATGCCTGAGGTAAAAAACGAGCAACATTAATCGAATTCGCTGAAGTCAAGTGAAGTTTTTGCGTCAACTCCTCATCCATAAATGCAGACTTCACTAAGGCCTGGCAATCATCAAAAGTACCGTCAACCTCAATCGCTGTTATATTTTGCCCTAATGTAGTAAACTGACACTCCTGTATCGGACTGACTTTCCCTTTCGGATAAAGTACATAGACATGAATACCTTCAACTCCAAGAAAACCATTAGCCACAGCGCTTCCGGTATCTCCGGAAGTTGCAACCAATACATTAATCTGTTTTAATCCTTGTTTTTTGATGAAATACGACAGTGTACGAGCCATAAAACGAGCGCCCACATCCTTAAATGCCAATGTAGGACCATGAAATAATTCCAGACTAAAAATCGAACGATTTACTGAAACAACCGAAGCATCAAAATCCAATGTATCATAAACTATCGATTTTAATGTATCCGGATCAATATCTTCTCCGAAAAAAGCATCTGCCACAGCATACCCTATCTCCTGGAAGCTCATATTTGGCATATTCCTATAAAAATCCTCTGAGAGACTCTTTATTTTTTCAGGCATATATAATCCTCTATCCGGAGCCAAACCTTTTACTACGGCGTCCTGCAAACTCGCCAACGGTGCTTTTTTATTCGTACTGTAATATTTCATTTTCCGAAAAATTCCTTGATAAATTCATTTCCTTTCAATAAACCGAATTTTCCTTCTTTTGCTGAAAATTCATCGTATTTTATAACTCTGTCCGGATTATTTCCCGGTTTGTATATAACGAACGGAATAGGTGCATTAGTGTGCGTTTTAATCCGGCATGGCGTCGGATGATCCGGCAATAAAGCAATTGCAATAGGTTCATCTGATTTCATCGTTTCTTCCAAAATCGTTTTAACAATTCTCTTATCCAGATTTTCTATTGTCTTCACTTTTAAAGGAGCATCTCCTTCGTGTCCGGCCTCATCGCTGGCTTCTATATGTAAATACACAAAATCATGTCTTTTCAGAGCGTCCAATGCAGCTTGGGCTTTTCCTTCATAATTCGTATCATACAAACCTGTTGCACCTTCCACATGGATCACCTCCAAACCGGCGTAAACACCAATTCCATTAATCAAGTCGACAGCAGAAATAACTGCACCCGAAAGGATAGAATAAATCTCAGACATTGTCTTCATCTTCGGTTTATACCCCGGAGACCACGGCCAGATACTATTTGCAGGATCTTCTCCTTTCGCTATCCTTTTTAAATTTACAGGATGATCTTTCAATAACTTTTGTGATTTCAGGATTAAATCATTTAAATAACCAGCCGTTTCTGAAGCTTCTGTTACCTCCGGACGAATCATCATATCTTTATAATTGCATCCCATAATATCATGGGGAGGTTTACAATCCAGACGCTTATCGGCATCCTTCATTTTCAACAGATTACGATATGAAACTCCCTGAAAAAAATGAATCCTGTCATTACCCAGATATTCATCAAGATACCGGATCAACTCTCCTGCTTCATCATTAGAAATGTGTCCCGCCGAGTGATTCTTGATTTTTCCATCTTCTATGCAAACAAGGTTACAACGCATAGCCATCTCATCCGGCAAAATATTCACACCGATACTCGCTGCCTCTAGAACTCCCCGTCCCTCGAATACTTCATTCAGATCATACCCTAAGACCGACAAATTAGCAATTTCGCTTCCAGGATGAAACCCTTCAGGAATTGTATCCAGCATTCCTGAACATCCTATTTCTGCGAAATGATCCAGATTGGGAGTATCCGCGTATTCTAATGGAGTCTTGTTGCCAAATTCAGGAATCGGCTCATCAGCCATCCCGTCTCCTAATATAATAATGTATTTCACTATGCCTATTCAATTACAATTTGCAATACAAAGATAATGCATTTATTGCAAATTCACACTTTTTCGACGTACAATTGCGCATTTTCAAAGCGAACAACAACTATAGGATCTCCTTTTTCTATAAATCCTTCATTGGAAACTGCATCATAAATTTCATTTTCAATGATAACTCTCCCTGACGGACGTAAGACTGTTAACGCCTCTCCATGCTTCCCAACCAATACTTTCTCTTTGACATCTACAGAATATGACTCGCCCAGATCCGCATGTAAAGCGACTTTTTTAAATAAACCGTTTTCTCCTATCCTGGATGATAACCATATCATGGCAAAAAATCCCAGTATCAATCCGGACAAAACCGTCAGCACCGAACGCCCCCAATCCGGTGAGGTAACTCCTTCAAAAGAAAAGAAATCATTATGAATCAATGATAATACCAACCCTAACACGACCAACACAATACCTCCAATTCCCGCTATTCCAAAACCAGGGATGACAAATATCTCCAAAACGATGAGAATAATACCGGCCAGGAATACTAAAATTTCCCAATTTTGAACCAACCCTTCTATATACAATGGAGCAAAGAACACAATAGCTGCTGCCAACACAGCAATACCGGCAAAACCAAAACCAGGAGTCTGTATTTCAAAATACAATCCCGCGACAATTATCATAATTAAAATAGCATGGACTGCAGGACTCATCAAAAATCCTTTAAGACTGTCGTACCACTTCGGCTGATATTCTATCAACCGATATTCCTTGTATCCCAGATATTTCGTAATTACTTCATCCACACTTTCAGCCATTCCGTCACAAAATCCAAACTTCATTGCTTCCTGAGCTGTCAGGGTCAATACTTTTCCCGAATCCGAAATATTCGGTATTGAAATACGCTCATCGACCATAGCTTCTGCAATATGCGGATCACGCTTCCACTTTATTACCGTATCTTGTCCTGTTATTATAGTATCTTTCCCATGAGATTCCGCCGTTGCCCGAATCGTTGAACGCATATACGATTGATATTTATCCGGCAAAACCTCCCCTACCTGATTTACAACAGTAGCAGCTCCGATATTTGCTCCACTACGCATATAAATCTTCTTACAGGCAATCGAAATTAAAGCTCCGGCAGACGCAGCATTGTTATCAATAAATACATAAACCGGAATCGGACTATACAATATAGCTGTCCGAATAGTATCCGCATCAACCAAAGCCCCTCCATAAGTATTCAAATGCAAAAGGATGGCATCAGCCTTGAGCCCTTTCGCCTCATTTAATCCTTTAGTGAAATATAGACTACTTGTAGGATCGACCTCCCTGTTCAGAGCTATTTTATATACAACGGGAACATGAGTATCAGCAAATAAATTCACACCCGACAACACAAAACTAAAAATAAAAAAAAGTATTTTTCTCATATTTGTAATCTCCAATTAACAATTTTATAGTTTTCCTATGACGCTTTTTGTCATTTTTCAAACTACTTCTGAACATTCTCATATTTTATCAATCATTTAACTTTATTTAACTAAAATAGAGTTGCAAATTCAAAAACTTTCAATTCCTTTGCTTATGTAAATGCTATAAATAGAAAAATGATTAGCTTTTAATTTTAGTTTTTAGGCAAATATATAAAATTTTTGGTTATGAACAAGAATCAATTCCAGGAAAAGATACTAGGTATCCAAGGAAATATGTACAATTTCGCAATGATGCTTACTGCAAATAAAGATGATGCTCAGGATTTACTGCAAGATACAACACTTAAGGCTTTAGACAATCAGGAAAAATATGTAGACAACATCAATTTCAAAGGATGGGTTTTGACCATCATGAGAAATATTTTTATAAATAACTACCGCAAAGTGGTAAGAAGTCAGACAATCATTGATAAAACAGAAGATCTTTATCATCTGAACCTTTCTCAAGATTCCGGATTCGATACTCCGGAAGGTGCGTTTACTATCAAAGAAATCAATCAGGCAATTAATAGTTTGAATAATGATCTGAAAATGCCATTCTCATTGTTCCTTGCCGGATATAAATACAATGAGATTTCTGAGAAGTTAAACCTCCCTCTTGGTACGGTGAAAAGTAGAATCTTTTTTGCAAGACAAGAGTTACAGGGAAATCTGAAAGGAATGAGATAATACTTATTCTAAAATAATACTTAAATTAAAAGGGATGTTTCACAACATCCCTTTTTTGAACAGAAGATTTTGCATGGCTTACTAAATTCTTCTTTATGACAAAGTAATTCTTTGTGTTGCTTACTTTTTTGAACTAAAAATACAGTTACAAAGGTAATAGAGTCTTTCTTTCTCCACAATCACAAAAAATAATGATTTTTCACACTATCCATCCCTATTATTAGTTATAAGCAATAAGTTTAAACTTTTCATTACCTTTGTACTGATTGTAAACAAATATCTGTATGCTGTTAAAAGAGCTGAAGTCCCTGTTATATTCATTGTCCGGACTTATTTTTATTTTAATTTTTCTTGTCATCAGCGGGTGTCTGCTCTGGATCATTCCCGGAAATTTTAACATTCCCGATAACGGATATGCTTCAATGGCCCCGTTTTTCGCTTTAGCACCTTTTCTTCTAATGTTTCTCATACCTGCTATCGGAATGCGGGCATTCTCTGAAGAAAAGAAAAATCATACACTATCCTTATTGTTTACCCGTCCGGTAAGTTTGCATAACATTATACTATCAAAGTTGATAGCGGTATGGATTACCACGATTATAGCATTAATTCCTACAATTATTTATGTTTTTTGTATTTATTATCTTGGCAACCCCACCGGAAATATCGATTTTGGAGCCACCTTTGCATCATATACCGGACTATTATGCATGACTTTCTGCTTTTCAGGGATCGCTGTCTTCGCCTCCGCATTATCCTCCAATCAAACTATTTCCCTGATAATAGGATTATTACTTTCAGCATTATTGTATTTTGGATTCGATCTTATCGCCGGAATGATTTCTTCCGGAAATACCCAATTGTTTATTAGAAGCCTAGGCTTACATTCCCGGTATCAATCTATTCAAAAAGGACTGGTTGATTTCAGCGATTTATGGTATCTCATAGCAATTGCTATTTTATTCTTCATCCTTACCTATCTGATTCTGGGGAAAAAAATCAAATCTTCATTGCCGATAATTGAAATAGTGGCTTTCATTCTACTTATTTCCTGCAGTTATCTTTTTCAGATACGTACCGACTGGACCAGAGATCAACGGTATACCCTGAGTCTGCCGACAAAGAAGATTCTCTCAGAAATAGATTCTCCGGTTGAAATGGAATTATATCTCAATGGAAATATGAATGCAGGATTTACCCGGTTAAAGAATGAAACACTGAATACAATTGCAGATTTTAACAAGGTAACAAAAGGAAAGATTTCAGTAAAGATAGTCAATCCTTATTCTGGTAAAGGAATGGTCAATGACTTGGAAAAACAAGGTATCAGAGGTATTGCGGTCAATGAAAAGGATTCTGAAGGCAGTTTATTGCAAAAAATACTTTTTCCCTGGCTAAAGATCAGGTATAATGATATGGAAACAATGGTCGACCTCTTGGTTAACCAACGGGGAAGGTCGGGTGAAGAAAATCTGAATACCTCCATTGAGCTGTTAGAGTATAAATTAGCATACGGCATCCAAATGGTGACGGAGAATAAAGTCAGAAAGATCGTCTTCATTGAAGGTCACGGTGAATTGAATGAACCTTATTTAGAGGATATTACAAATCAACTTAGTTCTTCTTTCCAGATCGACAGGGGGATCATGTCCAACCAATTGGAACAACTCAACGAATATGAGCTGGTTATTATTGCCGGCCCTCAACTTCCCTATACAGAAGAAGAAAAATACATCCTTGACCAATACCTGATGCAGGGAGGACGTATTTTATGGATGATAAACGGAGTTCAATTACAATCGGTCGAAGAACTCTTTACCAATGGACAAACCGCAAGCCGGATCAATGAGGTAAACCTGGAAGATATGCTATTCAGATATGGAGTCCGTGTCAATCCTGTATTGATTCAGGATGTGCAATGCCTGAATATTCCAGCCAGCAGTGACACAATAAGTAATTCTGAGACAACAAAATACACTCTTCAACCGTGGTATTACGCACCTCTGTTGATTCCAAATCAGGATAATCCGGTTACCAGAGGATTACCTTTGATTAAAAGTGAATTTGTAAACAGCTTGTCTTTTACCGACAGCAAAGACCAGGGAATAAACAAACAAGTTCTACTTACATCTTCAGAACATGCTCATCTTGTTCATGTCCCGGAAGTGATTTCTTTACAGGAAATCGGAAGGAAACCGGACAATACGTATTTCAACCAGTCGTATCTGCCTGTAGCTGCGTTACTGGAAGGAAAATTCAACTCTGTATTTGTCAACCGGATACCTCCTGTGTCTGTTGAAACCAGAGGAAAAGCATTCATCCCTTCAAGCAAAGATACAAAAATAATTATCATAGCTTCCGATGAGGTAATCAGAAACGATAACGATCCGAATCAGGGATTCTCCCCCCTCGGATATGACCCCTACTCCGAAACAATACACGGAAACAGTAGTTTTATCACCAATGCGATCAGCTACCTGACCGACGATTCAGGATTGATCAATTTACGAAACAAAACGATCGACCTGAGTTTACTTGACAAAACAAAAATCAGGGAAAACAACGTGATGCTGGTATTTTGGAATGTTGTCTTTCCGCCCATGATTATCCTTTTGCTTTTCCTGCTCTTTTCCTGGATCAGGATCAGGAAATATAAAATACGATGGCGAACCGAACTAAAATCGTAATTGGATATTCAACAAATATTGAGCAGGGATAACACTATATAACGCTTCCTCTGAATAATAATCACTAATTCCATATTCAGACAGATAATTGTAATTCATCATATTATAGGCCGTTGCCTCGACAGATAAATTACATTTATCAAATGCATAAGATACATTGGGCCTGATAAACATGTAAAATTTATTTTCTCTTCCAACAAAGTATTCATCAAAATACAGTTTAATATTCAATTTTTTATTGGGTTTAAATGATAAGTCCTGAAAAAAAGAATAATATCTGGAATGACTTTCAGAAGAGATATTTGTCTTAAAAATATTGTATCGGAATATTCCTCCAACCGTGTAATTAATAGGAGAATCAAAAGCTGACTTTAGGGAAAATCGAGTATAAGTATTATAGTTTTTATTAATTCGCTTTGAATCGGAATTGACAAAATTATCATATTCAAAAAAACTCAGATTATTATCGACATTTATACTGTGGCGAATAAAATCAATATATTTTTTTAAGTTCAGTAATAATATTTGATTATTTCTATCTTGTCCGGGAACAAGACTTCCATAATGATTATTTATTTCGTAATGATACCTACAATTTCTGGATCCTCTTCCTGAAAATGAAATATTATTAATATGATCCGGGTAATTTATAAAAACAAAAATTCCGGAATGCACGATGATACATTCCGGAATTTTTAATTATTTGCTGAGGTTAGATTTATTTCAGATTCAATGAATTTCCGAATTCTCTCAGTTTAATATTAGTAAACGCTCGTTTTGTATGCAACGGAAAATCTCCCTGCATGATCCAGCCATAATATCCGGGATCACTTTTAAGAACATCGGCAGCAATTTGACCTTTATATTTGCCGAAATTGATCACTTCCTGCTTCTTTTCATTATAGACCATCCGGCCTGCAAAATCCACATTATTCCCAAATGCAGAGAACTCAGAAAGAAAATTGATATCATTTTCCAGATCAGGATACCTGTCCAATTGAGATTTCAGGATCTCATAAGTCGCTTTTGTATCAGCTTCGGCACTATGAGCATCGATCAATTCCTGATCGCAATAAAACTTATATGCAGCTGATAATGTGCGCTGTTCTTTTTTATGAAAGATAGTCTGGACATCGACAAACTTGCGTTTCATCATATCCAGATCCACGTCTGCACGTAAAAATTCTTCTGCCAGAAGAGGAATATCAAAGCGATTGGAATTATATCCTGCCAGATCACAGCCCTCAAGTTGCGCAGCCAACGATTTTGCTATCGATTTAAATGTAGGACAATCTTTCACATCCTCATCCGATATACCATGAACTGCCGTAGCCTCTGCTGGAATAGGCCTTTCTGGATTAATCCTCCGGGTTTTGGAATCTTCATCTCCATTTGGATATACTTTCAGATAAGATATCTCCACTATACGATCGCTGATAATATTAATCCCCGTTGTTTCCAGGTCAAAGAAAACAAGGGGATTTTTTAAGTTTAATTGCATGTTTTGTAAAATTGAGAATTGAGAATTGAGAATTGAGTTTACGCATGCCTTCATTCTCAATTCTCAATTTATTAATCATTAAGCATCATTGGCATCAATAACATCAATAAGTCTTCTCCTTCTTCATTTTCTGAGGGTAAAATCAAACCCGCTCTTGTCGGGTCCGCCAATTCCAGAACAGCTTCCTGGGATGGAATATTATTCAGAATTTCAATAAGATAAGTTCCTTTGAAACCGATATTCATATTTTCTCCCTCATAAACACAAGGAACTGTTTCTTCCGCAGAAGTCGAAAAATCGATATCCTGAGCCGAAACCAAAATATTATTTCCGGAAATTCCTAACTTAACCAAACTGCTGGCTGGATTAGAAAATACAGAAACACGTTTCAACGCATTATACAACATCAAACGATCTACAGTTACTTTATATGGATTTCCTTGTGGAATTACACCTCCGTAATTTGGATAACGGCCTTCAATCAAACGACATACCAGAATAAAGTTCTCCATGGTAATATAAGCATTACTATCATCAAATCCGATAGCAATATCGCCTGATACCTTCGGAAGAATTGCTTTCAACAAGTTTGCCGGTTTTTTAGGCAAAATAAACGAAGAACGCTCACTTCCTTTTGCTGCCAATGTCTTGCTACGAACCAACTTATGCCCGTCAGATGCTACAAATGTAATATCATCTGTAGTGATGTCCAGATACAAACCATTCATTACCGGACGCAATTCATCATCAGCTGTAGCGAACAGTGCCCTTGTAATACCCGAAAATAATACCGATGCGGGGATCTGCAGATTGACGGCATCTTCTTTCAATGGCTTAGGCTGAGGATATTCATCACCTTTCAATCCGACAAAATTATATTTTCCATTCTCATAATAAATGAAAATTTCCATACTCTCATCATCAATGGAAAATGTAATTGGCTGTTCAGGTAATTCTTTCAATGCGTCTAATAAATTTTTAGAAGGAACCGCAAATACCCCCGAACCATCAGTATTGGTAACACTGATAGTCGTAGACATACGGGTTTCAGTATCTGCTGCAGTAATGGTCAACTGTTCTCCATCTAAATTAAACAAAAAACAATCCAATACCGGAATAGAATTTTTAGAAGCAATAACCCTGCCTATTGTCTGCAGGTGACTTAATAAAGAATTACAGGAAACTATGAATTTCATAAAATATTATTATTTATTTTTTTCGATAAAATACAAATTTACGTTTTTTTTCTCAATAAAAAAAGATTTTATGACAATTTATGAATCACAAGACCCGAACGTAATTTAGGTTCAAACCAGGTTGTTTTAGGAGGCATGATATTACCGGTATCCGCAATATCGATCAACTGCTTCATCGTAACCGGATAAAGAGCCAGAGCTGCTTTCATTTCACCGCTATCGACTCTGCGTTTCAATTCTTCCAAACCTCTCAATCCTCCTACGAAATCAACACGTTTATCCGTTCTCAGATCTTTCATCCCTAACAACTTATCCAGGATCAGATCCGAAGAAACGGTTACATCCAGAACTCCAATCGGATCCTTATCATCGTAAGTACCCGGTTTAGCGGTCAGTTTATACCAATTTTTTTCAAGATACAAAGAAAAATCATGTAATGCTTCCGGATGATAAATTTCCGAACCTTTCTTTTCGACAACAAAATCCTGCTCTAACGCTTTTAGAAATTCGTCGGAAGTCATACCGTTCAAATCCTTCACAACTCGGTTATAATCAAGAATTTTCAATTGATTCGCAGGAAAACATACAGCCATAAAATAGTTGTATTCTTCTTTTCCCGTATGATTGGGATTTTGTTTGGCTTTTTCCGCACCGACTAAAGCTGCTGCTGCAGTACGATGATGACCGTCAGCAATATAAAGATATGGAATTTCGGCAAAAAGCTCTGTAATCCGTTTTATTTTGGCTTCATCTTCGACTAACCAGAAATGATGTCCGAAACCATCACCTGCAACAAAATCATATTCCGGAGTTCCTTTTGAGATATCTGCAACCAAAGCTTCCAATTCAGGATTATCAGGATAAGCGAAGAACACTGGCTCTATGTTAGCATCATTGATTCGAACATGCTTCATCCGGTCTTCTTCCTTATCTTTCCGGGTCAACTCATGCTTTTTAATGACTCCTTTAAGATAGTCCTCTACATATGAACAAACCACCAGACCATACTGCGTACGGCCATTCATTGTTTGTGCATATACATAATACAATTCCTTTTCATCCTGTTTCAACCAGTCATTTGCCTGAAACTTATGAAAATTTTCTACCGCTTTTTCGTAAACTTCCGGTTTATGCTCATCTGTGCCCGGAGCAAAATCGATCTCGGGTTTGATGATATGATAAAGTGATTTTTCATTTCCTTCGGCTTCTTTACGGGCCTCTTCGGAACTCAACACATCATAAGGACGTGATGCAACCTGTTGCACCAGATTTTTCGGAGGACGAACTCCTTTGAATGGTTTTACTACTGCCATAATTACCAGATTGATACTCGTTTATCTTTTGGAACAAAAAGTTTATTTGCTTCTGTTACATTAAATGCTTCATACCAGGCATCTACGTGAGGCAATGCTCCGTTAACACGCCATTTACCCAAAGAGTGTGGGTCGGTTTTTGTTAACCTGCGGATTTCCTCATCACGGATATTACCTGCCCAAACTGTAGCATAACCGATAAAGAAACGTTGTGCGTTATTAAATCCTGCCACAGGAGCCGGAGTTTCTTTTCCTTTCAAACTGTTTTGATAAGCCTGCCAGGATACATGTAAACCTCCCTGATCTGCAATATTCTCGCCTAATGTAAAGCGACCGTTCGCATGAGTACTATCGATCACTACAATATTGTCATAGAAATTAACCAAAACATTTGCTCTTTCGTCAAATTTCTTAGCATCTTCTTCTGTCCACCAGTTTATAAGATTTCCGTCTTTATCGTATTGACGACCTTGATCATCAAATCCATGAGTCATCTCGTGACCGATTACAACACCGATAGCACCATAATTTACAGCATCATCAGCCTGCATATTGAAGAATGGAGGTTGCAAAATTGCTGCAGGAAAACAAATTTCGTTGGTTGCCGGATTATAGTAAGCATTCACTGTTTGAGGATTCATTAACCATTCGTCTTTATCAAGAGGTTTGTTGAATTTACTCAACATATAATCATAATCGAAATTATTAGAACGTACTATATTTTCAAAATATGAATCACTTGAATTAATTTCCAGTCCGGAATAATCACGCCATTTATCAGGATAACCGATCTTAATATGGAATGCGGCAAGTTTTTCCTGTGCTTTCATCTTTGTTGAATCACCCATCCATTCCAGGGCATTGATTCTTTCTCCTAAAGCCACTTGAAGATTCTTCACCAATTCCAACATACGTTCTTTATGTGCTGGCGGGAAATATTTCTCTACATAGATTTGTCCTACAGCTTCTCCTAAAGTTCCATCGATAACATCAACCGCACGTTTCCAACGGGCTTTAAGCTCCTGACGGCCAGAAAGAGTTTTTCCATAAAACTCAAAACTTGCATTACTGAAATCATCACTTAAGTACGATGCCGCAGACGCAATTACACTCCAATTCAGATAATATTTAAGATCTTCCAATGAAGCTGTATTGATTACTTTGCTCACTTCTGCCAATGGCTCCGGTTGTGAAAGATTCAAATCTTTGATATCTTTCAATCCCAAAGTATTAAAGAATTCCATCCAGTTAATGGCAGGAGATGTTTTTTGTAATTCGTCTACAGTAATTTTATGATAATTATCCAACGGATTACGCAATTTAACACGTGGATACGCAGCTGTAGCCAATTGAGTTTCTATTTTCATAATCGCAGTTTCTGCCGCTTTTGCCTGTTGTGCATCAAATCCGGACAATGTAAACATCGTATTAATCAACGCTGCATATTTTGTACGCAATTCTTCGGAACGGGCATCTTTTTCAAGATAATAATCACGGTCGCCCATCTTATAACCTCCCTGGTTAAGGTGGAAGATATTCATCGAGCTGTTCATATCATCTGCATATACATAATTAGAAAAGAATGGCGACATACCATTACGAAACATTTTTGCAAGAAAAACGCTCAGTTCAGATTTATTCTGGATAGCATTAACTTCATCCAGGTATTTTTTAAGAGGAGCAGCCCCATCAACATTCAATTTTGCGCTATCGGTAGCTATTTTATAAAGATCTCCGATTTTTTGAGCAACACTTCCTGGAGCATTTTCTTTAGCAGACAATTCTTCAATCAAGCCCTTTACCTGTTCCTGACTGGTCTCTCGCAATTGATCGAAAGTTCCAAAACGCGAAAACTCAGGTTTCAACGGATTATTATCGATCCATCCACCACAAGCATAACGATAAAAATCATTACCGGCAACAGAGGTCGTATCCATGTTTGCAATGTCTACTCCTTGGATCTGATCATTTTTGCTGCTTCCACCACTACAAGCAGTAGCAAGCACAGCACATGCTGCTAAATAAAAAAAAGCCTGTTTCATTTCTTAATTGATTAACCGATTATTCGAATTCTTAATTTTTAATTTCTTCCAACTCTATTGTGGCATTGGTCCATTGTTCCATGGCTTCCTCTAACTTTTTCTGGAGTGCTCCATGTCTTACCAACAGGTCATTTGTCACATTTTCAGGGGACGACAAAGTTAATTCTATTTCTTTGATTTCCTGTTCTAAATTTTCAATTATTTTCTCACTATCTTCTACATTTTTTTCCAGTCGTCGCAACTGCCGTTGATATTCTTTTCGCTCTTCATAAGACATTTTGCTTTCCGACTGATTATCAACAGATTTAGCTTCTTTTTCAGGAAGATTTTTTCGCTCCAACTCTTTCAGATTATCCAGTTTTTTTCTCTCCAGGAATTCATATATTCCTCCCAGATGTTCGCGTATCTGTTTGTTTCCGAATTCATATACTTTATCGACCAATCCGTCAAGAAATTCACGGTCGTGAGAGACTACAACCAATGTCCCGTCAAATGCTTTCAATGCATCTTTCAGAATATCTTTCGAAAGCATATCCAAATGGTTGGTCGGCTCATCGAGAATCAGGAAATTAACAGGTTCCAACAACAATTTAATCATCGCCAAACGAGTTCGTTCTCCTCCGGAAAGAACCCCGACTTTTTTATCAGAAGCTTCTCCTCCAAACATAAATGCGCCTAGAATATCTCGCACTTTAGTCCGGACATCTCCTACTGCTACATGATCGATCGTTTCAAATACAGTCATATTCGGATTCAAAAGATCAGCCTGATTCTGAGCAAAATAGCCTATCTTTACATTATGTCCCAACTGTAACTTTCCGTCATACTGAATTTCAGACATTATGCATTTAACTAAAGTCGTCTTACCTTCTCCGTTCTTACCGACAAAAGCGACTTTATCACCTCTATTGATTGTCAATGTCGCATCTTTAAATACCACATGATTCCCATAAGTTTTGGAGACATCCTCCATAATTACAGGATATGAACCCGAACGGGGAGAAGGAGGGAATTTCAAACGCAGACGGGAAGTATCTTCTTCATCGATTTCGAGACGATCTATCTTTTCAAGTTGCTTTATACGACTTTGTACCTGTACGGCTTTAGTTGCCTTATAACGAAAACGCTCAATAAATGCCTCTGTATCTTCTATTTGCTTTTGCTGATTTTCATACGCACGAATCTGTTGTTCTCTACGTTCTTTTCTCAAAACAACATATTTTGTGTAATTCACGCGGTAATCATAAACTCTACCAAGTGAAATTTCGATAGTGCGTTGGGTAACCGCATCAATAAATGCACGGTCGTGCGATACCAGGATCACAGCATTTGCCCGTGTGGAAAGAAAATTTTCCAACCACTGAATAGATTCGATATCCAAGTGGTTGGTTGGCTCATCCAAAAGAAGGATATCCGGTCGTTTCAACAACAACTTTGCCAATTCGATACGCATACGCCACCCTCCGCTAAACTCACGGGTTGGACGGTTAAAATCGACATTTGAGAAGCCCAGACCAGTAAGCGTGCGCTCGACTTCAGCCTGGAAATTAGACGCACCCTCCATCTGAAGTTGTTCGCTAAGCGAAGTAACCTTATCTATTAGCTTATGATAAGACTCAGAATCATAATCGGTTCGCTCAGCCAATTCCAGATTTAGACGTTCGATTTCAGTTTCTTTCTGCATGATGTGTTCAAATGCCAAAGAAGCCTCTTCCAGCACAGTATGGGAATCTGAAAGCACCATTTGTTGAGGTAAATATCCTATAGTTACCTCTTTAGGCATCGAAACCCGCCCTCTAGTGGGTTCATTTATACCGGCAAAAATTTTCAGTAAAGTACTTTTACCGGCACCATTCTTACCTACCAGTGCTATCCTATCTTTTTTGTCTACGACAAAATTTATATCATCAAAAAGGGTAAAACCTCCAAATTCAACAGTTAATCCTTCTACTGAATACATCCTTATAATACAGCTTTCAACCAAGCCTGAGACATCAATTGAGCCCCGGCAAGAGAAGGATGAACTCCATCTTTTCCCCAATACTCTACAGGAGCTTTCTTCAATGCTTCATTGAAAACTTTTTGAAATGGTACGAAAATTAAATTAAAATCTCTTACAATCTGGTGTACAGCAGTACGATAACCGCCAAATTCAGATTCCCAGGTAGAATCTAAAGCAGTTCCCCCTGCAAGTATAAATGGCTCACACAGAACAATTTTCACTCCTGGTAATTCCTTTTTAGTAGAAGCGATCAAATTTCTCAAATCAGCATCATATTTAGCTAATGTACCTTCATATTTGCCATTTTTCATATGCCAGTAATCATTAACTCCAATCAAAATACTCAGGATATCCGGTTTCAGGTTCAGGCAATCTTTCTCCCAACGCTCCTGTAGCTGAAATACTTTATTCCCTGAAATACCACGATTGTATATCTTCAGTGATTGAGTCGGATGATTTGCCAATAAACCGGCGGCTGTAAACATAGCATATCCATTGCCCAGCATGGCTTGTGAATTAGCATCGTTTTCAACTTCACGTTTGCGACCAGCATCCGTAATAGAATCACCCTGAAACAAGATCACAGTATCTTTTTTCAATCCGGTCAACGCATTTTCCGAACTAATTCCCGGAATAGCAGCATTTACTATTTCAGGAAGCAATATTGCCCCAGTTCCGGCAATAGCTGTTTTTTTGAAGAAATTTCTCCTATTCATAATACTAAAATAATTTCGATGGATATTCTCCCTGTGCAATCAAAGTATTGATTTTCTCAACTACAGAAGGACGATCATCAGCATAAGTTACTCCAAACCATTTGGAGGGGGTATCAAGTACTTTTACTTTAACAACTCCATTTACAATTAAATTATTCACTACCAACGGAATAAAAAATTCAGCTTTGATATTTCCTGCATTTTCCTTCAGGAAATCAACAAATTGTTCTTCCGAATACTTGAAATATTCCGGAGTAAATCCCCACATATTCATAGAAACCGGAACATTATCTCCTCCAACCTGAATCAATTGATCTTTCTCGTCTTTATATTTGATAACCCCATCAGTATCTCGAACAATATGAGTTCTTTCCACTACTGACGTAAGATACTCATTACTATCCTTTTCGCACACCCCACGAGCTACAGAACCACTCTCCGACAAAGTATTTCCAATACGATAACCAATCATACAATAATCGTTTGTCTTTCCTTCCAATCCGGATAAATAGTCCGCCAAAACTTTAAAGCTTTCACGACCATAAAAATCATCAGCATTAATTACTGCAAATGGTTCTTTGATCACATCTTTTCCCATTAGCACAGCATGATTTGTTCCCCATGGTTTTACTCTTTCCGGATCCAACTTAACTCCTTCAGGAAGATAATCCAATTCCTGAAATACAATTTCTACAGGAATTATATTCTCATATTTCTTGATAATTTTATCTCTGAAATCAGCCTCGAATGAATGACGAATAACAAATACGACCTTTCCAAATCCACCTCTTACGGCATCAAAAATAGAATAATCCATAATAGTTTCTCCGTTAGGACCTAATCCATCCAATTGTTTTAAGCCTCCATAACGGCTTCCCATGCCAGCTGCAAGTACGAATAATGTTGGTTTCATATTATTTGTTGTTTTATTAGAAATTAAGTTTCAAAGATACATTTTTTTGCATAATCTTTAAAAGATTATGCAGCTAAGTTTTATACGGGCACAAAAAAAGGAGCCAAAGCTCCCCTTTCTGTTAGATGTTATCTGCTATTTTGTATACCTGCTTTCAATCACTTTCCAGTCAATAATATTCCACAAAGCATTGATGTGGTCAGCTCTCCTGTTTTGATAATCAAGATAGTAGGAATGTTCCCACACATCGAATCCCAGCAGAGGTGTAAAGCCATTACGCAATGGATTACCGGCATTACTTTCTTTGACAATACTTAACTTTCCCGCATTGTCCTTCACCAACCAAGCCCATCCTGAACCAAAGATAGATACAGAAGCCGCACTAAACTCTTTTTTGAAATTTTCAAAACTTCCATATTGAGCATTTATTGCTTCAGCTAAAGGTCCGGTAGGTGCACCACCTCCTTTAGGAGAAAAGGAGGAAAAATAGATATCATGATTCAAAACCTGAGCGCCATTATTAAAAATAGCTCCATCTGCTTTCTTTACGATATCCTCTAATGTAGCATTCTCAAACGGAGTTCCAGGAACCAGGTTATTGAGATTTGTAACATAAGCCAAGACATGTTTTCCGTAATGATATTCTACGGTTTGTTTACTGATTGTTGGCTCCAAAGCGTCTGTTGCATAAGGCAATTTAGGCATTTCAAACTTCATAGCTGTACTATTTTGTGTAATTACTAATATTGTTGTTAAAATAAATAATATCCTTTTCATAACCGGAAGAATAAGTTAAATAAAAAATCCATTTTCTCTAGTCAGATTATAAAACAAGTTATCTTTCGATTTTGTTCATCTATTATTTATGATAAAGACAAAGGTACAATCTTTATTATCAATCGCCAATCTTTAATAAATCGAGTTAATTGATATCGTAATAGATTATATTAATAAGGGAATAAGGGAGCTTTGTTTTCCGGGCAAGTTTCGGTTAGTCGTTTCAGGATTACATCTGTTTTGTTTAAAAAGCAAAAAACCTCGTCAGTATTACTACTAACGAGGTCTTTTTCATAAAACGGCAGCTACCTACTCTCCCACTTACACGCAGTACCATCGGCGCAATCGGGCTTAACTTCTCTGTTCGGAATGGGAAGA
>JAVBTA010000068.1:0-7043 GCA_031556375.1 Bacteroidales bacterium | reverse complement strand
ATTACCAATACAGAACCCGATTGATTACCGATTAAATCGGTTGACACTCCCATAATAACAGGAATCAATGCCCCTCCGGCAATACCGGTTACCATCAGTCCGGATACCTCATTCGCTTTCTCAGGCATTTGTTGAAGAGCTATTGAGAATATGATTGAGAAAACATTTGCACAAGCAAAACCGATAATTCCGACAAGAACAAGTATTTCCAGTTTACCGGTAACAAAAAACATCCCTACCAAAGCGGCAAAAGCAATAATCATCCCAATCCTGAAGAATTTCGTCGGAGAAAACTTAGAAAGAATAAAAGCGCCGATAAAAGCACCGGCTGTACGACAAGCGAAATAGACACTAACCCCATAATTAGCATCTTCCATCGGAATTCCGCAACGTTCCATTAATAACCGGGGAGTTGCCGTATTAATACCGACATCCAGGCCAACTAGGAATACAATTCCCAGGAATAATAACAGGATTGTTTTATCTTTTAATAATATCAATACCTCAGCAAAAGACGATGTTTTGCCCTTTTCCTCAGTTTCTGCGATCGGAGTCAGTTGTAACCAGAATAAGAACAGGAATGTGATTCCTGCAAATATAGGAAACATCATCTGCCAATTACCAAAATACGACACAGCAAATGCCGCAATGAAAGGTCCGGAGAAAGAGGATATTGCTTTTACAAACTGTCCCACTGTCAGCGCGCTGGTTAACTGATCGTTCCTGACCACATTCGACAATAATGGATTCAATGAAACCTGAAGAATAGTATTTGCGATACCAAGAAGCGCAAAAGCAATCAGACAAGTATAATATGAATAATCAATAAACGGGATAAGCATGGCAATAAAAGTGATCACATTACTTATCTGTACCGTTTTTTTACGGCCCAACTTGTTCATCATAATCCCCGTAGGAATCGAAAAGATGAAAAACCAGATAAACACCATAAACGGAAGAAAATTGGCCATTGTATCGCTCAGGCTGAAATCCTGTTTGACATAGTTGGAAGAAATCCCAACTACGTCACAGAATCCCATCACAAAAAATCCGAATAAAACCGGAAGTAATTGATATATAGATGGTTGTTTTTTCATGGTATTGATATGTTATTTGACAAAGGATTTTAGCATCAAAGCTCTTTCTTTGCCTTCATTTATTATTTTATATGATCCTGTTGCTGCCGGAATAACAAATGTTTCTGCATAATTGTATCGTTGTCTCATTCCTGAAGCTGTCTCAACAATGACAGAACTTCCTTCCACCAGCATCCAGACATGACATTTATTATTAGTTTCGATTGTCACTTCTTTATCAAAACCATAACGATAAACATCATAAAACTGCTCAGAGTGGGTTGGAAGGTGCTCCAAACGCAGGCCACCTTCTTCTTTTATAACTTCCGGTTTACTTATCAGTTCTTCTGTAACACGTTTTCCCTGACGTTCAAACCGCAGGTTTTTCATTCCGTGTTCGATATTGATAGGACGAGGACGACCGTCGAGGTCCAAACGCAACCAGTCGTACATCTTAAACGTGAAAATATAAGGAGCGCTACTGATCTCAAGTACCAGGTTATCTTTTCCCGATGCATGGATTGTTCCGTTAGGAATCAGGAATAAATCATGCTTATGGGCAAGGTGCTTCTGAACATACTTTTCGATATCAACCTCTTTGGTTTTTTCCTGACTTTCCACCAATACTTTATGAAACTCATCAGGATTAATACCTTCCTGGAATCCCAGATAAACAGTTGGAGTTCCCTTACAATCAAGTATATAATAAGTTTCATCCTGAGTGAACGGCATACCGAACTCTTTCTTCACATATTCATTGCTTGGGTGACACTGGACAGACAGATTTCCACCGTCAAAAGTATCCAGGAAGTCAAAACGGATCGGAAAATCGTATTTGAATCGTTCAGCACAATCACCCAATACTTCCTTATAATTGTTATACATCAGAAAGTCGAATGAAACTTCCAAACGATAATTATCACTTTCGAACATCACTCCATTTTCCAGCACCATTAATTCAAAAGACCAGGCCAGATTCGAAGCTTTTTTATTCAGTCCGTCGATCTTGTCTTTCATCCATTGACCTCCCCATGCTCCAGGTTCAAACCATGGACGCACCCGGAAAAAGTTTTTACTCATACGGGTCAGACCTTTTCTCAGGTCTTCGCCGGACATCATAAGTAAATGATCGGGGCGTTGTTCATCAACAACCAGTTCTATTTGAGGCAGGACATTGCATTTATGTTCATTCAAAACTCTCCAGTCGATGAAGTAAAACCGTTTGTACATCTGACGGTTATCATCCGGTTTATTTGCACCCAAATTAGTTACAGTTCCCGATCTCATTCTGAACTGCAATTCATTTTTAGGGAGATCCACATAAATCAGCGGAGCATTCCATCCGGCTAAAGCGGCGCCACAACCAACCAGGATATTAATTCCATCTGTTGAGTCCGGTTTGATTTTCTCCAGTTTATCTTTATAAAACCAATCGATCAATTTTTTATCAGTAATCTTGCCGAATACAGGATCATCTCCTCCGAGAAAAGGAACAATCATCTGCTCTATCTCATCCGAAGGACGCATAGCTGCTTCAACATGATACCAGTATGCTTTTATTCCTTTTTTATTTAATTCTATATTAACAGACTCCACCAATTGATTCCAGAAAACGCCCACATAGCCGTCGATGACAACCTGTTTATGTTGAGCAATCCACCCGGCGAGGGCTTCAGCTCCCTCTTTAATTTTTCCAGTTCCCATAGGAAACGCAGGATAAATATCATAATCTCCCTGAGTCGTTTCAGTCGATTTTTCCGGAGCTAAAAATTGTGTCGTTTTTCTCCATTCGTTTTTGTCTTCCATTTCAAGTTTATTTAATAATGATCGTACATTCATTGCGGCTCCGATAACAGGAGCTTTGTCCCACAATTCACATATTTTTATTTGAGTATTCAAAATCCCTTTTTCACATAAGTTTTTCTTCAGATTTTCCAGAAAAAAGTCTGAAGCCTTCGCTATATTTCCACCAATAACAAATACCTCGGGATGAAAGTTTCTCAGCCAGGGATAGATAAATTCAGAAAGATTTCCCGAAAATTCTTCAAACAGATCCACGGCATCCTGATTCTTTTCTGAAGCATATTGTGCTATTTCCTTCACTCCGGCGACCTTCATTCCGGTCTTTTCATTCCAACGGTTAATAAACCAACGGGTTGAAAAATAATCATCCGCTATACTTTCCCTGAAAGGGATATTATAAAGATATCCATTTTCAGGCACTTCATTACCGGCTGTTTGCTGTAACTCTCCATCTGCAAGGAAGGTACTCCCGAACCCGGTACCTAAAGTCACGATCAAAGCTCTGGCACTTCCTTTGGCTGCTCCGGAATAATATTCTCCCAGAGCAAATGCAGATGCATCATTAATAAATGCCGGATTTTCTGAATTTCCGTTTGACACTATCCGCAGAGATTCTCTGATATCCAATCCGAACAGAGAATCATATTTTTGTACTCCTTCTATAAGAGAAATTCCCTTTTCATAATTAAACGGGCCGGGAATGGCAACTCCAATTCCTAAAACAGAATCCGTATTGTTACGGGGAAACGTCTTTCGAACTGTATTCATCCAAACTTCTAATATTTCTGCAGAAGTTCCATTACAATCCACCTTAGCCTCAAGAATATTATCGGCAATCTCTCCACTTTGAGCATCCACAAGTGCCGACGACACATGAGAACCTCCAATATCCACTCCAATATAATATCTCCGATTCATACCGTTCTTCCTATTTTGATATTTGATCCATTGGCTGACTACCCAACTGAACATTCAATTTCGCTCCTTTTACTAAAGTACTGAAAGGGATAAACCGTTGTATGTATGGTTTCCCATCCAACATATAACTCTGAGCATAAATATTCCCGTCTGCGTTATCGTTTGTCGTGATTTCGATTTGTTTGCCGGAATAATAATCCGGATTCAGCTTAATCACTATTTTGTCAAATATCGGGCTTCCCAGACCGAATGAAGGCTCTGCTCCCGAAAGACCTTTCACGTCAAACATACCAAGAGCAGAAATAACATACCAGGCTCCTAATTGTCCCTGGTCCTCATCCTGGCCATATCCGTATCCGTGAATACCCTCTGTTCCGTAAAATTCATCCAGAATCGCCCGAACCCATTTCTGAGTCAACGATGGACGAGATGTATAATTAAACATCCATGGAATATGTAAACAAGGCTGGTTTCCATGATTGTAAACCGTTTCAAGCCCGGAGAAAGCGTTAATGTTCTTACCTCCTCCAAAAATAAATTGTTGTGCAATCGTGAACACACTGTCCAGACGTTCTACAAAACGTACATCTCCTATTGTTTTAACCAATTCTTCCGCATCATGAGGAACATAGAAAGTATATTGAACTGCATTTCCTTCCTGAAATCCGCGCCAAGGCTCATAGGGATTGAAATTATCCACAAATTTACCATTTTTATCTTTCGGACGCATATATCCCGTTTCTTTGTCATAAATTCTTGACCAACCTTTTGATAACCACATCAATTTCTCATAATCTTTTTCCTTACCCAGTTTTTTAGCCATTTGAGCTACAGCATAAGAACTGAATGAATATTCTAATGTATGAGATGCTGCATATTGTTGCAACCCTTTGATGCTATCCTCATAATCGACATAGCCCAGTTCATTGAAGATACCGGTATCAGGTTTTCCGGCACCAAAAGGACGACCTTTAACTTGAAGTTCATTCTTTGCCGCCGCTTCATAACCTAAATCAATATCAAAATTACGAATGCCGCAATTATATGCAGCAGCAATAACCAGACTTACAAAATTGGTACCGACTCCGGAAACATATTTACTACAGGCGATTCCATCACCCAACCATCCGGCATCCTGATATACAAGCAATTGACTACTAATAAAATCAGCATAGTATTCCGGATAAGCAAGCGCCCAGACCTGGGTCAGATTCCAGAAACCACCCCAGATAGCATCTGTATTATAATGATTGAAGGCCGGTTTGTTGCCTTTCATAGGGATTTGTCCTACACCTCCGTCATGTTTAGGATAAGCTCCATTGACATCACTTGCCAGTCCACGACCAAGCACAGCATGATAGAGTCCCGTATAGAATTTGATCAGGTCATTTTTTTTCTTACCTTCAACATCAATGCGGGATAAATATTCATTCCAGAGCTTCTTTGTTTCTTGATTTGCTTTATCAAAATTAAGATTCGTAGCTTCTGCTTCATAATTGAGGCGGGCATTTTCAACAGAAGTATATGACAAGCCTACCTTAGCTGTGATCATTTCACCTTCCTTCGTATCGAATGTCAGATACAAACCACATCCGCGACCTTTACTTTCTTTAGTTCCCGCTGAAACAGCCTCTTTTATAAATGTTCCGTAAGCTTTCGGTTTTTTATCCACTATAATCGAAAAGAACATTTTGACACTGGCGCCTTTCTGATATTTATTTACATATACAGGATTGGTTTCCACATATCCCTCAATAGTTCCCTTATCGGTAAGATACACTTCAGCATCTTTTACCTCCCCACTTTCTCCCTGTTTATTTCCAATATCGAAAATGATATGGGACTGCTCCGATTTTGGATAAGTAAATCTCTGGAATGCAACTCTTTTTGTTGAAGTCAACTCCGCTTTAACATTGTACTTGTCCAGTAAAACCGCATAATATCCGGCTTGAGCTACTTCATTTTTGCGATCAAAGCCCGAACGATATCCGGAATCAATATTATCCACAGCCCCGGGAATTGTTTTAAGTACTCCTGTTGTAGGCATTAATACCACACCTCCTACCTGAAATTCGTGAAAACAAGGAAACCCTTCAATTGAAGTATCCCGATAATCATAACCTGTAGCTTCCCATCCTCCGGGATTTCCTAAATGTCCATTTGTGGATGGTCCCGGTTTGGCCATACCAAAGGGCTGCGCTCCGGGAGCAAAATGAAACCACCTGCAATGTGCCGTACCTATGTAAGGATCGACATATTGAGTAAAATTTTTTGCATTGGTTTTTGAATCACATCCAAAAAGAACAAATGCTACAAAAAAAATGCAGAACCAATAATTATTTTTCATGTATCTATTTTTTATTATTCTTTTACTTTCAATTTTGATCTGTCTTCTGATAACAATTTTTGTAAATGATCCTGGATCGTTTTATATTTCGGATTATCATATACATTTTTTACTTCGACCGGATCTTTCTTCAAATCATACAGTTCCCAGGAGTCGATATCTTTATCTCCCTGATATCCTTTTCCGTACCAATGAATAAGTTTATATCTTCCGTCACTGACTCCATCATGCTTGCGTACCATGCCTACCGACGGATAATCATAAAAATGGTAATACAAATGATCTCTCCATTGAGTTTTTTCCTGTTTCAGGAGAGGAACCAATGATTTTCCTGCCATATCTTCAGGAACTTTCACCCCTGCAACATCGAGGAATGTAGGAGCATAATCGATATTCTGTACCATTTCATTACAAACTGCTCCTTTTTTTACTCCCGGACAGGCTATGAGCAAAGGAGTTCTGAAACTCTCCTCATACATAAACCTTTTATCGTACAAACCGTGTTCGCCCAGAAAAAATCCCTGATCGGAGGTATATACGATCAATGTGTTATCCATCAAACCGTTACTCTCCAGATAATCCAGTAGCCGGCCCACCTGTACATCCACACTTTTGATCGTACGACAATAATCTTTTATATATCGTTGATACTTCCATCTGACAAGATCCTTTCCTTCAGGTCTGTTAGCCAGAAATACCTTGTTTTGTCTGTCGTAAGTTTCATTCCACACCCGGAGTTGTTTCTCGTTCATGGAATTCATTGCAATATAAAAACTATTTTTTATATAATCTAATGTCGGCTCATTTTGAAGTTGAGCAACTTTCAAATCGAATGCATAACCCAGGTGATTGGCAACAGTCAATTCCTGATCCTGCATTTGTTCTCCTCTGGTTTGATA
>JAVBTA010000029.1:0-115912 GCA_031556375.1 Bacteroidales bacterium | reverse complement strand
GTATCATCATCACCCGGGCGAGCAAGGGCGGTGGGTATCATCACCATACGGGGGTTGGCACCCCCGCCTACAGAGACTACACCGCTCACGCGGTGATGGGCTAACGCACAAAAATGCGGATTCCGCTCCCTTTAACTCCCTTCCCTTACAGTTCTTTCAGTAATTCCTGAACGGCCTTCGCTAATTGCTCGTCTTCTCCTTTTACAAACTTATCGGGAGAATTCGCTACTTTGAAATCAGGTTCTAATTGTTTGTTCTCCAGGTAACTACCATCTGGTAGTTCATAGCCTACGATTGGAATGCCGAAAACAAGTGTCGGATCTTGCAGGTTCTCCCAGGAAACACTGGTCATAGTTCCAGGAACCGGCATCCCAACTAGTTTTCCAATACCCGTATGTTTGTAAACCCATGGCGTTCCATGAGCATTGGAATAGCAAGCTTCATTCATTACCATGATTGATGGTTTGTTCCAACGGCGACTAGGCATATCACAGGTTTCTTGTCCGCGAACCACTTGCGTAAAGTATTTTTTTCCGCTGAATAATACTTCAATGTCTTCATGCAAGCGGCCTCCTCCATTGAAACGGATATCGATTACGATACCTTCTTTGTTGTTGAATTTACCGAGAATGTCAGAATAAATGGTGCGGAAACTGGGATCTCCCATACTTTGTATGTGAACATAACCCAGACGTCCGTTTGACAAGCGTTCTACATCTGCTTCACGTTGTTTTACCCAGCGGTTATAAAGCAGGTCGGAAAGAGTAGCTGCGGAAATAGGTTTGATGACTTCTTCCCAACGTTCGTTTGTAGTTGGATTATATAATGAAATCAATGTGTTTTTACCCGATTTTTTATTCAATAATGGGAAATAATCCTGCCCGGTGGTGATTTTTATTCCGTCGATCATTTCGATGATACATCCGGCTTTAACTTTGCTTTCTGCATTGTCAAACGGCCCTTTTTCAATGACTTCATCGATCATTAAGCCGTCTTTGGCATAATTCCAGGAAAAGAATAAGCCTAATTGAGCTGTGATATCCGGATTTTGTGGTATAGCACGATAACGTCCTCCTGTATGGGAAACGTTTAGTTCTCCGAGTATTTCGCTTAGTAATTCGGCAAAATCGTAATTATTGTTGATGTAAGGTAGGAAGCGTGAGTAAGCTTTCTTCATCAAAGGCCAGTCCACTCCATGCATATCTTTAACATAAAAACGTTTTTCTTCCTGTGTGCAGACATGATCGAACATATATTGACGTTCGGCATAGAGCTCCACGTCCATCTCTGCCAGGGGAGTAATAATCGTTTTCTTGGCATCGGCGACTCCGATCTTTTGAGTAGACATTCCCAAAAGGAAGATGTTTTTTCCGTCTTTATCCAACAATAAAGATCCCGGACCTGCACCTTTAGATACGATTTTTGTTTCTTTAGTCCTGCAATCGAGTTGCCATAGGTCATATCCTTTTTCGAAAGATGCCAGATAGAATAATTTATCTCCTTCCGGAGTCAGGATAGCATCGGCCATCATGGATGAATTCGGGGTCAAGCGGATGATACGATCTTCGATACCTTTCAACTCAACTTCAATGGATTTATCCTCTTTTTTCTTTTCATCCTCTTTTTTATCCGTGGATTTATCCTCTTTTTTGTTATCCTTTTTATCGTCTTTTGCAGTATCAGCAGGTTTTTTCTTTTCTTTAGCCTTCTCTTCTTCTTTTAATAACTTGTAATCGTCCTCGCTGAGAATAAATTTATCATACGATTTTTGATTGAGGAATACGATCATTGCGTCATCTAAAGAACCCCACGAGGCGTGGTTGCGCATTCCGTAACGTTCAGATTGGAAAAGGACTGCATTACCTCCCATCACCCAATGTGCATGGGAACTGGTATATCCACTGTTAGTAAGATTGGTGATTGTTCCGCCTTGTGAACTTACTAACCCAACATCGTTATAAGGCATATGTCTGTTGGGGCAATAGGAAATTATGAACCATTTTCCGTCGGGCGACCACTCATAATCTATAAAACCGGAACTGTCGAGGTTTCCTGAGCCGTCTGTGATTTGTCTGGTTTTTTTAGTCGCAATATTATAGACCATCAGTTTGCCGCGGTCCTGGATGAATGCGACTTCTTTTCCGTCCGGAGAGAATTGCGGCAGGTTACGTTCGATATTATCCGGTTTGAAAAGAGGTTCTTCTTTAAGTATGGTCGAATTAAAGAAATACAGATCATCTTCACGTCCGGTTTTCGAGGTATAGAGGTTCCATGTTCCGTCACGTTCGGTCGCATACACTAAAGTCTTTCCGTCCGGGGAGAAACTTGGGTAGTTATCCTGAGCCGGAGTATTGGTGATGCGTTTTGTGTATTTATAATCAACAGAAGATACGAAAATTTCTCCACGCATTACAAATGATACTTGTTTGCCATCGGGAGAGACCGCGCGGCCATAAGCTCCGCGAGTCAGAGCCAACGTATTGTTATCTTTACTTTCTTCTGTAATATTGATTTTTACTTTTTGAGCTTTGCCATTAGCAGGCTGAGTATAAATCTCTCCATCATAGAAATAACATAAAGTGCCATTACCTGCTATACTCAGAAAGCGAACCGGATGTGTCTTGAACGAACTGATTTGTTTTACCTGTTTAGTCTCGTTCATAGGAAAAGAGTGAACATTGTATGTTCCTGAACGTTCACTGAGGAAATAAACCGTATTGTTGTCAGTACTGAAAACCGGATTGGTATCTTCTCCGGCATCAGAGATCAGCTGCTGGTATTTCCCTGTTTGCAGGTCGTATGTCCAGATATCGCGTGTAACGGATGATTTATGATGTTTCCTGAATTTATCTTCCTGTCCTTTCCGATCCTGGTAAATGATTTTTTTACCGTCTTTTGAGAAATAAATATTCTCAGCGGGGATAGCTATGATTTGTTCAGGACGTCCTCCGTTTACCGGTACTTTATAAAGTTCACTCATCACTCCGGAAGGGAATGCCGCACTGACGGCGGGAGCTTGTATTTTTGCTCCGAAGAATATGTATTTTCCGTCAGGAGAAAATGCATATGGGGATTCAGAACTGGAGTAAGTAGTTAATCTTTGAGCGTTTCCTCCTTCAGCTGAAGTCAGAAAAATGTCGAAATTTCCATTCCGATCGCTTGCGAAAGCAATACTTTTTCCATCGGGCGACCATACCGGCATGTAGTCGTATGCTTCGTGCATAGTGATTTGTTTAGCTTCTCCTCCGGTTGAGGCTACTTTATAAATATCTCCTTTGTAGGAAAAAGCAATTTCCTTTCCATCGGGAGATATTGTGGGATAGCGCATCCAGAGCGGGGTCTCTCCAAAACTGTATGAAGGTAACAGTAATAATAAAAGAATAGAATAGATAGTTTTCATTAATGTTTTTTAGTTGAAATATTATAATGTGATATTTAATTTTTCGCCGGTGTTGATTGTCACCCTGTCGTTGAATGAGATCATCACCTTTTGTCCGTTTTGTTTAACTTGAGCAGAAACAGGTTTGTCGGCAACTGTTACTGTGGCAGATTTATAAGATTTTCCTTTCGGTGCGTCTACACTAAAATCTTTTAGTTGCACTTTACCATATTTTGCTGTCAAGCTGCAAGTCATTTTTCCTCCGGATTGTTGTTGGGAATAGGTTCCCCAGCCTTCTGCGGCTGTGAATGGAGCTGTGAAATTATCTGCTCCCCATTTCGGAGAGAATCGTATGTAACCTTTGGGCCCGTGATATTCAAAACCACAGGCAGTGATAAACGCTCCATAGCTGGCCATCGCACGGGCATAGTGGTCACTGCATTCTATTTCGTTAAAGGGATTGCGTTTCGCGGCGTTATAACGATCGTGGATTGCCCGTATCATCACCATTCCTTCATCCACCATTCCTTCGGCTATCATGTGTGCGGCAACCTGATACTCAAACCCACTCATACATTCGTGGAAATATCCCATTTGCCATGTTACATTATCTCCATAAGGCTTAGCTTCATTCTTAGGATTCGTATTCATGATCATACCGCCTTCGCCCGGGAGAGCATAAGGGCGCCCCCCTTGGTTGACCGCAATATATGGGCCAACATCAGGCGTGAAATTGTATTTCCATAAAGATTGTAATGCCGAGCGAACTTTATTCTTATCCTGAATATATCCTAATCCTAACTGATGAGCCCATGCCTGCCCTAAAACCTGATCGATATGGGATGTGTTGTATGATCCTAATTTTGCGCGACCTTTTTCTTTGTCAGGTCTATGAATATAATATTCACCGTTGAACAAATATTTATCCATGTTTTTGCTGCCTTTTTTAACGTATTCAGCGCATACTTTTGCAAATCCGGTATCTCCAGCTTCAACAGCCATCTCTTCTGCAGCTCTTACTCCGGAAATACAAATACCTACAATCCAGGCGATTTCACCATCCCAAACGGCATCCAGGGTATTTTCCATTGGAGTATCTTCCATTCCATCACCGTTTTTATCCTGATTGATAATGAATTGTGTCGCTTTTTTGATTTTTGGCCAATTGCGTTTTAAGAAAGAATCATCTGCACTCATCTGGTGCTCCCGATAGCAACGTAATATCGTTCCTGCCTGTCCGTCGATAGCCGGACGGGTTTCCATCTCTGCGCGGAAGATAATTCCTCCGTCTTCCTGCATGGCTATTCCGAGTTCACTTCTTTCCCTGCAATCGCGTTCCAAAGCCGGGAAAATTCTTCCCATAGCCTGTGCATACTGCCAAACGTGGGTACATGTTCCTGGACAAGCTCCAACACCTTCCCAAGCCCAGAAGCGTCCACTGCTGAATTGATGACAATTGGTGGTTGCCAGGGTGTTTATGTTTAAAAAAGTGCGTTCCAAAAACCAGTGGGGTAGAGTAGATTCCTGCCAGGTCTCTTTCCATAATTTGGATGTAGAAGATAACCGTTCGAAGTATGTTTGTACATATTTCACAACATCCAAAGCGTTCTGAAAGCGATTCTGATAGTAACGTCCGTTGTCTTTAATTTTATCAGGATAAATTTTCAAATTAGGAAAATTCCAGGATATAATGAAATTAGCTTTCTGAGCATTATTTGGGGAAATATTCAGATCTGTTTGAACGCCTCCGATGAGAGGTTCCTGTACAGGTTTGGAACATTTTTCGATTTCTTTTTGTCCGAAGCATCTGGCCGGAATGCTGGGATCCAGGCTGCAGTATGCCTTTGCTTTATGGTCTAAAACAGCGATACACATTGTTCCATAATCTGGTCTTTCTTCCGGTTTTTTATTGTTCTTTTTAAGAATAGGCAGGCTTTCAGCTATTGCAGTTAATTGCCCGTCTTTTCTGACCTCATTCTCCCTGCGGCAAAAATTAGGGTCTGCCGAGTGGATACCTGTTTTATTCTCCAGATAACCTAACAAAGAGGCCTTTACATTACTGTTACTGTTGTTTTTTACAGAAAAAGAAAGAATTGTTGCCGGTAACCCCGATTCTTCTTCATTCAAAGGAATAAATGGAGAGTATGCTTCCAATATTAACTCAACAGGAAGATTTTTATCTGTATATTTTATTGTTCCGATAGGATAAGTTGCTTCAAATGCTATTTCATCCCAGTCTTTTTCTTCCAGGGTTTTATAAATCGTTTTCCCATTGTATTCGAATTTAAGGATAAATCCTTGTTGCAATGGCCTAATATCTTTTGATGGTTCAACATAATTAGCTCCGTCTCTGGAACGGACATAACTGTCATGAGTCGTTTTTCCTCCGGTCCAGTTTACGATTTTAGGTTCGATACCTTCCTGATTATCATTAAAGATATCCCACAACCATAAGCGGCCGTCACCTCCAAGGTATACACCTCCGGCCATAATGCCTCCTACAGGCATTCCGATATATTGCAATTCGTTTTTTGATTTAAGATAAGTTGTGGGCGTTCCCCTGTCATAAAGAGACTTTATCCACTGGGAATCCAGATTTTTATTGACCGGAATCAGATTCTGGGCATAAGAACTGTATGTTAGTAGTAAAAACAGCATAACCAGAGAAAATGGTATGTTCCTCGTTTTCATGGTTTTAGAATTTTAATATATAGACGTTAAATTTTATTTTATGTCTTTTTTCTGCATTTTATTTATGGCTGACATCAGTATATAAGCAAGAATACAGAGGCTAACTCCAAATAGGTGGAAGAAAATGACAAGTAATATTGTTAAGATGATTAATATATATTGCATTTCATTCCCTTTCCATCCGTAGCTTTTGAATTTCAAAGAGAACATCGGAAGTTCGGAAACCATCAATAAGCAGAATACTATGACCAGGCAGATGATAAACGCACATAATCCCCATTCGTTACCTTCAATAATTCTGCTTATATTTTCAATCTGATAGTTGAAAACATTAATGTTGAATTCTTCTCCAAAAATATTATTGTTCAGAGTCGGTACCAAGGCGCTCCAGAATAAAGCATTTGCCGGAACCGGCAAGCCCAGAAAAGAGTTTGTCTGACGGGTATCTATGTTAAATTTTGCCAGTCGGAGGGCTGCGAAAATAGGTAGAAGAAGGCCTAAAAAATGAATGCTGGCATTGATTGAAGCCGCTTCTTCTATTTTTTGCAGGAAAGAAAAAACTAATAAGCCCGGAGCCAGACCGAAACTGACAACATCGGCCAGAGAATCGAGCTCTTTGCCTATCGGAGAGAAAGCTTTAAGCAAGCGGGCTGCAAACCCGTCGAGAAAATCGAATATTGCGGCAAAAACGATAAATATAAAAGCCCCTGTATAGTTATGTTCAATTGCCAGGATACAAGCCAAAGACCCTGAAAATAAGTTGAGACAGGTAATCATGTTTGGAATACTTTTCATCAGGTTTCTCATGGCGGTTCTTATTTTTAGAGTTGGGCAATTATTGTTTTGTTTCCTTTTACTTTCTCGTCCATTTTGACTGAGACTTTGGCGCTTAGCGGAAGATATAAGTCGATCCTGGATCCAAATTTAATAAATCCTAATTGATCGTTGATATGACAGTCCAGACCTTCCTTTGAGTAAGTGACGATCCGCTTAGCCATTGCACCGGCAACCTGCCTGAGAAGGATCCTGTCACCGTTCGGACGCTCAATAACAATAGTCGAACGTTCGTTTTCCCGGCTGGATTTAGGCAGGTAGGCTGCCATGAATCGTCCGTTTTGATGCGAACTGTGGATTATTTTCCCATTTGCAGGTATCCAGTTTACATGTGCATCAAATAAACTCATGAAAATAGATACTTGTATCCGTTTTTCCTGAAACCATTCGTCTTCAAACATTTCCTCAATGACAACAATAGTACCGTCGGCAGGAGCGATCAGAATATCTTCTGTATCGGATGTGAAAACTCTTTTAGGCGACCTGAAAAAATTGACCAGAATGGCTGCAAGTACTATAGAGATCAAAAGAATGGTGTAGAAAAACAAGGAACGTCCCACCCAATTGTAAAGCACAACGTTGAGCAAAGCCAAAGCTAAAAGTGAGACTGTTAGTATTTTATATCCCTCAGGATGGATTTTCATACAGAATTATAGTGTTTCAATCATGCAAAGTTATACAAATAAAATGAGTTGGCAAAACGACGGAATCAAATCATGCGTGCTTTAACGTATCCTTCTTTCTGTAGAAGTTCCAGTACTTTTTTTCTGAAGTCACCCTGAACAATGATTTCCCCATCTTTTGCAGAACCTCCTACGCCACATCTTACTTTCAGCATTTTTCCTAGTGATTGTAAATCATCGTCCGTACCGGTAAATCCGGTAATCAGAGTTACCATCTTGCCTCCCCGGTTACGTTTATCCAGGCTGATTTTTAGTTGCTGTTTTTCGTTAGGAAGAGTATCTTTCTCCTCGTCACTGCCAGTTTCGTATTTGAAATCCGGATTTGTAGAATATACTACATTCAGACGGTCTTTCCAGTCGTTGCTTTTCATCTTACAGTTATAATTTTTGCCAAAGGTAATATTTTTCTATTATCTTTGCATTTTTAACCAGGTTAACAATTAAGAATGGCATCACATTCAAATAAACCTCAATGGAAAGTGCCGGAACCAGCATTACGCAGGCTCCCATGGTATCTGGCATATATTAAATTATTGAAATCAAAGGGAGAAACACTGGTTTCATCTACACAAATAGCTAAAGAAATAAGTGTGGATTCGTCGCAGGTAGCCAAAGATTTGTCGTATGTCAATGTCGCAGGAAAGACCAGGGTGGGGTATGATATTGATTCGTTGATTGTTGTTCTGGAAGATTTTCTTGGATTTACAGCTTCTCATAAAGCATCCTTGTTTGGAGCAGGTAGCCTGGGAGGTGCATTATTACTCGATTCCGGGCTCAAACAATATGGTTTGGACGTTGTGGCGGCTTTCGATGTAAATCCTGAATTGTGTGGAAATACTATCGGAGGTATCCCCGTGTATTCTATTGGTCAATTTTCTGAAATACAAGAAGATAACCAAACCAATATCGGGATTTTGACCGTCCCGGTAGATCAGGCTCAGGAAACTGCCGATCTGATGATACAGGGAGGAATCAAAGCTATCTGGAATTTTACACCTTACCGGATCCGTGTCCCAGAGCATATTGTAGTTCAAAATACTTCTATCTACGCTCATCTGGCTGTTATGTTTAATAGACTAAAAGGCTGATAAAAATCATTAAATCACATGAAGATTATCTGTGTTGGCATGAATTATGCGTCTCACAATAAAGAGATGCTTCATACGTTATTACTAAGTGAACCGACAATCTTTCTAAAGCCCGACTCATCGTTGCTGAAAGATAGTAAGCCGTTTTTTATCCCGGATTTTACTTCTGAGATGCATTACGAAACGGAAATTGTAGTAAAGATTGATAGGTTAGGCAAAAATATAGCAGCGAAGTTTGCTCATCGTTATTATAGAGAGATCTCAGTAGGGATCGACTTTACAGCGAGGGACTTACAACGTAAACTTAGGAACGATGGAATGCCTTGGGAGATCAGTAAGGCTTTTGATAGTTCCGCAGCTATAGGGGATTTTGTTTCGTTGGAAACATTGGATCAGGACATAAATAATATTCCTTTTCATTTGGATATCAATGGAACGAAGGTACAGGAAGGAAATACTCAAGATATGATTTTTAAAGTAGACGAAATTATTGAATATGTAAGCCGCTTTTTTACCTTGAAAATTGGTGATTTGATTTATACCGGAACTCCGGCTGGAGTTGGGCAGGTTGCGATTGATGACCATTTGCAGGGATTTATCGGTGAACGGAAAGTTCTCGATTTTTTTGTCAGGTAAATTTTTAGATGAAAAATAAGATAAAATATTACGTTCTATTTGTTTTAGTATCCGTATTGTTTTTTTCTCAAACAGCGTTTTCTCAAGTGAGAAACGACGGATCACGTTATGCGAAAACTTCTAAACTGGCTTCCGGAAAATGGATCAAATTAAAAACTTCTACGAATGCCATTTACAAATTAACATACGATGATATAAAGAAAATGGGGATTTCCGATCCGGCCAAAGTGAAACTCTATGGTTCGGGAGGATGGATTTTGGACGAAGATTTCAGTAAACCTTATGTAGATGATCTGCAGGAGATTGCTGTTTATGTGAATAAAGGTTCCGATGGTGTCTTTAATTCCGGAGATTTCTTGTTATTTTATGGTCGTGGAACTATAAAATGGACTTATGATACAACATCCAAATCTTTTATACACGAGAATAATCCGTATGCTACTTATGGGGCATATTTTATGACAGAAAGCGATTCCGGACCTAAAGAAATGGAAACGCAGGCATCTGTCGATCAAACAAATCTTACGATAACGGAGTATAATGATTATTCTCTATACGAATTGGATTCTGTTTATATCACAAATACAGGTAGGGAATTGTTCGGAGAAAGTTTTGTGACAAAAAATGTACGGACATTTGATTTTAATGTTCCTGGAATTACAGGGGCTGATTTTACGCTTTCTTTTGCGGCAAGGCCTTCGGTTGCAGCAAATTTAATTTTGAATGTGAATGAGGATTTAGTTGTTAGTTCTTATGTTTCTGCCTATTTCCCAGATGGATATGTAAAGGCAAATATGAGGGAGGCGTCAGGGAAGTGGGATAATCCGACTGAAAAGATAGCAGCCAAAGTGTCTTATGATATTGGAAACCAGACTATTGCATTCCTGAATTTTATCAGAATAAATACAACCCGGAAATTGCAGGTTTATGGAAATGATGATCCGTTTTTCAGAAGTGTTAATAGTCGGAATGCCTCAGTTCGTTTTAATATTGAAAATGCAGGGAATAATAATGTCGTTTTTGATATAACGGATCCATATGATGCAAGGAAAGTAAATACGAGCTTATCCGGTAGTCAATTGAGCTTTGGTGTGAAATCCGATAATACTCTTCGGGAATTTGCAATAGTCGATTTAAATAAAAGTTTTAAATCTCCTGAATCATTAGGGGAAGTACAGACTCAGGATCTACATGCGTTGGAACAAACCGACATGGTTATTTTGGCTCCTGAAAAATTTTTAATACAGGCTGAAACTCTGGCTAAGGCTCACCGTGAAAAATCCGGACTTCATGTTACCGTAGTACAAGCCGATCTGATTTTTAATGAATTTTCTTCGGGTATTCCCGACGCAACAGCTTATCGCCGTTTTATGAAGATGTTTTATGATCGGGGTACTACTGAGCAGGATAAACCAAAATATCTTTTATTTTTTGGAGACGGAGTTTTTGATAATAGGTTTAAAACTCCGGGGGGTAATAAATTACAAAAGGACTATTACCTGCTTACTTATCAATTTAAAGAATCTGTCAACGAACATATGTCTTATGGAACCGATGATTATTTTGGATTTCTGGATGATGAAGAAGGAATAAATCCGTCATCCGAGAGTTTGGATCTGGGAATCGGACGTTTTCCCGTATCTTCTATGGCTCAGGCGGATTACGCGGTTACTAAAGTAATTGCGTACATGAATAATTCCCGATATGGTGCATGGAAAAATTCTCTGGTTTTTGTCGGGGATGATAGAAATTCTGACGAAGACAATTATTTGCATTGTTTGCAAGCGGATTCGATTGCCAGTGGGGTTGAATCCGGATACCCTGAATTTATGATAAAGAAAGTATACGAGCCGGCATTTAAATCGGTCACTTCTAATGGAAAAAAAACCTATCCTGATGCAAAAAATAAGATGATGAATGCATTGAAAGATGGAGCTCTCGTATTGAATTATACCGGTCATGGAAGTTCCACATCCTGGACTTCAGAAGATTTATTGACAATGACAGATGTTAATCAGATGTCGTTTGAGAATTTGCCATTATGGATAACAGCAACTTGTGATTTCGGATGGTTTGATGGTATTAATTCTTCAGCAGGAGAAGCTGCTTTTTTGAATAAAAAAAGTGGTGCCATTGCCCTATATACTACGTCGAGAGTCGTTGATGCATATCAAAACTCACATATTAATAGCGCGTTATTACGATATTTATTAGGTAAGGAAAACCGTAAAAAATTGCGTTTAGGAGATGTTCTTAGACTGGCCAAGAATAGTTTGAAAGATAATTATAATAAATTGAATTACATTTTATTGGGAGATCCGGCTTTGAGATTGAATTTCCCGGATTTAGATGTGCAGGTTTTTACAGTTAATGGTCAACCTGTTAAAGAAGGCGAAAAATTAACTTTTAAGGCGTTGGATGATGTTACTATAACCGGTAAAATTGTAGATGTGAACGGTAATGTTCAGACCGGACTGAATGGAAATATCCAGACGTTAATATATGATAGTGAACAACAGTTGAAATCTTTGGACCCGGACAAGCAGGGAAAATATCTGCAATTTAACGAATACACGAGCATGATCTATCCTCCGGTAAGCAATGAAGTCATAAACGGTGAATTCACCGTCGGATTTAAAGTGCCTCTGGATATTTTTTACAGTGAAAATTCCGGAAAGATTAACTTCTATGCTTTCGACAAAACAAACGATAGAGAAGCTCATGGTTCATTTAGAGATTTTATCCTGAATGGTACCGCGGATAATTCCGATAATGACGGAGTAGGACCTGAAATACAGTCTATGTATTTAAACTCCATATCGTTTAAGAATGGAGATAAAGTCAACCAGACCCCACTTTTTGTAGCGAATGTATATGATAAAGACGGAATTAATGTCAGTAATGGAAGTGTGGGACACGAGCTCTCAATTTGTATAAATAATAATCCGAACCATACATTTACCCTAAATTCCTATTTTACTCCGTCTACGGAAGTTAAGGGTGAGGGACGGGTAGAGTTTATGATTCCTGATGAAAAAGCTTTGCCGGAAGGAAATCATACATTGGTATTCAAAGTTTGGGACTTGTTGAATAATTCCAGTACAGATTCCTTATATTTTACTGTGGTTAAGGATTTGAGACCTCAGCTGTTTGATTTGACTGCAATCGGCAATCCTGCTCGTATGAATACTGTTTTTGTATTATCTCACGACAGGCCTGAGGCTCAGTTGGAAGTGACTATCAGGGTTTACGACCTTACCGGACGGGTCTGCTGGACAAATAAAGTAGCAGGCAGTTCTACATGGTTAAAAGATTTTCCGGTAGAATGGGACTTGAGAACTAATAGCGGAATGCCTTTGAAAGCCGGAGTTTATGTCTATAAAGCAGATATCCGTTGTGGTAATAGCAGTGAAGCGACTAAATCGAAAAAAATAATCATACTTGGACAATAAAAGACTTGTTGTTCAGTTTATAACAAAGCGTAAGAATCAATAACTTTCATAAACAGAATGAATAAATTTAGAATCATTTCAATAATTTGTGCTTTGGTATGTTTACCGGTAATAGTGAAAGCTCAGGGAAAAAAAGATTTTGACCCGCTTATTGTTGGTGTTCCGTCTCTTACAATTGCTCCGGATGCCCGTGGAGGTGGTATGGGAGATGTGGGGGCTGCTACCGATCCGGATATTTTTTCTCAATTCTGGAACCCGGCAAAATATGCATTTGCATACAGTAAAGCAGGAATCGGATTGTCATATACTCCATGGTTGAGAAGTTTGGTAAATGATATTGATTTAGCTTATCTATCAGGATATTATAAATTAGGAGATTCAGACAGACATGCTATTGGTGCGTCTTTGAGATATTTCTCCCTCGGTAAAATCGATCTTACGGGTCCGGACCCTATAAATCCCGTGAGTTATGGTCAGGCCAGTCCGTACGAAATGTCGCTTGATGTCGGATATTCACTGAAACTGACTGAGACATTTTCCGGTGCGGTTAATTTCCGTTTTATCTATTCGGATCTTGGAGCCGGAGTGGAGGAGGATTTCGTTCCGGGAACATCTTTTGCCGCTGATGTAGCCGGATACTGGAATAAGTATATTATGGTAGGGAATAGTGAGTCGTTACTTGGTTTAGGATTCAATATCTCAAATATCGGTAACAAAGTTTCTTATGACAATGGGAATACGTCTAACTTTATTCCTACGAACTTACGTATAGGGGGATCCTTGCTTTATCCGTTGGATGATTATAATACGATTGCATTTAACCTTGATTTGAATAAATATCTGGTTCCGTCAAGCCCGTATACCCGTACTTATGATGATGAAGAAGAACGCCAGAAAGCGATTCAGGATTATAATGATATGTCGCCGATTACCGGTATCTTTAATTCATTTACTGATGCTCCTGGTGGTGCCAAAGAAGAATTTCAAGAAATTATGTGGTCCGGTGGGGTTGAATATGCATACAATCAACAATTTTTTGTTCGTGGTGGATATTTTTATGAAAGCCCTAATAAGGGAAACCGTCAGTACTTTTCATTGGGAGCCGGATTCAAAATGAATGTATTTAGTCTTGACGTGGCTTACCTGATCTCTACAGTTCCTTCCAATCCATTGGACCAGACTCTCCGTTTCAGCTTGAGTTTCGATATGGATGGATTGAAAAACCTGTTGAAATAAATGCAGAAAATCAGAGTTGGCTTTGGGTTCGATGTGCATCGTTTTGCCGAAGGACGTGCGCTTTGGATGGGTGGAATCCAGCTTCAGCATGAACGAGGCCTGGATGGACACTCAGATGCGGATGTTCTGATTCACGCCATCTGTGATGCCTTACTTGGAGCTGCTGATTTACGTGACATAGGTTTCCAATTCCCGGATACCGGTCAGGAATTTAAAGATATAGATAGTAAAATACTATTACGCCGTACAATGGATCTGATTCGTAGTAAAGGTTATGAATTAGGGAATATTGATGTTACCGTATGTGCCGAACGTCCGAAACTAAATCCGTATATTCCTCAAATGAAGTTTTGTTTGGCGGAAGTGATGCGTGTCGATCCGGGAGATATCTCCATAAAAGCCACTACTTCCGAAAAAATGGGGTATGTAGGGAGGGAAGAAGGAATCGTAGCTTATGCTACTGCCTTGATATTTAAGTCTTAGAAAATATTCTCAATATTGTTTAATCGTCATTTTATTATATCTTTGTTCCTCAAAGGTAAAAAGATGCAGCGTATTAATTTTTTTATTTTTTTCATTTTCTTTATTTTCGTCATTCACTTTTCTGCTTTTTCCCGGGAGAGTGAATTGGGGTACATGTTTCGTCTAACCCTGAAAGACAAAGGAAATCCTCCATATTCGGTCGTCAAACCGGAAGAGTTTTTATCTCAAAAGGCTATTGACCGGAGGCTAAAGCAAGGTTTACGTGTTGATACTACTGATTTACCTATCGATCCTGAATATTTATCTGCAATACAAAAAGAGGGAGCTAAGATAAAAGCTATAAGCAAATGGTTAAATACCGTAGTGGTTTATTTACCTGATAGTATAATGATAGATTCTGTCAAGGCATTGCCATTTGTGAATTCAGTAAATTGGGTTTGGATTGGGGAACCTTTGTCCGAAAAAGATAATAATCAAAAATTTTCAGGAGATCGAATGGAACCGGTTTCTTCCGCTCCGGTAGATGCTTTTTACTATGGAGCTGCGTATGATCAGATTCATATGAATAACGGTGATTTTTTACATGCAGTCGGTTTTAAAGGTGAAGGCATGACTGTTGCGGTTATTGATGCTTCTTTTACGGGTGTGAGTAGAATGGATTTTTTCAATCCGGATCAGATCCTGGGTTATCGTAATTTTACACATTATATTGAATTGTCGTCTTCAGAAGATGAAGAACACGGGACAAAGGTACTTTCCTGTATGCTCGCGAATAAGCCTGGAGAAATGGTCGGTACAGCGCCAGATGCATCGTATTACTTAATCCAAACGGAAGTACCGGGAGAGGAGTATGCTGTCGAAGAAGACTACTGGGTCGCAGGAATTGAATATGCAGATAGCCTTGGAGTCGATGTTGTGAACTCATCTTTAGGTTATACGATGTACGATACTCCTTCTATGGGTAATGCCCTTACCGACCTGGATGGAAAAACGGCGCAAATATCAAAAGCTGCATCTATTGCCTCAAAAAAAGGGATGTTGGTGTTTGTTTCCGCTGGTAATGAGGGAAATAAGGAATGGGGAGCAATCTCTTTTCCCGGAGATGCGGAAGGTGTTGTTACTGTCGGAAGTGTCGATTCTCAGAAAGAAATTGCATATTTTTCTTCGGTGGGCTATACTGCGGATAAAAGAGTGAAGCCGGATCTGGTAGCAAAAGGGATGAACGTGTCAGTTGTCTATCCTTCCGGAAACGTATATTCATATGCGAATGGAACGTCTTTTTCATCTCCTATTCTGGCCGGATTAGGAGCCTGTTTGTGGCAGGCATTACCTGATTATACCAGTGAACAGATAATTGATTTGTTGAGAGAAAATTCCGATCACTATCAATCTCCGGATTCACAGTATGGATACGGTATCCCAAATGTTTATCAGGCGTATTTGAGTGTAATATTAAAAAAAATCATCAAGTTTTGATTGTGACTTTAGATTTTCATCGGTTTGACTTAATCAATTAGGCTGAATCCCGTCAAAATAGAAAAAGCAGCCCCAAAATGAGACTGCTTTTCACTGTGTAATCAATTAATTGGATTAATATTCCCAACCTGGAGTACGTTTTAGGTTTGGATTCAATTCCGTTTCTCCTTTAGGAACAGGCCATGTATACCATTGATCCCCGATCCATTCGTAAGTAGTACCTCCGGTACTTTCGGTTCCTCCCCATGCATGTTGAGCGACCTTCTCGCTAAACTTAGTCTCTTTGATGGTTTTCCAACGCATTTCGTCGAAGAAGTTTATTCCTTCTCCTACTAATTCACGACGGCGTTCATCACGTACGTAATTACGCGCTTTTGTCTGATCAGAAAAATAAGTCGCCATTGTTGGAATACCTACGCGATCCCTGACTTGTTTTACTTTAGCCATAGCGCCGTTAAGATCATTAAGTTCGACCAAAGCTTCCGCCCACATCAATAATACATCACCATAACGGATGATAGGCTCATCTACAGGGTTTTGCTCGCGGCGGGCATACTCAAGACCTTCACCGACAAATTTACGGTGAATATATTTGAATTCCGCCTGGGCATTACAAACTCCGGAAGTATAATATGTAGCAGGTAAATTTTTATTCAGATTAGGTTCTGCGTTTGCCTGGTCTGCATAATACTTTCCTGTGACCGGGAATCTGAAAGTATACATTCCTTCTGCGGTAGAGTTACTATTTACACCTTTGAAATCAGCATAAGGAGTAACAACGTTATATGCCAGACGGGGGTCGCGATTTTCGTACGCTTTCTTGAGACGGGCTTCATTACCTTCCGGCAAATACAATGCCTTGGCTGTTGGATTCAATTTATTTAACTCAGTATTAATTACAGTTGTAATTGTAGAGTGAACTTCGGTTCCATTGACTTTTTGGTCACGGATGAAAAATGCTTTCCGATTAGCGGTTCCTAATGCGCTTATTGCATTCCATTCAGGGAGATAATCAGACCAGTTGAAAGGTTTTACAGTATTGGCGTCTACTATTACTTCATAAAGATTAACCAATGCTGGAGTAATTTGTAAGTCAGTCCAGCAACCACGGGAATCTTTAGACCCTTGTTGGAATGCGGCACAATATTTTTGTAATCCGGTACCATAACCTGTTGGCTCTTCAATATATTGTACACTAAGAATCATTTCCTGACACCTTTCTTGTGCAACTTTGAACAATTGCTTGTAGTTAGGATATAGGCTATAGCCACATTCTCCTACTTTTGCGAAATCGGCAGTAGCTTTCTCATATTCTTTTGTTACCAGGTAAGCTCTACCTCTCAAAGCGTATGCAGCACCTTTACTGGCTCTTCCTTCGCCGTTGATTTGGTTATTCGGCATAGACGGTTCGTTAATAGCATCAGTCAAATCCTGGACAATTAAAGCCCATACGTCGGCTTCAGGACTTTGTCCTTTGTTACAGTCAGCCGGGTCGACAGGCTCGGTATAAATAGGCACGCCCAGACCATCCCGACCATACAATTCATTTAAACGTGTGTAGAAGAATGCGCGTAAAACTTTACATTCAGCTACTAAACGATTTTTCTTTTGTTCGTTGATTGGCGCACCCGGAATGTGAGCGATAGCATCATTTGCCCGGTGAATACCGTCATAACACCATTTCCAATGAAAAGAAAAATAGGTTAAATTTGGTTTAACGGCGCTTGAGAACAGGTTCCCCAGGTTATATTCTCCTTGTCCTGTCATTCCAAAAGCTTCATATCCATAGTATCCGATATTAGTGCTGGCTCCAATGATTCCATCACTTTTTACGGGACGTTGTAAAGAATAGTAAACACCAATAACTCCCTGATCGACCAGCTCCTCGGTGGTCCACATTGTGCTGGACGAAATCTTGTCGTTTGGAGCTGTATCTAATATATCCGTACATGCAGGCATACTGCCCAGTATACAGATTGTTGCTAAAGAATATAATATTTTTTTCATATTAAATCAATTAAAAAGTAAGAGATAAACCGCCTGAAAATAGTCTCGCAATCGGATAAACAATCAAATCACTTCCCAATTCAGGATCAACTCCAGGGAAATCACTTTTCTTGAACGTCAATAAGTTTTCTCCGGATACGAAAACACGCAGGTTACTGATTTTTGCGGCATTCATCCATTTTTTAGGGAATGTATAACCGATTTGCAAAGATTTCAGTTTCAAAAATGATGTATTGTATAGATAGAACGTATTTGATGTCATGATAGAGCTGGATGACAATAAGCGAGGGTATTTGGCATTAATATTTGCACCCGGGTCATTAGCCGGATCGTAACCGGCATCAGTATGCGACTTCGTTGCATCATAGAAATAATACTTGCTCCATGCATCGGCCGGAATTCCATCTCCGGTGTTGGCCAGGATAGAACCGTTTGCTCCACGGTCATTGATATAATGATAAGAGCCTACCCGTCCAGCCCAAAGCATACTAAGATCTATTCCTTTCCATTCAGCAGTCAGGTTCAAACCAAAGGTGAACTTAGGTGTGGTGGATTTGCCCGTAAATTCCCGGTCGTCGTCATTACCATACTTTCCGTCACCATTGATATCAGCCATAATCATTTGTCCGTACCATATATTAGCAGCTCCGGCTCCTACAGTGTTATTGTTGAATGAATATCCGGCGGCGATCATAGATCTTACCCAATCCAAATCAGCTTTAGTACGTATCATCCCGTCTTTTGGCCCTCCATTTGGATTTACAGAACCATCGGCATTAGTGTAAGTGCCTGTTCCTGAATATGGTTTGCGCAGGTACCATTCGTCGAGCATATGACCTTCTACCCGACGTCTGTCTGTATTGGGAGCTGTAGAAACGTCTGCCAGGTTAGTATAACGCCATGTAGGATTACCCCAGATATCAAGAGTATTCGGATCTGCTTCATATTTTAACTGCCCTTTGAATTTTGTGACTTCATTAGTATTATAATTCAGATTTGCACTAATGCCGTATCTGAAATCACCAACCTTATCATTCCATCCTACAGTAAGATCAATACCATTGTTGTCCATAGAGGCTGTGTTTGACATCGGGGCTGTTATATTACCCATTGTCTGATAGATAATCGCAGGGTTAAGGATATCTGATGTTCTGCGGGAATATAACTCTATTTCCGTATTCAGGCGTTGTTTCAGGAAGTTGGCCTCAAGAGCTACGTTATAGGTTGTTAATTTTTCCCATGATAAGGACAAGTTCTGGATGGTTTGTTGTATCACCCCATTTGCAACCTGTTCGTTGAATACGTTATTTACTTTCTGATAAAGAGTTTGCCAATCGTAGTTACCTCCGACTGTGTTCCCTAATGTACCGTACGATGCCCTCAGTTTCAAATAATTAACATAAGGTTTTACCGGTTCAAAGAACGCCTCTTCGCTCATACGCCATCCGGCCGAAAATGAAGGGAAGAGATTCCCTCTATGTCCCGGTGCAAATTTTGAAGAAGCATCTGAGCGGAAATTGGCTTCAAAAAGATATTTACTATCATAAGCATAGTTTATACGGCCAAAATAGGATAACATTGCGTATGCTGATTTTGCATCATTTTTTTTGTTATCGTCAGAGCCGAAACTATCCATTGTACTTCCGGAGTTTATGTCTGTAATACTCCAATCCAGTAATCCTTTTACAGTTAATCTGAAACCACTGCTTTGGTAACGGTATTGTTCATAACCTAATAAACCACCGATGTCGTGTTTTCCGAATGTACGGGCGTATCTTAACAATAAGTTTGCAGTATAGCTGTTTGAACCGTAGGAATACCGTGAAGTTGTAGCTTGTTCTAAGTTGCCGACTCCTTCTTTTGGTGTATCAAAACTTTCACGGAAGCTGTATCTTGGTAAGTTTTGAGCATAGGTTTCATCCTCACGCATATATTCACTATAGTTGAATTTTGCTTCTCCGACAAGACCGTCCCAGATATCGACATTAGCATACCATGTTGTATTGATACGGCTATAATTCCTCATACCACCATTATAAGCAACCTGTTGTAATATATTGTCTTTCTGTGTCGTATTAGGATCTTCACTGGCACCGTATTTCCCTTGATAAATAGGAGTCATGCCGGGGAAAGCCTGCAACAGGTAAGTCATGTCTGTATTACCTGGTTCTTTAAATTCTTTTGTAGCATAAGTCTGAGTACCGAAATTGATGAAATCTGCAATTTTTGTCTCAACGTTCGCACGTACATTATAACGTTGCATCCCTGTATTTTTCAGTGTTCCCGGATTGTTTTGATAACCGAGGGACAACAGGTAAGAAGACGTTTTACTGCCTCCTGAAACAGAAACACCATATCTTTGATAATATTCCGGTTGGAATAGGATCTGAGCCCAATCCGTATTTGGATAAGCTAACCAGTTAGGGATGGATTGTCCTGTCACCGGGTTAGTGTACATGCCGTTTGGATTTGCGTTAGCAGCGCGCCATTCATTGATCGTTTCGTATGAATAATCCGGAGATGTTGTCGTCGGATTGGCATTTACTTTAGCAATATTATGTAATTCCATAAAGTCTGCAGTACTTGACATAAACTTCAAATCAGTAACGGCTTGTTCTCTTGCGTATAAAGCAGAGAATGTTACTTTTGGAGCTTCGTTAGCTTTACCTTTCTTTGTTGTTACCAGAATAACTCCGTTGGCTGCTCTTGAACCGTAGATAGCGGCTGAAGACGCATCTTTCAGAATAGAAATGCTTTCAACGTCATCTGAATTCAAAGGAACCATATCAGCAACAACTCCATCCACAAGAATCAACGGAGCACTGTTGTTGAACGAGCCCGTACCACGAACGCGTATAGCCACATTCTCGTCTCCGGGATTTCCTCGTCCTTGTGTTACGTTTACCCCAGGGGCTGTACCACCCAGAGTTGTGCTTAAGTTCATCACGGGACGATTCGCAATTTTCTCAGCGCCTACAGTAGATACCGATCCTGTCATGCTACCTTTCTTTTGAGTACCGTAACCGACTACAACTACTTCATCAAGCATCTGAGCATCTTCTTCCATTGTAATGTCAATCACGGTACGTCTTTCTAGCTTTACTTCCTGGTATGCATAACCTAAATAGTTAAATGCAATGACGGCGTCGCCATTTGGTGCATTTATGGAATATTTTCCATTGATATCTGTTGCTACGCCAACACTAGTGCCTTTAATTGTGACACTGACTCCAATGAGAGGTTCTCCTGATGTGTCGATCACCGTTCCTTTTACTGTAATTGGCTGTTGTTGCGATTCATTTTCATTTGCAAATGAATTCATTGGAACAGCACTGAAAAGAAAGATGATACACATCAAAATGTAATAAAATCCAATTTTCATTGTTTTCATAGAATTTAATGTTAAAAAAATAGACTGGACAAACTAATCAAATAGAGTGTAAAAAATCTAAAAAATTATTAATGCAAAGGTTGCGATACTTTTATCTGTAGTTGTCTTAAATTTGTTTGATTAATGGCGTCTTATTGTTATTGCGTATTTTTTTATACCTTTGTTCGGACGATTTTATACCATAGGAGTGGACTGTCGATTTACTTTTGTATTTAGATTTTTTTACTAAAATAATGTAGTTTTTTATGAAAACAAGGCATCAAAAATTATTGCTGTCAGTAGTCTGTTTTAGTTTTTGTTTTAATGTTTTTTCTCAAGAAAATAAAAAGTCAGCCTCAGAACAGATCAGTGATAGAGCATATTGGGTCAATATGTTGTATGAGATTTCAGAACCGGTACTCAGAAATATGAGTAGGGGAGAGTTAAAGAAGAATATGACAGTGGAGTACAGTCCGACCTGGGACGGACGGAGCAAGAATGTTGCTTATATGGAAACTTTTGGCCGGTTATTGGCCGGAGTTGCTCCATGGTTGACCCTTCCGGATGATAATACGGAAGAAGGAAAACAACGAAAGCAAATGCGAGAGTGGGCTTTGCAAAGTTGTGTGAATGCGGTAGACCCGAATAATCCGGATTATTTATTGTGGAAAGGTTCTAATCAGGTGTTGGTTGATGCAGCATATATAGCAAATAGTTTTATTCGTGCTCCTAAGGCTTTGTGGGAGCCTTTGGATAATGTGACGAAAGAACGTTATATAAAAGAATTCAAAAAACTCAGGGAGATCAGGCCTGCGTATAATAACTGGTTGCTTTTCAGGGCTATGATCGAAGTGTTTCTGGCTACTGTAAACGAAGAATATGACGGTTATGTTCTCGATGTTTCTATTCGCAAAATAAACGAATGGTACTTGGGTGATGGTTGGTATGCCGATGGACCGGAATATTCACTTGATTATTATAATGGATATGTGATGCATCCGATGTTTGTGGAAATTATCGAAGCTATGGACAATAAAAGGATATATAGTCCCGTTAAATTAGAACTAGCTCTTCGAAGAATGCAAAGGTATAATCAATTAATAGAACGTTTGATTTCTCCTGAAGCAGCTTTCCCCGCGGTCGGAAGATCTATGACTTATCGTATGGGTGCATTTCAGGCATTGTCTTTATCTGCATGGAAATATGGTTTACCTAAGACAATGACTAACGGACAGGTCAGGAATGCTCTTACCTGTGTAATGAAGAGAATGTTTTCAGTAGAGGGCAATTTTAATAAAGAGGGATATTTACAGCTTGGATTTGTAGGCCATCAGCCTGAACTAGCCGATTATTACACAAATAATGGAAGTTTATATATAACATCTCTGGTGTTTCTGCCTCTGGGCTTACCTGCCGATCATCCGTTCTGGACTTCTCCTGCCGAAGAGTGGACTTCTCAAAAAGCATGGAGTGGAAAACCGTTTTTGAAAGATTATCATGAATCAATAAAACAATAATAATGAGAAAGCTTCAATTTATTTTTCTTTCACTTGCAATGATTTCGTTACTGACCTCTTGTGAAAGTAAACAGGAAAAGTTTATAAAAGAGAATGTTGAATTTGCAACAGCCCAAACGGATAAAATGTTGCAATCGGTAGGGGAACCCACAGGAAAGAACTACCCCCGGACAATGAAGAAAGACGGAAGTCTGGGTGTAACCGGTATGTATGATTGGACTCCTGGTTTCTTTCCCGGGTCATTGTGGTATTTGTATGAATTGACTGGCGATGTTAAATGGAAAGACGAAGCTGAAAAATGGACCACATCTTTGGAACCATTGAAAACCTTTACAGGTCATCACGACCTTGGTTTCATGATGTATTGTAGTTATGGAAATGCCGAACGTCTGGCTCCTAAACCTGAATACAGGGATATCCTGATTGAAAGCGCCAATTCTCTTGCTTCCCGTTTCACTGAAGTAACAGGGACAATCAAGTCGTGGAATTATCGCAAAGCCTGGAATGATACAGTTGAATGGTATTATCCGGTGATCATCGATAATATGATGAATCTGGAAATGCTCTTCTATGCATCGAAAATCAGTGGTGATAAAAAATATTACGATATTGCTGTAAAACATTCAGAAACGACTCTGAAAAATCATTTCAGAGATGATTTCACAACTTATCATGTTATCAACTATGATACAATAACGGGAGCTGTGTTGGATCAGGCTACCTGTCAGGGTTTTAGCGATAATTCGATGTGGGCTAGGGGACAGGCTTGGGCTATATATGGCTATACAATGGTATATCGGGAAACAAAAGATCCTAAATTCCTGGATGCAGCAGTTAAAGCAACAGATGCCTATCTGAAAAATTTGCCGGAGGATTTTGTACCTTTATGGGATTTCAATGTTGGAGAGGCCGGATACACGCCAGAAGGAAACTCTTATGCCGTAGAGTTTCAGGAAAAGTTGAGAGATGCCTCCGCTGCGGCTATTGTATGCTCTGCGTTATTTGAATTGGCCGGGTATGCAAATAATCCATCCTACACCGACTATGCTGTGAAAATGTTGAATTCTTTAGCGTCTCCGGCATATAGAGCTGAATTAGGGGCAAATGCTGATTTTCTATTGATGCATTCCGTCGGAAGTATTCCTCACAAAGCAGAAATAGATAAACCTTTAGTGTACGCGGATTATTATTTCCTCGAAGCATTAGTCAGATACAAAAAACTGGTAAAATAATTATCGGATTCAAGACGTTGGGTTATTCGTATTCCTTTTTCTCCAATCCTGAGGGACCATACCATAGAATGACTTAAAGCATTTTGTGAAATATTTAGTCGAAGAGAAACTAAGTTCGAATGCCACATCAGAAATATTCATATGTGGTTGGCTGTCCAGAAGATGGGCAGCCTCTTGCATTTTCAGGTTCAGCGTAAGTTCATTAGGGGTAAAGCCTGTTATTTCTTTGATTTGCATATAGAGCTTACTACGTCCCATTCCCAGATCTATTCCTAATTTGTTCATGTCAAAATCAGGATTCTTAAAGTTATCTTTGATAATCTTTGTTACTTTATCCATAAATACCTGATTCTGTTCCACTGCACTGGTAGGAATAACATCAAGTACTCCTCCTGTATATTTTTTGGAAAGTAATTGCCTGTTTTTGACGAGGTTATTACAGTAAGTGATTAGTACTTTAATATTGAATGGTTTTGTAAAATAGGCGTCCGCCCCAAACATATATCCTTCCATAATCTGACTGTCAGACGTTTGAGCTGTCAGGAGAACAAATGGAATATGTGATGTTAGTATATTGTTTTTTACTATATAGCATAATTTTTTTCCGGATATTTCAGGGATCATTACATCACAGATTATTAGGTCGGGCTGTATTTTGTAAATCGTATCCAGGCCATTTTTGCCGTCCTGAGCCGTGTGTACATTATAAAAAGACGAAAAAGACTCTGTAAGTATCTCCAACAAAGCGTCATTATCATCAATAATTACGATATCCGGCTTTTTCTCATCAGTAGTAATAATTTCATCAGCAGATGCCGTAATTTCATATTCAAAATCCTGCAAATCAGAATACTTAACACCTATACTTGCGCCCGGTTCTTTATGAGCGAGTTCTTCTTCTGTAAAATGAGAGGTTCCTGGTTTTAGGCTGATAGAGAATATACTACCCTCATTCAGAGTACTCTCTACTGATATTTTTCCCTTGTGTGCATTTATTATCTCTTTTGTCAGAGCAAGGCCGATTCCGGTACCTAATGTCAGGTTCGATGATCTGTATTCCAGTTGATAAAACCGGTCGAATATCTTATTTAGTGATTCAGGAGGAATACCTATCCCATTATCAGTTATCCGGATAAGTATTTCTGACTCCTGCAACTTTACTTTCATGGTTATTTTACCATCGTGAGATGTGTATTTAAATGCGTTTGAAAGAAGGTTGTATATGGCTTTTTGTAAGTGTACCGGATCAATATATACGTGAATCTCTTTTTCTGTATGTTCAAATCTATATTTTATTTTTCTTTTTATAGCATAGTCGCGGAACGAATCGTAAATATCTTCGAGATAAGCAATCAGTTCCACGTGTTTGATATTCAGTTTATAGAATCCTTGTTCCTGTTTTCTGAAGTCGAGTAATTCAGAAATAAGACTCAGTAAATGGTTTGTATTTTTATGTATTTTTATTAACTTATTATATACTTTCGCGCTCAGATCATTTTGCATGAGCAATGTTTCCACCTGTCCGATTATCAAAGTAAGAGGTGTCCGGAATTCATGGGATACGTTGGTAAAGAAACGCAATTTTGTCTGGTTCAATTCTTCGATCCGTTCTTTATCTTTACGTTCAAAAGCCAGGGATGTTTCCATTTTAGTACGCCAGAGCCAGAATCTTGCAATACCGATTATGGCAAGGAACATTAGGAGTCCATAGATAATATAGGCGAATGTAGAGAGGTAAAATGGGGGTGTAATGTTAATTACAAGAGAATATATTCGGCTGTTTTTATTCTCTTGTTTTAATATTTCGCGGACTTGCAGGGTATATGTTCCTGTATTTAAGTTCGTGTATGAGATCATTTTTGTTTTGGTAGGAATCCAATTTTTGTCAAAACCTTCCAGTTTATACTCATAGTTGTGAGTCATTGTCCGCAAATAGTTCGAAGTGGCGAATTGAACGGTAATATTATTTTGATTATATTTCAAATTTATTTTAGAGCATAGGGGTAAGGTCTCTTTCAGGATATCGTTTTTATCGTTAGGATAAACTTGTTTATTGTTAATGAATAGTTTATCAAAAAACAGGGTATAATCCTGATTGATTTTAGGGAGGTCACTTTCTACAAAGGAAACCAGGCCATTGATTCCACCTAAAAAAATCTCTTTATCATAAGTTACATACGAAGTATTTCCCGTATTAAATCCGACAATAGGGAATCCTGAAGATGACCGGAATAAATATTCATCCGGCTTTTGAGGATTAAAAAGAGAAAAACTTTTGTTATGCAGCAAGATCAGGTTTCCGGAAGGTGCTTCTGCTATGTGATAACAATAATTGCTTTGCAGTCCATTTTTTTCTTCTGTGTAATTGTCAAAGTCTTCAGAATCAGGTGTGTATTTAAATATCCCGGCTCCGGCTGAAGCAAAGAAGATATCACTTTTACTGTTTTCAAATATGTGATTAATCCCCAGACGGCAAATTGACCGTTTATTTTTCTCGTCATAATTGTATTCTTTTACTTTTCCTGATTTTAAATTAATAGACTTTACGCCTCTTAATTTAGGGACCCACATCCGATCTTTACTATCGATGAAAAAAGTATGGACGTTTATATCAGTTGCTGCATATCTGATATCAGGGTTTTCACTAACAGGCAGGAATTGTTCCGTATCAATATCCATCTTCACCAATCCCGCTTGTGTCATTAAATAAAGTGCATTATCATAAAACTGCATTTTATTTATTGTGTTATTAGGCAGTGAACCCGGAGTATCCTGATTTTTCAAAATCCGGCTTGACTTTGTGTTTATATCGAGGATTGCTAATCCTCCATTATGTAGAGCAATATAAAGCAAATCTTTTTCAGCTCTGTACCAGATAGACTTTTGATTATAACTGATAGGTGTTTCTGATTTGGGATCTTGAAATGTGTAACGCCTGAAAAACCGGGTTTTCATGTCCAGACGGTTTAGACTTCCACCTTCCGTACATATCCACAAGTTACCATGTTTGTCTTCAGTCATTTGTCCGGCATAAGGAAAGCTTAGATGATCGGAATATAAAGAATTAGGTTCGTAAAAATGGAAAATGTCGGATTCCGGATTGAAATAATTTACACCTCCGAAATAAGTGCCTGCCCATATTGTACCTTGTTTGTCTTTATATAAGGAGAAGACTGAAGAATGACTTAAGCTGTGTGAAAGGTTGTCATCATTCACATATTGTTCCCATTGTCCTGTCTTAGGATTAAATACATTTAGTCCGTAAAAAGTAGCTACCCAGATGTTTCCGGCGTTATCTTCGATGAAATTCCTTACCTGGTTGTTTGAAAGAGAATTTTTTCCGGGGATATGTCTGTAATTGACTATGCCACCTGTTTTGTCTATTACAAATATGCCCTCGTGAAATGTACCAACCCATATATTATCATTTTTATCCTGATAAATACATTCGATACGAATTTTTTCTTTGATAATTTTTTGGTTCTTAAAATCGTTCCCTGAGATAGAAAATAGCCCGCTGTTAGTACCTATCCATATGGTTCCGTCTTTTGCCGGCAGCATACAAGATACCCGTGCAATATTTTTATCTAAAGTAACGACCTCTTTAAGTTGTCCTGAGTATTCATCATACTGCATGACCTGGTTCCCAATAACAGTCCATAAGAGATTGTTTTCATACGCGATTGCATTTACCCCTCCTTGATGAAGATCCTCAAATTGTTGGTTATAAGTGTTGTAACGAACAAGATCCCGGTCTGCCTGCATATATATTGCTCCGGCTTTGTTTCCGCACATTTTGTATATCGTGTTCTGAGTCAGTCCGGTATCACGTTGATTTGGTCTGAAGACTTCGATTTCCATTCCATTATACCGGTTTAGTCCCTCTGTAGATCCAAACCACATAGCTCCAAATTCATCCTGGTATATAGAAAGAATATTTACCTGGGATAAACCGTCTCGAGCTCCTAAATGATAGAAGTAAATATCGTTTGTATTTGCATATGTACTTTGTATGCAGATGAATAAAAGCAATAGTATCTCTTTGAAAAATCTGTAATAGTTTTTCTGCAATAGGATCACTTTTATTATTTCTTGGACTTTTTTCAACGTAGTGATTAATATGAAATTTAGAAAATGATATTTGCTGATTATACCGGATATATTAATAAATTGAGGGTGTGTTCCCTATATTCTTCTCATTCAGGATCAACGAATTTTTATATATTTTCGCTATAATTGTGTGACATTATATTATGTATTTGTTTTATTGTATGTTCTGCAATTATATTATTAAATTCAGATCAAAAAAAAAGGTGCGAACTTCGTTTATCTTGCTAAACTGAGGTACGACCAAGTAACCTGCACACAACAAGAAAAAAACAAAGGACACACCCTTATGTAGGATGTATTCACAATGCCTCTTCTCTGTGTTCTGCTTTTCTGGTCGTTTTTCAGTTTAGAGATTTGACAGCAAATAATATTTATGTTGTACAAAAAGTACGCCTCTTTAAAAAGAGTCTGATTCATGCAAATATAGGGATATTTATTTATTAAACCTTGATTTGTTTATACTTTCTTTTTCGTACCTTGATTGTATTGGTTTAGATTAAATTTTAGTTGAAGTAATTTTTGCCTTTCAAAATTAAATTTGTTCCTTTGTATTTATGTTGTACTATTATAAAAGCCCAACTCATGAGATTAAATTCATTTATTTATCTGATTTTTGCACTATTTTTGTGTGCATGTGTGAATAATAATTCCCGAAAATCTAATAATGAAAACCATTCGATGATAGTAATGAATAATAAAATTGTGCAACAGACTCTGGACTCACTTAAGCTTAAATACCAGGAGTTAGATGTTCAACGGGTAGAGAAAAGTTTAACTCAAATGGCTGCTTTGTGGACAGAAGAGGACGGAAGCGCAAAAGAGTTTATTTCTTTTTGTCTGGAAAATTATGCTAATGATGAAAAAGGACGTGAGGCATTGTTCAAAAGCCTTTCGGATAAATTTGAGTTGATTACGGGATATTTTCACAAGATAGATGTCGGTCTGAAAGAACCATTGCATATGGTTGGAGATGAACCTAATACTATTGATATGGAAATGGGAGGATATGATGTTACTGCTCATTTTAAGAGTGATATGTTTGAAAATAAACTGGCATTCACTGTAATCTTGAATTTCCCAGCTTATAATCTTCAGGAAAAACAACAATTGGGAGCCTCATGGAATGGGTTACAATGGGCTTACGCCCGCTTAGGGGATTGGTTTGCCTCTCGTATTCCAGCCGGGATTCAACAATCGGTTTCAAATACTTTGACTACTGCCGATAATTATATTTCAGGTTATAATATAGTAGTAGGATCGTTGAGAAACGAAGCGGGGGAGGTTTTATTTCCTGAAGGCCAAACTCTGATCTCCCACTGGGGGTTAAGAGATGAGTTAAAATCTAATTATGCAGATAAAGATAAAGGGATCGAAAAACAAAGGATGATCTATACTGTAATGAAACGGATTATTAATCAGGATATTCCGGAAAAAGTCATAAATAATGCTGATGTCCAATGGAAACCGATCAGCAATAAAGTTTATGAAGGAGGAAAGGAAATACAGGCAACTCCGGAACCGGATACACGTTATCAGATTTTCCTGAATAATTTCCTTGCATTGAAGGAGGAAGATATTTATAACCCGTCTGAACCGACTTATATCCAGAGGGCTTTTGATGGAAATATGGAATTTTCGAAAGAAGAAGTACGGGATATGTTTATCCGGTTTGTTTCTTCCGAACAAGTGAAGCAAGTAGGTGAATTGATCAAAAAGCGATTGGGACGTGATTTGGAGCCTTTTGATATATGGTATGACGGATTCAAATCTCGTAGCGCTATATCTGAAGATGATCTGACAGCAAAAACAAGTAAACGTTATCCAGGAGCGAAAGATTTTGAAAAGGACTTGCCTGCTATTATGGTGAAACTGGGATTTACCCCGGTAGAAGCTCAACGTATTTGTGATAAAATACAGGTAGATGCTTCACGTGGGGCCGGTCATGCCTGGGGAGCTGTTATGAAAGGCGATAAAGCCAGGTTGAGAACCCGTATCCCAGAAAAAGGAATGGATTACAAAGGGTATAATATTGCTATGCACGAGTTCGGACATAATGTAGAACAGACAATAAGTCTCTATGATGTCGATTATTACTTGATGAATGGAGTTCCCAATACCGCATTTACAGAGGCTTTAGCATTTATTTTCCAAAAACGCGATCTGAATGTTTTAGGAATAAAAGAAACCAATCCGCAAAAAGATCTAATGGTAACCCTCGATATATTCTGGGGATGTTATGAAATAATGGGAGTGTCTTTGGTCGATATGGCCTCCTGGGAATGGTTATATGCAAATCCTGATGCTACACCGGCACAACTGAAAGAAAATGTAGTCCGGATTGCCAAAGAGATATGGAATACTTATTATGAACCTGTTTTAGGAGAAAAAGACTCTCCGATTCTGGCTATTTATTCGCATATGATAGATAATCCCCTTTATCTGGCGAATTACCCTATGGGACACCTGATCGAGTTCCAATTAGAAGAGCATCTGAAAGGGAAATCCCTTGCAGAAGAAGTCTTACGTATCTATCGCATGGGGCGTTTAGCTCCTCAGATATGGATGAAGAATGCTACAGGACAGGAGCTTAGTGTAGATCCTATGCTGCATGCAGTGAAGAATGCCATGTATCCCCAATAGGATTTTGTTCTAAATTATTTTATAGGGATAGAATCGATTCTGGCTTTGTGTCTGCCCCCTTCGAAAGCTGTATTCAGGAATGTGTCCAGAATTTTTTCAGCTTCATTCAAGGACAGGTACCGTCCCGGTAGAGTCAGGATATTTGCATCGTTATGCAAACGGGCCATATAGGCTATTTCTTCATTCCAGCAAAGAGCGGCACGTACCCCCGGATGTTTATTTACGGTCATATTGATTCCGTTTCCACTTCCGCAGATGGCAATACCCGGATAGACCTCTCCTTTCTCTACGGCTTCAGCTAAAAGGTGACCGTAGTCGGCATAATTACAACTGACAGGTTCGTCTGTGCCGAAATCGATGTATTCGACACAGTTCCTGTCTAAATATGTTTTAATAAATTGTTTCAGTTCATAACCTGCATGGTCGGATGCTAAACCTATCATAACATTGATTTTACCTGATTATAAACATTTTGTCCGGTGAAGCCCAACTTTTCATCAAGGACTTTATAAGGAGCTGAAAAACCAAATGATTCCAATCCCCAGATTTTACCGTTTTCTCCAACCAAACCTTGAAGGTTGACCGGAAGACCAGCTGTCAGACCGAATATTTTCTTGCCCGGAATAATAACGGAATCCTGGTATTCTTTACTTTGGCTGCGGAATAAACCTTCGGAAGGAATAGATACGATACGAACTTTAATTCCGTCTTTTCTTAATAGTTCAGCACCTTCAACCAGAGTCGATACTTCCGATCCGGAAGCGAGTAAAATTATGTCTGCATAACCGTCACATTCAACAATATATCCGCCTTTAGATACTTTTAAAGCTTCCAGATAACAGTTCCCGGATTTGTACGGGAGATTATTGATGTTTTGGCGGGAAAGGATTAGTCCTGTCGGAGTATGCGTATTTTCCATGGCCAGTTTCCAGGAAACAGTAGTTTCGTGTACGTCAGCAGGACGCAGTACCAGCATGGAGTTTTGCCCTTTATGATTTTTCAGTTTCTCCATAAGCCGGATTTGAGCTTCCTGTTCTACTGGTTCGTGAGTTGGTCCGTCTTCTCCAACGCGGAAAGCGTCATGTGTCCAGATAAATTTGACAGGAACCTCCATCAATGCAGCCATCCGGATTGCCGGTTTCATATAATCGGAGAAAACGAAGAATGTGCCACAGGCGGCGATTATCCCGCCGTATAGTCCCATACCGATACACAAACAGGCCATTGTCAACTCAGAAACTCCGGCATGCAGGAATGCTCCTGAAAAATCATCTTTTGTGAAAGCTTTTGTTTGTTTCAGGAATCCGTCGGTCTTATCCGAATTGGAAAGGTCGGCCGAAGAAACGATCATGTTTCCTACTTGTTTGGCTAATGTCGCCAGAACATTAGAAGAGGCTGTACGTGTAGCCTGGTTGTCTTTTTGTTCAATGTTTTCCCAGTTAATTTCCGGAGTTTTTCCGGACAACCAGAATTTTAATTTTTCGGCTAACTCCGGATTTGCTTTTTCCCAGGCAGCTTTTTCCTCATATTTTTTAGAAACGATTTGTTTCAGTTCTTTTTTTCTGTTGTCGTATAATTCCTGTACTTCAGGGAAGATTTGGAATGGATCTTCCGGATTTCCTCCAAGATTTCTGATCGTACCTTCAAAACAAGCCCCGGCTTCACCCAAAGGCATGCCGTGGGTAGCACATTTTCTTTCGTACGAAGTTCCTTCTTTTGTGACAGCTCCTTTACCCATAATTGTCTTCCCGATGATGAGGGTAGGGCGGTCTTGTTCTTTTTGTGAATTATTAAGAACCTCACGGATTGCAAGTGCGTTATTTCCTTCGATCTCAACGACTTTCCAACCCCAAGCTTCATATTTTTTTGCTACATTTTCGCTTGTAACAGCATTTGTATCAGTAGAAAGTTGGATATCGTTCGAATCATAGAACATGATCAGATTGTTCAAACCGAGGTGACCTGCCATACGTCCTGCTCCTTGTGAAATCTCTTCCTGAATACCTCCGTCGGAAATAAAAGCGTATATTTTTTGAGTCAATTTCCCTCCCAGACGGGCATTCATGAACTTTGCGGCAATAGCAGCTCCGACAGCATAAGTGTGACCCTGACCCAATGGCCCTGATGTGTTTTCAATACCTCTCATAATGTCCGCTTCCGGATGCCCTGGTGTGACACTGCCCCATTGACGGAATTGCTTCAGATCGTCCATGGAATACTTACCTGTCATAGCTAACACCGAGTAAAGCATGGGTGACATATGTCCCGGGTCAAGGAAAAAGCGGTCACGACCTTCCCACTGAGGGTTTTCAGGGTCGTAAACCAGGAATTCACTAAATAGGACATTGACAAAATCCGCACCGCCCATAGCGCCTCCCGGATGCCCGGATTTAGCTTTTTCTACCATAGATGCAGATAATATCCGAATATTGTCGGCTGCTTTTTGCATTAAATCGAGGTTATTCATGATTGAAATACGATGTATTTATTAGTTATAATTATTCCACAAAGTTAATCATTTCATATAGATTTCACAAATATAAAATAACCGTCATTGCAAATATTGTTCAATCGTTATTTCGACTGCATGGAGAAATCTTGCAAGATCTCGCTAAGCTCGAAATGGCCTCTGGGTAATATTTGCAATGACGGTTATGATATCCTGAATCAAATAAATCAGTTCAGACCAACTGATTTTTTCTTTGCAGAAACTTTAGCTTTTGGCGTTTCTACCGGGCTTTCTTTTCCGCTTTCAGTTTCTACTTTTCCTAATTTATTTTTCAAAATTTCAATTTCAATTCCTTGATTACGTATCGTTGTTAATAAAGAATTTAATTCTTCATTGTCGATATTGCTGGGGAATTGGGCTTCCACGCGTGTTTTGAAATCACTCAGGACATTCATATAATTATTGAACGCGTCGTAGGCATTTTCATATGGACTGAAAGCACTTGGACCAGGGAATGTTTTTGTACTCATGAAATGGAAGTGGTCACTGGTTTGCAGATAAATCCAATCCTGAAGGATACGGCGATCCTCACACATACGAACACGTTCTCCGATTTCATATAATTTTTGAAGAGCTTCTTTTTGAAGTATATTTCCTTGCCATGGACTGAGGTCTTTTTCTTCTCCTGCCCAGGAACATGGATATGGAACGGCAACAGAAGCTACCGGTTTCAATTTGTTGACAATTTCAGAAGGAGTGGAAAATCCGATATTTCTTTCAAGAGCATATTTGGGAAGAGCCTTGAAAAATTCGAAAATTCCGGTTTCTGCAGGCTGCAGATTTCCCAACACTTCGTAATTCATAAAAATATTCACTAATTGTTCTTCATCGGATAGAGCATTGATCCATCCGATAAATTTATCTGCTACTAAAGGATATTCACTCCAATCGTAGTTTGAAAAACGGAAAGATATGTCATCACTGAATTTGGCATTACGTAATAACAAGGTCAGTTTCGGATTAACAGCAGAAGAGTACAGGTAATTCGGACTCTTCCATCCCAGAACGTGTTTTGCACCTTCGGTGAGCATCGCTTTATATCCCATTTGAGAAACCAATTCCCCAACCTCATCACAATAAAGCAACTCCGTGTTACGAAGGACTTTAGGTTTTTGTCCGAATAAGAGTTCAATCTTATCGGAATGGTTTTTTACCTGTATCCTGAATTCATCCGGATCGGTTATGGATGACAAAGAATGAGCATAAGTTTCTGCCAAAAATTCGACATGACCCGTTTTTGCTAGCTCCTTAAGTCCATCAATTGCTTCAGGAACATAAATTTCCAGTTGTTCCAAAGCGACTCCGGATATTGAAAAAGCCACTTTGAATTTCCCATTATATTCTTTGATCATATCCAGCAACATGGCATTTGCCTTAAGGAAAGATCTTTCCGAAATGCGTCGTATGATATCTTCGTTTGAAAAGTCATCATAGTAGTAATGGTCGCTACCGATATCAAAAAAACGGTACCGTTTTAATCTGAATGGTTGGTGAATCTGAAAATAAAAACAAATTGTTTTCATGATGTATGTTATTTAATTGTTTGCAAATTTATACGACGCTATTATAAATATCCCGGACTTTCCATCCGGCATATTCCCATTTGATTTCGTCCACTTCTTTCTTGCCTTCTTCTTTCAAATATTCTGCCATTGAAGGATAAGTAATAATGGAGTACATAGCATCAGCCATGGCTTCAATATCCCAATAATCGGTCTTTATCGCATTGTTCAGAATTTCGGCACAACCCGATTGTTTGGAAATGATAGTTGGTACACCACACTGCATAGCTTCCAGAGGTGAAATTCCGAAAGGCTCCGAAACAGAAGGCATTACGTATACGTCGCTGGATTTTAAGACTTCGTATACCTGTTTTCCTTTCATAAATCCGGTAAAATGGAAATGATCGGAAATACCTCTTTGGGCAGCTAATCGGATCATCTGATTCATCATGTCCCCGTTTCCTGCCATAACGAAACGTACGTTCCTGGATTTTTGTAATACCCGTGCAGCTGCTTCGACAAAATATTCCGGCCCTTTCTGCATTGTAATACGTCCAAGGAATGTAACTACCTTTTCTTTGGTTCCCTTGCTGGATGTTATCGATTCAATTTCAGGACTTAACGGCTCTACGGCGTTATGAACCGTAGTCACTTTTTTCGGATCCTGATGATATTTTTCAATAACTGTATTGCGTGTAAGGTTACTTACTGTGATAATGTGATCGGCATGATCCATTCCGTCTTTTTCTATGCTATACACCTGAGGATTGACCTTTCCTCGGCTTCTGTCGAAGTCTGTAGCGTGTACGTGTATGACTAAAGGCTTTCCTGTAGCGTATTTAGCATGAATTCCGGCGGGATAGGTAAGCCAGTCGTGCGAGTGAATGACATCGAAATCGTATGAGCGGGCAATTACTCCGGCAACAATAGAATAATTATTGATTTCTTCCAATAAATTATCAGGATAACGACCAGAGAATTCAATGCATCCTAAATCAGTGGTTTTAAGATAACTAAAATCGGCATATATATGATCCCGAAGATGGTAATATTCCTGGGGATCCATGTATTTTCCTATTCGTTGATTGGCATAATCCCAATTTACATCTTTCCATACAACAGGGGTGTTCCCGGCCCCGATCAGACGTAAGAAGCTTTTATCTTCATCGCCCCATGGTTTAGGCATCACAAATGTAATTTCCATGTCGGACTGTTTCGCCATGCCTTTGGTCAGACCGAAACTTGCAGTTCCAAGTCCTCCCAGAATATGAGGGGGAAACTCCCAACCAAACATTAATGCTTTCATCTTATTAGTTTTAAGTTATAAGTTTAAAGTTACAAGTTTAAAGTTATAAGTTTAAAAATCAGGCGGAAGCCAACTTATGACATTAAACTTTAAACTTATTCCTCTTAAAGATTATACGATTCCAATAATTTTAATATTCTCAATATATTCGACACATTCATCGCAAAGGAGATTGCTCCCCGGCTTTGAAATGGAGGATTCCCGTCGTATAGCTCAGATAGAGAGCCGATACAATGGGTGTTCATTTCTTCTTCGACACCGATCAACATTCGTTCGGCAAAAGAAACTCCACTCAAATGATAGATCCTTAGATAGGCTTCCAGGTAAAAACCTAAGAGCCAAGGCCAGACTGTCCCCTGGTGGTATGCAAGATCTCTTTCTTGTTGAGAACCAATATAATATGGTCTGTATCCTTCACTTTTAGGACTCAAAGAACGGATTCCTTTCGGAGTAAGTAGTTCCTTTGTTATAAAGTTTAACACAGTTCTCTTCTGGGATCTGTCCAATGGAGAATAGTCCAGAGCTACAGCCATTAACATGTTCGGGCGTACGCTCCAGTCAATATAGCCACCATCAATGTAATCAAATAAATAACCATAACCGTTTATGAATGTTTCAACAAAAGTTTTGCCCGTTTGGATTGCCGAATCTTCTAGAACATCGGCGTCTACCATATTGTTTTGCAATTTTTTTAGTTCGGCAGCAAATTTGAGGGCATTATACCATAAAGCGTTAAACTCGACTATATAACCAGTTCTGGGTACAATTGGTTTGCCGTTTGAAGTAGAATTCATCCAGGTGATGGCTTTTTCTTTTCCTTCGGCACTCAATAAACCGTTGCTTTCCAGCTTTAAGTTTGAGTGTTTATTGCTATTGATAAAATCGATTATTTCGTATATAAAGTCCCCATAGTTTTCAAGGCATTTTTCCAATCCCTGGTGTTTGCCATATTGTTGAATGGCCCAGATAACCCATAGTAGGACATCTGGCAAGTCAATTTCCTGAATGACCTTGTCAGGTGAACCGTCCTTCATAAATCGTTGCAATGGAGGGATGGCCGTAGTCATAATTTTCTCGAAACGTACAGGATCGTCGATGGACAAGGTACAGCCGGGAAGAGAAATAAACAAATCTCTGGCTCTGACTTTGAACCATGGATATCCTGCCAATAAATAGGCGTCGTTTTCTTTCGGACGAAAATAAAACTGTTGTGCTGAATTTTTAAGACAGTTGAAAAAACTACTACGTGGAGTACGGGAACTTACTTCAACATTGTATACATCTTTAAGAGTTCCAGGATCTGCAAAAGAATCTCCTGCAGAAAAATAAACGGATTCTCCTTTTTCGATAGGTAATTCGAAATATCCCGGAACATACAGGTCTTCCTGAAATGGAAATCCTCTTTCTAATTCCTTTACATATTCTACTCCTTTGTACCAATCTGGTTGGAATACAAACCGGCATTCTTTACTGAATTGCATATATAATTCAGGATAACCTTCATACATACAGGTTTTTATCCCATTTTCTATCTCAGTGTAGTTCCGGTTAATTCTGTCGTTTTGTACGGTTAGATTATTTACATTTCTGAAAGCTAAAAATGGTCTGAACCGTAGTATAGTAGGCGAATGAGCATCCTCAAGCGTATATTTGATCAGAATACGATTCTCATAAGCCGAAAAAACTTTTTCTTTGGATAAAATAACCCCTCCGACACGGTAGAGGGTACTTGGCATATTTGTTGCATTGAACTGGCGGATGTATTTGTGTCCGTTAGGACTAAAGTGATTCCCCTGGTATTGGTGTAATCCCATGTTGAATTCAGCGTCGTGTTGTATTACCGTTTCGTCCAGAGAAGAAAGTATCACGTGGTTATCGTTATCCAGTTCCGGGACAGGCATCACCAGGAGTCCGTGATATTTCCGGGTATTGCAGTCGACAACAGTCGTACAATGATAGGCTCCGCCACGGTTTGTCCGAAGAATTTCTCTTTTTAGAGATTCTTCGAGGTTGATCATCAGTGTTTTATCAAATTTCAGGTAACCCATAAATCTCAAATTATGTTTTGTAGTTTGTGGTTATATATTTCAAAAACGAAAGTTACTACTTATTTTCTGATTATACAAACATTTTTTATTTTTTTTTTATTACATTTATTGATAATTTGACATAAAAAGGCGTTGGTGAATTTTAAATTTTATATATTAGCATGGAAAAACGCATAGGAAGTATGAGATTTGAGACAAAACGGATTATTTATGCTGCATTTTTCCCGGCATTATTTATACTTTTACTCTGGGTAATGATGGGAATTGAATGGAGTTTTGATATTGAGTGGTATCGTTTTGGTATTTTTCCAAGAAGAGAAAACGGATTATTGGGAATATTGACATCACCATTTATACACTCAAACTTTAAGCATCTATTTTCTAATACAGTATCATTATTTGTATTGGGTTGGTGCTTGTTTTATTTTTATAAAGATCTTGCATATGCCGTATTCCCATTGATCTGGGTGTTTTCCGGGTCTATAACGTGGTGTATCGGTCGCGAATCCTGGCATATAGGGGCGAGTGGATTAATTTATGGATTATCTTTTTTCCTCTTTTTTAGTGGTGTTTTCCGGAAATATATTCCTTTATTGGCAATCTCCATGTTGGTCGTGTTTTTGTATGGAAGTACTCTTTGGAACATGTTTCCTATCTCGGAATGGATAGATCCCAGTGTTTCTTGGGAGGGGCATCTGGCCGGCGCTTCAGGAGGATTGATGAGTGCCGTATTGTTCCGGAAATACGGTCCGCAAAAACCCGAACCGTTTCCGGAAGAAGACGATGATGAGGATGAAATTAATGAAGAGAATGAAAATGCCGACGGGTGAGGAGAGTGTCAGTTGATGTTTTCCCTGACTTTCTCCAAAAAAGACAGCATTGCATTGGAATCTTTATTTTCAATCGTTTCCAAAAGGAAGGCCAACTCTTTACGGATAGCTTTTAGTTGCCCGGGAGTATATGGATTGAATAAAATTTCCGTAAGTAGGTAATCGTCTTCAGAAAGCAGTCCTCTGGCGATATTCAAGTGCTTTTTGAATGTAGTTCCCGGAGCTTCCTGATGTTTCATCACAGAGGCAAAGACCAGAGACGAGGCAAACGGAATGGATAGGGAATAAGCGATAGTTTCGTCATGTTCCTCAAAAGAATATTCAAAAATATTCAGTTTCAGGGAATTATATAGGTCTCTGAAAAAGATTTTCCCCATATGACTGGATTCCGAAATAATGATAGCATTTTCAGACGATAGATTGCTTAAATTAGCAAATGTAGGCCCGAACATTGGGTGAGTAGATACATAAGGCCGGCCTTGGTGCTCATAAAATTCTTTCAGACCGGTTTTAACCGATGCTATATCGGAAATGATACAAGTTTCCGGGATATAGGGTAGGACGGTCTTGAAAGCTTCTAATGTATATTTTACAGTAGCGGCATTGATCAGAATCTCCGGTTTGAATTCCTCAATTTCTTTTGGATCGCTCATCCGGATACAATTATATGTGAAACGAAGCCGCTGCGGATCTGTGTCGAAGATAGCGATTTCGTGTTCAAAACTCAGTACGTCGGCGAAGAAAGAACCCATCTTTCCGGCGCCAAGGATTTGTATTCTCATTGTTGATCCTGTTTGTTAATGATCTCGATCTGTTGCCTAATCGATTCTTCGTGAATAGCTTCCAATATTATTTTCATAAATTCGCCGGAGATATTCATACGTATCGCCGCGGCAATGCGGTCTTTCAATATCTCGTCATAGCGCCCGGTTTGCAAAACCTGCATGTGATGTTCTTTTTTATATTGCCCGATTTCCCGGGAGACCCTCATCCGTTTGTTCAAGATAGATAGAAGTTCATCATCGATGACATCTATTTGTTTCCGTAACTCAGTCAGATTTTCTGTTGTTTGCTTAGAGTCTCTGATGACCAATAAATTGAGTATATAGGATAACACATCAGGAGTAACTTGTTGTTCCTTGTCACTCCATGCACAATCCGGATTACAATGAGATTCTATAATCAAACCATCGTAGTTCAGATCCATTGCCTGTTGTGAAAGTGGTGCTATCAATTCCCTTTTTCCTCCGATATGACTGGGGTCACAAATAACCGGCAGGTCTGGAATTCTTCGTTTCAATTCAATAGGGATATGCCATTGAGGTAAATTTCTGTACAACTTTTCATCGTACGAGCTGAACCCTCTGTGAATCACTCCAATACGTTTGATTCCGGCGTTGTAGATACGTTCTACAGCCCCGATCCAAAGTTCCAGGTCCGGGTTGACAGGATTTTTGATCAATACAGGAATGTCGGTTCCTTGCAAAGCATCGGCAATCTCCTGTACTGCAAAAGGGTTAGCGGTAGTACGGGCTCCGATCCAGAGTATATCGATGCCATATTTCAATGCTTCGTAAACATGTTTTTGGGTTGCAATTTCAGTTGCAACGTACATTCCTGTTTCTTTTTTTACTTTTTGTAGCCATGCAAGTCCTTCAGAACCAACGCCTTCGAATCCTCCGGGTTTAGTCCGTGGTTTCCATACACCTGCCCGGAACATTTTTATTCCGTTTGCAGCCAACTGCCGGGCTGTAGATAACACTTGTTCTTCAGTCTCCGCACTGCAGGGGCCTGCAATGACTAATGGCCTTTTTTCTTCGATGCCGGGAAGTATGATTGATTCTAAGTTCATCTGTTTTTTATTCTATTTAGTGCGTTATTCAATGTTTCTTCTTTGCAACACAATGAAATTCTAACGTAACGGTCTCCGTTGCTTCCGAATATGAATCCCGGAGTGATGAAGACATTTGCTTCATACAGGATCTTATCTGCTAATTCTTCACTGTTTTTATAATGCTCCGGCATTTTTCCCCAAAGAAACATACCTGATTGTTTTTGATCATAAATACAACCCAAAGTATCCATGATTTGTTCCGCAATAATCCGTCGTTTCCTGTAGATTGTATTCATGTTTGCATACCATTCACGGGGGGCTTGCAAGGCTTTTGCGGCAGCCAGCATCATCGGTTTGAATTGTCCGCTGTCGATATTACTCTTGACTTTCAGTACCCATTCGATGAACTTGGCGTTTGATGCCAGCATCGCAATACGCCAGCCCGGCATATTATGCGATTTACTTAAAGAATTAAGTTCGATGCAGATATCTTTTGCTCCGTCGATACTCAAAATACTGATAGGATGATCATTCAAAATAAAACTGTAAGGATTGTCATTGCAAATAACAATATTATGTTTTTTCCCGAAGGATACTAATTTTTCATATAAATCTATTGTTGCAGGTGCTCCAGTCGGCATATTGGGGTAATTTGTCCACATCAGTTTTACTTTCGACAGATCGAGTTTTTCTAATGCCCCAAAATCGGGTTGCCAGTTGTTTTCTTCCTTTAGATCGTAAGGGATGATATTTGCACCGACCAAATTGCTGACAGAACTGTAAGTCGGATAACCCGGATCTGGAACCAGGACACTATCTCCCGGATTCAGAAATGCCAGAGAGATATGCAGAATACCTTCTTTCGATCCGATCAGAGGTTGTATTTCGTTTTGAGGGTTCAATTCTACATTGTACCAATCGCCATACCACTGCGCAAAGGCTTTGCGTAGTTCTGGTATGCCAATGTAAGGCTGGTAACCGTGTACATCGGGTTGGTGCGCCGATTGGCACAGTGTCTCGATTGTTTCCGGTGATGGAGGCAGGTCGGGACTTCCGACTCCAAGGTTGATCACCTGTTTGCCTGCAGCGTTCATTTCGGCCACTTCTTTCAATTTTTTGGAGAAGTAGTATTCGCTGATATTGTTAAGCCTTTCGGCAGGGGTTATTGTTTTCATTATTACAATTTTTCTTCGGTATATTCGCCTAATATTTTGAAATCTTTTGTTAATGGAATTGCGGCATCGATAGCTTGCTTGTAGCGCATATAATTTTTATAAGCCACATCGATATAAAACAGATATTCCCATTCGCGACCAATAATTGGCAGGGATTGTATTTTTGTCAGATTGATATCGTAAAAAGATAGAATAGTGAGAACTTTGGAAAGACTCCCCTCTGTGTGAGGTAATGTGAACACCAGGGATGATTTATCGGGTGTGATATCTTGCAACAGATCTTCGGCAATCCATCGGTTGGCCAGTAAAAGGAAACGGGTAAAATTACGTTTATTCGTTTCTATACCTTGTGATAATATTTTCAGGTTATATAATTCAGCGGCGTATTTACTACAAATAGCGGCATGTCCATGAAGTTTTTTCTCTGCTATCATTTTTGCACTGAGTGCAGTATCTTCTTTTTCCACAATTTTGATATTCGGGAGAGTCTCCAGAAAGTCGCCGCATTGCATCAGGGCGATAGGGTGGGAATTGATCTCAGAAATATCGTGTATTGAATCTTCCGGAAGTGACGCCAGGCAATGGGAAATATGAAGTTTTTTTTCTCCGACGACGTTCAGATCACTTTCCCTGATCAGTTCATGATTTTGTAGCAGGCTCCCGGCGATTGTATTCTCAATAGCCATAATCCCAACTAAAGACGGATCTTTTTTGACGGCAGCGATAACGTCCTTGAATGTATTGCAGGGCAGAATTTCAACATTATCTTCTGACTTGAAATATTCTCGGGCTGCAATTTCATGGTATGCTCCCTCAACTCCTTGTATGGCAATTTTTATCATTTGTAATTGATTTTTGTGTAAAAAAAAATCCCACCGTTTCCGGCAGGATTTCATATCTTAATTTTTTTAATTCTTATTTCAGAACCGTTTTATCGACATATCATATCCTGCTCTACTTCCTGGCTAAAGTAAAAGTAAAAATAAGAATATGAAAAATAAAATCGGTTCATTGTCATTTTTATAAATGGATAACAACGCAAAAGTAATACTTTTTTTAATAAATCAAACTTTTTGAAGCTATTTTTTAAAATTTGTATCCGATTGCCAGTCTGGATTCTGTTGTTGTAGATGATACGTCAGGGAATTCTTCGAAGTCGTAATTAGTTCTGCGTACGAATAAATATTCAGAGAGAGAGACGCTCCAATTGTCATTAAATTTATATTCAAGCAATCCGTTAAGAATGTTGAATCGTGTGTTGGACTTATTTCCCTGGGCATCTGATGTCCTGAAGTCGTATCCTTCTGCTGTCGGGTCTCCCGGATATCCTTTCCAGGTATATACATGGTAATGTTCAAATCCCAGGATTGCCCCGAACTTCTTCTTATAGCTGAGTCCGGCTCCCAGTTTGATGCTGTATCCGCTTCCCCAGTTATAACTGCGGTCATCTTCAAAATAATAGTCGGAAAGACTTCCTCCCAGAATAATTGCATTGGCATGCGCATGAGCTCTGTAAGTTAGTGTATGGGAGGGATTCATTCCTCTGAAAATCAATCCGGTTCCAAAACAAGCCGGGGTGCCAATTTCGTAAGGTGTTTTATTTGAAATATCAGAAATGGTATCAGAATCATAGTAGTCGTAGTGCTGGAAGATCCCCAGATGAAGTTCATTGTTACCTTTTTCCCATATTTCTTTACCCCAGAGTCGTCCGATAAGATTGATCTGACCGATTAACGGTTGATTTTTCTGCAGGTTGAAACTTCCGCGCAGGGTAAAATAATCATAGGGTTTAGTATCTTCTGATTTGTAAAGATCTCCGTAGATCATTCCCAGATCCACGCATAGTCCCATCCCTTCGTCGAAAGCATTATCTCGTAATTCCATCACTTTCCATCCCACAGATGTTTGGAACGAAAGTGGCGGATTTGGAAACTGTTTACCCTTATATGAGGATTTACGCCAGGCATCACCATTGATGATCCGGGTTAGTCCGCGGGTTGGAGAAAACAGCACACCCAGAGCTTCACGTCCAAAACGTTCCCAACCGGTAGCTTTTTCATCAATGAAAAGGTCGGAAAGCCGGAAAAAAGTTTCTCCAAGCGCCATTCCTCCGATGGATGTGGCAATAAGATCATTTTTGGAGGGCAGTTCACACTCCATAAATAACTCCCACATCAGGCTTCCTCCAAGGGAGAATAGTCCTGATTGCCAGTAGTTTAGTCCATTCGATCGAGCAGCGCCGAAATACAGAGAACCATGGTATGGGTGATTGAAAAGATTTGTTTGAAAATTATCATTGTCCCAAAAGAACCCCATATCGAGGTTACGTTCTATTGTTTTTCCACTGATGTATGCCCAGTCTCCATGCAGGATATATCTGTCGAATGCCCAGACTCCCAGATTCAGTCCAACAACTTCACCGGCGGCGAGCCATGGATTTTTTTTCAGAGGGACAACAGAGTCTTTCTGTATAACAAAACCTTCCGGCTTGTACAGGTCAAATGATGTCATACTGGCGAGTGGTAGCTTTCCAGTCATTTGAGAATATCCATTGAGAAAACAGAAAAGCGATAGAATAAATAAAGTGATTTTTTTCATTATATACATAATTTTGTTTTTAAAGATAATTACAGACCCCGCATGTTTATAAGTTAAATATGGTTTCTATTTTTTCTGCAAGTATTTGCATGGAAGAAAGAACCATATTTGCTCCGGCATCTTTCAATACCTGATCTTTTAAGGGTCCGGTGTTAACTGCAATAGTGAAAATTCCGGCCGCAACGGCGGATTCGATTCCTAGTGGGGCATTTTCTACGACAATGGCTTCATTTGCAGAAATTCCGGCCTTTTCCAATCCCATCAGGTATGGTTCCGGATGAGGCTTGCCATGTTGTACGTCGTATGCTGTGACCATTTTATTTTTATCAAACATTCCCGGAAAGTTGGAATCCAGCTTGTCGAACAAAGAAACTTGTCCGGAACCTGTGACAATAACTCGTTGCAATCCCATTTTTCTGACTTTATCCAGAACTTCGGAAGCACCTGCCATCGGTTTGGAATCTGCATTTTCCAGCTCAACAAAACGTTGGGCTTTTTTTGCATAGATTTGCTCTTTTTCTTCCTGAGAGGCATCACGCCCGAAAGTCCTGTTGAATAATAAATCTATTGTAGAATGTCCTGTACGGCCTTCATACATATAGAAATCCTCTTCAGAAGCTTTTACCCCTAAAGCGGTCATAGTCTCATACCATGCACGAACATGACTTGGCATAGAGTCGTAGAGGACTCCATCCATGTCAAATAGTATTGCTTTTATCATTAAATTCTTGCTTGTATTGCTTTGCTTTCAGCTTCAAATCCGGGTTTATTCAATAAAGCGAACATATTTTTCTTATACGCTTCCACTCCGGGTTGGTCGAATGGGTTGACTCCAAGAATGTAGCCGCTGATACCGCAGGCTTTTTCGAAAAAGTAAAGCAACTGTCCGAGGTAGTAAGCATTGAGTTCCGGTAATTCGATGCGAAGATTGGGTACACCGCCGTCTACGTGAGCTAATTGAGTCCCTAGTTCAGCCATTTTATTGACAAAATCGACACGTTTTCCGGATAAGAAATTCAAACCGTCCAGATCTGCTTCATCTTTAGGTATTTCAACTTTATAATTTGGTTGTGCCACAGAGATTACAGTTTCGAAAATAGTCCGTTCACCTTCCTGTATCCATTGTCCCATGGAGTGGAGGTCGGTAGTAAAATCGACAGAAGCGGTAAAGATTCCTTTGTTTTCTTTTCCTTCACTTTCTCCGTAAAGTTGTTTCCACCATTCCGATACATAATGTAATTTTGGGTGGAAGTTTGCAAGGATTTCGATTTTTTTACCTGTTTTGTATAATTCGTTACGGGTTGCAGCATAGATAGCAGCGATATTATTTTCGAAGGCAACATCAGTTCCAGTTGCTTTTTCCATGTCGACGGCACCGGCAATAAGTTGTTTAATATCTACACCGGCAATAGCGATAGGCAATAAACCTACCGGAGTAAGTACGGAGAAACGTCCGCCTACATTGTCCGGAATAACGAATGTTTTGTAACCTTCTTTAGTTGCCAGAGAACGTAAAGCGCCACGGGCTTGGTCGGTAACCGCAACGATCAGATCTTTAGCATTGGCTTTACCAACAGAATCTTCAAGTTGTTTTTTCAGGATACGGAAAGCCAAAGCCGGTTCAGTTGTCGTTCCTGACTTTGAAATATTGATGATTCCGAATTTTTTGTTTTTCAGGAAAGCCGATAGTTCATAAAGATAATCTTCACCGATGTTATGTCCTGCGTAAACAACGACAGGATTTTTACGGTTTGTATCGAAATGATCGAAACTTCCTGAAAGAGCGTCGATTACAGCTTTTGCTCCAAGATAACTACCACCGATACCGACAACAACAACGACTTCGCAATTAGCTCTTAAATGATCAGCTGTAGCTTGAATATCGTTTATTTCCGCAGTTGTAATGGAAGATGGTAAATGCAACCATCCTAGGAAATCGTTTCCTTTCCCGGTTTTATTATGTAATGCAGCAATACATTCTTTTGCTTTCTGTTCTTGTGCGAATACCTGTTCGCGGGTGATAAAGCCTAATGCCTTGTCAATGTTTAATGCAATTGTTTTCATGTCACTAATGCTAATGCCTTTATAAATAATCTGTTATTGTCTTATTTGAATGTTTCGGTAAGTTTCCTGATAGCTACTACCGGAGATTTTCGTTCATATAAAATAGAGTAAACCGTATCCAGGATAGGCATATCTACCTTATATTTTTCGTTGATTTCCTTGATACATTTAGTTCCGTAATAACCTTCGGCGATCATTTCCATTTCTAGCTGAGCAGTTTTTACGGAATAACCTTTTCCGATCATGGTTCCGAAAATCCGGTTCCGGCTGAAGCGGGAATAGGCTGTAACCAGTAAGTCGCCCAGATAAGCGGAATCACAGATATTACGTTCTACCGGACTAGTTGCCAGTAAGAAACGTTCCATTTCAACGATGGAGTTAGAAATGAAAATAGCCTGGAAGTTGTCACCGTATTTTAGTCCGTGGCAAATTCCTGATACAATGGCATATACGTTTTTTAATACGGATGCAAATTCTACACCGATAACGTCTTTACTTGTGGAAGTCCTGACAAAATGAGTCGTGAACGCGTCTGCAATTGGCTGAGCGTTGTTCTCGTCAGGACAGGTAATGCTCAGGTATGATAAACGTTCCAGAGCAACTTCTTCGGCATGACATGGTCCTCCAAGAACAGCAATATTTTCGGATGGAATATCATAGAATTTTGTAAAATAGTCTGAAACAAGCATATTTTCGTCCGGAACGATTCCTTTGATTGCCGAAACAATCACTTTATCTTTCATCGGAGTCTTCAGCTTTCTCAAATGTTGTTTCAAGAAAGGGGATGGGGTTGCAAATATCAGAGTATCAGACTCTTTAACAACCTGGTTGATATTGTCATAAAAATTGATGTTGTTTACATCAAACTTAACTCCTGTCAGGTAAGAGGGGTTATGCCCGAAATTTCTTATTTCTTCAATTTGTTCCGGACGACGCATATACCAATTGAAGTTGGTTTGCGTCATGGACATAATCTTGGCAATTGCGGTGGCCCAACTTCCTCCACCCATTACAGCGATTTTTCCCGGTATCTGCATGATTCTAAGTGTTTTTTATTCAGTTTCAGCCTCTTCTTTTTTCTGTGTTTTTTCCGGACGCATCTGAGGGAAGAATAATACTTCCTGAATCGATGTTTGTCCGGTGAGTAGCATTACCAAGCGGTCCATACCTATTCCCATACCGGATGTAGGCGGCATACCGTATTCCAATGCACGAAGGAAGTCCTGGTCGATGAACATCGCTTCGTCGTCTCCCTTTTCCGATAATTTAAGTTGGTCTTCGAAGCGTTCGCGTTGATCGATCGGATCATTCAACTCGGAATAAGCATTTGCTACTTCTTTTCCATTGATCATTAATTCAAAACGTTCGGTTAATTCCGGATTTGAGCGGTGTTCTTTACAAAGGGGCGACATTTCTTTCGGATAATCGGTAATAAATGTCGGTTGGATATATTTTCCTTCGCATTTTTCACCGAATATTTCATCGATGAGTTTACCTTTACCCATTGTATTGTCTTGTTCCACATGTAATTGTTTGCAAACATCACGCAACTGGTCTTCAGTCATGCCGGAAATGTCGATACCTGTATTTTCTTTGATGGATTCGATCATGGAAACACGGCGATAAGGAGCTTTGAAGCTGATAATATTATCTCCGACTTTTACTTCTGTCGTTCCCAATACATCAAGACAGATCTTTTCGAACATCTTTTCAGTCATGGACATCATCCAGTTGTAATCTTTATAAGAAACATAGATCTCCATACAGGTAAACTCCGGATTGTGAGTGCGGTCCATTCCTTCGTTACGGAAGTTGCGGGAGAACTCATAAACGCCTTCAAAACCGCCGACGATCAATCGTTTAAGGTATAATTCGTTTGCGATACGAAGATATAATGGAATATCCAATGCATTATGATGAGTGATGAACGGACGTGCAGCTGCTCCTCCCGGAATACTTTGCAATACAGGGGTGTCTACTTCGACATATCCTTTCGCATTGAAAAATTCGCGCATGGAGTTGAATATTTTTGTACGTTTTACAAAAATATCTTTGATTCCTTCGTTTACGACAAGGTCAACATAGCGCTGACGATAACGCATTTCGGGATCTTCGAAAGCATCATAAGCCACACCGTCTTTGTATTTTACGATAGGTAGAGGACGAAGAGATTTTGCAAGAACGGTCAATTCCTGTGCATGTACGGAGATTTCACCCATTTGAGTGCGGAAGACATATCCTTTGATTCCAACAAAATCGCCGATATCCAGTAATTTTTTGAAAACAGTATTGTATAGTTCCTTGTCTTCTCCCGGACAAATATCATCTCTTGAAATGTAGATTTGAATACGTCCTTCGGAATCCTGAAGTTCCATAAACGCGGCTTTTCCCATGATACGACGGGTCATAATCCGTCCTGCGACTGTAATGTCGCGTCTGGGAGCATCGTCCTGGAATGTTGCTTTAATCTCTGTGGAATAACCGGTTACTTTATATTCTTCTGCAGGGTATGGGTTAATTCCCATGTTGCGTAAATTCTCAAGGCTGTTGCGGCGAAATATTTCCTGTTCGCTCAGTTCTTGCATGCTCATTTATTTCGTTGTTTAGTAATTTTCCGCAAAGTTACCACAAAAAAGTAGATTTGTATATATTAATTTCAAAAAAGTACTACCTTTGCAGCGCTATTTAAGCAAAAGGACTGTTAGCTCAGTTGGTTCAGAGCATTACCTTGACAGGGTAGGGGTCGCTGGTTCGAGTCCAGCACAGTTCACACTTCATAAATACATGTTTTCCCGCATCAATACTGGCTTATAAAGCTATCCTGAAAATTAATTTTTTACTTCATTTTTACAGATGAAATTTAATTTGTATCTTTGGAATTGATAAAAATTGACACGAAAATTGACACGAAAAAATGCAAGTAAGTTTCAAAACCCATATTGTTTTTCAATATCAACGTAAAGATAAGAATTATCCTGTAAGCATTCGCATTGGTTGGAAGTCGAGATATGTTTATATTTCCACAAAGTATTATATTGGAGAAAAAGATATTTCAAAAAATCGTACTGTAAAAAATGCAGAAATTAATGATGGATGTAATCTCTTAATATCTCGATATAGAGAGATAATTAAAGATGTTGATGTTGAAAATTATGATGTCAAAGGTATTGTTGATTTAATTCAAAAAAAATCACTTGTTGGAGAATCGATTGATTTTATGAAATATTTTCAAGATCAATTATCTGAAATGTTGCAAAAAAATGATCCAAGCAAAGAAATATATAGAGCCACGTACAATCATCTTGTAAATTATTCAGGTAATTCTATTCCGGTACAAAATATTACATTGAGTTTTATCAAGGACTTTGAAAAATATTTGTCAAAAAATAATGTAGGAGTAAATGGTCAGGTATCTTATCTCGGAAAACTGAGAGCGATGTACAACAGATGTGTTGATGATTATGAAGATTTAGGATTCTCTTTTGGCCATCCATTCCGGAAGTATTCTTTTCCGGTGGTTAAGCCACGAAAACCTACTACTTTGTCAAAAGAACTATTGTTGGAAATTTTGAATCATAATCCTAAGACACTTAGAGGCAAGAGGGCGCAACTATTATTTGCAATTTCCTTAATGACATTAGGTGCAAATGCTAAAGATTTATTTGAGTTGAAGAAAGGTGGTTTTGGAAGGGTGCAATATGAGCGATCTAAAGTGCGAGATAAGCGACTGGATAATGGGTTTATTTCAATGGAGATACAGCCGGAGTTGAAGCCTTACATTGATAAATGTAAAGGAAAAAACAATTATTTGTTTTGTTTCCGGGATTGGTATAAAAATATGGAGGCTCTCAATAAAATGATTAACAAAGGCTTAGATTCTATTTGTGACGAGATCAATATTGAAATAAGGGATAGATTGATAATGTTGGAAAATTCTAAATTTAGGGATACTGATAAAAATAACAAAATTTTAGCTCATCTTAAAAAGTTACTTTCTGAGCAATTTAAAAACAAAGAACTCAATGACTTGAAGAAAATGTCTTTAGTCAAATTCGATCAACTAAGGACTGATTCTGTAATTCTCAAATTTGATTATTACGATGCTAGACGAACCATAGCTTCTGTTATGCGAAATAAACTCGGAATAAGCGAAGACGATGTAGCTTTGTGTTTAAATCATGTTGATTTGTCGCATAGGACTACTGATTATTATATAGAACCTGATTTTTCAATTATTGACAAATGTAACCGAAAATTTCTTGATTGGTTGTTTGAGAAAAAGATCTAAAGTCAAATCAAAAATTCTTCTTCAAATACGCATTGATTTCTTTTTCATTGTCTTGTAGCATTTTTTCAATAATATTTGCAACTAGAGCTTCAATTGATATGCCTGCAACTACAGATATCATTTTTAACCTTTTATGTATGTCTACCGGGAGTCGTGTCGGTTCTGTTGATTTATTATTCCTCCGGGATAAATAAACGTTCAGATCTTTTGACGAGTTGCTTTTTTCTTCTTTCGAAGCTGAAGGGGAAATCAGATTGTGGTCATCGATCGGTAAATTTGTTGGTATAGATGCACTTTTTTCAGAAGATGCACTTTCTACTTCTTTTGCCAGTGTCAGTAGGTTGCTTAGTGAGTTCTTTTTCTTCATGATTGGATATGTTTGTTTATTAATTCAATAATTTCTTCGCAAAATAAATTCAATTCGTGATTTGTATTTACAATTGAATTTTCCTCAATGGTCGAAATGTTTCTTCTGGTAGAAACAGTGTCTTTTATAAATCGATCTAATATAGGAATTCTAAAGTCATCTTTTTGGGCGTATAATTCCTTGAAGTCAGTATGATTGGCTTTAACTCTGTTGAACATTCCATAAACTGTTGTCTTAAGATTCTGGCTCTTTCTTGTTTCAACAATTTGAATGATTGTGTTTTCGTAAAATAAAATACTGCTATCCAGATCGGGAAATGAGGTTTGCATCGGAATTATTATAATATCGATGAAATGATATAGGGTCAATACGCCTGTCTGTTTTATGTTGCCAGGCAGATCGATCAGAATAATATCATAGTTCTTTTTTAAAAAATCAATGCGTTGTGGAACATCTTTTGACAGCATATTGATTATCTTGAAATCGTTTTCACAACCGCCTTCTTGGTTTCGTAATCTAGTAAGAGTGCTTTGTGTATCATCTGCATCGACAATTGCAACTTTAAATCCATGTTCCTGTTTTCCTGCAGAATGCAAATAACCTGCCAGTATAGCAGTGATGGTCGATTTTCCGACTCCTCCTTTTTGATTGGCAAAGGAAATGATAATGCCTTCCTTAATTAATTTCCCCATAGTTTAGAAACTGTTTAAAAATAGAATAAATATAAAATAAAACATTGACTATCAGTTGATTAATTGCCATTTTCTTCGTATCTTTATGGATATCAAGCACATAAAGAAACATGAAAACTTATTCAACTAACTTGACCGATAGTCAATGGAGTACAATATTAGTCGTTTTAAACGATAAACGCAAGCGGAAGCACAGTTTGAGAGATATTTTTAATGCGATTTTCTACATGCTTAAAACAGGTTGTCAGTGGCGTATGCTTCCCAAAGACTTTCCTAAGTGGGAATTGGTTTATTACTATTTCAACAAATGGAAATGGGATGGAACCATTGAAGAAATACATGAACGCCTTCGCGATTTAACCCGAAAAAGGGCCGGAAGAAAGCGCTCTCCAAGTTTGGGCTTGATTGATTCTCAATCCGTTAAGACAACCCGCAGCGGTGGGTTATGCAAAGGAATTGATGGTGGTAAAAAGACAAAAGGGCGAAAGCGACATATTGTTGTCGATACGATGGGGCTACTAATGGCAGTAGTTGTACATTCGGCTAACATACACGACAGTAAATCAGCCCCTTTTGTCCTCTCTGAACTGAAATATCGATTTTCAAGGCTTATAAAGATTATTGCTGATGGTGGTTATAGGGGTGATTTGGTTGACAACACAAAGAAAACCTTCGGTTGGATTCTTGAAATAGTCCTACGAAAGGATGATTCGGCTAAATTTCAAGTTCTGCCACAGAGATGGATTGTCGAGAGAACTTTCGCCTGGTTTGAAAGCTACAGGAGACTCAGTAAAGATTTTGAGTTTCATCCGCAAACAAGCCAGACCATGATACAGTTGGCGATGATAAAACTCATGCTTAACAGAATCAAAAATAAAATTTAAACAGTTTCTTAGTTGTTTAAATAATCGCTTCACAAATATATTACTTATTTTATTCATTAGTATACTATTATACATATTTAACAATATATTTATTTATACATTAGTGTGTTAATTCATTAATTATAATATTCAATAATTATTGTATTATATGATTGCAAAATTATCAGATGGAAATCCGAATGATTTTCTTTCAATTTTGATAATTTGCGTGTGTTTTTTTAAAGCTTGATATACTTCCTATGCAAGATATGGAATTGTCCGACGATGTACGGACATTTCTCTCTTGCTTCAACCGAGTTGAAGGGGGGAGTTTTCCCTGCCGTTCAAACATTAAATGAAAACAATAGGTTGAGTCAAACTAGATGTTGATTTACTCCTAATTAAAGTTAATTTTCGTTCTCATAATTGCAGGCAAAATTTAATTTGTAATCATGAAATTTTTACTGTTGTTTTCCATAAAATTACAATCTAAATTTGTGAAAATGGTATTCAAAGTATGGCTAAAAAGACAAGAAAAATTTCGTTAAGGGTCTCGGATATTGAGTATGGAATATTACGAGAAAAAGCAAAAAAAATCGACCGTCCTTTGTCGTATCTTATCCGGAAAGTTGTACTGGATAAACAAATCACCTCAAAATGTGATATAGAAATGGTTTTTGAACTTAAAAAAATTGGAACAAATTTGAATCAAATTGCCAAGTGGTTGAATACAAACAGGCATTTTATTGATGAGAATTCTGGAGAGATGATAACAATAACAAATGTGATTAATAAGGTTTATTCGTTAATAAGTTTGATTTATGATCGCTAAATTAAGTGAACCATTTTCTGAATTTTCCAGGATCAGTAGAAAAATTGATTATCAGTTTGAAAAAATTGAAAAAAGAGATGCGGAGCTAATATGCACAGAGGCCATAAGAAGAAATTCTAAGGAAATGAAAGCAGATTTTCAGTTTGCACAAAAAATCAATGACAGAGTAAAAAAAACGTTTATGGAAATAATCCTGAACCTAAACAAAGAAGATAAAATTGATAACGATAAATTTCTAAATATTGCCAACGAATATCTTGAAAAAATGGGTTATTCAGATAGTATGCATGCTGTTTTTTTCAATATGGATAAAGAACATTTGCACTTGCATATTCTTTTAACAACAATAGATAGTAAGGGGAATTGGATAAACGATTCTAATAATTATGACAGATCAATGAAAATAACCCGGGAGTTGGAGGATAAATATGGTCTAGTCAAAACAGATTGCCATAAGAATACTAAAAAACTTACCTTTGGAGAATGTAAATTGAGGGAATATTATGTTCATAAAGCTTTAATTAAGGCTGCTAAAGATTACTCATTGAAATTGGAAATAAATTCATTATTTCCTATAATAAATTTATCAATTCCTAAAACAAATAATGATTATAGAGGGATTTGGGGAGATGTATTATATAAAAAAATCGTTGCTATGCTTGATAGACAAGGATTGTTCAATAAACTATATAAGGATGAACTTCTCAATAGATTGGATATCGTCTATATGAAATCAGATTCCTTGTCTAATTTTAATACACAGATAAAAAAATCAGAAACCTATATGAGGCTTATTTCAGATAAAGGAAAGACTTATTATGTGTATGGATTACCAGATATCGGATTTTATTGTAAAGACACTTCTTTGCCACAGAAATACCGGTATGGATATCTATTTCCTGGTAAGCAGAAAATTGAAAGCCGGATGACTTCGGATGAGCAAAAAAAATACCTTTATGAAGTTGTTTTTTTAACATTGAAAGATTCATTGTCGTACGATGAATTCAAATTAAAGTTGAAAGAAATGTCAGTCTCTGTCATTGAATCTCAAAACAGCAAAGGCATTGTTGGTATTTCTTTTTCTATAGATGTAGATGATGCAACTGCATTTAAAGGATCCGAAATCTCTAAAAGATTAAGTTTTGGTAATATAATGAAGCATTTTCATGGACAGGATTCTGAAATAGGTAAAATTGCCAATAACTCAGATATCATTCACAATATAAGAAACAGGCATATTTCTGACTATGTAATTTCACCTCATTTTAGTTCAAGCAAGAAATATGAGAAAGAGCAATATAAAATCCTTTCATCTAAAAAGAAGAAAGGGAAAAGTCCAAGTTTGGAGTAAGTAAAGGTAAAACTGAAAAATTATGATTACATTCAGGGATATATTTAACAAATTTGTTTTGTTATCGGATGGAGATTTTTTTCTCAAATACCATATAAATGAAATGATGTTTATTATATATAAGGACTCGGATGAGGAAAAAGTAAAATGTATTGAAGGGATAAATTTTTCCTATATTTCGACAGAAAAGTTGCAACTCCTTTTGGGTTGCTCTATTGTAGGAACAGGAACGGAGTATCAGTTTGAGTATGGTTTGACTAAAGATCAGGTTTTAGCATATTTATTTGATATTCAAAGTATAGACGGATCAAATAATGCATACAAGCGTTATGTAGGAAAAGGAGAGGGATATGTATTATATAATCTCCAAGGGAAAATCCGGAATTTTTTTGAGATATCTGGAAATGATTACTATTTGAGATTCCAAAATCAAAGGTGTTTGGCTAAAAAAGGGCCAAAGGATGGAGATGAAGTTGTCATATCTTTTAATCCGGTAGCATTTGACAAATTAATTAGTAATCCGGAGAATGAACGAAAATTGATTTTTTTGTTAGCTTCAAATGATATCGTCTTATTTATAAGATCTTCGGAGAAATTTTTTCATTAACAAAGAATAGATGCGAAATCATTCTTAGTTTGAATGAATTTGATGATTTTGATTCTGATTTCGTAATGAATTTGATATATAATGCAGATAAAAGACTAAAAGAAAAATTCTTAGAATCCTCTCCATATGTTACGGATTCTTCTCTCCAAAATGATGTTTTCTTCATAACCTTTCCTGATGTCTGTTTATTTATTGAATCTATATTAAGGGCGTTTAACGATATGGTGTGTAGTAATGAAATCAACTTAACTTTTTTTGTGTAAATCTTCTTAGTACACCACGGCGACAGTGAAATGTGTAAGATTATCAATATCATTTGATTAATAATGTGTGTGTGTTAATTAAAAACGAAGGTATTTTACGCTTTTTTATCAGATAGCTTTTGATGTTAAGTTCAAATATTTAAATATCAATAAATTAACTTTGATTATGAGACAGCTTCGTTCAAAGTTTTAGATATTGTTATTTTTTTTAGCTTTTTGTATTTCGTCTAACAAATGTTTTAGGATAATTTGAGAATGATTCTATCTTATCTCTTGTTTAATGTTCTAAAGTAAAAATAGCATAAGGAGAAATATCGTTATCAGTCAAATATTTGCCTTGACTATCCATTGTCCTCATTTGAGAGAATAGATATTATCTTATCTTTATATTACTTTTTTTATTTTTATTGTTATTATTACATACAGTCTGAACTGTATATGATTACAATAGAGTTCGGATTTTTTGAGTTTTCAACAATATTGCAAAAATTGCATTGTTTTATGATATAATGACATTAACTCTTTTGGGTATTCCTGTAAGGTAGTATTAGCCTATTTATTTATTATGAAAATAATAGAAATGGAAAAGAAAGTATTGATTTTATATTTACAATTGCAGTTTTTTATATTTAGTTGTATACATAGTAAATTTAAAATGAATTTTATGTTATTTTAAGGTTCTCCAGATGTTATCCTAAAATTAATATTTTTGTTTTTGTTAAAATTTATTTTTTTATTTAAATATTATTTTTATATTTGCAGTCTGTACTGTTTAATAATTGAGTGAAACTTTACTATTAATTATAAATTTATTTTTTTTATGAGAAATTCTTTACCATTACTTTTGTTCTCGATAATTTTATTTTCGTGTTCAAATGATTTCCTTGAAGATTCTTCTGCCTTTCATCAACAAGATAAGGCACTGTTAAAAACAAATAACGATTCAATACCTATAATTAGCAGTTATGAAGAGCTATTTAAATTATTTGGTATTGAGTCAAAAGATGTAACAATATCATTAAGGAGCACAGGTTCAATAGATGATACAATTACTGTTATAAGCGATACTATTATCCCAGGATGCATCTATCCACCACCGCCTAAATTCCCATTTGATATTTTTGATGAGGAACCTTTGGATAATCGCCTTGAAGATATAACCATTACTGGATATTCTAGTGTCAGAAATTCGGGCGCTTCTAGAGTGTTGTTCAACGCTGATATGGCTAATATTTTTGGATTAATTTCAGGAAGGATATATCAAACTTATGTTAAATATGTAGAAACAAAAGTGACTTTTCCAAGTGGTTACTCATTCTTTGAAAATGACTCCCCGAGATGTGGTTTTGCACCTTATTATAATGGAGGGACTAATTATTATTTGAGAGGGTATCAAGCAGGTTCAACATCTTCACCTATCACTCTAATTACTCATATTTTTCATGTAAACGATGAATGGTCATCAATTAACAAAGATTATCCATGTACCCCAGCTCAGGTGGAATGGAATTATTCTTTATGGAGATACTAAACAAAATAAATTAAATATATTATGAAAAGAATTAATTTGATCTATTTATTCATATTTATGCTTTCGTTGTTTTTTTATTCATGTAATAATGATGAATTTGTAAGTGATAGCTCTGAATATGAAAATGGGAAATTTGTTTCGGAAGAACAAATGGCTAAATTGTTGGCAGAAATGGTTGATACAAGAGTATTTAATATTGAAACTGAAAAAGATTTAAATGAACTTTGTAGTAAAGCTGGAGAACAGAGAAGACAAGAATTGTTAAATAATGGGTATACAAAAATTGAAGAAAAAGACTACCAGTTAAGAGCTAGTGTTCAGCAATATTCAGTCCAATTTCATCCTTATGGTACGACTCAAATTCTAAGCTCAAATTTTAAAAGTAAATTTAGTAAGTCATTTTGTGATGAAATTAATTTAGACGCAGTGAATAAGATAAACCCAGACAAAACATATATCTGTAATTGGAGAGAAGCCTCAGTCTATTTTAATTTAGCATCTAATCAATCAGGAGGGCCATTACCATCTCCACAAGCAGCATTAATTCCAAGTACAAAAAGTGGATACTCTCAACGAGGATATGAAGCATTTGTGAATAGTCATAACCAATATATACTTATATCACATCAGCTTGAGATTTATTGTGAAGATGTGAACAAACCAACAATAATTATGGAAATTCGTTATCCATATTGGGATAGAAGTACTGGCTATGTATTTAATTATGCCGTCTTGACCCGATAATAGAGAAAGAAACACAACTTAATGTGGGATGTCCTATATTTCATAATATTGTAGGTCATTTATATATGAATATTAAGGGGCTATTCATGCCGGATAGCCTCTTTTAGCATTTTGCCATATCGTAAAGTATTATCTTAACGTTGTCAAACAACTCAATGCCATGGCTAAGATAGTATTTTAAAGAGTTAACCTCAAATCAAAATGTACTTTTTCCGGTAAGTTTATCAGAAAGAGTACTCTCAAATCATCCAGTTCGTATTGTCAATTAGACCGTTGATTGCTTACTCATAGAAAATCTGTTATCCAAGTATAAGGGCGGAGGTACCAGTAGGTACTATCCCCGCATGATGCTCAAAGAGCTGTTTTTATTCCTATTTGAATAATCTCTATTCTTGCCGTAAGATAGAGAAAGCTTTGATTTTATGTGGTTGTCAGGCAACAAACCCCGGATTTCCATACGATCAACAACTTCCGGGCAACCGGCCGAAAGAAGAAATCAAAGAGTTATTTTCCGCTATTGTCCTTTTGTTGCAGGAATCAGGCTATGTAGGTCTGGATGGCCAATACATAGACGGAACGAAGATCGAATCTGCCTCGAACCGTTATACCTTTGTTTGGCGAGGTTCCGTGGAAAAGTGAAAGCATGGTCATCTATTTTCTGATATTCTGTAGAGGAAATATTATCCTCATCATAATTATTCAGACTAATTTTAAAGAAAGAAAAAGTACACCTTAAATTTATCATTCTATCGTCTGAATGATCTAAGAAGCAGGTAACATTATACTATTGAATACAAGTTTTGAATCGTTTGGAATTTTATTCACAGAAAAGGCACTAATTATTAAATAAACACTTTCAACTGGTTTTCCAATATTCTTACAATACACCGTCTGAGTACAAATATATTCAGAAGAATAATTGTTATATCCAAGATTGGATTTTAAGCCTGTAACTTCATTGATAAAAGAAGAAGCAATAATAATTAAAGTTTGTTTTTCAAAATTACATTTCTTTAATGCATCTTTTAACTCTTCCGAAAAATGTTTAAATAATGGATTCTCATTTAATTGAACATCCGAATTTATTAAAAAAAAATTGCGAGAGAATAACTCTAATGTATCTTTATCAATATCATTGATTGGTTTTTTCTCACAAGAATAAGGATAATTCTTTTCAATTTTAATTTCACTATACTCTAACTCTTTCTCATCCTTATTACATCCTGTAATAAGCAATATGAATAATAAAAAATACCAGTGTTTCATGTTTTTTCTTTTATTTCTTTAAACGATAAATATAGTTATAAACAGTATGGACTGCAAATTTAATCAAATATTTTTCATGAAAAAATATTTTAGAAATATAATAGATGAATTAGAATGATTCAATAATTATGTATTCAATATGCTTGATTGTACTCACAAACCTATTAACCTAGAAAGAGATCCTGTCCTAGATAAAATTTGAGTCAAAGGTGCATATGTTGTTGGTAGATGGAATTTATCCTTTTTAATAAGTAGGGTTAGGATATTTTCCTTAGTGATGGTAATATATTTATCAATTATTTCTTGATAAGATTTATCACATTTGAGATGCCCAACGTTCTTACTTTCGAGATTGCGAGCTGTTCATCAAGGATGTCTAGTTGAATTTGAAATTAGGGAGATCGCAGGTTTCCTTAATAAATTAGGAAAAATAATAAAGGTATAGTCAAATTGCCACATGTAGCTTGCCGAATGTATCTGCTATTTTTGAACTATTTGTTTACCCTTATAAGTTCATATAAGGACAATAACTCTTTTTGTAACAAGCTAACATTACAACCCATTTCTTCTGAAACGGCATTATAGGCATGCTCTAAATAAAGATTGTGAAATAGTAAAGCAAACGTGTTTGCATCAATGTTATGCTTGATTTCTTTCTTCTCGATTGCCTTATCTATAACCAAAGTTCATACTTTAATCTCTGTATCAAATCCTTGTTTTGAAATTTGATTGTAATTAGTGTAGTAATAAAGAGCTTGAGATTCAATAATGAAATTTTTCAGACAATCTTTGTCTTGAATTGGAATATTCAGGATTGAAGATCTATTTAGTATAGATGATTCAATTACCTCATTGAACAGGTTCATTTTTGTTTTTACATGATAAAGTAATGCTCCTCGTCTTAAGCCTGTTGCTTTTTCTAAGTCTTCAAATGTTACTTTGTCGTATGGTTTTTTACTGAATAAAATGAATGCCTGAAGTAGAATATTTTCTTTCGTACTTGTATTAATCGGCCTTGCAATATTTTGAATCATTATTGTTGGATCTCATAAAATTAATTCATTTTTTCAATTGCAATAAATAATCCTTGGGAAAAAGAATGTTTTTGTTTTTTAATAATCTTTCTATTTCAAGTGTAATTTATTACACAGTACAAACTGTTTGTATCTTTGTGTGTATTCCAAACAATAAATTTTCTTTATTTATGCTAACTGTATGGAATTCAATATGCTGTAGGCTCACGATCTGTAGTGTGTTGTTTTGTCCACAGGAGCAAATGCTGTTAGCATGTTAGAAAAATAAAATCTAATAATGTGTAAAAAATATTACAAGGTTTGCTGTTTTATCCTAGGACTTCTTGTGTGACAAAAGGCAGATTAACAAATAATAATAAAACAAAAATAAAATAATTAACATGAAAAATGTAGAAAACAAAATATTAAAATATGATACTCCGGAATCTTTTTTAGGATTGAATAAAAAACGATATTTTAGTTCCAACTATAAAAAAATCAAATATGATATTGACGAGCTATTAATATATGACAATTCGTTACTCGGAAACCTAAATGTACAATGGCCTGAAGTGTGGTCGGAAAAGAATGGAGGCAAGAGAAAGCCTCATCTGGGTTCTCTCGAGTTGTATATTATTGCAGTTCAATTTGTTGAGTACTATATGGAAATCATTGACAATCTTAAAAAGGAATGTCTTGAAAGAGTATGGGTTAATAATTTCATCTCAAAAGTCGGGAATGGGTGTATAGAAGAATGTGAGAATATGGCTTGTAAATGCACCAAATTATCTCAAAAAAAATCAGGTTGTCATGTGGATTGTCTTTTTGAAATTAAAATAGGGAAAGCAATCGTTCGATTGGCAATTAATTATGTTTCTTGCGAAAATCGGGTTTGTTTATCTACTTGTAATGGAAATGCAGTAATCTCGTTAGATAAGATTTCAAACATGAAGAAAAGGGGAGAACTATCGTTCTATTCTCTCGGATATAAAATACTTATGCATAAGATAACAAATGTGGTTGTTAATAAAGAAGAACGATTTATTGAAGCTGATATTGAATTGGTAAACGAGGAACTTTCAGCATATTTTGAAGGAATTAGTAGAACATATCAACCATGTATTACTTTTTGCGACATAATACCTATTACCGGACAATTATCTCAAATTCTTTTATTCTCATTGGATGATATAAGTAGGGAAGATGCAGGTAATCTATGGATGAGAACAGCAGATTGTAAATATTTTAGACCGATAAAAGGACAAACAAAGGTCAGAATAACAGTAAAGGAATCTTCTATAATAAATACAGTAGGCATAAATTATAGGGCTGCAACTCTTTTACTTGATTATAATGGTGGAGATAGTTTGTCAGAGTGTAAGTTTGCGTATCAACTAAATTATTAAAATGATTATAATATGAAAAATTTAAAAATTGCAATATCTGGGACTTATTCTACAGGTAAAACGACTACCTCATATGCATTGAGCTATTTGACAGGCATTTCTCGGACCCATGCTCAAACGATGCGGGAAATTTTGCCAGTTATTCTTCCTGGCAAACGATTGGAGGAGTGTAGTCCAACAGACTTATATGAGCTTGGAATACGAAGGCTAACAGAAAGAGTCCGGTGTGAGTCTGGTTTAAGGGATGGGTTTATTTCTGATGGTTCGGCGTTACACGAATGGGTATATGGGATGGCAAGGTTAAAAATTGGTTTAAATCCCAATGAAAATTTTGTGAAACGTTTTTATCATAAGGCAAAACTTTTTCCATATTTGATTCCCATGTTAGAATTTAATAGCTATTATGGTAAACTTGTTAAGATGCATACTCGTAGAAGTTACGATGTTTTTGTACATCTTCCAGTAGAATTTCCGATAGAAAAGGATGGTCACAGGCCTGTTAATGAAAAGTTTAGACGTATTTCGAATGATTATTTATTGGAAATTATTGAAGAGTTAAAAATACCATATGTTGTTGCTGGAGGAAGTATTGAAGAACGGCTTATGCGTATTGTTCATACTCTCAATATTCCAATTCAGATGTCTATTGAAGAAGCTATAATCCTTGCAAAAAAAGAAACGTTAAAGCGAAATTCAATAGAAATAGAATATAGTAATAAATTAAAATCACATGAAAACAAAAAATAAAATTGCACTTACAGGTTCATATGGCAATGGAAAAACAATTACCTCTTTTTCATTGAGCAAAATAATGGATTTGCCTAGAGTACATGTTGAAAATATTGATTCCTTGTATTTTGAAATATATGGAAAGAATAAAGATCCAAAACAATATTCAACATCAGAACTTTTTTCTTTGGGGCTAGCCAGATTCCATAGTCGTATTAAACAGGAAAGTAAACCTGGATTCATCTCAGATGGTTCTGTGTTTAATGAAATTGCATACGGAGAGGCTCGTGCGCAATTAATGTTGGAGTCTCAGAAAATCTCTTTTAAGGATTTTTTTCATAGGGAAATATATCAAGACTATCGAATGCGTCTTTATCGAACCATAATTGATTATGCAAGTACTGCATACGATGAGATATACTATCTTCGTATTAATCCTGCGTCACAAAATATTTCCACTACTCACGGTAAATTTCAAGAATATTTTGAAAGAAGTCTTTTCAAAATATTTCAAGAGAATAATATTAAATATAAGGTATTGGATGGGGATGTTCCTGCATTTATTCAAGGAATAACAAATGATCTAGGGATTAGCCTTTATGATGGGTGTCGTCTTGAAGAAATAATTCTCGATGCAGAAAAATCCAAAGAATTGCTTAAGGAAGAATTTCAATATGGTAAATGAATTTGTAAAATTAAAAGATGAAAGAATTATGAAAAAAATAATAATAATCAATGGAAGTCCTCGCAATAATGGGGCTACAGCTAAACTGTTGAATAAAATGGTTGAATATCTGAGGCGAAAAAATGATGTAGAAGTTTCGATCATCAATGTTTCGGATTATTCACTGCAGAATTGTACTGGTTGTATGAGTTGTTATCGTAATGCTATTTGTTGTTTTAATGACAATGTTGAACAAATAAACAAAATGATTTTTGATGCGGATGGTGTGGTCATAGGTTCGCCGACATACTCCAGTAGTATGCCAGGTTCCTTAAAAACATATATCGATAGAGGTCATTTTGTTTTGGAACAGGCATTGTCAGGGAAATATACATTTGCATTAAATACTTATGAAATAGCTGGAGGGGATAATGTAATTTCGGAATTGAAAACTCTTTATAGGTATGCTGGAGGTATATTATCTGGAAGCTACATTTGTAAACTACCATTTAATTCATCACCATTTCTAGATGCGAAATTAGAATCAAAATTGTTGCAAAAGACAGAGAAATATTACCAGTCAATCAAATCCAATAAAACAAAATCATTATTGGATAAAATAATTCATTTTATTGCTCTACATATAATAATGAAACCACAAGTGCTAAAAAGACCAGAGCAATACCAGGCAGTAATTAAACGTTGGAAAACGATAGGAATTATAAAATAAACTAGAATAATTTGGATTCCCATCTATCTTGTAAATTAGATCAGATGGGAATCTTTTAAAAAAATGTTAGAAAATGTAACCAATAGCCATACTGAGAATTAACTGAAATTAATTTTCCTATTCACCTCGAATAATAGTGTTTTGTTCGAGTATGTTTTTCATTAAAAAGAAAATATCAAGATTCGTTAGCTATGACTTTTGGGAAGCATTAAGTTACTTAAATTTTTATGATAAAAAAGCTTTAGAAAATATTCTTTCTTTGACAAAAAACAAATATCAAGTCATTCTTAGCTTGAGCGAATTTTATGATTTTGATTCCGAAATGAATTCGATATATAATGTAGATATAATATTAAACATAGGGATTTTGGACTCCTCACCTTTAATATAATAGACTCTTTTTATAAGAATAACACTTTTTTTATTTTTTGATGTAAGTTCATTTCTTTATTTAATGAAATGGTTTGTCGTGAGGTTGATATTCTTGGACCTATAAAGTTCACTAACTGGCTAATGCCATTAGACAGTATATTAATCCGAAAATTTCGTAAAGGTAGTATGTTGAGATATTTATCAGCGTAATTTTCTTGTTATTTTTTTTGTACGTTTAAAATACATTGTATATTTGTACCGTACGTACTGTTTATTTTTGTAATTCCTGTAGAATTACTAAAGGGGGAAGCCGAAAACCCTGCATATGCATAGAGTAGGTGTTAAAAAAATAAATTTTATGAAAAAATTATTTCTAGTTTGCGCTCTTGCGTTTAGTGCTTTCGCGACAACTTTTGCAAAAGAAGTAGTTGTGTGTGAGATAGAAACAAGTTGTGGTGTTACAGCAACTATATCGGTTGATGATGAGCAGACAGTCTTTGTGGATATGGATGACTTGATCGCTATTGCAGTTGCGCTTGAAGACGCTTTTTGTCAAAACTGAAAAATTTAGGTGTAAATAATTGAAAAAGGAATAAGAAGGTGTCTCAAAGAGATGCCTTCTTTTTTTGTCATATGTCTTCTGTATTCCTCCATTCATAAAGGTGCAAAATCTCTTAAATCAGACCTCTTTGAGTATTAAGTTAATATAAATTGGATTAAAAGTCTGTATATCAAATATTAAAGATTTTTTTTGTTGAAGCAGTTGTCTATATTACTTTTGTTATTTATTTTGCATATTTAAAAATATTCTGTATATTTGCGCAGTACGTACTGTTTATATATAGTGATTTCTGCAGAATCACTAAAGGTGATGGCCGAAAAACCTGCATAATGCATAGAGTAGGCATTAAATAATAAGTTTATGAAAAAATTATTTCTAGTATGCGCTCTTGCGCTTGGTACTTTTGCGATATCTTTTGCAGAAACAGTGATAGTAATAGAAACAAGTTGTGGTGTTGAGGTAACTATGATTTATCAAGATCATCACACAGTGGCTGATGTACTCAATGATGCAGAAATCCTCCAAGAATATTTCTGTGGAGAATAAATGAAAAGAAGACGGAGGAGATCTGAATTATATTTTCTCCGTCTAACTTTTTTAATCATAAAAAATAAAATTATGCAAAAAACAATAATTATACTTTCAATATTTCTTTTTTTTAGTGTGCTATATTCCGAAGTTCAAGCACAGCAGGTGAATATTCAAGGTAATCCAAACATAAAAACGGATACATTGGCAAAGCAGATTTTGGACAATGCTAAATACAGGGTTTACTATTCAATGGAGTTTCTGGAAGATACAACAGATATCAATCTAAAAATTAAGACTCAGACGATATTGTTGGTGGGTTCAAAACACAATGCTTTTCGTGATTATAATTCTCTGAGAAAAGATTCTATTTATGATGAACTCTGTAGATCTAATACAAGTGCGATGACAATATATTCAAAGGTGCTTTCTGTTGCTAAACTGATCAAATTCAAGCCGACCATAGTGAAAAATTATCCCCAAAAAGATATTTGTGTTTTTCAGGAAATGATCACATCAAAAGAAAATTATAGATATAAAGATCCTGATATTAAAATTGATTGGAAGCTGATGGATGGTGAAAAAAATATATTAGGATATAATTGTAAGGAAGCAATTTGTTCTTTTCGTGGAAGAGATTACGTAGCGTGGTATTGTCTGGATATACCAATGAGCGAAGGACCATATGTATTTTCTGGACTACCTGGATTAATCTTGGAAATATCAGATACCAGAAACCATTATAAATTTTCTATGAATGGATTGAATGCGGTTCACGGATACGATCCTATATATATATTATCTGATAATGTTGTCGAAACATCAAGAGACAATGTCAGAAAGGCGATTGATAATATAAAAAGAGACCCAGCAAGCCTAATAAAGTCTTTAAGTGGAAGCGCAGTTATGAGTCCTGATGCTATTGCTAAATTACGTCCAAAACCGTATAATCCGATTGAATTGAAGTAACGCATCATTAATATCATCAATCAATCATAAATGCGGATTAAGTTTTATATACATATTATTCTCCTTATATTTTCTTTTAATGTTACCAGTGCGTGGGGACAGATGGATGAGCCCTATATTGGACAGATTGTTGACTCTGACGATAACAGTATGTTAGAAGGTGTTATCTGCAGAACCTTGGATGAGCATGGAGAGTCCATTAATTATTGCATATCGGATATAAAAGGTAACTTTTCTTTGAAAAGAGATGACAAGGCTCGATTAATCTTATTCAACCTTTTAGGTTATGAAATGAAAAAAATGGCAGTGGAAGAAATAGATAATCCTAAGAATGTAATAATCTCAATGAATCGTACAGATTTTAATCTTCAGGAAGTTAAGGTAACCGTTCCGCCGATACAAAATAATAATGATACGATAAGGTACAATGTCGGTAGTTTTAAGGGTCAAGAAGACAAATACATTGCCGATATTTTAAAGAAGTTACCAGGAGTTAAAGTTGCTGAGAATGGGACTATATCGTATCAAGGAGAAGCTATTAATAAGTTTTATATTGAAGGGCGAGATGTTTTGGGTGGACAGTATAACATTGCAACGAATAATCTAAATGTTGATGCGGTATCTTTTGTTGAAGTTCTTGAAAATAATCAACATATCAAAGCATTGAAAGGAGAAAAATTTTCAGAGAAAGCAGCAATAAACCTACGGTTGAAGAAAGATTATACTATGCGTCCTTTGGGTGAAGCTCAACTTGGATTTGGAGGATACCCTTTATTATACAATGAGAAGATATTTGCTGCTTATTTGGGGAATAAAATGCAGGCTATAGCAAATTTTAAGGTTAATAATACCGGGGAATCTGTATTGGACGAGTTGGAAGACAAGCTAGATATGAGCGATTTGTTTTCGTATGAGCCTTTGACAAAGAATTTGATAAATCCACCGTCTTCTCAAAATATACCATTGACGGCTAAAAGATACTTATTCAATGAGTCTTATTTAGGAAGTATTAATAATTTAATTCCTCTTTCCACATATTCTGAATTGAAAGTTAATTTATCATACGGAATGGATAAATTAACACAAAATTATTACCTAGAACAGAATTATTCTATTGGAAATGATATATTGAGAATAGAAGAACAATCGGAATTGAAAAGCAAGTTGAGTAATAGTCGATTTTCTATTATTTATGAAAATAATAATCCAAATAGTTTTATAAAAAATGATGTTGCCTATTATAACCGAAATCAAAAAGTGACCTCTGGCATACAATCAAGTAAAGATCTATCTATTTACAATACAAATAATCCTTTTTATATTCAGAATGATTTTCAAGGTTTAGTCAAGTTCGGAAATAATAAGTCATTAAATGTAAATTCTTTATTCAGATATTCGAATAATGATGAGTGCCTGAAAATGTTCCAAACTGCAAAGTATGCAAATAGCTTAGAGGAACTATTTTATGGTAGGTATTTTATCAACAAAAATCAAATAACGTCTTCTTACAGCCTCTTTGGAAATAAGTTGGATATTGGATTAGGATTAATATACAGAAAACGAACTCTTGAAAATAATCTGACAAGGCACTTAGAAACAATAGATACACTGACTCTATTGGTCCCTTTTCAAAAAAATGAAACAGAACAAATGCAATTTTTGTTATCTCCTAGTTATCAAATAAAAAAAGGGAAGAAGTTTGTTTTTACGATAAATCTTCCTATATCATACTATCGTTATGGTGTTAGAAATGCTCCAGATCTTTCTCTTTCTGACCATCAATTTACTATAATGCCAGCCTTTAGTTGTAATTATAATATCAATCATTATTGGGAGGTTTTTTCAAAAGTGGGTTATGACTTTAGATATGCAGATGATAACTCTTTGCTTAGCAGTCCTTTTTTTAGAAATTATAGAACCATTTATGTCCCTTTTAATACATTGAATAATAGTGACAATTATACAGCTTCTGCAAGGTTGAGATATAAGGATATTATAGACATGTTGTTCTTTAATTTTTACGTTTTATTTAGAAACAGTAGATACAACTATATAAGTAAGTTTTATAATACGGATGAATGGTCTTATGCTACGACCGATAGCCAAAATAGTTCAAGCTCCATGTTTATGATTAATTCGGATATCTCAAAAAACTTTATACCAATAAAATTAGCATTAACAATAAATCCGTCATTCACTCAAATGAGATCGCAGTTGATACAGCAAGATTTTATGATATACAATACAAGCAATGTTGCTTCTCTCTTAGCTAAAGCGGAATTGAAAGCAATTAATAAAACTAGTATTATATATAGTACGGTAGGTAGAGCTGTTTGGAATGATAATAACATGACAAATACTACTTTACTAAAGGATTTTATGCAAAACCTTGCATTGTATTTTTTTCCAAACAAGAATATAGATCTTTCATTGGCATCAGAGTATGTATTGTTTGAGAAGAAAAAAGATGTTTATTCTTCTTTTTTCTTTTTAGATATAACAGGACGATACAAATATAAGAAGTTGGAGTTTAGTGTTGTTGGAAATAATTTGTTAGACAACGACATATACTCAAAAATGCAATTATCTACTGTTAATTCTTTTTATCAAGAATTACCGCTAAGAGGGAGAGAGGTTATATTTTTTGTGAAATTTGCTTTTTAAACCAGTATATTAACTAACAAGATATTTTGTGTGTGTTTATGTTATTCATTTTCCTTTATAAGTTCATATAATGACAATAACTCTTTTTGTAACAAACTAACATTACAACCTTTTTCTTCAGAGACAGCACTATAGGCATGTCCTAAATAAAGTTTGTGAAAAAGTAGGGCAAAAGTGTTTGCATCAATGTTATGTTTGATTTCTTTCTTCTCCATTGCTTTATTTATAACCAAAGTCCATACTTTAATTTCTGTATCAAATCCCTGTTTTGAAATTTGATTATAATTTGTGTAGTAATAAAGAGCTTGAGATTCAATATTTAGATATGCTAAATTTATATTTTTGATTCCATAACTATTCATCAATTTCATTGTTTGCTGACAATTATTTACAAAGTCGAGAATGAAATTTTTCAGACAATCTTTGTCTTGAATTGGAATGTTCAGGATTGAAGACCTATTTAGTATAGATGATTCAATTACCTCATTGAACAGGTTCATTTTTGTTTTTACATGATAAAGTAATGCTCCTCGACTTAAGCCTGTAGCTTTTTCTAGGTCTTCAAATGTTACTTTGTCGTATGGTTTTTTACTGAATAAAATGAATGCCTGAAATAGAATGTTTTCTTTCGTACCTGTGTTAATTGGCCTTGCCATATCTTGATGTCATTATTGTTGGATCTCACAAAATTAACTCATTTTTTTTATTTGCAATAAATAATCCTTGGAAAAAAAAGAATGTTTTTATTTTTTAATAATCTTTCTATTTCAAGTACTGTTTTTTACACAGTATAAACTGTTTGTATCTTTGTGTGTATTCTAAACAATAAATTTTCTTTATTTATGCTAACTGTATGGAATTCAGTATGCTGTAGGCTCACAATCTGTAGTGTGTTGTTTTGTCCACAGGAGCAAATACCGTTAGCATGTTAGAAAAATAAAATCTAATAATGTGTAAGAATATTACAAGGTTTGCTGTTTTATCCTAAGACTTCTTGTAAGACAAAAGGCAGATTAACAAATAATAATAAAGCAAACTTAGATAATTTGGATTCCCATCTATCTTGTGTAAATGGGATTAGATGGGGATCTTAATAGATTGTTAGAAAATGTAACCAATGGTCAGAGACGAAACTCGATTCTTATAATCAACGTCTCCACCCATAATATTTTTATTCCCAATGTCCATGATCCCCATCTCATAAGATAAACTTACTGAAAAATGAGTGATCTCAGTGGATATTTTGAATTTTAGACCGGAATCAAAATGTTTTAAAATCTTAGCATCTCCGAAAGTGTCAGATTCTTTTTCAAAAGGAGTCCCATTTACATATCCTTTTGCATCAGTTTTTCCACCTATACCATATGCAAAATATGGTCCGGTACTAAAAAAACAATTAATGTTATTTCCTGATATGAATTTAAGAGAGGCTAAAATAGGGACTTGTAATACATGCTGTGTTAACTTTACCGAACCGTCAACCTGAATGCCTTGCTTATCTCCATTTCCTTCCGCCTTTTGACCTTTCATGTTATAAACTAATCCGGATTGTAAGAGAAATTTGTCGGATAAAGTATAATTGACAATAAAACCGACTTGAGGTAAAAACATATTTTCTTTATCAAGAGGTTCTGTCTTTTCTGTAGAGCTTGAGTAATTAACTCCTGCCTCAAGGGCAAGCTTAATTCGATTACTTTGTCCAAAGGAGTAGACAACGTTGGTCAGCAAAAGAATAATAATGAGTGAATTTAGTTTCATTGACTTTTGTATTGGTGAAATTATATGATCTATTTGAATTTCATTTGATAAATTGTCTCAAATTATAACACAAAGTTAATTTTTTTTTTAATAAAATTATTTTTTAAAATTTTAAAATTTATTATTAAATTTGCAGTCTGTACTGTTTGATAATTTGAAATTTAAAAAATGAAATAATTACAATGGTAGTTGATGTTGCAATAACAATGTGACGAAATGTAATAAGAAAATTGAATATAGATATTAATTATGAAAAAACTCATTTTAATTTTAATTATTTTTCTATCTGTAGGAAGCAGCTTTGCTCAGGAATATTCTGGAGGTATGATTACTTCAATGACGGAAACTATTCTGTTGGGAACGAGTACTCCAAACTCGGATATAGTGGCAATGCAGAAGACCATGATTATATTACTCGTATTAAAGGTTCGTGGAAAAGATCCATGAGTGTTGTAAAACAATTCTCCGACTTGGGTGTCCCTTTGAATTTAAAGTGCTGCATAATGCGTTCTAATGTAAGAAGTTATCATTTAGTTGCAGATATCGCGAAGCAATATGGAGCTATGCCTCAGTTTACGGTATCTTTGATCAATTCATTAGATGGGGATAAATGCGTTAGCCGTTATCTTCAATTACCACAAGATGCTCTGGAACTAGTGTTGCGAGATGATAGAATACCTCTTTATGTAAAAGAACAAAGCAAAAGGCCAGTAGAAAAACCTCGATGCGAAGCATTTTGCATTACACCAGAAGGAAATTTACAGCTTTGTTGTGCATTCCCAAGTTCTTTGGGGAATTTAAGAAACGAGACATTTTTTAATATTCTACAGAATAACAAAGAGTTGAATTGGTGGCGTAATGTCACATTAGATGACTTTGAGCAATGCGGAAAATATGAATACTGTGATTATTGTAACCTTTGCCCTGGAGTTAATTTTTCGGAAACCGGTAATCCTTTAACGCCCGCAACCACAAGTTGTCAAATAGCCCAAGTTCGTTGCGAACTTGCAGAAAAATTAAAACTGGGCAATGATCCTTTGAATGGTAAAACTGTCCAAGAATGTTTATCTTCCATTTTTAAAGAAATAAGACAGATCCTATCTCCTATAAAAAATATCAAAATAAAAACACAATATGGATTTGGATATGTGTTAAAATCGTTCTAATTACATGTTATCGTTTTAACCCTCATTATCATTCAGTCCAACGTCTTCTAGTTCTGTTCTTTCGAAAAATCCCGATTCAATAATCTTTTCGTAAGTTCCTCCCGGTAGGAAGAACTGTACATCTTTCCCTTTTCTAAGGGCTTTTCTTATGAAAGAAGAAGAGATGTCTATTTTTGGAGCCTGTCTGCTGAGTTTAACATTCGGATGATTTATCAGAATGTTATTGCTTCCTTTACGAGGATAGACTGTAATTTTGAAATTTTTCAGGATCATTTGATAATCTTTCCAACGGTGGAAAGTTTCCCAATTATCGGAGCCGATAATGAGTTCAAATTGATAATGAGGATATTTTACTCTCAATTTTTGGAGTGTATTTACCGTATAAGTAGGGGGAGACATTTCCCACTCAATAGTACAAGTCTTAAACTTAGGATAATTCTTGATAGAATGTTCAACCAGTTCCAGTCGCGTTTCCTTTTCCAGAAGGTCATTTTGACCTTTTATCGGATTTTGAGGCGTAATCAGGAACCAGATTTCGTCATAATTCTCAAATTCGCAAATGTAGTTTGCGATGGCTAAATGTCCGATGTGTACGGGATTGAATGACCCCGGGTAAATGCCGATTTTCATGTTGATTCTAAAAAGCTTTTGATGGTTAATAATGTCTCTTGTTGTGCGTTCTCTAAAATATCGTTGATGATTATTTTGTCAAATTTGGATGAATATTTCATTTCTTCGGTAGCTTTGGAAACCCTTTTTTCAATGGTCTCAGGTGTATCTGTCCCTCTGGCTTCCAGCCTTTTCCTTAATTCGTCGACCGATGGTGGTTGAATGAATATTGACAAAGATTTATCTCCATAATAGTTTTTCACATTACATCCACCTACAACGTCAAGATCTAAAATGACATTCTTATCTTCTGCAAAGATACGATTTATTTCGCTTTTCAAAGTACCGTAATACAATCCCGAATAAACTTCTTCATATTCCAGGAATTCTCCGTTATTAATTTTTGAACGGAAATCTTCTTCAGAAAAGAAATAGTATTCGACTCCGTTTTGTTCATTTCCACGGGGTTTCCTGCTTGTCGCTGAAATGGAAAATTGCAGGTTAACTCCTTGAGACAAGACGTAGTTAATAATAGTAGATTTTCCAGAACCGGAAGGCGCTGAGATGATGATTAGTTTTCCGTCCAATTTACAAAACGTTTAATATTTGTTCTTTTATTTGTTCCAGCTCGTCTTTCATCTGTACCACCAGCTTTTGCATTTCCGCGTGGTTGGATTTAGATCCCATAGTGTTGATTTCCCGTCCTATTTCCTGAACAATAAAGCCTAGTTTGCGTCCCTGGCTTTTTTCATTGCTCATTGTTTCCATGAAATATTTGAGGTGATTCTCGAGTCTGTTCTTTTCTTCGTTAATATCCAGTCGTTCGATATAGAATATCATTTCCTGCTCAAATCGATTTAGATCGTATGATCCGCTATCTATTTTAGTCAGAGCTTCCTGCATTTTCATGCGGACTTTTTCGATCCGTTCTGTTTCGTATTTTTCGATTTCCTTGGAAAGGACTTTGATATTTTCGATTTTTTGAATGAATAATTTTTCAAGCATTTGCCCTTCCTGTATACGGAAGTTAGTGAACAATGCCAGGGCATCTTCAATTGCTTTGCTGACAGCTTCCCATTCGCTTTCGTTTATTTCTGCAAATTCAGTTTTTATAGTCTCCGGTAACCTGAGAATTACGGAAAAAGGATCCGTAGGAAGAGCCATATTTAGATTTCCGGCAATAGATTTGATCTGTTCGTAGTAGTTTTCAACGGCGCCCTGATTAATCTGGGAAGAAATATTTCGATCAACATTTTCAATGTAGATCAGGAGATCTACCTTTCCACGTTCGATAGATTGCATCAAAATATTGCGGATTTGCATTTCTTTTTCCCTGTAAATGCTTGGGATACGTGTGTTTAAATCCAGTTGTTTGCTGTTGAGTGATTTTATTTCTACACTTACTTTTTTATTAGATAATTCGGCCGTTGATTTTCCGAATCCGGTCATCGATTGAATCATGGGTGATGTTATATATTTCTGCAAAATTAGTTTTTAAATTCAAAAACTCATAAAAATTCAACATAAAAATGTAATTTTGCGGACAATTTATGGCATGTATATTAAATATTGATACCTCAACTAAAGTCTGTTCAGTGGCTTTGGTTAAAGATAGTGAAATTCTTTTCTTTAAAGAAGACGAGGCAAGTGCGCAACATGCATCTTTATTAGGCGTATTTGTAGCTGAAGCAATGATGTTTGCACGAAAACACAATTTGAAACCGGATGCGGTGGCGGTCGGAAGCGGTCCGGGTTCCTATACCGGATTGAGAATCGGGGTTTCAGAGGCAAAAGGTCTTTGTTACGGATTAGACATTCCGATAATAGCGGTTTCTACATTGCAGGTTTTGTTGAATACGGCAAGTTTTGTTAAACCGGATATTTTTGAAAATCAATCGGATGTAATCTTTTATTGTCCGATGATAGATGCGCGTCGTATGGAGGTATATACAGCCGTTTATGATTCCCGATTGCAGTTAGTTCAGGATGTTTCAGCCGAAATTATTGATGAAAATTCTTTTTCAGAATATTTGTCTAAAGGTAAAGTCGTCTTTTTCGGAGATGGATCGGAAAAATGTAAATCGGTGATAAAGTCACCAAATGCTCTTTTTTTGGATAATGTTGTCCCATTGGCAAGGTACATGGGACTTTCTTCCGAAAGAGCTTATTCTGAGAAACGATTTGAAGATATCGCCTATTTTGAGCCGTTTTATCTGAAAGAATTTGTCGCCACAATAGCAAAAAATAAAGTGCTTGGCGAGATAAAATAAATTTGGAAAGTGTAACTAAAAGTAGTATATTTGTAACATGGTTGTATGATTGATAATATTAATCAGAAATGTCATGGATGCAAAATTGTTGAAATCATATAAAAGCATGAGATATAACACGCAGGAAAAGCAGCTGGCCCTTCCGGAGTACGGACGGAATATTCATAATATGGTAGATTATTGTGTATCTATCCCGGATCGGGATGAACGTAAACGTTGTGCGGATACCATCATTAATATTATGGGGAATATGTTTCCGCATTTGAGGGATGTGAACGACTTTAAGCATATCCTTTGGGATCATTTGGCTATCATGTCGGATTTTAGTCTGGATATTGATTATCCTTATGAAATTGTAAAAAAGGAGGATCTGTATTCTAAACCAGGGAAATTACCATACAGTCAGGGGCGTATTGCCTACAAGCATTACGGGAAAAACCTGGAGAATATGATCAAGAGAGCCGAAGAATATGAGCCGGGAGAAGAAAGAGATCAATTGATCAGTCTTTTGGCCAATCATATGAAAAAATCGTTTCTTACCTGGAATAAAGAAGTCGTGGACGATGCCAAGATTTTTAAAGATCTGGAATATCTCTCAGAAGGTCATATCGTACTGGACCAGGAATCTACAAAACTGACGGAATCGAAAGATATTCTGATGAAGAAAAATAAGAATCTGACTAGAAGACAAAATAAATAAAACCTGAAACGTAATGGCCTCATTTGTTATTGAAGGAGGGCACCGCCTGTCGGGAGAGATTGTGCCTCAGGGAGCTAAGAATGAAGCTCTGCAGATTATTTGTGCAACTTTACTAACTCCGGAAAAGGTTACAATACATAATGTGCCGGATATTCTGGATGTGAATAACCTGATCGTACTTCTTGGTGAAATGGGAGTTAAAGTCGACCACCCGGCTCCTGGAACTTATACTTTTCAGGCTGATAATGTCGATCTGGAATACCTGGAATCAGAAGAATTTTTGAAAAAAAGTGCCTCATTGAGGGGGTCCGTAATGATAGTCGGACCTTTGGTCGCTCGTTTTGGAAAAGCTTTGATCCCTAAACCGGGAGGCGATAAAATCGGTCGTCGCCGTTTGGATACTCACTTTGTCGGTATTCAGAAATTAGGCGCTGAGTTTGAATATGATGCGAATCGGCAACTATATGAAGTTACATCAAAAGGTCTGAAAGGAGTTTATATGCTTCTGGATGAGGCTTCTGTGACCGGAACCGCGAACATTTTGATGGCTTCTGTCCTTGCAAAAGGAAAGACTACTATTTATAACGCCGCATGTGAGCCATATTTGCAACAACTTTCCCGTATGCTTCAGTCGATGGGCGCTCAAATCAATGGTTTGGGTTCCAATTTGTTGACTATCGAAGGTGTAGATTCTCTAGGTGGTTGTGTTCATACGATATTGCCGGATATGATTGAAATTGGTAGTTTCATTGGTATGGCAGCCATGACCGCTTCCGGTATCCGAATAAAAAATGTTTCTTTCGAAAATCTGGGGATTATCCCGGATGCATTCCGCCGCTTTGGAATTATTGTCGATCAGGATGGTGATGATATTGTTGTTCCACAGCAAGACTCATATTCTATCGATACTTTCATCGATGGCTCGATTATGACCATTGCCGATGCTCCATGGCCGGGACTTACTCCTGACCTGTTGAGCGTTTTTCTTGTTGTTGCTACTCAGGCACACGGTAGTGTGTTGATTCATCAAAAAATGTTTGAGAGCAGATTGTTTTTCGTAGATAAATTAATAGATATGGGGGCTCAGATCATTTTATGTGACCCGCACCGCGCAACAGTAATTGGTTCCGCCCGCCGCTATAAACTTCGTGCCGCTAACATGACATCTCCGGATATCCGTGCCGGAATCGCACTGCTGATCGCAGCTATGAGCGCGGAAGGTACCAGTCGGATTCACAATATAGAACAGATCGACCGTGGTTACCAGGATATTGATAAACGCTTAAATGCATTAGGAGCCAGAATAACCAGAATATGATCGTTCGGGAAGATTTAATAAGAATAGGCCATTTTAATAAGCCTCACGGAATTAAGGGAGAATTGTCCTTCGTTTTTACAGATGATTCATTTGATGAAAGTGAATGTTCTTTTCTTATTTGTGAATTGGACGGGATTTTTGTCCCTTTCAGAATGGAAGAGTATCGTCTTAAATCGGATTCATCAGCTTTGATGAAGCTGAAAGGAATAAATACGGATGAGCAGGCGAAAATGTTATCCAATCTTGATGTTTTTTTTCCAAAGCAATATTTGAAATCCGATCCGGAGTCGGATAATTATACCTGGGATTATTTTATCGGTTTTACTTTGCAGGATGCCGATGGAAAAGTTGTAGGACAGATTATTGATGTTGATGAGACAACAATTAATGTCCTGTTTGTTATAGAATACAAAAAAGATGAAGTGCTGATCCCTGTGTCAGAGGAAATAGTAATAGAAGTCAATGAACAGGAAAAAACAATTCAATTAGAGCTTCCAGAAGGAATATTAGATTTATAAAATATATTCTTTCAATTTCTCCATATTTTCGTGGACTATCGTTTTCGGTTACTGGGACGTTGCCGCTCTGCGGCAAGCAAAAGCCAGATATTATTTCGAACTCACGTAATTTTAATTATGTCCCATAAATAATTTTAATTATTTGTCATTATATTGAAAGATAATTGTTATTTTTGTGTCGATATAAAGTGCAAAAATATGGAAAAGCGAGTTGTAAAGAGCCTGATTATAGAAAAACAGGAAGAAATCCGAAATTTAGAGCTTATTGAAAGGCCATTGGAGCTAGAGGACACAATCAATTATGTGTTTGTTGGAATTCGGCGTGCAGGGAAATCATATTTATTATATCAACATATACAGAATTTGATAAAAAAGGGACAAGCGTCCATTGAGGATATCTTGTATGTTAATTTTGAGGATGAGCGTTTATTATCGATTGAAGCGGAAGAACTGAATATCTTTTTGGAATGCTATAAAGAGATGTATGATAGGAAGCCGTTTATTTATCTGGATGAAGTTCAAAACGTAAATGGATGGGAAAAATTTGTTCGTCGGCTGGCCGATTCAAAATATAGGGTATTTGTAACAGGAAGTAATGCTAAAATGCTTAGCAAAGAGGTGTATACAACCTTGGGAGGTAGGTTTGTCGCTAAAGAAGTTTTTCCGTTTACATTTAAGGAATACCTTGCTTTTCATCATTTGAAGTTAGATCACAATTGGGAATTTGGAGAGACCCGGATACGGGTTGTAAAGTTATTTGAATCCTATTTCTATTATGGAGGTTTTGCTGAATCTTTCCCATTAAAAGATAAGCGTAGTTGGTTGAATGCTCTTTATCAAAAACTACTATTGGGAGATGTAGTTTTTAGGAATGACATCAGGAATGAATCTGCAATAAGAGTTCTTGTTAAAAAGTTAGCAGAAAGTGTTATGCAACCATCTTCTCTCGCCAGATTGAAAGGTATAATCGATTCGACGGGGGCGACAATTTCCAGAAATACGCTTGTTGAATATATTCAATATCTGACAGATGCTTATTTGGTTTTTGGAATTTCTAATTTTTTAGACAAACTTAGTGAAAAAGAAACTTTCAAAAAAAGATATTTTTTTGATAATGGATTGTTGAATAATTTTCTTTTTGATCCAGAAACAAAATTGTTGGAAAATCTCGTTGGTATAACTTTGAAAAAAAAATATGGGGATGATTTATATTTTTATAATAAAAATGTAGAAGTCGATTTCTTTATTCCTCAAAAACAAAGAGCATTACAGGTGTCATACAGCTTGATGGATGAAATAACTAAACAACGAGAAGTAAAAGCTTTAATAAAACTGTCGGAGGTGTATAACGTCGAAAAAATGGAAATCGTCACCTGGGATGAAGACTTTATTATTCAAGAAAAAGGAATTGCTATCGAAGTTTATCCTATATGGAAATGGTTATTAAAGGAAGAATAGGAGAGAAATTTGTATTCTCACTCAACCAGTTGAAGAAAGATTCTATGGGCTGCCTGATTTTGGAAACTGCGGTAGAAAACAGGTCATTGAAAGCCTTGTTTCTTTGTGTGACTTCTATTCCTAGAAAATCTTTTAGGCATGAAGAATTACCTGAAATTTGTCAATTTGGTTTATACACAAATGAATTAGGAAATGAAAGATCACCAAGAGTTTTCTTTTTTGTTGGCAATTTTGCAATAGTTTACATACTTTTTTGCGTTCTTCATCATTCCAGATGTGATTCAAAAAAGAAACTTGAACAGTTCTCCGTGAAGGTGTAATACTTCAGCACTTTCGGCACTCATTCCAGCTCCTGATAGAATAACTAAATGCTTCATAATCATTATTTTTATCAAAATACAAATTTAAGATAAAATATGGATTGCTGTTCAAAAATTCGGTACTATTTGCCACGTAGTGGCTAAATATTAATAGCCGTGGGTAAAGCGATAGCGTAACCCACGGAAAAATATGAATTTCATGTAATTTATTCCCGAAAATACCGTTATTATATAAAGGCAAGAATTGATTTTTATAATTCAGGCATAATAGATTTTGTTTAAAACAATAATAAAACAATCTTAAAATTTAACAGTTGTGGTATAAAAATTATAACTTTGTCCCCAACACTTTTACAAAAGACCTCCAAAAATGAGAAAAACAATTATTTCATTGTGTTTAATCTTATCTGCACAATTGGCTGTCTCTCAGCGTTCAGAACAACTTATGTCTCCCAACCGGTTCTATAAAGAAGCTAAAACCATGTATGATGATGGTAATTATGCCGGATGTGTTGACAAAATCAACCAGTATAAAAAACAACAGCTTACGGATCCGGATCTGATTCGTGAAGCCGATTTCCTGTTGGCTGCATCAGCATATAAACAAGGTAGAGAAGATGCTTCGAATGTTTTGAAGGATTTTCTGGATACATATCCGGAAACAATGCATTATGATGAGGTCTGTTTTATGACCGGATCGACCCATTTTGAGAAAAAAGATTATGCTGTAGCCATTTATTGGTTTGAAAAATCTAATCTGGATAATTTGTCTCTCAAGAATCAGGAAGATTATGCTTACCGGATGGCTTTATCCTGTTTGAAGACGAATAAAAAAGAAGAAGCTCGCAGATTATTTGGTCTTCTGAGGACTATAGGCGAAACTTACCGTGATGCGGCAACTTATTATTCTGCTTATATTGACTACTCGGATGGTAAGTACAATGAGGCCTTACCGTTGTTTAACCAGCTTCGGAATAAACAGGAGTTCCAACCGGATGTGCTGTACTATATCGCTCAGTCCAACTTTATTCAAGGACGTTATGCTCAAACTGTAAAAGATGGAGTTGAATTGCTGAATAGTCATCCTTCGCACGAATATAATCCGGAAATCAACCGTATTGTCGGAGTTTCTTATTATAAAGAGGCCGATTATTCGAATTCCGCTAAATATTTATCGCAATATGCTTCATCGGGAGGTGACCTTCAACGGAACGATCTGTATCTATTAGGAATGTCTTACTATAACCTGAAAGATTATAAATCAGCTGTAAACTACCTGGTAAAAAGTAATCCGTTGAATGATGCTTTAGGACAAAATGCATATTTGTATTTAGGACAATCTTATCTCAATACAGGTGATGAGAAAAATGCACTTATGGCTTTTGAATCGGCATCACGCCTGAATTTTGATGTTCAGGCAAAAGAAACGGCAATGTATAACTATGCTATGCTTTTGCATAAGAATTCGGTTTCTGCTTTTGGGGAGTCGGTAACTGTTTTGGAAAATTTCCTGAATACTTATCCGAAATCGATTTATGTGGATAAAGTAAATGATTGTCTGGTAGATGTTTACTTGACAACAAAAAATTACGATACAGCACTTAGCTCTATTGAAAAAATAAAGAATCCTGGTCGTAAGATATTGGAGGCCAAACAAAAAATATATTATTACAAAGGAACAGTTGCTTTCACAAATGCAGAATATCCGGCTGCAGTGACCAGTCTCACTAAAGCAATTGGAATGGGAGATTATGCTGCTGATGAGAGAGATAAATCAATTTATTGGCGAGCCGAATCATATTATAAGCAGGATCAATATGATAATGCGATTAAAGATTATAATGCTTATTTGAGAACATCTCAGGCTAATACCTCTTTAGGAAATCTCTCTCATTACGGACTCGGATACTGTTACTTTGAAAAAGGACAGTATTCTGCTGCTCAAGATGCTTTCAATGCTTATATAAACAAGGAAGCAGATGGTAAAGCATCTTCTTTTGCAGATGCATATGCTCGTCTGGGAGATTGTTATTTTGATCAACGCCATTTTGGAGAGGCCGAGAAAGCATATGCGAAATCAGTTGAATTGCAACCTGCCCTTGCCGACTATGCCGCATATCAGAAAGGTTTTGTTATGGGATTACAAAAAAATTACAAAGGCAAAATTGCTCAGATGGATCAGTTAATCTCTACCTATCCGGATTCACGGTATGTAACAGATGCTATCTATGAAAAAGGACGTGCTTATGTGATGTTGGAAAATAATGCGGCAGCAATTCAGGCTTTTGAAAAATTGGTGACTCAGTATCCTCAAAGTGCATTAGCTCGCAAGGCTGGAGTTCAGATAGGATTGCTTTATTTTAATCAGAATGATTTGCAAAAATCGGCGACTGCCTATAAACAGGTTATTGAAAGTTATCCGGGGACGGAGGAAGCTCGTGTTGCCGCTCAGGATTTGAAATCGGTATATGTGGATATGAATGATATTCAGGGATATGCCAATTATGTTAAAGGTAAAGGTGGAGTTGCTAAATTTGAGGTTAGCGAACAGGACTCCCTTACTTATTTGTCTGCTGAAAAATTATTCCAGAAAGGGGATGAAAAACATGCTCAGGCGGCGTTGAATAAGTATCTGCAACAATTTCCGGAGGGTTCATTCTCCGTTAATGCACATAATTATCTTGGGGCCATTTATCTCAATCAAAAAGATTATGCAAAATCAAAGTCGGAATACCAACGTGTAATTTCTGCCGGAAATACAGAGTTTCTTGAAGATGCTCTTTTGCATGTTGCTGAAATCCAGTACAATAATAAAGAATACAAAGAAGCGTTGACTGACTATCAACGTCTGAAACAAGTAACAGGCAGTAAATCGAATGAAATTACAGCCTTGTTAGGGATAATGCGTTCAGGATATCACTTAAATGATTATGCCGAAATAATAAATGCAACAAATGCCGTATCAAAAGAATCGGTAGATCCGGAAGTCCTGATTGAAAGCAGGTATTATAAAGCGAAAGCGTATCTAGGATTGAAAGAAACTCAAAAAGCAATACCTGAATTGACTGAACTTGCAAAAGATACCCGTACTGTTTATGGTGCGGAAGCCAAATATTTGCTTGCTCAGACCTATTACGATACAAAGAGTCTGGATAAGGCTGAAAAAGAAGTTCTTGAATATAGCCGGATGGGTACTCCGCATGCTTATTGGCTTGCCCGTGGGTTTGTCCTTTTGTCGGATGTTTATATTGCGAAAGAGGATCATTTCCAGGCGAAGCAATATCTGGAAAGTTTGCAGCATAATTATAAAAATACGGGAGATGATATTCATACAATGATTCAGGAACGTCTTAGTAAAATAAAATAAAATACAGATATGAAACTTCGAAATCTTATTATACTGGCAGTTGTATGTTATGCGATGCCAACTTTAGCTCAAGATACAAAGCAGGATACCACTGTGTTAAAAAGAGAGTTGACCCTGGAGAAAGAATATACTCCGACTATCAGGGAGGCAGCTAAAGTCGGTACCTTGCCTGAATTGAAAGAGCCTGAAGCTCCTAAAACCAAAGTGGAGTTTGCTAAATTTTCAGTTCCATATGAAATATCTCCGGAACTGATGACTTTACCTTCCGGATCATATTTTACGGATGTTCCTTATTCAAAGAAAAGAGGTTATCTGAAGGCTGGAGTCAGTTCATTTGTCGATATTGACGGAGATCTTGGTTATCAGATCCTGAATTCGGAAACCGATAGGTTAAGTATTTTCGGTTCTCACCGCTCATCTAACGGAAATGTGACGTATTTGCAGGATGATGAAAAACAAAAAATGAAGATTAATGATAATTTATTGGGATTAGGATATTTACATGATTTTGGAGGGCTTCGTTTGAATGCCGACGTAAAATATACCTATTCAGCATTTAATTATTATGGATATACAATGCCTAATCATTATCTTGAACCTGGGACTGAATTATCTTTACTACCGGGAGAGTCATATGCAATTGACAAAGATATAAGTCAAGTCGATAATATTTTTGATATAGGAGCGGGAATCGTCAATGATCGCCCCAATGAATTGAATTATTCATTCAATTTGTCAAACACAATATTCAATCAAAAATATCTTTATACTAAAGACCTGGATGGAGTAAAAGAAAATCGGTTTACAGCCGGATGGGATGTTCATAAAGGTTTTAATTCAAATATGAATATTGGTTTTGGAGGATATTGGAAAAATTATAATTACACAACTCCGAATAATGCTGTTGTTTTCAATTGTTCGGATTATGATAATGTCATGCTTAATCCGTATTTTGGAATTGAAGGTGATAACTGGGATTTGAGATTAGGCGTGAAAGTAAATTTACTTCTTATGCCGGGAGATAATGAAAATAATATAGCTCCGGATATCAGGCTTAATTATCGTCCGATGGAAAAGCTTAATTTCTATATTGCGGCAGAAGGTGGAGTCGCGGATAACAGCGGATCTTCAATGTTTCAGGAAAATCGTTATGTGATGCCGGGAACAAGAGTTTTAGATTCCAGAAGTCCGTTAGATGGAAAAATCGGGATACAGGGTTCTCCGTCCGGTAATTTCTGGTTTGATGTGTTTGCAGGTTATAAAATAACAAATGATGAGCATTTCTTCCTGACAGGTTTTGTTCCGATGGTTGGTCAGTACACCAATGAAACATTGCTTTTAGGGGGAATGATTAATCCGGTTTATTACGATGCAAAGGCATTCTTGTTGGGAGGAAATATTAAATACAATTATCAGGATATATTTGAGTTCGGTTTGAAAGCGACCTATTATAATTGGGATGTATCTTCTGATTATAATATCACAGATCTGGTAACTCAATTAACATACCCCAATGAGCCGTGGAATAAAGTTAATTTTGAAACAGAATTAACAGCAACATATAACGTTCCTCAATTACCACTTCGCCTGGATGCCAGTTATTACCTGGGAACCGGTAGAAAAACGATTGGAGTCGATGGCGTTGAAAATATGAAAAATATTAATAATCTCGGGGTGTCAGGTACTTATAAATTCAATGAAACTTTCTCCATTTTTGCTAAAGCGAACAATCTTTTGTTCCAGAAATATGACTTATTCTATGGTTATCCGGCGCAAAATTTTAGTATTATGGGCGGTTTAAGTATCTTATTCTAAAGAAATTTCATACCTTTGCACCCGAAAAAGTTAGAAATATATACTTATGCAAAAAAATCTGGTAATTGTAGAATCTCCGGCAAAGGCCAAAACCATTGAAAAATTTTTAGGAGAAAATTATAAGGTATTATCCAGCTATGGTCATATCCGGGACTTGAAAGATAAGGGTCTTGGTATTGACATTAAAAATAATTATCAACCGGAATACGTTATATCCCCGGATAAAGAGGCGGTTGTCAAGGCATTAAAGAAAGAAGCAAAGGATGCTCCGATGGTTTGGCTGGCTTCCGATGAGGACCGGGAGGGGGAAGCCATTGCATGGCACCTTTTCGAGTCATTGAAGCTGGATAAAGATCGTACCCGCCGGATCGTATTTCATGAAATTACTAAGAATGCCATTCTTAATGCGATTGAAAATCCCCGCGATATAGATTATCATTTGGTGGATGCACAACAAGCCCGTCGTGTTCTCGACCGTATTGTTGGTTTTGAACTTTCGCCGGTACTTTGGAAGAAAATTCGTCCGTCACTCTCTGCAGGTCGTGTTCAGTCAGTTGCTGTTCGTTTGATAGTGGAACGTGAGCGTGAAATAAATAACTTCAACGCAGAGGCTTCATTCCGTGTGATAGCGTTATTTACATTGTCGGATGGAACAACGTTGAAAGCTGAGTTAGGCAGACGTCTCAAAACAGAGAAAGACGCTAATGATTTTCTGGAATTGATGAAAGGAGCGTCATTTTCAATTGAAGATGTTGTTACCAAACCTGGAAAGAAATCTCCGGCACCTCCGTTTACAACTTCTACTTTACAACAGGAAGCTTCCCGAAAATTGGGTTTTTCAGTATCACAAACCATGTCGGTAGCTCAAAAACTATATGAATCGGGATTTATCTCTTATATGCGTACCGACTCGGTAAACCTTTCCGCAATTGCTATTTCGGCAGCAAAGAAAGAAGTCGAATCCGAATTCGGGGAAAAATATGTAAAAGGCCGTCAGTTCCAGACAAAGACCAAAGGGGCGCAAGAGGCTCACGAGGCTATCCGACCCACTTACATGGATAAACAGACGATCAAAGGTACTGCACAGGAACAACGTCTTTATGAATTGATCTGGAAACGTACCATTGCATCTCAAATGGCTGATGCTGAATTGGAACGTACTACAGTAACTATTGCAGTAAGTAATAGTCCGGACAAGTTTCAAACTACAGGAGAAGTAATCATATTTGATGGGTTTTTAAGGGTTTACATGGAAAGTCATGATGATGAAAATTCAGATGAAGCTACAAATGCCATAATTCCGCCATTGAAAGTCAATGAGAAATTGGCATTGAATGAAGTTTCCGCACAGGAACGTTTGTCTCAACGGCCTTTCCGCTATTCGGAAGCCAGTTTGGTACGTAAACTTGAAGAACTGGGAATCGGTCGTCCTTCAACTTATGCTCCTACAATTTCGACTATTCAGAATCGAGGCTATGTTATTAAGGGTAATAAAGAAGGTGAGGAGCGTGACTTTACGACATTGACACTGAAAAACGGCAAGATAACTTCCAAAACTAAAAAGGAAATGGTCGGATCCGATAAATCTAAGCTGATGCCTACGGATACAGGTTTGGTTGTGAATGACTTTCTGACAGATCAATTTCCTGAAGTACTGGATTATGGTTTTACAGCCAGTGTGGAAAAAGAGCTGGATAAGGTTGCCGATGGAGACCTGAAATGGACGGAGACTATTGATAAATTCTATAAAATGTTCCATCCGATCGTAGAGGCGGCCTCCCAAGCGAAGACCGAGCATAAAATCGGGGAACGTATTTTGGGAACAGATCCTAAATCAGGTAAGCCGGTTTCCGTAAAGATCGGTCGTTACGGTCCTTTCGTTCAGATCGGTTCTGCGGATGATGAAGAAAAACCGGCCTTTGCGTCATTGATGAAAGATCAGTCGATTGAAACAATCGCTTTGGAAGACGCATTAAAGCTTTTTGACCTGCCCCGTTTGGTCGGAGAAATAGATGGAGAACCAGTTACTGCAGCTGTAGGACGTTTCGGCCCATTCCTGAAGTATAACAATACATTTACTACCATCCCAAAACAATATAATCCAATATCTATCAATATTGAAGAAGCTGAGCAGCTAATCAATGAAAAAAAGGAAAAAGAAGCGAAAAAGGTAATTCAGGCTTTTGAACAGGATGCTAAACTTCAGGTTCTGAACGGACGTTTTGGCCCATATATCGCATTTGATGGTGGGAACTATAAAATCCCCAAGGGAACTGATCCTGCTACATTATCATATGATGATTGTATGAAAATAGTAAAGGATTCGGCGGACAAACCAAAAACAAAAGGAAGGGTTGCGTCGAAGAAAAAATGAAATATTTTGAGTTACTTATTTGAAATGATTCAAAATAAGTATTGCATTATCGAATGATTTTTGCGACCTTTGTAACTCAAAATTTGAATTGTGTCTATGAGACTTTCTGACCTCAAAACAGGCGAAAAAGGGATTATTGTCAAAGTTACAGGACGTGGTGCATTCCGTAAACGAATCATCGAAATGGGATTTATCAAGGGTAAGACCGTTGAGGTGTTACTCAATGCTCCTTTGAATGACCCGATTAAGTATCGCATTATGGGGTATGAAGTCTCCCTTCGAAGGAGTGAGGCTAACCTGGTGGAAGTCGTTTCGGAAGATATGCCCGGAATTGAATTAAACGAACAGACTCCTTTGACTATCGACAGTGACCGGCTTCGTGAAATAGCAGAAGAACGAAGCAAGACGATTAACGTTGCTTTGGTAGGAAACCCGAATTCAGGAAAGACTTCTCTCTTCAATATGGCTTCCGGAGCGCATGAACGTGTAGGAAACTACAGTGGTGTGACTGTCGATGCCAGGGAAGGGAAGTTCAAACATAAAGGCTATACATTCAAACTTTATGATTTACCCGGAACTTATTCCTTGTCTGCTTATTCTCCGGAGGAGCTTTATGTCAGGCAACAAATCAATGAAGGACATCCGGATGTGATCATTAATGTTGTCGCAGCATCTAATCTCGAACGGAATCTCTACCTGACCACACAATTGATCGATATGGACTCCAACGTTGTCATTGCATTGAATATGTATGATGAATTGGAAAAATCAGGAGCTAAATTTAATTACGACTCCCTGGCCCGGATGATCGGAATGCCGGTTGTACCTACTGTCGGTAAGACAGGTAAAGGTGTACCCGAACTTTTCGATAAGATTATCGAGGTTTACGAAGGACAATGTTCGGTATCCCGCCATATCCACATCAATTATGGAGAAGAACTGGAAGCCGGGATAACTCAGGTTAAGAATGTACTGAAAGAGAGTCGTTCTATAGGAAAGGACCAGTCGAAACGATATATCAGTATCAAGTTACTGGAGGGTGACCTGGAAATGGAGGCTTTTGTCCGTAAATTGCCTTGTCAGGAAAAACTGTTTGAAGTACGTGATGCTCAGGTAAAAACTCTTTCAAAAGAAATGAAAGAGGATTTGGAAACCTCTTTTACCAATGCCCGTTACGGTTTTATTGACGGAGCTTTGAAGCAGACTTTTGTCAATGGCCCTGCGGATACTATGAAAATGACCAGAATGATCGATTCTCTGGTTACTCATAAAATCTGGGGATATCCTATTTTCTTCTTGTTTATGTTCCTGATGTTTGAAGGAACCTTTCTCCTGGGTGAGTATCCTATGCAATGGATAGAGTGGTGCGTCGGTGAACTTTCAGGATTTATAGGTAATATCATGTCTGAAGGTCCGTTGAAGGACCTGATTGTCGACGGAATTATCGGTGGAGTAGGGAGCGTTATTGTTTTTCTGCCTAATATAGTGATCCTGTATATGTTTATTTCATTTATGGAAGACTCTGGTTATATGGCTCGGGCTGCCTTTATTATGGATAAGTTTATGCAGAAAATGGGATTGCATGGGAAGTCGTTTATCCCTCTGGTGATGGGATTCGGATGTAATGTGCCCGCGATTATGAGTACACGTACGATTGAAAGCCGTAATGCCCGGCTGTTGACAATGCTGGTCAACCCATTGATGTCGTGCTCGGCCCGTTTGCCGGTATATTTGCTTTTTGCCGGAGCATTTTTCGGAAAACATGGGGGTATTGCTTTGTTCGGATTATATATTACCGGTATTTTACTGGCAATCCTGATGTCCCGTGTTTTCAAAAAGTTCCTGGTCAAAGGAGAAGATTTGCCCTTTGTAATGGAGTTGCCTCCTTATCGTATGCCGACTTCTAAGGCTATTTTCCGTCACATGTGGGATAAGTCGTCTCAATATTTACGTAAAATGGGAGGTATTATTCTGGTTGCGTCTATTATTATCTGGTTTTTGGAGTATTTTCCTCAAGATGAAGAATTAAATACCAGGTATGACTCCCAGATTGCATTGATTGAGCAACGATATGAGAACCAGTTAGATAAGGTCTCTGAAAAAGATTCGTTAATTACAGAAATAGAGCATGTCAAACGTATAGAACATCAGAAAAACTCTTATATCGGACAAATCGGTCGTATTTCAGAACCTTTGGTGCGTCCCTTGGGATTCGATTGGAAAATCAGTGTCAGTTTGCTTTCGGGAATGGCGGCCAAGGAAATTGTAGTCAGTACATTAGCTGTACTTTATGTGGGGGATGGTGAAAACACAGATATTCTGAAAGAACGTCTGACCAAGGAGAAACGGGAAGATGGAAGTCCGGCGTTCACCCCATTGATTGCTATCAGCTTATTACTTTTTGTATTGATTTATTTCCCGTGTATTGCTACTGTTGCGGCAATTAAAAATGAGTCCGGTTCATGGAAATGGGCTGCTTTTGTCATTTGTTATACAACGATTTTGGCATGGATAATAAGCTTTTTAGTTTATCAAATAGGTTCGATATTTGTTTAAATAGTAAACAGAAAAGATATGTGGCAGTTTGTTGTGGTTTATATTATTGGGATTTGTATGGTAAGTCTATTGCTATATAAGATATATCGTTTTTTCTTTGTGAAGAAAACACGTTCGAATCCCTGTGGCAGTTGTACTGGCTGTGCTTTGAATCAGTTGAAATAATTTATTTTTCAATAAAAAATGATTTTTTCTTGCTTTTTTCAAAAAATGTGTATCTTTGTGATATCTGAAATAGGAAAAATGAAACAATTGGTAAATAAATTTTGGTGGTGGCACTTACAACTTAATCAAGTAGTGAGGAGCTAAGCCTGTATACATTTATCAATAGAAAATATATCCGAAAGGCCTGTCGTACTCACGACAGGCCTTTTTTATTACACAAGAAATAAATCAAAATATTTAAGATGAAAGCTTACAATGTAGATGAAAATGGTTATTACGGAAGATTCGGTGGAGCATATATCCCGGAAATTTTGTATGGAAATGTGGAGAGATTGAGAAATTCGTATCTTGAAATAATGAATGAACCATCGTTTCAGGAAGAATATAATCGTTTATTGCAGGATTATGCGGGACGTCCGACGGCTCTATATTTTGCAGGAAGATTATCGGAGAAATACAAAGCGAGGATTTATTTGAAAAGAGAAGACCTCAACCATACCGGTGCTCATAAGATCACAAATTCTTTGGGACAGGTATTGCTTGCCCGCAGAATGGGTAAAACCCGGATTATCGCGGAAACAGGCGCCGGACAACATGGGGTCGCTACTGCTACTGTTTGTGCATTGTTCGGCATGGAATGTCATGTGTATATGGGCAAACTGGATGTGGAACGCCAACATCTGAATGTACAGAAAATGAAAATGCTTGGAGCAGAGGTGATTCCGGTTACCAGTGGCAATATGACCCTGAAAGATGCTACTAATGAGGCTATTCGCAACTGGTGCTGTAACCCGGCCGATACTTTTTATGTGATCGGATCCACTATCGGGCCACATCCTTATCCCGATATGGTTGCCCGTTTTCAGTCGGTGATCAGTGCCGAGATCAAACGACAATTGAAAGAGAAAGAAGGACGGGAAAATCCGGATTTTCTTTTGGCTTGTGTGGGTGGAGGTAGTAATGCTGCCGGGGCTTTCTATCATTATCTGGATGATGAGAATGTGAAATTTCTGGTTGCTGAGGCTGCCGGAAAAGGAGTGGATACCGGAATGTCTGCTGCTACGATCCAACTTGGACGGGAAGGAATTATCCACGGTTGCCGTACACTGATTATGCAGGATGAAGACGGTCAGATAGAAGAGCCTTATTCTATCTCTGCCGGATTGGACTATCCCGGAGTCGGTCCGATACATGCTTATATGGCTAAAGAAGGCCGTTCCAAGGTTTTTGCAATCACAGATGATGAGGCTTTAAAAGCTGCTTTTGAGCTGACTTCCCTGGAGGGAATTATCCCGGCCTTGGAAAGTTCACATGCTTTAGGTATTTTAGAAAAACAACAATTCAAAGAAAATGATGTCGTGGTGATTAACCTTTCCGGTCGTGGAGATAAGGATATGTCAACTTACGTGCAATACATTTGATTCATTAAAAAATAACAGAAATGATGATACATACTATTTTTAAAACGATGTTGGCAGATTTACAGACTCCGGTTGGTATTTATTTGAAAATAAGGGATTTATATCCGGAATCCGTATTGCTGGAAAGTTCGGATCACCATGGCGGAGAGTCCAGTTATTCTTTTATCGGAGTACAACCGCTGGCTCGTTTTATTGTGCAAAATTCTTCAATTAAGCGGGTTTATCCGGATGGAACCAGTGTCATTTCCGATATTTCTACTGAAAATACAGTGGCGGATACATTCAACAGGTTTCGTCAGGAATTTCATATTGATAAAGATCCTAAGAAACATTCATTTAACGGTTTTTTCGGATATACATCCTATGATGCAGTCCGCTATTTTGAGGATGTAGATTTGAAGAATACTGTTGATGATGGATCTTTCATCCCTGATATGTATTATATCTTGTATAAATGTATAGTTGTAGTGAACCATTTCGGGGATGAATTAACTATCGTTGAGAATCTGACGGAAGATCAGGATAGTAATATGGAACATCTGGAAGAACTTCTGAATAACAGGAATTTTGCATCTTACGATTTCGAAACAAAAGGAGAAGAGATCTCTCCGATATCGAATGATGATTATATGGAAATGGTGAATGAAGGGATACGGCATTGCAAGAGGGGGGATACGTTCCAGATCGTACTTTCAAGAAGGTTCAGTCAACGATTCTCAGGTGATGATTTTAAGGTATACCGTGCCCTGAGATCGATCAATCCATCTCCGTATCTATTCTATTTTGATTTCGGTTCATTCCGCATATTCGGTTCTTCTCCCGAAACTCATCTTAAAACAAGCAACGGACGGGCTTATATTGATCCTATTGCCGGAACTTTTCGCAGGACCGGTGATGATGAAAAAGACCGTCAACTGGTGCAGGAGTTATTGAAAGATCCGAAAGAAAACGCGGAACATGTGATGTTGGTCGATCTGGCCCGTAATGATCTCAGCCGTAATTGTACTGATGTAACATTGGATATTTATAAGAAAATACAGTTTTACTCCCACGTGATACATATGGTATCTAATGTGAGTGGGGAGATTATTCCAGGCACTAATCCGATCCGGTTGTATGCGGATACTTTTCCGGCAGGAACACTTTCGGGCGCCCCTAAAGTGAAGGCTATGATTCTGATAGATGAGATAGAACATCATGGACGGGGTTTTTACGGGGGGTGTATCGGATATATCGGTTTGGATGGGGAAATAAACCAGGCGATAACAATCCGTGCATTTTTGAGTAAAAACAATACTCTGTATTATCAGGCAGGTGCCGGGATTGTCTCGAAATCTGTGCCTGAAAAAGAATTACAGGAAGTAAATCATAAACTGGGAGCTTTGAAACAGGCCGTGGATCTGGCCCGGTCGTTAAAAAATTGAGATTATGAAGATTTTGATATTTGATAATTACGATTCATTTACATACAATCTGGTTCATCTGATCCGGAATTTCGGATACCAAGCCGATGTTGTTCGCAATGACAAGATTGCACTGGAAGATGTTGCTGAGTATGATAAAATAATATTGTCGCCAGGGCCGGGAACTCCTGAGGAAGCCGGTAGTTTATTGGCATTGCTGGAAAAGTATTTTCCAACAAAGAGTATATTGGGAGTTTGTCTCGGTCATCAGGCTATCGCAGAAAGTTTTGGAGCAAAACTTCTTAATCTTGATACTGTATATCATGGAGTTGCGAGCAAGATGAAAATTGTATTGTCCGATTATATTTTCGATGGGTTTCCGGAAACCTTTGAAGCCGGGCGATACCATTCGTGGACGATTAACAGTGCCTCTTTACCGGAAGAATTACAGATCACTGCATTATCGGAAGATGGAGAGATCATGGCCATAAAACACAGTCGGTATGATGTACACGGGGTACAGTTTCATCCTGAGTCGGTTTTAACTCCGGAGGGAGCAAGAATAATCAGTAATTTTCTAAAGAAAAAGTAAATGAAAGATATATTATACAGGCTTTTTGACCATCAGTATCTGAGCAAGGAAGAGGCCAAAGATGTTCTTACCAATATGGCTGCCGGGAAATACAATGATTCCCAGATAGCGGCATTTATTTCGGTATACTTAATGCGAAGTATTACTTTGGAGGAGTTGACCGGTTTTCGGGAATCTCTATTGGAAATGTGTATTCCTATTGATATGTCGGCTTACAATGCGATCGATATCGTTGGAACCGGAGGAGATAATAAAAATACATTCAATATCTCTACAGCCAGTTGTTTTGTTGTCGCCGGTGCCGGATACAAGGTCGTAAAACACGGAAATTATGGAGCAACATCTGTCAGTGGCGCATCTAATGTGATGGAAATGAGCGGAGTGAGATTTACTACGGATATGGGGATCTTGTCGAAATCAATAGAAGAGTCCAATATCGCGTATTTACACGCACCATTGTTCAATCCTGCATTGAAAACCGTTGCCGGAGTCCGCAAACAGTTGGGTGTAAGAACATTTTTCAATGTTTTGGGACCGTTGGTTAATCCTATCTGTCCGAAAAACAACATGTTAGGTGTTTTTAGTCTTCGTATGGGACGTTTGTACTACTATATGTATCAGAAATTAGGCGGAAACTTTTCGATTGTGCATAGTCTCGATGGTTACGATGAAATATCTCTGACTTCGGAATTTAAGGTTATTAATCCGTTGGGGGAACAAATTTATACTCCGGAACAATTAGGATTATCCCGTTTGTCAGAACAGGATCTCTATGCCGGGGATACAGTCTCCGATGCTGCCGTTATCTTTGATAACGTATTGAATAACAGCGCGACAACGGCTCAGAAGGATGTCGTACTTATCAATTCTGCATTTGCAATTCAAACCCTATCTCCGGAATTATCAATAGAAGAATGTATTGATTTGGCGAAAGTATCGATAGAAAGTGGAAATGCATTAAATACATTCCGAAAATTCCAGACAATAAATGCTTAAGTACATATGGATATTTTAGAAAAAATAATAGCTCAAAAACAAATTGAATTGGAGCAATGTAAACAAGTCGTGAGTTTAAGTCAATTAGAGAATCTGATTTCCACTCATGCCACTCAACGTTCCCTAAAAAAGGACCTGCTACAGTCCGAAGTTCCCATCATAGCCGAATTCAAACGAAAATCACCATCTAAAGGCTTTATAAATGAAAATGCCAGAGTGGAAGATATCGTTCCCGGATACACACAATCAGGAGCAGCAGGTATATCTGTCCTGACTGATGTAAAATTCTTTGGAGGAAATATTTCCGATTTGAAGCAGGCCCGGATATTGACTGATATTCCCTTGTTGAGAAAAGATTTTATGATCGATGAATATCAATTATATGTGTCGAAAGCGATAGGAGCGGATGCCATCCTATTGATTGCTGCGGTTCTCACAATACCTCAAACACTACAATTAGCGAGGAAAGCCAAAGAATTAAATCTGGAAGTACTTTTGGAACTACACAATGAAGATGAACTGGAGTATGTAAATGAATATATCGATATTGTCGGTATAAACAATCGCAATCTGAAAACATTTACAGTCGATATTGAGGCTTCTGTCCTGTTGGCCGATAAATTGCCTGAAAATTTTGTCAGGATATCGGAAAGTGGAATCTCTCGTCCTGAAACGGTAGTTCAATTGATGAAAGCCGGTTTCCAGGGATTCTTAATGGGTGAAAATTTTATGAAAACAGATTTTCCAGCTAATGAACTTTCTGATTTTATTTGCCAGGTAAAGTCTAAACTTTAATGATATGAATATCAAAGTTTGTGGAATGAAATATCCCGGGAATATAAAAGAATTATCTCTTTTATCTCCTGACTATATGGGTTTTATCTTTTATAAAAGTTCAAAACGTTTTGTGGAAAACCTAAATCCTGAGATTGTGTTATCTCTGCCTGATAAGATCAAAAAAGTTGGCGTTTTCGTTAATGAAAAACCAGGTGAAATAGAAAGAATAATACAGTTATTTCGGTTGCAAGTGATTCAGTTTCATGGAGATGAGTCTCCTGGAGTTTGTCAATATTTTCAAAAAAAAGGATTAGAAGTTATCAAAGCGATCAGTATTTCTTCCAGAGAAGACCTGAAACGATCGGAAGATTACTCTCATTGTTGTGATTATCTTTTGTTTGATACAAAAACGCCTTTATATGGAGGTTCCGGAAAACAGTATGATTGGAAGATCTTAGAAGATTATAACGGTAGTGTCCCATTCTTTCTGAGTGGAGGAATTGGCCCTGAAGATCTATCCCGCATAACATCATTTTATCATCCGTTATTATTTGGAATAGATCTGAACAGTAAGTTTGAGAAAGAAGATTTTTCAAAGGATATATCTCAGTTAGAGTGCTTTATATCTCAATTAAGAAAATAAATGTAATAAATATATACTCATGAACAGAATACAACAACTTTTTCAGGAAAAACAAAAGAATATATTGTCTGTGTTTTTTACTGCCGGATATCCTCATCTTGATGATACAAAGGAAATTATGGTTGAATTAGAGAGAAATGGAGTAGATATGCTGGAAATAGGTATCCCGTTTTCCGATCCAATGGCAGATGGTATTGTCATTCAGGAAAGTAGTTCGGTTGCCATCAGGAATGGGATGAACCTGAAAAAACTTTTTGAACAGCTACAGGATATTCGCAAGGATATATCTGTCCCTTTAGTCATGATGGGGTACTTGAATCCTGTGATACAATTCGGTTTTGAGCATTTTTGTAAAAAGTGTGCGGAAGTTGGAGTCGATGGGATAATTATACCTGACCTGCCTTTCAAAGACTACATTGAATCGTATAAACAGGTAGCAGATCAATATGATTTGAGAATGATTATGCTTATTACTCCGGAAACATCAGAAGAACGGATCCGTTTGATCGATAAACATACGGATGGCTTTATTTACATGGTTTCATCAGCGTCTACCACAGGAGCCCGGCAATCATTTGATACAAATACAAAAGAATATTTTCACAGAATACATTCTATGGGGTTGAAAAATTCGTTGGTTATCGGATTTGGAATCTCAAATAAAGAAACATTAAGAACTGCTCAGGAAAATGCGAATGGAGCTATTATCGGAAGTAAGTTTGTCCGGTTATTGGCTTCGGAAAAGAATGTAAAATCAGCGGTAGAGTGTTTGTTGACAGACTTGAAAAGTTGAAGGTTGTAAAGTTATAAAGGTTATAAAGTTGAAAATGATGGTTATTAAATCACTTTCAACCTTATAACCTTTTAACCTTCAACTTATTTAAGAGTTTATCCATTTAACAAGGGCAAAGTCCATCCGGTGAGGAATGTCTTTGTTGTTCGGATAGATACGATAATTGAATCTGAAGTGCCCTGTCTCTGCGGCTTTCACTTTAGCGTCGAAGAATAGTCTGGAACCTTCTTGTTTTACAAGGTTCAGCTGTTCTATACGCAGACTGTTTTTATTGGTTACAGCATCATTACCCAGGATCACAACTTCTACACCCAGCTCACCTTTCATTGCTTTTTTATCCAATACAACCTGGATATGGTATTCATCTCCAACCTGCATGCCTTTGGTAACCAGATTTTCATCCTGAATAACAGAAAGTACTTCGATTTGATCCCAGTTAGCAGCAACATCTTCTTTCCAGGCAGCGATTTCTTTAGCTTTAGCAAAGCTGTTTGCAGCCAGAGATTGAGAACGGTTTGACAACTTAGAATAGAAACGTTCGATATAATCGTCGATCATCCGTTTTGTTGTATAATGAGGAGCAATCTGAGCAATGGAGTTTTTGATGTATTGTATCCATTCTGGAGAATAACCTTTGCTGTTCTTTGCATAGTACAATGGGATAACCTCATTTTCCAGCATAGAATAGATTGTTGCAGCATCGAGTTGATCCTGATAAGCCTGGTTGTCATAAGTGCGTTTTTCTGTCAACGCCCAACCGGCTCCCTGGCGATAACCTTCATACCACCAACCATCAAGAACAGAGAAGTTCAGGACTCCATTCATTTCGGCTTTTTCACCGGAAGTTCCGGAAGCTTCAAGCGGACGGGTAGGAGTGTTCAACCAGATGTCCACACCGGAGATCAAACGTTTTGCCAGACGCATGTCGTAGTTTTCAAGGAAAATAATTTTTCCGGAAAATTCCGGCATCCGGGATATTTCCACGATATGTTTGATCAATCCCTGTCCACCGCCGTCGGCAGGATGCGCTTTACCGGTGTAAATAAATTGTACAGGGAATTTTGGATTGTTTACAATCTTAGATAGTCTTTCCAAGTCTGTGAACAACAGGTGAGCACGTTTGTATGTAGCAAAACGGCGTCCAAATCCGATTAATAGTGCGTTCGGATCGATCTTTTCCATTACAGATACCACTTTAGAAGGATCTCCCTGATTTTTCAACCAGTTATCTTTGAATTGTTCGCGGATATAGTTTACGAGACGGTTTTTCAGAGTTTGTCTGATACCCCAGATCTCTTCATCGGCAACGTTATAGATTCTCTCCCAGATATCCTGATTCGATTGATCCAGGTAAAATTTCTTGTCAAAATATTTTTCGTAAAATTTACGCCATTCAGAAGCAGCCCAGGTTGGCATGTGTACTCCGTTTGTAACATATCCGACGTGTAATTCTTCGGGGAAGTAACCTTTCCATACAGGAGCAAACATTTTTTGAGAAACCAATCCGTGTAATAAGCTTACACCATTAGCTTCCTGACAGGTATTGAGTGCGAATACGCTCATAGAGAATTTTTCATTGGAACCCGGGTTTTCTCTACCCATGTCCATTAATTCTTGCCAGGAAATGCCCAGTTTTTCCGGATATTTACCAAGGTATTTATTGAATAATCCTTCTTCGAAATAGTCGTGACCAGCTGGTACCGGAGTGTGGCAGGTATAAAGAGAAGATGCTCTTACCACCTCCAGAGCCTGATTGAAATTCAGACCGTCGTTGCTGATATAATCAGTCAGGCGTTGTACGTTGATTAACGCAGCATGTCCTTCATTACAATGGTAGACTTGTTTTTTGATTCCTAATTTGTTGAGAAGCAGGATTCCTCCGACTCCCAACAAAAATTCTTGTTTGATACGGTTTTCCCAGTCACCACCATAAAGTTGGTGTGTAATGGAACGATCCCATTCACTATTTTGTTCGAAATCAGTGTCTAGCAAATACAAACTTACACGTCCTACATTTACTTTCCATACATAAGAATAAACAGTATGGTTGGCGCAGGGAACTTCGAGGATCATAGGCTTACCATCGCTACTCATCATTTGTTCAACCGGAAGTTGTTCGAAATATTGAGCTTCGTAGTTTGCAATTTGTTGTCCGTCCATCGCCAGAGATTGAGTAAAATATCCGTAACGATATAAGAAGCCGATCGCGCAAAGATCTACATTAGAGTCACTTGCTTCCTTGATGTAGTCACCGGCAAGTACACCCAGACCTCCTGAATATATTTTCAGGATGTTTGATAAACCATATTCCATACTGAAATACGCAACAGATGGTTTGCTTTTATCAGGAGTAACATCCATGTATTCACGGAATTTAGCGTAAACTCCTTTGATTTGAGCCATTAACATTTCGTCTTCAATAATAGCTTCGATACGCTTGTACGAAAGACGTTGCAAGAGAAGAACCGGATTACCTTCCGTTTTTTTCCATAAATCTTTGTCAATTGCAGTAAACATGTCGATGGCTTCGTAGTTCCATACCCACCACATGTTATGTGCTATTTCATCCAAAATTTTCAACTCCTGAGGGAGTTTGGAAAAGACATTGATTTCTTTCCATGTAGGTTCATTCGAGTAACTAGCTCTGATTTTCATATTTTTTAACATTTAGTGTAGATTCATTCTTTTTGCCGCATTCTTCAAAGCGATGTGATATGCTTCGAAATAATATTCGATAAAGTGATCCCATGAAGCTTTGGTCGATAAGTTTTTCGCAGCTTCTCTTATTTTATCCTGATCTGCTTTACTTAAATGCAAATACGATGCCACAGCTTCATTAATCTTATCTGCGACCTCATAGTAATTGTCTTCAGTCCTTTCGATGACTTCTACGCCTTCGGATAGATCTTCCACGTTGCTTTCATCTTTTGCCCAAAGTCCGAAACCAGCCAGGTTGGTGGTGACTGTCGGTATCCCGAACGCAATACTTTCGAGAGGGGTATAGCCCCATGGTTCATAGTACGATGGAAATACAGTCATATCCATACCTATTAACAAATCATAATAAGAAAGGTTGAAAATTCCATCGTCTCCCATCAGGTAAGAAGGTACAAAAATTAGCTTGACAGGCTCGTCCTTTTGGTTTGTAAAATCGAGGTAACGAAGATATTGGCATATTTTATCATTTTGAGGTTCCACCAACTCATGAGTAAAATATGGGGTTGCGAGAGGAGTTTTAGGATCTTTGGTACCCTTCAGGCGTTTTTGAAGATCTACTCTTGGACCGTTATTCCATCCCGGAACCAGGATGAATGCCAGAACTTGTTTTTTGTCGGGATTCGACCATCTGAGGCGGTTCATTGCTTCAATAAAGACATCGATTCCTTTGTTTTTATATTCATATCTTCCTCCGATTGCAATCATGAGCGCATCATCGTCGAAAGTATCTCCTGTCAGTTGTTTAGTTACTTCAAGTAATGCTTTTCTGGCTTTATTCCGCTTGGTTGTGTAATTACGTCCCTGTGGAACAAAATTATCTTCAAATCCGTTTGGAGTAACAACATCCGGCTTTTTATCCAGTAACTGTTCGCATTCTTTTGCTGTGATTTTACTTACAGTAGTAAAGCAGTCGACATTCCATGCTGATTGTTTTTCGATGGAGTGTTTGGCTTCCATATTTAATTCCCTGGCCATCTGGTCTCCGTTATATGCATCAAAACAGGCGTACAAAGGCTTGTTATTCCCTGCGATAGAGCGACCGATCGATGTAGCATGAGTCGTAAATATGGTACCGACACGGGGAAGTTTATCTTTAATATATAAAGCGCCCATCCCCAACATCCATTCGTTGAAATGAGCGATTACTTTATCTTTCTCAAGTGTGTTGAATTTGTAATAGCTTTCGATGACAAGTCCACAGGCGTATGCAAATATGCAAGATTCGTCATAGTCTCCATACGCATTGAGCGATTCTACTTTGAATTTCTCCCACATTTGGGCGTAGATATCGTTTTTTTGCTCAAAATATGGTTTGAAATCGACCAGGATAGAGATTGGTTTTCCTGGGACATTCCATCGGCCTATGCGCACTTTCAAATTTTCATTCTTCAGTGCGTAATCTTTCCAGCTTTTTAGTAAAGATGCACTTTCTATAAAGTCTGAATTATCTTTTTCCTGTCCCAGATCCGGACCAATAAAAAATATTTTGTCTTTAAGGATATTTTGAAGAGTATGAGCTCGGGTTGATAAAACGGTGTAGATTCCTCCGACTTTATTACAAACCTCCCAGCTTGTTTCAAAGATATAATCCGGGCTCAATTTTGTTGCTTTTGCCATTATTGTGTTATAGAGTTCAGTTAATTTTCTAAATTGAGCACGCAAAGGTACGAATATTTACCTGAAAAAAAGAAAAATACGGCTTAAATTAAAGGTATTTTACACAACAATTTTCTATTCTATGAAAGATATTAATACCTTTGTATTCAAAAAGACATCAATATGGCTTTATTAGCGCGATTCTTACTCCGTTTGTTTGGATGGAAAGGTGTTGTAGAAGTAGAGATCCCGCCCAAATGTGTAATTTGCGTTGCCCCTCATACCAGTAATTGGGATCTTATTATTGGACGGGTATTTTATGCTTCTGTGAAAGGAAAGCCGCATTTCCTGATGAAAAAAGAATGGTTTTTCTTTCCGTTAAACTATTTATTCAAGGCTTTGGGAGGGATTCCTGTCGACCGGAAGAAAAAATCGTTTATCACCGAACAAATGATTGAAGAGTTCAAACAGCGGGATCATTTTCAGTTGGCGATATCTCCAGAGGCTACACGAAAGAAAAATCCGAATTGGAAATCCGGTTTTTATTATATAGCTTTAGGTGCAGGTGTGCCTGTTTCCTTGGCTCATATTGATTATGGATTGAAAGAAGTTGGTATTTGCCGGAATTTCTACCCGACAGGAGATGAGGTCGCAGATATTGATGAGATTAAACAATATTATAAAGGATTCCGTGGCAGATTTCCGGAGCAATTCGGAATATAGCGAAAGTTTGTAATAATCAACGATGATATTTTCGGAATATGGTTTATGGCATTCGGTGAGCGGTTTCTTATCCGTGAATCCTGAAAAAATAGTTTATGGATATTTTAAAAGTCAGTTTAGTACAATCCACAATATTCTGGGAAGATAAATCTCAAAATCTCAGGTATTATGGTTCTTTTTTGGAGTCTTTAGCCGGGAAAACTGATTTGGCGGTTCTGCCGGAAATGTTTTCTACGGGGTTTTCTGTGGATGACAGCCACCATCTTGCAGAAACTAACGATGGTACCACTGTTGAAATGATCAAAAAATGGTCGCAGGATTACGGTTTTGCTGTTTGTGGTAGTTTTCTTGCCTGTGAGAATGATAACCTGTATAACCGGGGATTTTTTATAACTCCCGAAGGAAATGCTTCTTTTTATGATAAACGCCACCTATTCAGGATGGGAGATGAAAATAAGAATTTTACTTCAGGAGAGAAGCAGTTGATTGTTTCTTATAAAGGTTGGAATATTTGCCTGATTGTTTGTTATGATCTGAGGTTTCCTGTCTGGTCAAGAAATATAAGAAAAGCTTACGATTTGTTGATTTGTCCTGCAAACTGGCCTCGCGCCCGTAAAAACACCTGGGATATATTATTAAAAGCCAGAGCTCTGGAAAATTATTGCTACGTTTGTGGTGTAAACCGGATTGGAGAGGATGGACGTCATAATCATCATCAGGGGGATTCACAATTGATTGATTTTAAGGGAGATATTATTGCGTCATGTGATTCTGATAAAGAAATGATCGTAACCGGGATTCTTCACAAAAAACTTCTGGAACGTTTCAGGGAAAAATTTCCGGTATGGCAGGATGCTGATGAATTTCAGATTATTTAATCTTCCTCGAAATCAAAGTCAAAATCAAAATCGTCGATATAGATCGGATCGTTGAAATCGTCAAGACTTCTGCGATCTTTTTTCGTCGGTCGTCCGGTGCCCCTGGCGCGGTTGATAAATCCACTGATTTTGCCTAATTCAAGAATTTCGTATTGTTCGGGAGGGGTAACATTCTCAAGATATTGGGGCACAAGTTTTGCTCCCATCCGGCTTTCTGTCAGTGCAAGAACTTTGAAAGAATAGGTAACAGGAGGTTTGCGTACTTCTATAACATCGCCGACCCGTACCATCCGGGATGGTTTGATCGTTACGTTGTTTATAGAGATACGTCCTTTTTTACAGGCTTCTACGGCAATGGTTCTGGTTTTGAATATCCGTGTGGCCCACATCCACTTATCTATTCTGACTTCATTCATTTTTTGTTAAATTGGTTCATCGTAGTGTCGACTCCGGCAAGGCAAAAACTTTTGATTATTTCAATTGCAATATCGATTCGTCCGGATAATTGTTTTTCTTCTTCAGGAGAGAATTTTCCTAAAACATAGTTAACCTGCATTCCTTGAGAAAAATTGTTCCCGATTCCCACCCGGAGACGACTATACTGTTGAGTTTTAAGGATTTCCTGGATATGTTTCAAGCCATTGTGTCCGGCATCGCTACCTTTGGTTTTTAATCGGAAAGCACCAAAAGGAAGAGCTATGTCGTCGACTATAACCAATAAATTCTCGACCGGGATATTTTCTTTTTGTAACCAGTAACGGATGGCATTCCCGCTCAGGTTCATGTATGTAGATGGTTTCAGCAGGATTAACTGTTTGTTTTTGATCCGTAGTTCAGACACAAAACCATAACGTTTATCTGCAAAAACAATATTGGACGCTTTTGCAAAAGCGTCCAATATCATAAATCCTATGTTGTGGCGGGTATTTTCGTATTCTTGACCGATATTCCCCAGTCCGACAATCAAATATTTCATTTACAACTGAATTAGTTACCTTTGGCTGCAGCACCTCTGGCAGCACGAGTCAATTTAACAGCGCAAACAACATTGTCTTTTGCATTAAGCAGTTCCAAATTAGGGAAACTCAAAGCTCCGATTTGGATAGTTTTTCCTAATCCTAAATTTTCAATGTTGATAGCCAATTTTTCAGGAAAATCTTTATATAGACCTTTTACTTTTAGTTTTCTCATTTCAAGAGATAATTTACCCCCTGCTTTAACCCCTTCGGCAAGACCTTCAAGAACAACAGGAATTTCCATAATAATAGGTTTTTTATCTGAGATCTGAAGAAAGTCTGCATGAAGCAACTGGTCGCTAACCGGTTGGAATTGAAGATCTTTCATAATAGCAGTAACTGTTTTTCCATCTAATTCCAAATTTACTATATAAACTTCAGGGGTGTAAACCAGTTTACGGATTCCTTCAGTTGTAGCGTTAAAATGCTTTACTTCTTCACCTCCGTAAAGGACACATGGAACCATGTTTTCTACGCGATAAGCTTTTGAGGCTTTTTTACCCAAATCATTTCTCAGGGTACCTTTCAATTCAAATGTTTTCATTCTTTGATTTTTTTTTTGTGTTACTCAAAATTAAGACTTACTATGCTTCCTAATTTCCCATCACACGGAATTTCTTTAAAAAGCGGTGCAAAGGTAACGGTTTTTAATGAAAATACAAAACTAAAAGTCAATTTTCAGTTCGATATTTTCATCAATTACTTCGATATCGTCATTGCCGGTTGACGTATCTTCCTTTTCTTCCTGGTGAGGGACAAAGTCGACGGTATTGTTTTCCCGGATATAATCCAGAGTTTCACTCAGAGCTTCCTGGAACTTGTCAAAATCTTCTTTGTAAAGGAATATTTTATGTTTCTCAAACTGAATGGCCTGAGACAGTTCTTCATTAGCTACTTTTTTGCTTTCAGTGATTGCCAGAAACAATTCTTCTTTGCGATTTTTCTTTACATCCAGATAATAAATGCGCTTTCCGGCCTTGATTGTTCGTGAGAAAACAATGTCGCTGTCCCTGTTGTCGAGTTTCTTTTTTATGCCACGTTCTTCCATTTGCAATGTGTCAAAATGATGATAGACATTATTTGATGAATAGCATCTGTGTTATAAGTTCTGCAAAAGTGGTGGTTTTTTTTAAAACAAACAACTGATTTAACAATTAAAACAAAAAAGTATTGCAAAAAATGTCGATTCGTAGATTTATTGGCAAAAAAGTATTACCTTTGAGGCCTCAAAATAGATAGTTCTTTATAAAGATGATAAATCGTGTAATAATACGAATCAAGTTGCTCCAGGTCATATATTCTTATTATCAGAAAGAATCGACAGACTTGAGTGTAGCAGAGAGGGAGTTGATGTTTAGTTTGCAAAAGACGTATGATTTGTACCATTACCTCCTTTTACTTATTCCTGCGCTGACAGATGCTGAACAGAAACGTTTGGATTTACGGAAACACAAATATCTGGCAACTTCTGCAGAATTGAATCCCAATATGCGTTTTACGAATAACAGGTTTTCCGAGCAGGTTCGGAAAAATAAAAGTTTACAGGCATTTTTTAATGAAAAGGGATCCGTATGGATGGAGGATGATACGAATTTTCTCAAGAGCCTACTGGAAAATATTGTCGATTCGGATATTTATAAATCCTATCTTAAAAGCGAAGATAGTTATAACTCGGATCAGGAGTTCTGGAGGCGGATTTTTAAGGAGGTTATCTGTAAAAGTGAGGAGTTATACGATTTTCTTGAAGACAAGAGTATTTATTGGAACGACGACATGGAGATAACGAGTACTTTTGTTCTGAAGACCATGAAAAGATTTGAGGAAAAAGATGGTGATGATGCCGGGCTTTTGCCGATGTTTAAGAGTGACGAAGACCGGGAGTTCGCTATAGAATTGCTTCATAAATCTATTTTGAATGGGGAGGAATATATTGAGCGAATCAATCGCCATATAAAGAATTGGGATTTGGATCGTATTGCTAATATGGACTTGTATATTATGCAAATAGCAATTGCTGAATTGCTGAATTTTCCGACAATTCCTGTAAATGTTACATTAAACGAATACATCGATATCGCTAAGTTTTACAGTACATCCAAGAGTGGAACCTTTATCAATGGTATATTGGATGCTGTGGTAGGGGAGTTAAAAAAAGAAAACAAGTTGTTCAAAAACTGAAATAATTATTACATTTGTACATTAATTCAATTTAAATATTTTTGCTATGAATTTATTGCACATTTTATTGCAGGCACAATCGGCTCCGGCACAAGGAGGACTGGGACAATGGCAGGGGATTATTATGATCGTCCTTTTGTTTGCTGTCATGTATTTCCTGATGATCCGTCCGCAACAGAAAAAACAAAAAGAAATGCAAAAGATGCGTGAAGCTCTTCAAGTAGGAGATCGTGTCATTACTTCCGGCGGTATCTATGGGAAAATAAAGGACATTAACGATACAAATTTCAATATTGAAATTGCGGAAAATGTAAGAATTAAGGTTGACAAAGCATCTGTTTTTGCGGCAGCCGATGACAACCAGACTACAAAATAAAAAAGACGGCAAAGGAAAAGTCAAGGATTTTTTCCAGGGTAAAATCTGGAAAAAAATTCTGGCTTTTTCATTTTTTTTGCTGATTGCTTTCGGATTTTGGGTGTTGCAGTATTTGCAACAACGATTCGAAATAAGTTTGGTAGTCCCTTTAAATTACAAAAATGTTCCGGAGCAAGTTGCTCTGAATCCGGGATTACCACAAGAAATCAGTCTTAGAATAGCAGATAAGGGAACGATTTTGTTAAATTATACCTTATCTCGAAAAGTTACTTCGATCGATATCGACCTTAACAAAATAAATCCGGGAAAATCTTATTATTCTATTTCCGGTATTGCACTAGAAAAAGAAATTACAAAGCGTTTACCCGCATCGACTTCCTTAGTCGGGTATACTCCTGATAAAATAGAAATAAAGTATAATTCTCAGAAAGAAAAAACGATTCCGGTTCGGATCTCCGGATCTATTTTGCCAAAGGCCGGATATATGTTTGAGGATAGTATTCATTTGGATCCCGAGGAAATAACTGTTTATGGCAGCGATGTGATTTTAGATACCCTAAAAGCTATTTATACCAAATCACTGGATTTAAAAGATCTTCAGGCTCATTTTGAGAAAAGAGTCGATCTTGTTTTTCCGAAAGGAATTGTCTCTGATAAAAAATCGGTGTTGTTGTCAGGGGATATAGAAGGTTATACGGAAAAGACTTTCAAATTACCGGTTGCGTGTGAGAATGTTCCGGCGGAATATGTTGTGAGATTATTTCCTTCTATAGTTGAGGTGACATGCCAGGTAGCATTAAGCAGATATACGTCCTTATCTGAAAACGATATTAAGTTATATGTTAATTATGAAGATTTGATTGAAAATAAGGAACTTTCTACTCCGGTTAAAATTTCAGTAACTCCGCAGTGGGTCAGATATTATCGTTTATCTCCTGAAAATATAGAATTCTTGATTGAAAAACGTGCCGGAATATGATCCGGGTAGGGGTTACCGGAGGAATGGGAAGTGGAAAATCGGTCGTAATATCCTTCCTTAAATCAGTAGGAATCCCCGTTTATATTGCAGATGATGAGGCTAAGAAAATTACGATGACTTCGCCGGTAGTAAGAGAAAAGTTGATAAATTGTTTTGGGTGCCACATATATATCGGCGATACATTAAACAAAGCCTTGTTTGCGTCTCTTATTTTTGAGAATGAAGAAAATTTGAAGAAAGCGAACTCCATTATCCATCCTGAAGTTTTAAAAGATTTTTTATCCTGGTGTGATAAACAGGATGCTTCTGTTGTAGCTCAAGAGTCGGCTATTCTGTTTGAGTCCGGATTTGATGCTTTTGTAGATAAAACTATCTGTGTTACAGCTCCTGTCGAGTTGTGTGTCGAACGTGTTATGAAGCGTTCGGGAATGTCCGGAGTTGAGGCTCTGAAGCGTATTTCAAGCCAAATGCCAGAGCAATTGAAAGCCGTAAAATCTGATTATGTTATATGTAATGACAACATCAATGCGATCATTCCTCAAATCGAAATTATATTGAAGCTCCTTCGCTAATCTAATTTTCAATTCTTGTAAGATTTTTGTGTAAACCTGATGCTAGGCCTAATTTTATATAGACCCATGTTAGTTATGCTCTCCAAAAAAGGAATTCAAAAAAAATGCAGAAATATCGAAAAAATATTTCTTTCATTATCAGGTATTTGCGATATTTATCGAAAAATATTTATTGTTTTTCGATAAATAATTTGTTTTATTCGAAATTTATTATTTATCTTTGTATATCGAAAAACGATAAATAAATTTCGAATTAAAATATAAAATAAATTAAAAACAATAAAAAATTATCGATTATGAAAACGATGGAAATTCGCAAGGCATTTTTTGTAGCAGTGGTTATGATGGTCGCAGGTGTTTTTTCTGCAAGTGCACAAAACTCAAAGGAATTTTTCTTTGATAAGAAAATGAATGATTTTGGAAAGATGGATTCAAAGACAAAGTATGAGTTTGTTCAGAAAGGTTTGGCTCAAGCTGTTTATAAATATGAATATGCCTATGACCAGAAGAACAGATTGACTAAAGAAGAATTTTACAGATGGAATGAGTATAATGAAGAATGGAAATTAGCTTCTTGTCTTAACTATGTTTATAATGACAATGAAAACCGGGTGGAATTAGAGTATATGACCTGGAATATGGTTACAAATAAATATAATGAAGTTTCTGAAAAAGCAATTTATTGGTACGATCATTCAGGAAATATCCTTTCTTATTTCATGAGTAAAGAAAATATTAATACCTTTGAGGAATTTACATTAGCAAACTAATAATGATGACATAGTTTCATTATCGTTAGTAGTTGTGATATAAATATTTATATGAAAACACGTTTGAAAGTACTCTGCTGGTTATTTGCTGCCACCTACTTATTTGTCATAGTTCATGCTGTTGTATCTGATTTTATTCCCGGCGTTACTGCAGGTATTAAAGACGGGTGGGAAGATGTGGAAAACCGGCAGAAAAATAAGGAAATAAATAAAGAAAGTCCTGATCTTGACTTTTTAGGGCGGCTTCATGTAAAATTGATACCTTTTGGAGGCAAAGATTCTTATCCGGATAGAATTGTTAATAAAAAGACGGGGAAAGAAGTATTGGCCGAAAGTCGTGAAATGTTATTGGAAGTTCAGGATCTTCCTCAACAGATACCTTGGTACTTGTATGTAGGAAATATTCTTGTTGTAATCATGTCTTTTGTAATATTATTTATACTTGTATATGTCCCGGTTTTATCGTTTAAAACAATAAAATCGATTACTAGGGATGATATTTTTGATAATAACAATATTCGCCGGATTCGTCGGATCGGATATTCTTTAATACTGGTATTCTTATTTAGTTTATTTTATGCAGTCGTCTCAAATGTTACGGCGGAATATATTCTGAGCCTACAGAATTATAAAATTGTATTTCCGTTAAGTGGTGAAGATATCTTTATTTTGACATTGGGAGTTATGGTTTTAATATTTGCAGAAGTATTGAAGATTGCTACACAAATAAAAGAAGAACAGGATTTAACCGTTTAAAAAATAAAATATCGAAGAAAATATGTCAATTATAGTCAATCTGGATGTGGTGATGGCCAAACGGAAAATTTCACTTAATGAACTTTCCGAAAAGGTTGATATTACTCCGGCTAACTTATCCATCCTGAAAACAGGAAAAGCAAAAGCTATACGATTTAGTACTTTAGAAGCGCTATGCGAGACCTTAGGGTGTCAGCCTGGCGATATTCTTGAATTTCAAAAAGATGAATAAATAATAATTTAAAATAAATGTAACAATGAAAAATTTTTTCAAGATGACTTTGGCGTCTGTATTAGGCGTGATAATCGGGAGTGTACTCCTATTTTTAGTGTCCATGTTTATTCTTTTGGGGATCATCGGGTCGGCATCTTCGGTTTATCAACTGACTGATAATACTGTTGTGAAAATAGATCTGAAAGGTTCTATCAGAGAACGTTCTGTAGCTAATCCTTTTGCTGTGTTTATGGGGAAGGATAGCGATTCTGTCGGATTAAGCGATATTTTGGATGCTATTAAAAAAGCAAAGGAGGATGATAAAATTAAAGGTATTTATATTAAAGCTGGTGGAGTAGGAGCAGGGCCAGCTACTTTGAGTGCAATTCGTGATGCCCTGACTGATTTTAAGGGAAGTGGTAAATTCATTGTTTCGTATGGTGATTATTACGGACAAGGAGATTACTATGTGTGTTCAGTTGCGGATAAAGTAATTTTGAACCCTCAGGGAATGGTTGAATTCCTGGGTTTGTCTTCCCAATTGCAATTTTATAAAGGCATGTTGCAGAAAGCCGGAGTTGAAATGCAAATTTTCAAGGTTGGTACATATAAGTCGGCCGTAGAACCTTATATGTTGGATAAAATGAGTGATGCAAACCGAGAACAGATCAATGCTTATATGGGAGATATATGGGGACATATGTTGGCTGATATTTCCAAAAGTAGAAATATTTCAGTGGAAGATCTGAATAAATATACAAATGAAGGTTTTATTTTTAGTAAAGCTGAAACTCCTGTAAAATATGGATTTGTAGATGAATTGATGTACATAGATCAAGTAGAGAAATATTTGAAAGAATTGGTTGGTATTGAGGCCGATAAAGATTTGTCAATTGCTTCGGTAAAAGATATGGGGCAGATTCCCGCAATTGGTGAGAAAATCGCAAATGATAAGATTGCCGTTTTGTATGCAGAAGGCGAAATTGTTGCTGATGAATATGAAAGTAATCCGTTATTGACTTCGGAAAACGTAATTACAGCAAAAGTTTTTGTAGATGAATTGAATAAATTGAAGAAAGATAAAAATGTGAAAGCAGTTGTATTCCGTGTGAATTCAAGGGGAGGGAGCGCTTTTGCTTCGGAACAGATATGGCATGCTGTTAAAGAATTAAAAGCTGAAAAACCTATTATTGTTTCTATGGGCGATTATGCAGCTTCCGGAGGTTACTATATTTCTTGTGCTGCATCTAAAATTGTAGCCGAACCGACAACGCTAACAGGTTCAATCGGGATTTTCGGTATGTTCCCAAGCGCAGAACAACTGGCAAAAAAAATGGGTGCAACTTTTGATGTCGCCAAAACAAATGAATTTGCCGATTTTGGAGGAAGAGCCTTAAGCTTACCTCTTATTGGTATAGGAATTTTACCCGCCCGCCCGCTTAATGCTGGAGAACAAGCTTTAATTCAGTCATTTATTGAAAATGGATATGATACATTCTTGACCCGTTGCGCCGACGGTCGTTCAAAAACGAAAGAAGAGATCGACGCTATCGGACAAGGACGTGTCTGGACAGGTAATCAGGCTTTGGGTTTAGGTTTGGTTGATAAAGTCGGAAATTTGAATGATGCGATTAAGCTTGCTGCAGAAGCCGCGGAAGTGAGCGATTACAGTCTGGATAGTTACCCCGCTCAAAAAAGTTCATATGAACAGCTTCTTGAATCTTTTGGCGGCATGAAAGCCTATGCTACAAAACAATTTATCGGTTTGGATGAATATACAAGCCGGATTTTGAAAAATAATCTGAAAAATCATGATATTCGTCAGGCTATTATGTTGGATTGAAACAAAATAATAATAACTTTGCAAAAACCACTTAAAATGAATTGTATGAAGAAAATTGTTTTATCATTGGGTCTTGTATTGATGTGTATTGTTCCGATTTTTGCACAACAAAATCAAAAACTGCCTCTTGATCCTAAAGTCAGGTATGGTAAACTGGATAATGGTTTGACTTACTATATCCGTCACAATGAATTGCCTAAAGACAGATGTGAGTTTTTTATTGCTCAAAATGTAGGTGCAATTCTTGAGGAGGATAACCAAAATGGTTTGGCTCACTTCCTTGAACACATGGCATTCAATGGTTTGACCCATTTTCCCGGAAAAACGATGTCTGATTATCTGGAAACTATTGGGGTGAAATTCGGTGCGAATCTGAATGCCGGTACAGGTCTGGATCAGACTGTTTATAACATTTCGGATGTACCTGTTACTCGTCCGGGTATTGTTGATTCCTGTCTTTTAATCTTGCATGACTGGTCTTGTGGTATATTGCTTCAAGCTGAAGAGATAGATAAAGAACGTGGTGTTATCCGTGAGGAAATGCGCTCTTATGGAGGCGCTGGTTTTCGGATCGGAGAGCAATTAAGACCTCAGATATTGCCTGGTAGCCAATATGCCAAACGGAATATTATTGGAACAGAACAAGTGATAATGAACTTCACGCAACAAGAAATCAAAGATTATTATCATAAATGGTATCGTCCTGATTTACAGGCCTTGGTTATTGTCGGGGATATCGATCCCGATCAGATTGAAAGCAAGCTCAAAACCTTATTTGCAGATGTGCCTAAGCCTGTAAATCCTGCAGAACGTATTCACTATCCGGTGCCGGATAATGTTGAACCTTTAGTCGGTATTGCTACAGATAAAGAAGCGACAGGAAGTAGCCTTTCTGTTTATTTCAAGCAGGATATCGTTCCGGCAGATATGAAAGCTACAGCCGCAGGTTTAATGATTAATTATCTGAATTCCGCAGCCAGCCAAATGCTGAACAACCGTCTGTGGGAACTTACTCAGAAAGCCAATCCTCCATATATTAATGCAGGTTCTTATTATGGCTCATTTTACGGCGCAACAACAAAAGATGCCCGTGGAGTTTATGCTTCAATAAAAGAAAACGATGTGGAAACCGCAATGAAAACTATTTCCCGTGAAATGGAAAGAGTAAATAAATACGGTTTTACTGCATCTGAATACGACAGGGCCCGTACAAACATATTGAAAGGATACGAGAATTCATATAAGGAAAGGGATAAAACCCGTAACCCGAATTATGCGTATACTTATGTAAACCTTTTTACAAGAGGAGGATATGCTCCGGGAGCTGAGTTTCTTTATAATACGATGAATAATCTTGCTCCGGCTATTTCGGTAGAAGCTGTGAATAAGTACATTCAGGATATGCTTGGAGATAAGAATATTGTGATTACTTATACCGCTCCGGAAAAAGAAGGTGTGACAGTGCCTACAAAAGAACAATTGCTTAGCTGGTTTACAGAAGCTAAAAATGAAGATATAAAGCCTTATGAAGACAAAGTAAGTAACGAACCGTTGCTGAAAGACCTGCCTAAGGCTGGAACAATAAAGTCTGAAACCAAAGATGCTAGATTCGGAACTACCAATCTAACCCTGTCTAATGGAGTGAAAGTTATCATCAAGCAAACGGACTTCAAAGACGATGAAATTCAGATGTCGTCAACCAGTCCGGGAGGAAGTTCTCTTTTTCCTGAATCGGAAATGGTTAATATCAAAGTGTATAACTCTATTGCAAATGTCGGAGGTTTAGGTAATTTTAGTCAAACTGATTTGGATAAATTGTTAACAGGTAAAAAAGTTTATGCTTATCCTAGTGTGTCACTGACACATGAAGGTATCAGTGGTTCTTCGTCAATAAAAGATTTTGAAACGATGCTTCAATTGGTTTACCTGAATTTCACTGCGCCTCGTATGGATCAGGATGCATTTGAATCATATATATCCCGAATGAAATCACAGTTACAGAGTCAGCTAGCATCGCCTAATATTGCTTTGATTGATACTTTAACAGCAGTTGCTTATAAAAATAAAGAAAGATCATCTCGCCTGACTACAGCAGATATGGATAAGGTAAATTATCAGCTGATTATGGATTGGAGAAAAGATAGATTCAAAGATGCCAGTGATTTTACTTTTGTATTTGTTGGAAATATAAATCCAGATAGCGCAAAAGCTGAAATCGCTCAATATTTAGGAGCATTACCTTCAATCAATAGAAAAGAGACTTTTGCGAAAGTAGCAACCGAATATAATGAAGGAATGATTAAAAATGACTTTAATAAAGAGATGACGGATCCTAAAACAACGGTTATTGATATCTATAGTGGTACTTTAAAAGACGATATGTTTTCTAAGGTGAGAATGAGTATGTTAACTCAGATTTTGGATATTATTTATACTGAAAAGGTAAGGGAAGACGAAGGCGGTACCTACGGAGTAGGTGTAAGCGGAAGTATTTCTAATAATTATCCGAAAGGATATTCATCTGTGTTTATTAATTTCGAAACTAATGCAGAGAAAAAGGATCTTCTTAATGGTATTATTCTGAAAGAATTCCAGGGATTAGCAGATAATGGCCCAAGAGAAGTTGATTTCCAAAAAGTTAAGGAGTCTATGTTGAAAAATTATCAACAAAACCTGAAAGAAAATGGTTATTGGAACAATATCATTACCGGTTTCTACAGAGAAGGATATGATGGATATACTAATTACGAGAAAACGGTAAATGCCATGACTCCTGCTGATGTGAAAGCTCTTGCAAAACAATTCCTTGATCAAAAGAATTTGATTCAGGTAATTATGACAGGTGTGAAAAATTAAACCTATATTTGTAGTCATAATGACTACGAATATAAAAATAAACAAAGCTTTACTCCCATTATCCTGGTTATATGGCTTGGGAGTATGGTTCAGAAATAAACTCTTCGACTGGGGACTTCTCCCTGTCGAAGAGTTTTCTGTTCCGGTAATCTCCATTGGAAATATTTCTGTAGGAGGAACCGGGAAGACTCCTCATACGGAGTATCTTATTCGTATGTTGTCCCCGAAATTCAAAATAGCGGTATTGAGCAGAGGATATAAACGGAAAACGTCTGGGTTTATCCTTGCCAACGAGGATTCGGATAGCTCAACTATCGGAGATGAACCTTATCAGATGTACCGGAAATTTCCGGAAATTATGGTTGCTGTAGATGAACATCGTCGTAGAGGTATTGCCCAACTGTTGTCTTTACCTGAAGCAGAAAAACCCGATATTGTCCTTTTGGATGATGCTTTTCAGCATCGTTATGTAAAACCTTCCCTTTCAATTCTGCTTACGGATAGTAATCGCTTGATATATGAAGATGAATTGCTTCCGGCAGGACGATTAAGAGAACCTGCTGGAAATAAATTCCGGGCAGAAATTATTATTGTAACTAAGTGTTCGGAAGATATGAAACCAATTGATTATCAGATTATTGGTGGGAAATTAGAATTGTACCCGTATCAATCTTTATTTTTTACGTCATTCAGATATGGTAATTTGTTGCCGGTATTTCAAACGAAATATCAGGAATCTAAGACCCTGGAAGATATAAGATCAGATGGTATGAAAATTTTATTGCTGGCAGGAATTGCGTATCCACAAGGGCTAATAAAGGAGTTGGGTAAATATTCGAAGTATGTGGATACATTGATTTTTCCGGATCATCATTCTTTTTCCGGAGAAGATATGACCGGAATAGAGCAGAGATATGATATAATTTCAGGAGAAAATAAGATTATTATTACAACAGAGAAAGATGCCGTTCGATTGATGGATTATCCGAATTTGAATGAAAAAATAAAACGAGCGCTTTATTATTTGCCTATTGAAGTGACTTTTGATCTGGATCAGGAAAGTATGTTCAAACAAAAAATAAATAACCATGTTAGAAACATTAAAACAAACGGTAAATTGGCTGAGACCAAGGATACCTGAAACGACAAAAGCAGGTGTGATATTAGGAACAGGGCTTGGTGAACTGGTACATAGTATCACTGATAAAACCGAAATTCCTTACGAAACGATACCCAATTTCCCGGTTTCGACTGTGGAAGGACATAGTGGAAAACTAATTGTCGGTAAGTTGGGTGGAAAAGAAATTATTGCAATGCAGGGGCGGTTCCATTTCTATGAAGGTTATAACATGAAAGAGGTGACTTTCCCTATTCGTGTCATGCAGCTTCTCGGTATCAAGTATTTATTTGTTTCCAATGCTGCCGGTGGAATGAACGGAAGTTTTGATATCGGTGATATCATGTTGATCGAAGATCATATCAACCTTTTTCCGGAACATCCTTTACGTGGTAAGAATTTCCCCGAATTCGGAACCCGATTTCCGGATATGAGCGAAGCGTATGATCCGGCTCTTCGTAAATTGGCCACGGATGTTGCGGCTAAGAATAATATCAAATTACAACATGGAGTGTACGTAGGAACTTCAGGGCCTACTTTTGAGACTCCGGCAGAATATAATTACTTCAAGATTATTGGTGGAGATGCTGTGGGAATGTCCACTGTTCCGGAGGTGATTGTTGCCAATCATGGCGGAATTAGGGTTTTGGCCTTTTCAATTATCACAGATTTAGGTGTGATTGGAAAAATCGTGAAAGTATCGCATGAAGAAGTACAGGAGGCGGCTAAGATTGCACAGCCTAAAATGGCGTTTATCATGCAGGAAGTTATAAAACAACTCTAACAAAATGAATAATAACGAAAGGACAGAGATCTCTTCATTAGGAGAGTTCGGGCTCATCAGGTATTTAACCGAAAATATCAAGCTGAAAAATGCAAGTAGTGTTTTGGGAGTAGGGGATGATGCTGCGATATTGAATTATCCGGGAAAAGAAGTATTGGTGAGTACTGATCTGTTGTTGGAAGGAATTCACTTTGATCTGACCTATTTCCCATTGAAACATTTGGGATATAAAGCCGCAATAGCTGGTTTTTCAGATATTTATGCCATGAATGGTCATCCAAAGCAACTGACAGTGTCGCTGGGTATTTCCAAACGATTTGCCGTTGAGGATCTTGAGGATTTTTATGAAGGGGTACAACTGGCATGTGAGATTTAT
>JAVBTA010000076.1:0-16472 GCA_031556375.1 Bacteroidales bacterium | reverse complement strand
CAGATTGCCTAATTTTACATTGGTATTTTTAATAAAGAAAGTATCTGTAAATTGCTCTTTAATTCCAGTCAGTTCTGAAATGATTGTATCACAGTCAATACTCAAGCCTAATTCATGAGCAAGTTGATCTTTTAATAATGTTTTTTCCGATCCTGTATCCCACGCAAATAAATAGGTGCTATCATTGAATATCAATGGAACAAGTATTTGATTTTTATCAATCCTATTCTCAGTGCAAAAATCTATAGTTATCTGTTTGCTGTCGTTTTTTAAAGAGCGACTACAAGAACCAATTAACAGTAATGGCACTATAAAAATTATAAATGCAATTTGAAATAAGATTTTTCTAGTTGTTTTCATAATGGAAATGATTCATAAAATCTCATGTGCCCGTCTAACAAGAGAATATAGGGTGTTTCAGATAAGTGGACTCCTTCGTTTCTAGATTCGGCAACACCTTTTCTTTCGTTATGGAGAATATAGGTGATATGATCTCCATATCTGAGTGTCATTTCATAGTAATTGAAATTGTCATTGCTGTTATCGTTGATTAGTATGATATGAGGATTAGTTACCGATGTTTCAAATATCGATCGGATCGTATTTTCTATTTCATTGCCTTCATTTAGGAATGGTATTATTATGGTTAATTCAGATTTCATAAATTTAATAGTAATTAATAGTAATGGTATTAGAATAATAATTCAGGTGTTTTTCTTAAGATTTTTTATATTTTTTTGAATTTTATTTTACATATTGTTATTGGCCAGGTTGTTGTTTATGTAAATAATTTATATTTTAATAAAAAATCAAAATATTTGTTAAATGCAAATTTAATGAAAATAATTTAAATTCAAAATATAAAATCAAAAATTAAAAAAATATTTTGAATCGATGATGTAATAAAATAATTTTTGGAAGACAAAATTAATAATGATCTGGTCAGTTGTTTGAAAGTAACTACTCAGGGCCATTACGCAATGCCTATAATGAACCAGAGTAGTTAAGTTTTTAGCTTTCAATTGTTAAATTAAGTTAAATGCTTGAAGATTTATGTTGTAAAATTATGTTTTATAACATAAAACGCTTTATCTTTGCACTGTGTTTTTCATGGTATTAGATTTAAGGTTAACAATGAAGATTGGTTGTCGTGATGACAACCTTTTCTTTTTTTAAATAAAGAAGTGACAAATAAAACTACCAATAGCCAGAACGGCTCCCATTATAGATTCGTATCCTATCAGTTTCAACCGTTCTTTCAGATTCATTTCAACTGATCCGGCTGTAGCATGGAAAAATGATCCATGAGGCAGGTGGTCGAGAATAGTTGCTCCTGAATTGATCATTGCAGCGCCCCAGACAGCTGAGATCCCCGCCCCAAGAATGACTTCCGAGAAAGATGATGATGCGACGGCAGCTCCGGCAGTGGTAGATGCGGTCACCGCAGACATTAAAGCTCCCGATACAGGGGCAATAAGGGATTCGCCCAATGGCATGTTATCTAAACCGGATAGAATCACATCTTTTAAAGTTGAATTTTTAATGATTCCGGCAATAGTTCCGGTACCTATCAATAAAACAGCTACGCCAGACATTTTTTCCAACCCGTAAGCCAGACTTTCTTTCAGTATTTTAGTCTTTTTCATAGCGACGATACCAACTAAACCTCCTGCTGGTAAAGCGATTAATGGATCAATGACAATGTTGAACAAAGGACGGAGACCTAAAAGTAGAATTGAAACCAATGGTCCCACGATACTGCCGGCAAATGAGGGTAGGGTAGATGATGTATCGTGTGTTTCCAATGATTCTGTAATATGTTCACCTTTATTTGGAAATAATTTGATTAACCAGACCGCGAATATTAATCCGATAACGGCCGGTAACAAATTGGCATACATGACAGATGGTAAACTGGCATGAAAATTATCTGCTGCAATAATTGTATTGGGATTCGGAGAAATAATATTTCCGCATTTCCCTCCGACAATCATGGCTAAAAGTATTTTCATTTTGGAATAATCCATTCCTTTCCCTATTGCCAGAGCTATAGGAGCCACTGTAATGACGGCAACATCAACAAAAACGCCGATGGCAGTAAGCAGGAAGGTCGATAATATCAGGGCAATGATGGCTTTACTTTCTCCTAAAGTCTTGGTTATTGTTAGGGCGATACGTGATGCGGCCCCGGTTTTAACCAGTACACCGGATAAAACTCCGGCCGATAATATCCTGATAACCGCGGGACTGATATCTTTTACTCCTTCGATCATCAGAGCAACAGTACCCTGAAGAGAAACTCCTCCTGCAATTCCTCCGAGAATTGCTCCGAGAATAAGACTGTATGCCGCGTTGAACTTTTTTAGTATTAGAAAAATGGTAACTGACAATCCGATGATGGCGCCTATTGCTGTCATGATAAATTATAAGTTTAAAGTAATAAGTTTTGTGGTACGAATGGTATTGCAGATTTGTGATACCAGCCTGGTAATATTATCTTTTGCATAATTGCCTTCCATCGCTTTTTCAAGGGAAACCGGCCCTGGAACAATGGAAAAGACACCGGAGAAACCGGCTTGATTCATTTCCGGTACATCTTCAATACCTCCGGCAATAACGATGACAGGAATATTTTGTTTTTTAGCTTCTTCCAATATGCCGAACGGGACTTTCCCCATCGCGGTTTGTTTGTCGACACGCCCTTCTCCTGTAATAATAAGATCTGCTCCTGCTATTTTTTCATGGAAATTAAGAGTCTCTAGTAATAATTTGATTCCGGGTTTGAGCATTGCATTCAAAAATGCCAGCAATCCGCCTCCCATACCTCCTGCAGCTCCTGCGCCGGGATAGTTGGAAATATCTTTTCCTGTAGTTTTTTCTATAATGTTTGACAGGGATTGCATTCCTGCGTCTAATTCTTTGATCATTTCATCATTAGCTCCCTTCTGACGGGCAAATATATAAGCCGCGCCATTTTCTCCGTAAAAAGGATTGTTTACGTCGCAAGCTGCTGTAAAACGGCATTCTCTCAATGCCGGATCAATATTTGAGCAATCTATTTCAGCAACATCTTTCATCATTTGGCCTCCCTGGAAGAGAGTATTTCCCTGGTTATCCAGGAAACGGTATCCCAGAGCTTGCAGCATACCCAGACCCGCATCGTTAGTAGCACTTCCTCCGATTCCTATAATAAACTCACGACAACCTTTTTCGAGAGCGTTCTTGATCAGTTCTCCGGTTCCGACTGTTGTAGTCCATAGAGGATTCCGTTTGTTCTCAGGAACCAATGGTAGCCCACTGATCGCAGCCATTTCAATCAAAGCTGTTTTCCCATCACCGGAAATACCGTATTGTGTTTCGATCCAATTCATTAACGGATCGTGTGCGTGCACGGAGATATACTTCCCTCCTGTCGCTGAAACAAGTACGTTGAGTATTCCTTCCCCTCCGTCGGCAACGGGAATGACGATGGTTTCGCATGCAGGGTAGATAGAACAAACCCCTTCAGAGGCTGCCTGTCCTGCTTCTGCAGAGGACAGGCTACCTTTGAAGGAGTCGATTGCAATAATTATTTTCCTCATTATTTTTGTACGATGATGTTGAATTTGCATTTACGTCCGTAAAGCTTTGCAACGCCATTGTAAGTGTATCCGCTTAATTCCGGACCGGTATACCATTTAGTATAGTCGTCTCCGATTATTTTGCTGTTTGCATCCAAAGCATCACTGTCGTTACCCGGATCGACGATCTGGATAATTCCATATTTGAAGTCCTTGTTGTTTTCACGACGAATAGCAATATAGGATCCGGCCTTCAGGTTTTCCACAAGGGCATCAGTCCTGTCGGCAGAAGCTCCGCTAAGTTTGTTTACATAGTAATTTGTTCCGACTTTCATTCCCATACCTGATAGTTGATTTAATGTCTGATATACAGTCGGATCGTCAGCTTTTGCATTATTGAACAGTGCGTCCAGACCGAAAGCCTGAGCTGTAGCCGGAGGAATGATCATCATACAACAAGTATCCGATTTAGGAAACCATTCTGCATCACACTGACGACCGATAGGGCCTCTGCTCAATTGACTGACATCACAGAACGTGAACCCGCGTTGTCCCAGGCGACTGGAGGCTGTTGGAGGATCAGTCTGAGTGTTTTTCCAGACATTGATGAGCGCAAAATCTACACCAATACCTCCGTTTGCTTTAACTTCGGCCAAAGTTAATACATTTTTCATAACTCCATTAACAGTCACTCCTTCTGTCGAGAATAAGTAAGGTTGGACAGGACTGGCCGGACGTTCATATTCCGGTGCTAATTCAATATTTTTGTAGATATATACCACATCTCTGTTTACAACGATCACTTCATCGACTTCAATGTTTTGTGCAGTCTTTTTTGTCAAAACATCCGTTGCCACCATAATAATATGCGATGTTGTCTTCTCTGTAATTTTAACATCTACACTAAATGTCGTGTCATTTACTATCCTGTTGATATTCAGGTAGGTTCTGTTGCCGATTTCTTTTAATCCGCCTTCTGTCGCATTTTCGGCCTGAACAAAGTACATATCACGAATCCCCATGCTTGTAGAGACGGATCCGGAGATATTTACAGATTGTCCCAATTCTACCGAATTGATGCTTGCCGGACTTGTTAATGAAATAGCGGGAGGCGGATATGCCCCATCATCTTTATAATTGACTGAATTTTCTTCATCACAGCTATAGAGTAATGAACTCATCAATCCTGCCATCAATAAAAGGCAGATACCATATAATTTCTTCATTTTTTTCATTTTTTAATTGTTAATTCTACTAATGATACCAAAGGGAGGTGATCCGATAATGGTATTTTGGGTGTATACGCATCCAGTTTCTTCCAACTTGTATCCGGATAACAGAAAATGTAATCGATCTTACTTTTTGGAGCATTGGCGGGAATTGTAGGATCCGGAGAACAAACTTGTATCCAGGATTTCATTCCTTCAATGATTTCTTTAGAATCTGATTTTGAGTTGAAATCACCGCAAAGCATCACCGGCCCTTCTTTTTTCAGAAGGATACCGTTTATAAAATCGATTTGAGCCTTTCTGACATCGTAAGTCGTATAATCGAGATGTGTACAGGCAAATGTAAACTGTCCCTTTTCAGGTATTTCTACTTCTGCCATTAATACGGCACGCTGTTCTTTTGCCCCTTCCGGCATCGGTAATAAAATCCTTTCGGTGGAGATAAACGGGTATTTTGATAAAATACCGATTCCGTAATATCCTCCTTTGTAAGGAATTGTCTTTGCGTAAGACGACAACATATTGGTACGGAAAGCCAGCTCGGAAATGAAGTTTTTTCCATTTTGTTTTGGCGCCCTATCCCGATAGGTGTTGACATCAACTTCCTGCAAAGCAACTACATCCGGGTTCTCTTTTTTGATGAACCCTGCCAGTTCTTCCAGGGATGCTAATTCTCCGAAACGGAGGTTATAGCATAAAACTTTAAGTTTGACTTTTTCCTGAGCAGATAAAAAACCAATGTTTAAAGTTACGAAAAAGACTGCAATAAATAAATATTTTAACGTTTTCATTTGCGATATTTATTTAAGTGATTCAATTTTTATTTCCAGACATTTTATATCACCGGATACTGTTGTTTCTTTTAGTTCCCGGAATTTCCATTTTGCCGAAGACAAGACGTAAATACAGTATTCAGAACTTGTATTGGCATTTTTTATTTCCGTAAAACTGTAAGCTCCGGATGAAAACGTACCTTCGATCTTACTTTTCAGACTTTGAAGCAGGCTTCTTTTTACCAGTCCTACGACGACAGTCGGTGTTTTCAGGTTATTTTTCAATACATCTGTTCCCGGAACAATCTGTTCTTCTTTTGAAAAAGATACGGAACTCAGTATCATTGGTATTTGATCTGTAATTTTAGTCTCCATTCCAAGATACATACAACCATTCAATACCTCTTTCTGCGTCATTTCGGAAAAAGTATGTTTCAGCAACATCGTACTCCCTGTAATACTGTTTGTGCCGGCCTTATCCTGAGGAATGAAAACCGCGACATGCTGGGATGATGCAGCTACATTCACCCCGGGATTTTCCATGAGGGTTCCGTAGGCCACATTACTTTTATCCAACAGACAGGCTGTGTGTGTGGTCGTGTTGACGATTCCGGCAACAGCATCATAATTTTTCTGAACGAACAGGTTGCCTTCCGAAAGACGGGAAAAAACGAGAATGTTTGCAGTCCGGGTTTTATTCCAGTCATCGTTGCCGTTATTCCCTCCATTATCCGGATCTGCGGGATCATCTCCGCCACAGGATATCATCCAGGTGCAACAAAATATCAATAGTAATGATTTTAATAAATTTTTCATATGGATAATTATTGATATTCGACTTCGGCAAACAGGGCGCAATGGTCTGAAATGCCGGTTTGTTTAATAACCTGGTATGATTTGACAGTCCATGTTCCCGGACCTGTTGCAAAGATATAATCTATTTTTGAGGTCGGAGTATTGGGAAACGTAAAATCATTGTTACAAATCCGTATCCATGAGGCCATTCCTGATTTAATAGCACTTTCTTCAGGTTTAGCATTGAAATCGCCACCCAACAATGTCGGAATGCTGTTCCCAATGTAATTGGTTACCTGATTGGCCATTGCTTTGCGGACATCATCAGTCGAATGATCGAGATGTGTACTTGCAATACGGATTTTTACGCCGGTAGAAGGTATTTCAACGTCGGCATACAAAAGAGTGCGGGCTTCTTTTGTTCCCGGAGGACTGGTTAGGTTCTTGTTTTGAACACTGATGAACGGGTATTTCGACAAAATCGCCACCCCGTATTCACCTGTTCCGAGAGGAATCGCTTTTCCAAAAACAGGAAACATACCTAATTCTGCGGCTAATAAGGTTACAAAATCGATTTTTTTGCTTCGTTCGGCTTTGTAGTCCACCTCCTGTAAGGTCACAAAATCAGGGTTGTACTGTCGGATCAGGTTGGCAAACGGTCTGACATCGTAATTGGTCTGCTCTCCCGACATCCGGACATTAAAGTCAACGACTTTGATCCTGGTTTGGGCCTGCAAATACCCTCCTCCTGCAATAGACAGGAGGAAGATAAATATACATTTGCTTATATTGTTCATATTTATTCCCATCCCGGATTGTTCGGTTTTAAATTCGGATTGCGTTGCATCTGGGTATAAGGCAGTGACATCAGATAGTTTTTCGGAGCTTCGAATGTACGCGTATCATCGAAGATCAGGAAGCCGTCTTTGTCGAACTTACGTCCGGCCAGTTGAGACTGGTCGTATGCATAATCTTTACGTATTCCTTTTACGACACCCATTTCCTGATAATCGGAAGATGTACTTTTATCTACTCCCAGTCTGTATCCTTCTTGCCAACGAACGATATCGAACCAGCGTTGTCCTTCGAGGAAAGTTTCAACTCTTCTTTCGCGATGTAATTCTGTTTCAATATCCAAACCGTTTGCAGTCAGTTCGGTCAATACCATTTTTTTCATTCCGACACGGTTTCTCAACAGGTTGATTGTGTTATCTACAACGCTCTGATTTAATTTGCCTTGTTTGAACATAGCCTCGGCATACATCAACAAAACATCTCCGTAGCGGAGGATAATAATATCGTTATCATCCCGGTTGTAGGTCGGAACTTTAGTCGGTTCACAATATTTACGGCTGTAATAACCGGTATATGTAACAGCTCCTTTTTTATCATTATTGAATTTAGGCGACAGGTAAATATCGTTTGGTGCGGGTTGTTCTCCGGAACGACCGTCGGCTTTTCCGTACCATTTGTCATATCCCGGATAAACAATAGATTGTTTCATGCGAGGGTCACGATTTACGAAAACACTGTCGTAAGCGCTGTAAGCCGGAGTATAAGTTCCATTACCTTTGTAACGGGACGATTTCTCGATAGGCAGACCGTCATCACACAGATAAGAATCGATCATTGATTTTGTAGGATTGAAACGAATAATCTGGTCGGGAACCATCAATTCACGACTCAGATTGTGATAGGTGCGGCTATTGGCTGCCAGATCATAATTATAGACGTAAGCAAGAATCGTTTCTTTGTTTTTGTTCATGCGGGAAGCTCTTCCTGCAAAGGTAAACAGGTCAAAATAATCCTGTTTCGGTTGACCTGTAGAATATAGTTCGTGAAAAGCCAGATCCCCACCCGGCATCAGGCGTTCGCAAGCTTTTTGAGCTACCTCCCAACGGCCGTTCTGTAAAGCTACCCGGGCTTTGAATGCCATTGCGGCAGTTGCGGAAATACGACCGAAACCGGTTGTAGCCGGTGCTATGTTATCAGGTAAAGCGTCTGCAATTTCATCCATTTCATTCAAAATAAAGTCTACCACTTCCGAACGAGGGGTTCTTTCCAGATAAACCTCCGGAGAATCGGTGGATAACACCTTGAGAATCAGGGGTACATCTCCATAAAAACAGGTCAGATAATAGTAGATATAAGCTCTGATAAAACGAACTTCTCCTGCTGATTTTTCACGGCTGGCTTCACTGGCAGAGGTTGTTTTCTGATAATTATCCAGGAAAAAATTACATCCTCTGATATTGCCGTAATAGCTTTCCCATGTGCTGTTCAGTGTGCTGAAATCGGATCCATACAGACCACTCCCTATTTGTCTCCATGAGGTCTGTTGATACCACATGGCGTTATCTCCTAAACCTTCACCCACGTTAACGATATCTTTCCCAATCAGGTAAGAATAGCATGAGTTCGAAAATTCCTGCATTTGTTTTTCACTTTCCCAGAAAGTATCCTGTGTCAGTTTATCAAGAGGCGGCCTGTCGAGAAAATCGTCGTTACAGGAAAAAAGAAATGCCGAAAGTAGTACCAGGCTGTATATTATATTCTTTTTCATAATTTTAATTGTTAAATATTATTTGAATGTTACGTTGACTCCGAAAACAAATGTCTTAACCTGAGGATAGTAACCTCCGGACTGAACAGCAGATTCAGGGTCGTATGCATAATAAAAATCAGTCATAGTCAGTAAGTTATCTGCAGAAGCATAAAAACGACATTTGTCTATTTTGAGTTTTGACGTCCATGTTTTAGGCAACGTATATCCTAACTGAATGTTTTTAAGTCTCAGATAAGCCGCATTTTCCAGCCAGTAAGTGGAAAAGCGTTGGTTGTAGCTTTGGTTGTACGTAAATCTCGGATAACTTGCATTCGGATCCGGATTTGAAGCCTGATATCTTCCTTCATGGATTTTCTGAGGATAAGTCGACTGGTCTGTAAATGCGTGACGGGAAGCTCCGGTCAGGTATCCGTCGGCCTTGCCGACACCCTGGATGGAGAAACTGAAATCTAGTCCCTTATATCCGGCATGTCCGTTGAACAGGTAGGTGTAACGAGGCATTGCATCACCCACAATTGTCCGGTCATTATCCAAATCGATGCTTCCGTTATTGTCAATGTCTTTGTACTTGATATCTCCCGGTTGTACATTTCCGGCATCACCGGCCAGGATAGGGAATTTAGGACCTTCATATTTTCCTGTAGTAGAGTTGTATCTTTCGAAATCCCAAGGCATTGCAAGTCCGTCAGCAATTAGTCCGTAGAAGTTTGACAAGGACTCACCTTCAGTGCGGATACGATAGGAGGATATTGTTGGGTCGGCTCCACCTAAATCCGTCAGTTCATTTTTCACATCGGATAAATTGAATGTTGCTCCGTAAGTGAAGTCTTTTCCGACTTTATCGTTCCAGCTTAATTGAATTTCCCATCCTTTATTCAGGACAGTGCCTCCGTTTTTTTCAATGGTTTTTCCTGCAAAACCGGCTTGTCCCGGATAAGGTAGCGCTACAATAACTCCGGTCGTATTTCTGATGAAATAGTCTGCTGATAAATTTAACCGGGTACTGAGTATGCTTAAATCCAGACCGATGTTGGTATTATAACTTTTTTCCCAGATCAGATCCGGATTTCCTATAGTAGATTCGGCATATCCGTTGTTGATAACAGTTCCTATCGTTGGAACCGATACGGCATCGATAGTAGATAAATAAGGATAATTATTATCTGTTGTAGAATATTGGTTACCTAAAATACCCCATGAACCTCTTAATTTCAATTGATTGATAATGTCAGAATATGGTTGCATGAAACTTTCTTCAGAGATACGCCATGCTCCGGAAAAGGAAGGGAATGTACCGCCTCTTCTTTCTTTCGCAAAACGGGAAGTCAGGTCATAACGGATATTTGCTTCCAACAGATATTTATCTCTGTAATTATAATTGATCCGTCCGAATCCTGATCTCAAAGCCCATTGAGAAGCGCTAGCTCCATTCGATTGGAAATTTTTGGATCCGAATTCAAGACTTGGGTTTTTTTCAGTAATCAAACTGTCTCTTCTTGCTGTGAAGTTTTTCGCAACTTCCCATTCCTGAGAAAATCCGGCCAATACGTTAAAAGTATGATCTTCGACTTTTAATTCATAATCGGTTTGAGCAAATAAAGTTTGTCTGAAAGTGGTATAATCCCTGTTTTCATAAGCGTTAGTAGGTGTTGTTGCATACCAACGAACATCTGTATCCGGATAATAATATGGCACAGTCCTGTAAAGTATTTCACGTAAAGAATTAGATTGGACGAAAGCATAAGTCATAGAGGCAGTCCAACCTTTTATAATATCTAATTTTCCGGAGAAGTTACCCGTTGCTTCCTGCGACCGGAATTCATTGTTTCCGCCATTGTAAAGCAGGGCTACCTGATTGGATTGTCCTCCTCCGTATCCCCAACCTCCATCTGTAAATCGAACAGGAGTAAGAGGATTGGAACGTATTGAGTTGTAGATAATACCACCATCTCCGGCGACTCCGGCAGAAGGAGAGGAGTATTTACGATCGATATAACTGATGTTGGCTGTAATATCCAACAGATTTGCAACTTTGGTATTCAATTTAAGACGGACATTGTTTCTTTTCGATTTTGTACCGTTACCTACCAGTAGACCTTCCTGATCCAGATATCCGTAAGACAACATATATCCCATGTTTTGTCCTTTTCCGGAGATGTTGACATTATAATTTTGTTGAGGCGCCGAAGACCTGAAAATTTCGTCGATCCAGTTGGTGTTGGCATAATAGTTAGGATCACTTCCATCAATCACTTTTTGTATATCCGAGAAAGCATAGTTAGGAACCGTTTTCATATTTTCATTGGCCTCGATATCCCAAGCCATGTATGTGGGAGCATCAGCCATTTCAATCATTCTGGTAGGTGTCTGGAATCCCCAATAAGCATTAAAATCAATTTTAGGAGGAGCTTCTTTTCCTTTGAGTCCTTTTGTTGTGATCAGGATTACACCGTTGGCAGCGCGATTACCGTAGATTGCTGCGGAGGCAGCGTCTTTTAATACAGAAATGTTTTCAATGTCGGAAGGATTGATGATATTCATATCTCCTTCAACTCCATCAATGAGTACCAATGGGTTGGCGTTTGCAATTGTTCCGATACCACGTACACGGATACTTGCTGAAGATTGTCCTGGAAGTCCTCCATTTGCGCTACTTACGACGGTAACACCGGGTAATAGCCCCTGTAGCCCGCTGGATACGTTGGTGATAGGTCTGGCAGCAACATCTTCACCTGTTATAGCGGCAACCGCTCCGGTCAGATTGACTTTTTTCTGAATGCCGTAACCTACAACAACGACCTCACCAAGATCTTCTGTTGCCTCAGACATCCGGACATCCAGTATTCTCTGGTTTCCTACCGGTAGTTCTATTGTAGTATATCCGAGGTAGGAAAAGCGTAAAACAGATTTTGCGTCAGGAACAGTAATACTATAATTTCCATCGGCGTTTGTTACGGATCCGACGGATTGATTTCCTACAAGAGTAATACTAACACCGATCAACGCTTCGTTGTTCTCATCAGTAACGCGTCCTTTTATGGCAATGCCCTGTTGTTGTGTACCTGTAGTCTCAGTTGTCTGATTTTTTTTACTGATCAATACGTATCTGTCTTCAACTTTATAGCTGTATTGATCATTCAGAACTTGGGAGAGGATTTCCTCAAGGCTGGCATTTTTAACTTTTAGGTTGACTTTTTTAGATGTATTCACCTGATTATTGCTGTAGAAAAATTCGAATTCACTTTGATTTCTAATAGCATCAAATACGTCTTCCAGTGTAACATTGGACATGTTCAGATTGAAGTTGACGGTTTGGCTGTAAGTTTCTTTTGCAAAAAGACTGCTTACACCCAATAGCAGGAATAAGAATGTTAGTTTCATGATCCGGTGTAGTTTTTTAATTGATTTTGCAATCGGTACCGATCGATTCATTTTGTTTTTTCTCATGATTTTTGATGTTAATAATTCATTGTTTGTTTTTAGATTATTTCGGATTTTTACTTTTCTGTTACAATTATTACTTTTCCATTAGTTATAAATTTTAAGTCCGTGACTTTTTCTATTTGATTCAGCAGGTAACCGATCGGGCGTTTTTTCTCCGCGCTTCCGGTAAAACGTAACTTTTTGATATTGGGATCGGAATAATCGATAGAGAAATCGTACCATCGCGAAAGTTTGGTGAGAATATCATTCATTGATTGATTCCGGAATATAAATTCTCCTTTGACCCAGGCCGTATAGATATCGGTGTTTACTTTCGCCTGGGATACTTCTTTCGAATCTTTATTAAATTTTAGTTGGTGACCAGGGGTGATCAGGTATGACTCATTGTTAAACTTGGTTTTAACTTCTACACTTCCGGAAACAAGAGTGGTTGCTATTTCCGTATCATCTCCGTAAGAAGATATATTAAATGATGTTCCCAGTACTCTCAATTCTATATTTTCTGTCTCAACAATGAATGATTGTCCAGTGTGTGTGACATCGAAAAATGCTTCTCCTTCCAGTTTTATATGCCTTTCTTTTCCTTCGAAGTAAGACGGATAGGTCAATCTGCTACCGGAATTAAGATAAGCTTGGGTACCATCGGATAGTTTAAGTTCATATTCTCCTCCTAAAGGAATCGATATCGTATGATTTTCTATTTTCTTAGGTTTTTCAGCATTTGAGTTATAGTTCAAACGGCCTCCGGTAGTATCGTTATTAATGGAAACACCATTTTTTTCTTCTATTTCAAATTCAGAGTCCAATGCCATGGAAGAACCGTCGGCAAGCATTAATACGGCTTTTTTACTTCCGGGTACGATCTCCTGTTGTACAAGTTGTGACGTTTTTGTCTTATTATTTTGATATTGAGAGAAATAATACCATAATCCAGATGAAATGAGTAATGCAATAACGGATGCATAACGGATCCATACAGGGATTTGAAATCTCTTTTTCGGAGTTTCTATAACCGGCATACCTGTTTGTGTAACAATATTCTGATATATTTTATCGACATCAAAACCAGACTGATTACTTTGGAGGGATAAAAATAAATCCAGATTCTCTTTATCTTTCTCCAACCAGGCAAGAAACTCAGGATCATTTTCGGGGATTTCTCCGGTTAGTACCCGGCAAAGTAGATCCCATTTATCGTAATTATTCTTTATTATTTTCAGCATAGGTCACGGATTATTCATTTACAAACGAAACACAGACCTATGTAAAAAGTATTATTAATCTTTAAAAAATATAAAAAATGAGGTCGTTTTATTAAAATAAGAACAGGACAGATACGATTTTCTCACGAAGTATGCGATAAGCTTTTGATACCTGTACTTTAACCGTGTTAACGGATATCCCGAATTTACTGGCGACTTCCGTATATTTCTTTCGTTCCAGTGTGGCCATTACAAAGATTTTACGGCATCTTTCCGGCAGTTCTTCAATTGCTTTTAACAGATGTTGCTGAAGTTCTTCGGCTTCATCGCTATGAGATTCTTCTTCGGTGAGCCCACTCAACGTGATTTCATAACCATATACGTATTTTTCATTATCCCGAAGATAATTTAAGGAGGCATTGTAAATTGAACGGTAGGCATACGAAAGAAAAGTCGGGGAAAAAAACAGAGTATCTTTTCTTTCCCAGTATTGGATGAAAAAATCCTGGACGATATCTTCTGAAGCTTCTTTATTTCCTGTTATTTTATATGACCAGTAACATAGCCTGGAACTGTACATATAAAACAGTTGCTTGAATGCTTCGGAATTTCCGTTCCTTATTTCGAGTATTAGATCACTTTCGGTACAAGCCATTTTGTTGTTTGAATACAGATTCATTTGGGCTATCTTTAAAATAACACAAATGACATTGAAAAGTATTACATTCCTCTTAAGAAATTATTACTTTTTGTTAAAGGTAACACTTTTGATATATGTGAAGTTAAATTGTTTAGTTAAAAATATAAAATCACATTCGATATTTACATTTTTTTCCTATATTTGCTAAATATGAAATTGAGAGCAATAATCATATCGGTATTTTTATTTTTCCTGACCTTAAGTACATTTTCTCAGGAAAATAAAATAGATACGACAGCATTGGGGTTGCCGTCTTTTAAATTGCCTCCTTTGAGAATTGACCCATTGCCGTATGATACTTTCGATTTATTCAAACTACCGGATAGTTTTGGCATTTCGACTCCCCAGCTTTGGGAAGTGCCGGATTCTTTCTTGTTGTCCCGCAAATGGGAACATCTAAGTTATATTACAAATCCGAGCTACAGGAAACCTATTCTTCCGTTTGATTTTACTCCGAATCTTAATTTTAATATCGAAGCATATCATTGGGAGCTTCCTGTTCTGGGACTAACCACTACATTTTCTCCAACATTGACTTACACTCCGTTTGAACGCTTATCCCTTTTTGGTGGAGTTGGATTCACTCAATATCCGAATGCAGCGTATGCAATGAATATAATTAATTCGAACTGGCCGATGAAATCAAATATTACCATGCAAGGATTTCTGGGTGGCGCATTTGTTTTGACAGACCGGATTACTTTACGGGGAACTTATCAACGTTCTCTCTACAATGAAATGCCATCTGTTTTGGTTCCTTTTACTTCTCCGTATCAAATGGCAACGTTTGGTGCGGATATAGATGTCTGGAATGGTCTGGGAGTCAGCGTGGAACGTGTTTGGGAATTTGATAAGACGGGACGTATGAATAGTGGTATGCGGTATTCTCCTTATATTAATGTCGCAAAGTTTATGAAATTTTTGAAAGGATATTGATAATTTGAATTTACAGTCTTCATAAAATGTATCTTTTACACAGATATTTTCTTAATTTATTTTTTATTTTCAATTTAATGTCGTCTATTTGCTTCTTAATCTAATTATTTTATGATTATGACTGGAAAAGGGAGCGTTGTGTGTTTGTATTCAAGCACAGATAATGTTCTTCTTCAGAAATCTTGGAGAACAACTCAAACAGATGCGTTTGAATACATTTGTTGACGGATTTTACTTGTCCTATCTAACCCGTATTTAGTCAGCAATTTAGCTATTCAAATTTTATTCTACTCACTCGTTACTCACTCCGTTTTTGGAGGCTATTTTTAAGAGAACTCTTCCTCTCTAAGTGATAGGACAAAGGTAGAAAGAAATTTGTGGATTTCCAACTATTTATTTTATTTTTTGCACGATAATATATATTTTTATATATCTTTGAGCGGAAAATAAAATCAAATAGAAGAATATGAACAAATATATTGAAGAATTTCATAAACTCAAAATCTTCCACAAAAAAGATATTGTTGCATTGACTGGTGACGAGAATGCAGCAAAAGGGCTTTTACGGAGGTATAAACAACAAGGATTAATATCACAGGTAAGGCGAGACCTCTATGTCGTAACAGATTTGGCGACAAAAACCAGTTCTGCTTCAAAATATGAAATAGGCAGTCAAATAAATTCTTCTTCCTATTTGTCCTATCATGCTGCACTGGAATATCATGGTTTGGCTCATCAAATCTTTTATGAAATGCAGGTTTCATCCGTAGAGAGGTTTAATAACTTTGAGTACGATGGAATCAGTTATGTCTATTCGGAATCGAAATCGGATGCCGGAGTTGTTATTCCTCCTACCGACACGCTAATTAGAGTAACGGATTTGGAGCGTACCGTTTTAGATTGTATCAATCAAATAGACCGAAGCGGAGGGCTGGAAGAAATGGCAGCATGCTTTGCCCTTATCACCTATATCAACGAAAATAAGTTGCAAAACTATTTGGAACTATTCAACAAGCAGGCTCTTTATCAAAAGGCAGGATTTATTCTTAGCTATTTTCAAAAAGAAATGAAGTTAAGTGATTCTTTCTTTGAATTGTGTCAATCTAAGGTTGGGAAAAGCATTCGTTACCTGACAGACAGGCAAGAATCTACTATTTATTTTAATGAATGGAAGCTTTATGCTCCTAAAAATATTCTTTCATTTTTAGAACAAGGAGGAAACGTAAATGTATAATTATAGTAAAAGCGATTTGGAACGGATAGCTTC
>JAVBTA010000027.1:0-4683 GCA_031556375.1 Bacteroidales bacterium | reverse complement strand
TAAATTGAAAGAAGTCAAGTCTCCTACCCGTGATTCAATTCGCACTGCCGAATATATCTTCGAATCTTACGGGCTGAAAATTGCAAAGGCCTGATCTTATATAGCAGTTATGTGAAAACACCCTTGTTTTTTCTCGTGCTTTACATAACATTTCTTATCTTTCTTCAGATCCCTCAATACCGACGCTAAAACCATTTTCAACTGATCCGGTGTCAAATCGGTTTTGCTGCCATCATCTTTTTCATAACGTACCCACGAAATATCAAAAGTAGTAGCATAAACGTGAGCCGAATTAGCCGATGAATTGACATTCCGTTTTCGTAACTTAGTTACGTCGTCATTTGTTCGGGTTAAACTAGTCACTATTAATTTATATTTGGGAGCGTTGAGATTATATAATGAATCTTGAAAATTCTCTCCAATCTTATCCAGTAAATCAGCAGCTTGCGGTACCAGATATGGAATGGAATGTTTTAACTCCTCTACATCATAATAATCTGACGATTTAATTTCTCTGAGCTTTTTCTTTAACTTTTCAATCTCATCCCTCGTGGAAGGAGGATCAATACCTATCTTTTTCGCTGCTAACAGGTGTAAATCGTTCAGATCATTGAAATCCCGGTTGTAGCTGCCATTATAGTGGATACGCTTAACTTCCTTTTCTTTACTACATGATGAACAACATATTAAAACAATAAAGAATGATACTATAATTACAGGATATCCGGAAAATTTCATATGAACATAATTATTTTTAAAGGTCATATGGAACTCGCATGTTCATTTGCTTTGATGTACATTATTGTACATGCTCGTTTCATATTGAGAATCATTTTTTATCAGAAGATGCAAAAGTACCAAATATTATTGTAGGAATAAAATTCCGGTGTATAAAAAATTCAACTCTATTCTTCAATCCGGAAAAATAATTTTACAAAAAAAATCTTATTTTTTTATCATATGTTAAAACTTTTTCTTTTAATATAATGTTATTTAGTACAACATAACATGGAGACTCTCATTCTCAATTTTTAATTATTTTAATTTATGAAGTTACGAGAAAAACTCAAAAATTGTGGTAAAATAGCTGCCATAGGTGCAGTATTAGCCGCCGGAGCAATTACCCCTCAAAAGGCTGAAGCTCAACAACAGAACAAAAACAAACCTAACATTTTGGTGATTTTTGGTGACGACATAGGGCAAACAAATATCAGTGCCTATAGTCGTGGATTAATGGGATTTACCACTCCTAATATTGACCGGATCGGTAACGAAGGTGGAGTATTTGTACAGTACTACGGACAACAATCATGTACAGCTGGTCGTGCGGCATTCATTACCGGACAATGTCCTTTCCGTACAGGATTGACAAAGGTCGGAATGCCGGGAGCACCGGTTGGTTTGCAAGCGGAAGACCCAACTATTGCTGAATTTTTGAAACCTCTCGGATATATGTGCGGACAGTTTGGTAAGAACCACTTGGGCGACCGCGATAAATTTTTGCCGACAGCACATGGATTCGATGAATTTTTCGGAAACCTCTATCACCTGAACGCTGAAGAAGAACCGGAAAATCCTGATTATCCGAAAGATCCTGCCTTCAAAAAAGAATTCGGACCTCGAGGTGTATTACGCTCAACTGCCGATGGTAAAGTAGAAGACACAGGTCCTTTGACAAAAAAACGGATGGAAACTGTTGACGAAGAATTTTTAGCTGCGACGAAAGATTTTATAACTCGTCAGGCAAAAGCAGGTAAACCTTCTTTTACATGGTTCAATGCTACCCGTATGCACGTATACACACACCTGAAACCTTCATCTGCAGGAAAAACAGGGTTGGGACTACAGGCTGATGGTATGACGGAGCATGATGGCATGGTTGGAGAACTGTTGAAATTATTGGATGATTTAGGAATTGCCGATAATACCATCGTAATTTATACAACCGATAATGGCGCTATGAAAAATCAATGGCCAGACGGAGGAGTTTCTCCTTTCCGTTCCGAAAAAGATACCAACTGGGAAGGCGCTTACCGTGTACCATGTTTGGTTCGCTGGCCGGGACACATCAAACCGGGAAGTAACTTCACAGGTCTTTTCTCTGCAGAAGACTGGCTGACGACCTTAGTCGCTGCTGCTGGAGGAAGTCCGACTTTGAGAGAAGATGCGACGAAAGGCGTAACTGCCGGAAGCAAGAGTTTCAAAGTACATTTGGATGGTTACAACCAATTGGATTACCTGACCGGAAAAACGGAGAAATCAGCTCGTCCTGAATTTGTATATTTTGATGATGACGGAAACTTGGTAGCCTATCGTGATGCCCGGTTTAAATTCATATTCGCCGCCCAATATGCTACCGGAATGGCTGTCTGGCGTATGCCGATGACCACGCTTCGCGCACCGCTACTGGTAGACATTTTGTCCGACCCATACGAGTATTCCATCGATGGATCTGCTGAATATGAAGCATGGATGTTGCATCGTGCCTTCCTGGTGTTACCTGCTGTGCAAAAAGTCGGTCAATATTTGTCGACATACAAAGCATTTCCTCCACGTCAACGCCCGGCATCATTCTCCATTGATCAAGTTCTTGAAAAATTAAACGCAAATATACGTTAATGAAATTCATGGAATAAATCCTGAGAATAAACTAAGGTGTGTCAGAATAACTTTTGGCACACCTTTTACTTATTTTTACATATCTTTTACTTAAACTCTAATAAGAAATTTAAATTTTTATCCTATTTTTGTAAACAAACAGGGGATTTTGTAAGTTATTAATATGATAATTCCAAATTTTCAGACTTATGATACTAACATATAGAAACTCAATCAAACAATATATCCTGTTTGGAACAAGTATAATTTTTGCATCTTCTTTATTTTTCAGTTGTAATAAAGAAAAAAAAGAAAAAGATTCTACCAATGTAGCTGTTGCAGACAGTATTGTAGAACAAAAAATGATCTGGATCCCCGGTGGGGAATTTGAAATGGGAACAAACGATCCCAACAGTATGCCTAATGAACGCCCTGCACATCAGGTAAGAGTTGAAGGATTCTGGATGGACGAACATTCTGTTACAAATGCGGAATTCCGTAAATTCGTCGAAGCTACCGGATATAAAACAACTGCAGAAATTCCTGTCGATTGGGAAGAACTAAAAAAACAACTCCCGGAAGGAACTCCTAAACCGGATGATTCCATGCTTCAACCCGGTTCTATGGTCTTCACTCCCCCAACCCAGGCTGTAGATGTACGTGATATGTCTGGCTGGTGGACCTGGAAAACAGGTACCAGTTGGCAACACCCTCAAGGTCCCGGAAGTAGTATTGAAGGTAAAGATAATTATCCCGTAACCCAAATTTCATGGGACGATGCCGAAGCTTACGCCAAATGGGCAGGAAAACGTCTTCCGACCGAAGCTGAATGGGAATATGCTTCCAGAGGTGGAAAATCCGGTACAAGATATTATTGGGGAGATAAACTGGTTGAAGATGGAAAATACATGGCAAATACGTTTACCGGTGATTTTCCTTACAATAATACAAAAGCGGATGGCTATGAAGGGCTGGCTCCGGTAAAATCATTTCCGGCTAACGGATACGGCCTGTACGATATGGCTGGAAACGTATGGAACTGGACAGCAGACCTGTACAATGAAACAAACCATGCCGAAATGGCTGCCACTTGCTATAACCCGAACGCAAACCCTCGTCAGATGATGGCGATAGAAACAAATGAAGTACGCCGGGTAACCAAAGGAGGATCATTCCTTTGTAATCCGTCTTATTGTGAAAGCTACCGCCCGACAGCCCGACGTGGTACTCCCCACGATACTGGAATGGAACATATCGGATTCCGCTGTGTTAAAAATAAAAGTTAAACGTATCTATCAAGCTGATTATAATTAATTTAATAAATAAAATCATGAAAAAATATTTTTTTATTCTGACAACTGCATGCTTTATGCTGTTTGCGTGCAACAAGCCGCAACAAGAAGAAGCGTCAACAGTAAAAAAAGATCCTCTTCCTTCATGGAATGAAACCGCAACAAAAAAGGCTATTATTGACTTCGTTACAAACGTTACAACAGAAGGAAACAGTAAATTCGTTCCTGTATCCGAACGTATCGCAACTTTCGACAATGATGGTACGCTTTGGTCAGAACAACCTTTGTACTTCGAAATGGTCTATTCGGTAGATGCCACTAAAGAGATCGCAGCAAAAAGCCCTGAATTACAAAAGAAACCCGAATTGAAAGCGCTTGTATCAGGAGATAAAGCCGGATTTATGAAATCAGGAGAAAAAGGCATCCTGGAAGCTTTCGCGATCTCCCATACCGCTGTAAAACCCGATCAATTCGACCAGATGACTCAGGCCTGGTTGGATACAGCCAAAAATGCAAAATTCAATCAAAAATATATCGACCTGACCTACAAACCAATGGTCGAATTACTGCAATACCTGCGTGATAATCAATTTAAAACCTATATCGTTTCAGGAGGAAGCTCCATGTTTATCCGCAATTTCAGCGAAAAAGCATACGGAATTCCTGCTGAACAAGTAATTGGAACCATGTTTAAAGCTGCCTATAAAGACGGTAATATTTCCCTCAAACCTGAAGTATGGCACACCGACGATAATGTAGGCAAACCTGAAGCCATTTACCAGATCATAGGCAA
>JAVBTA010000009.1:0-62881 GCA_031556375.1 Bacteroidales bacterium | reverse complement strand
TGAGAGTAATGGATGTTACCGGTTCCCTGAAAGGCACATATAAGACTCAGGAAGGTACAACTACAATCGATTTGACAGGTTATGCCAAAGGAACATACATGGTGCAGTACAATGGTAAAACTTACAAGGTGATTAAGAAATAAGGAACGGCGGAGCTATAAATTCCGTCGAACAACAGCCGACGTCATCTCGATCATAGCGAGAGGATCCGATGTGATTACTCATTATGTCCGGGATGACGAATATATACAGGATAAAATAGAGAATGGGCATGTCTAAGAAAGTTGACATGCCTGTTTTTTTTGTCCAAAACACTCTCTTATTCAAAGTTAGTTATTTACATTTTGTGGTACAATATTTGTTAACGTCTTTTTAATCTGTTACATATTAAGAAAGGAATATAAATATACATGTGCACATGAAAAATATAAAAAACACATATCTTAATTGATAAAATTATTGAATTTTTGTTTTTTTTGGTTTGATTTTTGAAATCATCTTTATATGTGTGATTTTGCACGATAACAGATTAACCCAAATTTGTTTCTATAGTTTTGGGAAATAATTATTAATTAACACTCTGACTTATGTCTAAAGTTCTATTCTTTAGAGAATGGAAATCGATTTTCATTCTTGTCGTATTAATGTGGGTGCCGTTTAAAACAGTGATTTACGGACAAACAACACCGTCTTCGCCTTATGCGAATGGAACCCCGATTGTTATTGGTACAGGAACCGGTGAATATAATTGGACGGCAGCGTCTCTGTATGGAGGTTCTTCTTCCGGTACGCTTAATAGTACGGAACTTACGATCTCCAATACACTTTCCGGAGATCATGCGAGAAAGATTTATGGTGGTTCTGCTTCCGGAGGTATAACCGGGAAGTCGAAGGTCGTATACAATGGGAATAACAATTACGATATCAAAACAATATTGATATCGAATGACCCTGGGATTCAAATTGGACATTTGTATGGCGCAAATAATTCCGGGACTGTGAATAATAGCCATATTGTTATTAACAGCGGCAGGGTAAGATATTACGTGTTGGGTGTTAGTAACGGTGCCGGATGTACAGTCGGTAATACCTTGATAGAAATTAATGAAGCTTTAGTCGGATTTCCACCTACTTTGCCCGAAACAAACGGACAGGGCGAAGTATATGGTGGAGGTATGGGAGCTGCCAATAAAGTAACAGGAGATACCCGGATCATAATAAAAGGGAATAATTATAATGCGTCGGCATACTCTGCCGGAGATCCTGTTACATTGATCCGTCAACATGTTGTTGGTGGGGGTTCAAGTAGTAATGTGGATGGTAATACTTTGGTTGAAATCTTAGGAGGGACTATTTATGGTCATGTAACCGGTGGTGGAGGCGGATCAGGAAGCGTTGTCGGAGGCAACGCTACTGTGAATATTTCCGGAGGAGAGATACGGACAGATGGATCCGGAGGAAATGGCGGATCTGTTTTTGGTGGAGGTTATAGCAATGGTAATCCGGTTAATGGAAATACAGCCGTAAATATTACGGAAAATGCATTTATACAAGGGAGTGTTTATGGCGGAGGCCGATATAAGGTTTTGGGTGCAAGTAATGTGCTGGGAAATGCAACAGTGACAATTGAAAATGGTCAAATTGGAGGAGATGTTTATGCCGGAGGCCAATCCGGATCAACTGTGGCTAAAGTCGCAACGGTTGTTTTGAAAGATATGGGTCAAACCAACACTTTTGCTACAGGATTTGCAAATAAGATTTTAAGAGGGGGGATTGCTACTTCCGGTAAAGCCAATATGATTTTTGATAATTATGAAGCAGAAAATAAGGCTACAATCGGAGCTTCGGGAACAGGAGCCTTTGATACTTTGACTTTTAAGAATAACTCGTCTTTAATTATTGATCCTACTTCTAATTACTATTCAAAAAGCTGGGTTGTTGAGACCGGAAGTTCAGTAGAGTTCAGAGCCAATACAAATACAAGCACAACTACCGGTACTTTTAGTAACGGAGGTACGCTAACTTTGAATACAAATGATAATCTTACGTTGAATCTTCATGGAAATTATCTCTCTTTAGAGAATGGTAAGCTTGTAATGAGTGCTACATCAAATACGATAAAAGATTTTTTGCAGATTGATGGTATGGCTAAAAAGGATGATGGGAAAAGTACCAGTATTCAACTGTCCCTCACTCCTGGCTGGGATGGTGGCAGGATAATATTGGTTCAGGCTGTAAATACGGGCAGTGAGTCCGACGCTTTTGTGCTAGGAACTACCTTGCCTTCTATTCCGGGTAGAAATGTCGGGTTCTATTCGGAAGTATCCGGAGATTATCGTATATGGTATATTGAAGCTACTTGCGATCCTGTTACAGCAACAATCACAGGTACGACAGCAGGTTGTTCCGGAAAAGAATATATTTTTACTTCGAATGGAACAAGAGATAATATCGACTATGTATGGACAGTTACTAATGGAACTATCGTTTGGGGACAGGGAACCAACGAAGTAGGTGTGACTTTTACCGAAAGTGGGACGGTTACCGTGAAGTATAAAAGTCCGGCTGGTTGTGAATCGAATGAAGCTACATTCGATGTTGTTATAGATCAGGTTCCTCAGGTAAGTCGCTTTAATGTTCTGGGTGTTTGTTCGGGAAATGTACTACAACCAATGTTCCCCAGATCAACACCACCGGCAGGAACTTATTTCTGGACACTGGATGGTACAACGATAGACATAAATACGTATAAGGTGACAGATGCCGATAATGGTAAAGAATTGAGATACAACCTGAGTACGGCAAACTGTGGAGTCGCTTCCAGTCAACCGTTTGCTATTGTTGTAAAAAGTAAACCAACAATTGTAGAAGCGATTGGTTTGCCCGATACTCTTTGCCTGGGTTCTCAGGTGAATGCAACAGTGACGGCTGTTCATAACGGAACACAACCGTTAACTTACCAGTGGGTACTGAATAATGTAGAGATTGGTAATACCGATAATCTGATATATACTCCGGTATTAGCCGATCATGGACGTGTAGTTACAGTGAATGTCGGTAATGAATGTGGAACAGCGACGACGCAACATACGGTAGTTATTAACGGTAATCAGACAACACCGGCGAATAGTTCTTTGGCCCAGAAAATTGATTTGCCGAATGGATATTTCACCCGGGATGTAGATGCTGCAAATACAGAGCAAATGCAATTACCGGATAAATACTGGGAGAATCAGAATTATTTGTTCTGCACGACAGACAATGTGACTTATACGGATGGCGGCAAAGTCTGGTTTAACCGCACTTCAGTAAATGATCAATGGACACCTTCTGCTGTGGGTGCCGGTTATGAATTTACAGTAAAAATAGTAACAAATAATTATAGTAATAGTATCCATTCTTTTGCAAATAGATATAACACGACTATCCTGATCGATGAAGGAACGTATGAATTGACAGGAACATGGATTCCATCGAATGATAATGTTGCTATTGTCGGTTATGGAGATAGAAGTGTTAAAGTTTTTGGATTGAGAAATGTGGTGCTTGTAAATAAATCATCTCCACTAAAGTTGATGAATATTACGGGATACTATAATAATGTCGTTGAGAATGTGACTATTGATGGTGATGGGAAAACTTATTCTGACTATTTCTTGACTATCCGGGAAGAAATGTCGACAGGATTTACTAATGATTACCTGATTGTAAAAGATATCCGTGTGAGGAACGCGGTTTCAAAAGCATCCTCCAACAGGGCCGTAGTTGCGTTTATCGCAATGAATAACCGTACTTCAAAAATCCAGAAAAGCTATGCGAGGATCTATAATATGACGGTTGAATCGACATGTACAACAATAGGAAATTCCGGATATAACGGAGCGGTACAAGTATATGGTTCCAGTAATGTATATTTTAAGAATCTGAATGTCGATTTTGTACCAAGTACACCAATGGAAAATAGTATACAAGTAACCATCGGTTCTTCTTTAACCGCCCCATCGACTAACGTAATATTTGACGGATTGACGATGGCTTCGGATAGTATTCTTGTTCAGAGATTATATAATCATGATCTGGCCTTTACATCGGATTACAGGTATGTTCGTTATCAGATTTATCCGGGTTTTCCTGCGTTGGATATTATGAAGTTATTCAAGACCATACCGGGATATTATGCGAATAATTGTATTGTGTATGATAAGAATGACGGATATTGGATTATTCCTTCAGATGCATCAACTACAGCTCGATTGAATGCGTTAGTCGCATTCTACGCTAATTATAGAGCTAATAATGGAACTCTGAATGGAGCTCCAATGCCAAATATTAAGTTGATAGCCGATGCCAATGGAGAGATTAACGGTTTTGATGTTCCTGATTTGGGTATTAATGATCCGGTAAATATTGTTGCCCTAAGAAATGCTACAGATCCGGTAACACAATTATCAAAAGTGATATTCAATCCCGCAACAAAAATAACTTTCAACGTGGCTGCAGCACGTAAAGTGAATTTATATAATATTGATTTTGACCAGAAAGGCAAATATACCCTACCTACCGTTCAGGATAGTATTGCCAATTCAAAAGCAGGTAACTTTTATAATTGTGTCTTTTCTTCTTATGGCAATGGAGAACTGTTAAAGATAAATCTGGCTAACCCTACATTTACATTTGCAGATGCCTCCGCTTGTGCTCCGGATGTAATCGACCTGAAAGATCTGGTTTTGTCATCAGGGGACACAACAAAGCTGGAGTTGAAGTATTATGATATGAATGATGTAGAATTACAAAGTACAGAGATTTCTACTCCGGGTACGACTTCTTATAAGATTGTAGGAACTCATCCAAAAGGGTGTTCTTATACTACTACAGTAAATATAACAATTGACACGGAAATTCCGGTACCTGTAATTACGGGAGAGACTTTGGTCTACACAGGCTCCGAATTCAAATATACAGGCGATAATGCTTCTGCAACGAATTATTATTGGGAAGTAACAAACGGTTCGATCATCAATGGTCAGGGCACAAATGAAGCGGGTATATCCTGGGGTGCTCCGGGTACAGACGTGATCAGTCTGACTTATAGCCAGGGCGCTTGTCAAGGGACCGGAACTCTTGAAGTTGTCATTACCGATGCCGGAGGACTGAATGATACTGATTTTGAAATAGATAATGCCGTACAATGTCTGGTGGATAATACATACAGATTTACAAATACAACAACGATCACTCCCCCGAATGAATTGGTTGGTTATTTGTGGGATTTTGGAGACGGATCTACCAGTACGGAGGTCAATCCGGTACATCAGTATGCTAAAGGAGGAAGTTATAACGTTAAATTGATAGCCTATGGTACCATTGCTAACGATACGGTATCCAAAACGGTGAAAATATTGGCTCCTAGTGTGGAACGCCCTGAAGATCAGATGGTTTGTGCGAATAGTTCAACGAGAGAAGTTATATTTAAAGGTATTGCCGATAGTTATAGTTGGAAAAACAGTACCAAGATCGGTTTGGATGACGGAAGCGATCCGGTGAGTATCCGTTCCTTTGTGGCAAAAAATACTACAACTCAACCGTTGATAGATACAATTACGATTATACCAATGCTGAATGAAAATAGTTTAGTTTGTTCCGGAGATACAGTGAGGTTCAGGATAACAGTCAATCCTGTTGTTGTCCCGACTATTGCAGGTCGTGCCGAAGCATGTGCCGGAACTGAAGAGACTTATACTACAGAAGGAGGTATGAGCGATTATACGTGGAAAATTAATGGAGGGCAAGTCATTTCTGGAGGAGGAGCGAATGATAATTCGGTGACTATCCGTTGGAACTCCTCAGCAGGTATGGTATCTGTTAATTACACCGGAAAATCAGGTTGTCAATCAGCAGACCCTGTGGTAAAGACCATTAGTTTATATGAAGAAACCCTGATTATATCTCAACCGGTTAGCGGACAAACTCTTTGTGCAGGAGAGACATTAAATTTGAGTGTAGAGGCCTCAGGAACGAATCTGGCATATCAGTGGTATCTGAATGGAAAACCGGTAGAAGGAGCTTCTGATGCCGATTATTCTCTGAATAATTGCAACCCGGCGCAGGGTGGACAATACCAGGTGAAGATTGCCGGAGCTTGTAATTCTGTTCTGAGTAATATTGCTACAGTTAATGTCGGTATTCCTGATATTGTAGTTCAAAAGTGGGAAAATGTCCTGGCAGTCAAATGTGTCCCATCAGAAAATGGCGGATATGAATTTGTTTCTTTCCAATGGTATAAGAATGGAGATTTAATGCAGGGAGAAACAAAGTCTTACTTGTATGTCAGTGGTATCATTGATTATAACGCTGTTTACGTTGTTAAGTTGACGACAAAGAATGGTTCGGTATTCTATACTTGTGGCCGTACCTTTATTCCGAAGAATAATATTCTGGTGGTTGCTTCGCCAAATCCTGTCGGTAAGGGACAAACATTGAATGTCGACATTAGTGGAATCACAAATAATACAGCTGTTGATTGGCTCTTGACGGATTATAAAGGCTTGATTTTACAACGTCAGCCGTTGAAGGGCAACCATACGACAATCACTATGCCGAATGTTCCCGGAATCTATATTTTGAGGGTAAATATTGCAACTCCTCAACCGGAAAGTAAGTATTTCAAACTGATAGTGAACTAAGTAAAAACAAAAGATAAGAAAAACGTAAAGTTGGCTAAGCCGAAGATCTTTGTCCTTAGCCGCTTTGCGTTCAAAATATAAAAAACATGAAAAAAATAATATTTATTTTTATTACCCTCTTTTTTGCATTATCCGCTAATAGCCGGAATAATAGTCAAACTGGGAATGATAGTCTTCGTATTGAGAACCAGGATTCATTGAAAGAAAAGCGACATGAGATTTCGATTGGAATAGGAGGCGGATATTCTTCACTGAAGTACCAACCTACAGTTGGGGATTATAAATATGGTCTTGGAGGAAACGTGAGCGTCGGATATACTTACCTGTTTAAACCGAACTGGGGAATTGTTACGGGATTGGAATTCGCTTTGTATAATGCTAAGACTCAGTTTACCAATCACAGTGACCGTTATGTTGCCATCGATGATGAAAACAAATACAATCAACTGACATTGATTGTAGAGAGTATGAATAATTTTGAAGAAAAGCAACAGGCTTATTATCTGAATATTCCACTGATGCTACAGTACCAAAGTAATGGAGATAATACTAATAAGTTTTATGCAGCCGTAGGAGGTAAATTAGGTATCCCTGTTCAATGTAAATACAATTCTGTCGGCGATTATGTCACCAAAGGTAAGTATGCATTTACGGAGAGTATTTTTGAAGATCAGCCTGAGCATGGATTTTATACCTATAAAGGTTTACAGGAAGATGGAAAATTAAAGTTGAATCTGAATTTTCAGTTGTCTGGAGAATTGGGATACAAATGGTTGGTTGCAGAAGATAAATACTTGTATACAGGCGTTTATTGTGATTATGGACTGACAGATATCCGTAAGACAAAGGATAGCCCGAAGAATGTTCTTCAATACAATAATGATAATCTACCGGGGTATACTGTAAATAGCATCCTGGAATCTCATTACACAAATGATAAGGGCACTTTCAATTATGTGAAGAAAGTGAATACTCTTTCATTTGGATTGAAAGTGAGGCTGGCATTTAAACTGGATTAAGGTTCTGAATCTCAATTTTACAACATGTAGATCCGTCTCAAAAGTTTTAGTGGAGGAGACTCTGGTGGGGACCGGGAGTTCTGTACTAAGAACCGATTCAATTTTATTTATTTAAACTATCTTTGCGGAACAAATATCTGGAATTAATTTCCTTTGATGATCTTTGCGGATTCAAAGAAGATATAGCCGTGAACGAACTCCTGTTATATCCGAATGGATCTGTGGAATCAACTCCCCAAAGAGAGGTTTATGAAAAAGATTTATACATTTTTATTAGCAATTGTCAGTATCACAATTTTTACCTTATACTTTTCGGGAAACAATACCGACAATACTCTTCATGCTTCCGGAAAGGATAGTACTTCCGTTGCCGACAGCATCAGGTTGGTTTTTGCAGGTGATGTGATGGGTCACAGTGCGCAAATTGAAGGCGCATGGCACGATGGCGGTGATAGTTGCTATAATTTCACCCCTACCTTCCAATGGGTAAAAGATTACATATCTTCGGCCGATCTTGCGATAGCCAATCTGGAAGTGACGCTTGCTGGTGAACCGTATACGGGTTATCCCGCATTTTCGAGTCCCGATTCCCTGGTTGTTGCATTACAGGATGCCGGATTCGATATCCTGGTGACGGCTAATAACCATATCATGGACCGGGGAGCAAAGGGACTGGATCGTACTATCGATGTATTAGATAATTTCGGCATTTCACATACCGGCTCATTTAAAGATTCGACCAGATGGGAAAATAATTATCCGATGATGATTGAAAAAAACGGCTTCCGGTTGGCTTTGCTCAATTACACTTATGGTACAAATCATACAACACCCAAACCGCCTCAAATTGTCAATTGTATTGACACCCTACGAATGGCTGCAGACTTAAATAGGGCGCGCGAATTGAAAGCCGACTATGTGATTACTTATATACATTGGGGCGAAGAATACAAGAATAAGGAAAATGAAACGCAGCGCCAAATTGCTGGCTTCCTTGCACGTAATGGTTGTAATCTTATTGCCGGAGCTCACCCCCATGTAGTGCAACCGATTGAAAAAATGGCCGGCAGTAGTACGGATTCTATACTTGTAGCCTATTCGTTGGGAAATGTCGTGTCGAACCAGCGCTGGCGTTACAGCGACGGTGGTATTATGCTCGACGTAACTTTGACCAAAACGAATGGTATGGTCAGACTTGACTCATATCGTTACGAACCGTTCTGGGTACATCGTTATCCTGATAAAGATATTCAGTTATATCGCATAATTCCTATCCTCGGTTATATTGGTAATCCCGAATTTTATTCTCCGATTAATGATGATGATAAAAAAATGATGATGCAATTCTATGAAGATACGAAAAGAATTGTTATATTTAATGACTCAATTGATCTTTAAGCTATAGTTTATTGCTGTGATTTATTATATATACGACAGGTCATTTGAAGGACTTCTTTCCGCTGTGTTCGATTCTTTTTCCCGGAAAGAGACTCCGGATAGGTTAGTTTCGGAATTGGTGACTGTTCCGTTATTTACCGACATACATTCGATTGTTACAAATGCCGAAAAAGCAGAAAGAGTTTTAGCCGGACTATCTAAAAAAATATCCCGGCCTGCGGTTTATATGCTCCATGCCTCATTTCTCTCAGAGTCGGAAGATGTGGAGAATATGATATTCCGGTATATTTGTAAGGCTTTCAGGATGGAAAAAAGCATTGAATTGAATTTTGCTGATCCGGATGTTCTCGAATTGTCTAAGATATATAAAAAAGTAAGCCGGGAATCGGAAAAAATGCGTCAGTTCGTTCGCTTTCAAAAGACTTCAGATGGGATTTTCTTTGCCTGTGTCGAACCCATATACAATGTAATGCCGCTTACCTTGGATTTTTTTGAAGATCGCTTTGCTGACCAACAATGGCTTATTTATGATATTCGTCGTGATCAGGGATGGTTCTATAATCTGGAAACAATAGAAGAAGTTAAAATAGAGAACCCTGGATTTGATCTTTCTTCCGGAAAATTGAACCGCGATATCATGGATGAAGATGAAATGGATTTCCAGGATCTTTGGAAACAATATTTTAAATCGATCAGTATCAAGGAAAGGAAAAATCTGAAACTGCAGCGACAACACATGCCAAGACGCTTTTGGAAATTTTTAACGGAGAAGCAATAATGAATAAAATAATAGAAGATAAGGATTTTGGTGCTATTTCTCTTGTAAAGAGGTTGAATTCCCGTAGCTATACCATAAAATTGAATAGAGGAAAGTTGTCCGTTTCTTTGCCTTTCTATGGCTCTTATAAACGGGCATTAGAGCTTTTGGAAACCCATAGGGAGAACTTGGTTAAGAAATTGGAAGAATCCCGATCCGGAGTCTTATCTGTAGCTGAGGAATTAGAATTAAGGAAAAAAGCAAAACAATATCTTCCTGGTCGCTTGAATTATTTAGCTGAAACATGTGGTTTTCATTATACCTCACTACGAATAAATAAGAGCAGAACCCGTTGGGGATCCTGCTCTTCCAAAAAAACAATCAATTTATCCTTTTACCTAATGCTTCTGCCCGAACACCTGGCAGATTATGTCTTGTTACACGAATTGTGTCATACCGTTCATATGAATCATGGAACGGAGTTTTGGAAATTATTGGATAGCGTTACAAATGGAAATGCTAAACAGCTAAGAAAAGAACTCCGTACTTATCGTGTATAATTTACTTTTTATCTTTAGATTTATCCGTTCTATTGTCTCCCTTTCGTGCCGCCTGTTGGGGTTTATCCTTATCAAAGAATGTCCTTGCAAAATGAAGTTCCGCACGTTGATATTTGAAAATCTGCTCTGCAGAGACCACTGCTTTGAATTTCTCCATATATTCTTTATCCAGTTCGGCTTCTTTGATTTTAGAGTCAGCGCTTAGCAAGATAAGTCTTTCGTAATCATCTTCGGTCGGTTTATTACCTGATTTGTCTTTCTGAAAAACTTTACGCATTTCTGCTCTTAATTCTCTGTTGAGTTGAAATTTTTTCTGTTGTAATTCATTGCATATCGGCCAGAAAGCTTTTGACTGTTCGGGAGTCAGATTCATTTCTTTAGAAATGTACTCTGTTCTTTTTGCTTTGAATTTCTCAAAATCTTCTCTTCTTTTCTCTTTATCTTCTTGTGCGAATATCAGTGAGAATGAAAAAAGAAATACAAGTACGATCAAATTACGTTTCATATATTATTTATTTAGAGGCAGTTGTTTCAGTGATTAGTATCCTCTTCTATTGCAGAGGCTTCGATATATAAAGTTTCGCGATAGGCAGTGATCGCAGCCTGATCTTCGTAATAAGTATAAAAATCATCGACTTCATGATCTGAGACTACTTCAATTCCTTTTTCGGTACTATTTTGGGCTAAACCGCTTTCTTTCGGAGAACCGCTAAATACTTTAAACATCAGCATAATTCCCACAAACATAGCAGCCATATATGCCCAGGGTTTTAATTTATCCCAAAGGGTAAGAGTTTGAGGTTCCTCCACAGTACGCTCCGGCAATTGCGACATCAGATCTTCGGAAAAGTGTTCAAAATATCCTTCAGGAACTTTGAACGAATTTGTTTTTCCTATTTTGTTCAATTGGCTTTTTTTTGTATCCATGTCAGTCTTTTTTTTTCTTTTATTTTATTGACTACTTTTATGTTTAAAGGTTTAATTGCGAGATGTTAAAAAATCTTCAATTTTTTTTACAGCGTGATGATACGAAGCCTTTAGGGCTCCAACGGAAGTCCCCATAATTTCCGACATCTCTTCATAAGGCATCTCGTCGTAGTACCGGAGGTTAAAAACCGCCCGTTGTTTTTCAGGAAGAGTCAGAATCGCTTGTTGTAGCTTTATCTGGGCTTCATCTCCATCGAAATATTCGTCGCCTTCAAGTTTGTTGATCAATAGGGCATCTGTATCGTCGATCGACATCTGAGTATTCATTTTCTGTCTGTTCAGAAAAGTGATACATTCATTGATAGCTATTTTATATAACCAGGTGGATAATTTGGCTTCTCCCCTGAACAGGTCTATATTCATCCAGGCCTTGATAAATGTATTCTGTAACATATCGTTGGCATCGTCATGTGACAAAACCATTTTCCGGATATACCAGTATAGTTTTTCCGAATAATATGAAACGACTTTTCCGAATGCTTTTTTTTGAATCATCTGGTCTTCGCTCCGTAACATTTTCAGAATATCGTCTTCATTGTAAAGCTCCATAATAAATGTAGGGTATTCGATTTTGCGTGTAAAAGTAACAAAAAAAAGGCTACTTTTAACAGTAGCCTGATTTTTATTTATTTTTAAGCAGATTGGGTACGATGCATTACATCATACCGCCCATTCCACCTCCCATTGGAGGCATTGGGGCTGCGTTTTCTTCTTTTTTCTCTGCTACAACACACTCTGTAGTAAGGAACATTCCAGCGATAGACGCTGCATTTTCCAAAGCTACCCGGGTTACTTTGGTCGGGTCGATGACACCGGCAGCAAACATGTTTTCGTAAACATCTGTTCGGGCATTATATCCGAAGTCGGCTTTACCTTCTTTTACTTTCTGAACGACAACAGCGCCTTCTTTTCCTGCATTTTCAACGATTTGACGAAGAGGTTCTTCGATAGCGCGTTTTACGATCTCAATACCTGTCGTTTCGTCTTCGTTTTCGCCTTTCAGTTTTTCCAGAGCGGCAGTCGCACGAATATAAGCAACACCACCTCCAGGTACTGTTCCTTCTTCGATAGCAGCGCGGGTTGCGCTCAAAGCATCGTCTACACGGTCTTTTTTCTCTTTCATTTCCACTTCTGAAGGAGCGCCTACATAAAGAACAGCAACACCACCGGCTAATTTAGCCAGACGTTCTTGTAATTTTTCACGGTCGTAATCAGAAGTTGTAGTCTCGATTTGAGATTTGATCTGACCAACACGAGCAGTGATTGCTTTTTTGTTTCCACCACCATTAACGATAACCGTATTATCTTTATTTACGCTGATTTTCTCAGCAGTTCCAAGCATATCTAAAGTCGTAGATTCCAGTTTTAAACCTTTTTCTTCAGAAATTACAACACCACCGGTTAATACGGCGATATCTTCCAGCATTTCTTTACGACGGTCACCGAAACCGGGAGCTTTTACTGCACAGATCTTCAAACCTGCACGCAGACGGTTAACAACCAATGTTGCCAATGCTTCAGACTCGATATCTTCTGCGATGATCAATAATGGGCGTCCTGTTTGAACCGATTGTTCCAGGATAGGAAGCATATCTTTCAATACAGAGATCTTTTTGTCGTAGATCAATACGAATGGATTTTCCAGTTCGGCTTCCATCTTTTCTGTATTGGTTACGAAGTAAGCAGAGATATATCCACGGTCGAATTGCATACCTTCAACAACGTCGACATAAGTTTCGATACCTTTAGCTTCTTCAACTGTGATAACACCTTCTTTTTTTACTTTTTGCATAGCTTCAGCAATCAGTTTGCCGATTGTTTCATCTCCGTTAGCAGAGATTTTAGCTACGTTTTCGATTTTTTTAAAGTCGTTACCTACGTCTTTAGATTGTTTTCTCAGGTTTTCAACGACTACACCTACCGCTTTGTCGATACCACGTTTCAAATCCATCGGATTTGCTCCGGCAGTTACGTTTTTCAAACCTACACTGATAATCGATTGAGCCAATACAGTTGCAGTTGTAGTTCCATCACCCGCATCATCATTGGTTTTCGAAGCAACTTCTTTTACCAGTTGAGCTCCCATATTCTGAAAAGGATCGCTCAATTCTATTTCTTTTGCTACAGAAACGCCGTCCTTTGTGATTTGAGGAGCGCCGAATTTCTTATCAATAATTACGTTACGTCCTTTAGGACCTAATGTTACTTTTACAGCATCTGCTAATTCATCCACGCCTTTTTTCAAAAGGTCGCGGGCATCCATGTTAAATTTTATTTCTTTTGCCATGATTCTTGTTTTTTATTAAATTATTGCTAAAACGTCTGATTGACGCATGATCAGGTATTGTTCATTTTCCAATTCGATTTCAGTACCTGCATATTTACCGTAAAGAACTGTGTCGCCTTTTTTTAGTACCATTTTTTCATCTTTAGTACCTTCTCCTACAGCAACAACATTCCCTTTTAATGGTTTTTCTTTTGCTGAATCGGGAATGATAATACCTCCCACTGTTTTTTCTTCTGCTGCAGCCGGTTTGATTAAAACTCTGTCTGCCAAAGGTTTAATGTTCATGATTTGTTGTTTTATTGTTATTAATGATTGTAATTTTTTTTGCATCGATACCAAACGTATTACGAACTCTATGCCAAATTGAAAATCTGACAAAATTGCAGAATGCAGGTAAATTCTTTTTGATCTTCGGTGATTGTGTTTTTTACCCGGATACGATTTTGTGAAACATCTTCTTTGTCGATTATGATTACGTGTGGAATCTTGTTATTCCGGGCGTAAGTCATTTGTTTGTTGAACTTGGCTTTTTCGGGATATATCTCAGCTCTGATGCCTGATTTCCTTAGTCGGTTCAGTTGGACGAGCAAATAATTTTCTTCAACTTCTTCTAAATTTAGCAAGATAACCTGAGTACTTTGAGTCGTATCTTCCGGATATAATTCCAGTTGATTAAGTACATCGAATATCCGGTCTGCACCAAAAGAAATACCAACGCCGGAAGTCCCGGACATACCGAAAACTCCTGTCAGATTGTCGTATCTTCCACCTCCGGTGATACTACCAATCTGAACATCCAATGCTTTGACTTCAAAAATGGCTCCCGTATAATAATTCAATCCCCGGGCAAGGGTCAGATCGAGTTCGAATTCACATCGGATTCCCAATAAATCGATTTTATCGAAAATAAATTCCAGTTCTTCGATCCCTTTCATTCCTGTTTCAGAAGAGGACAATTCCTTTTTCAGGACTGCAAGTTTTTCCCGGTTTGTACCGCTAAGAAGAATGATTGGCTGTAATTTTTCGATAGACTTTGCCGGAATACCTTTTTCTTCCAGTTCTTTGTTGACATTTTCTAATCCGATCTTATCCAGTTTGTCGATTGCAACGGTAATATCTGTAATTTTATCTGATTCTCCGATGATTTCGGCAATACCGCTTAATATTTTACGGTTATTCATTTTGATACAGACACGGATTCCGAAACGATTATAGACTTCGTCCATGATTTGAACCAGTTCAACTTCATTCAAAAGTGAATCTGAGCCGACCATGTCGGCATCACATTGATAAAACTCCCGGTAACGACCCTTTTGAGGACGGTCGGCACGCCAAACCGGTTGAATCTGGTAACGTTTGAACGGGAAGGTAATTTCATTACGGTGCATTACCACATAACGCGCAAAAGGAACCGTTAGATCGTAACGTAATCCTTTTTCACTGAATTTATTTGTCAATTTGATCGGATTACGGGCCAACAGTTCATCATCACTGGCATCACTTAAAAAATCTCCGGAATTCAGAACCTTGAATAATAGTTTATCACCTTCTTCCCCATACTTTCCCATTAAAGTGGAAAGATTTTCCATGGCAGGAGTTTCAATTTGTTTGAATCCATAGAGATGATAAACGCTTCTGATTGTTTCGAATATATAATTCCGTTTCGCCATTTCTTCCGGCGAAAAGTCCCTGGTACCCTTAGGAATAGACGGTTTTTGCATAGCTGATATAATATTTTTTTGAGAAACTCTATATTTTTTAACCAGTACCGACTCAACAAATCCCAAATCGATACGTTTTTATTCAATGTAAGACGTTACACGTGGCCAGATATTTCTCCAATTCAAATTTTTATTATCTTTGCCACGTGTAGCGCGTCCCTACGCTTTTAATATACAGATATAAAATGTTCAAATTTTTTATAACTTTATTCTTAGTATTTCTGCTTTTTATTTTCGTGTTTGGGTTCTCTGTAATACGATTTTTCTTTCAGGCTTTTTTAGGCCGGCCATCCAAAAAGCAACCTCAATCACAACAAGCAAAGCAAAGTACAAATTCTCAGCAATCCCGATCTAATCCGGCTCCTAAAAAGATCATCACAAAAGATGAAGGAGAATATGTGGATTATGAAGAGGTTAAGGATTAATTTTTCTTCCGAATAATAATTGATAATCCTGTTCTGTAGCTGGTTTTACCAATCTGTCCGGTATAAACTTCCAATCACTGATAATTTCAGGTTGTATTATCTTATTCTTTTTTATCCATTCCATCATATAATATCGGAAGTCTACCGGAGTAGAGGTCACGATCCGGGAAGGGAGCTCGTTCATTGAGATACCTGCACCATTAGTAAGGTGCCCTCCGCCACCGTTTCCTCTGTAGGAATTAACTGCAACACTATATTTCTGGTCTGATTCAAAGGCTTTGCCGTTATTAAGTTTTTTCCCCATTGTAATTCTTTGACCGGCCGGTTTCGTTACGTCTACAGTGTAACTGATACCTGCTGCGGAATCAAAGTTGTATGTGGGATGAATAAATTGTGATCTTCCGGAGTCATTTTTCTTTAATAAAAACAGATGATCTTGAGGATTCGACATTTGATTGACCCAAATAGAATAGGAGCTTTCCAGAAAATCTTTGATTTCCTGTCCGCTAAGAGTCATTGTATACAGGAAATTTTCATATTTATATAGTTTGAACATGTCGGAGACAAATAAGTCTCCTTTTCCAATCTTTGTATCGTAAGATAGGGGAGCTGCAAACGAAATATCGGCGCCAGTCAGTTCTAATTGTACCCGGTGGATAAGATCTACGAAAGTAGACGGCCCAAAATAAGCATCGCGGGAACGAAAAGATTCTGTTGCTGTTCCTATTTTTTCGGAGACAAAGGTTTTTACCGCTTCAAAATCAGGTTTGAATTTTATCATAAACTCAGGATCCGGTTCTAAATTAGCCATATCGACTAATTTGCCGGTAATTGATTTCCCTGTAATTTTTCCGTTATTCATTTTAACAGTCAACTCTACATCACCGACATTGTTCCCATGAGGACCGGCATTGATAATAACGACTTGTTCTCCTTGCAAATTGAAAATTTCCCGCATGGCCTCCCTATGGTCATGACCGATAAGTACAATGTCTAAATCGGGAATTTCGCGCGCCATATTGTAACCTTGTCCTTCATTCAGACCATTTGCTAATACATTACCATTCATTCCGAGGTGGAATAGACCTATGATAACATCGGCTTTTTCTTTGTTTTTTAGTATAGTAACCCATTGGGCTGCCGTTTTTTGAGCATCTTCAAAGTGCATGTCAGGCCATAGGCTTTTAGGCAACCAGATTGGAATCCCCGGAGTAATAATGCCCAGGACGGCTATTCTAACGCCTTCGATTTCAAATATTGTATATGGATTGAAATAACTTCCGGTTCCTTTGCCTTCATCGAAAACGGCATTGGCGGCTAACCATGGAAAATTAGATTGATTTACGAGACGGTCATAAACCTTAGGCCCGGTTTCGATATCATGATTTCCGACAGTACCGGCGTTATAGCCCATGTAATTGAGGATTCTAGGGCAAAGGTGTTGGGACACAGTATCTACATAATTGTAGTAATAAGCCGAAGGCTGGCCTTGTAAGATATCTCCGTTATCCAGCATCAATAAACGATTTCCGTATTTTTCCCGTTCCTGCTTCAGATATGTTGAAACCCGGGCAAGACTTCCTTTTCCGGGTTTTTCATCGATGAAATCATAAGGGAAATAATTTCCATGTATATCTGTCGTTTCCAGAATTTTAAAATGAATTTCTTTTTGTTGGGCGGATAACCCTGCAAAAAAGAGCAGACAGATAATAAAGGAGGCTAAACGTTTCATTTACCGTTGCGTATGAGGGATATAAATTCTTCTCTTGTTTTAGCCTGGTCAAAAATACCTGTGAAATCCGATGTCGTAGTAACTGAGTTTTGTTTTTCTACTCCTCTCATTTGCATGCACATATGCTGGGCTTCGATTACAACCATTACTCCAAGTGGATTCAGCGTTTTTTGGATGCAATCTTTGATTTGAGTAGTTAATCGCTCTTGTATTTGCAATCTTCTTGCAAAAACATCTACAACACGGGGAATTTTACTTAGGCCGGTCACGGCTTCACGTGGGATATAAGCAACGTGTGCTTTCCCGAAGAATGGTAACATGTGGTGTTCACACATGGAAAAGAAATCAATATCTTTTACGATTACCATTTGTTTGTAATCTTCAATAAAAACAGCAGAAGATAATATCTTTGCAGGATCCTGGGTATAACCTTTAGTAAGGAACATCATAGCCTTGGCTACCCTTTCGGGAGTTTTCAACAGGCCTTCACGGTCTGGATTTTCTCCCAGCAATTCAAGTATACGTTTGTAATGAAAAGCTAATTCTTCTTTTCGTTTAATGTCTTCTGCGCTTAATTCCATGATTTAATTTTGATTATTAACAGGAATGTTTACTTCATCCACCTTTACGGCGTACATTTCTTTTCCTAATTCAGGAAAGGCTTGTTTTAACTCCTGTAGGAATACCATTGCTTCTTCTTTGGTGCGGAAGTCTCCGACACGCAAGCTCCATCTTGGCGAACGGTATTCAATATAAGTTTTTATGTCAGGAAAAGCCTCTTTAACTAATCGTTCTTTCCTATATGCTTCATCCCTGGAAGTACGTGAATCATTCCCTGAGAAAGTCTGTACACGGTATCCGGGAACTTTCAGATATTCGGAATCTTTTGTTAAAGAATTTTTCCACGGACTACCGATCAGACTGTTTATTCCCGGGTCGGCAGTGATACGTACAACACCTTTTGAACCTTGATAATCGTTTGATTGCAGTTCCGTAATGATTGTGTTATCCTGTGCCTGTAAGGAAATTCCGCACAGGCACAAGAATAATAATATGATAAGTGTTCTAAAATTCATTTTAGAAAGCTTCAATAATAGGCATAAATTTGTCGACTCCTAAAGAAGCGCCTCCGATAAGTCCGCCGTCAACATCAGGGTTTGTAAATAATTCTTTTGCATTACCTGCGTTACAGCTGCCTCCGTAAAGGATTGAAGTGTCGTTAGCAATAGCTTCTCCGTATTTTGCAACTAAAGTTTTGCGGATGAATGCATGCATTTCCTGAGCTTGGTCAGAAGTAGCAGTTACACCTGTACCGATAGCCCATACCGGTTCGTAAGCCAATACGATTTTGCCGAAATCTTCAGGAGAAAGATTGAATAAACCCTCACGGATTTGAGTTTCAACGACTTCGAAATGTTTTCCTGCATTTCTTTCTTCTAATACTTCTCCGATACAGAAAATAGGAGTTAAGCCATTTGCAAGCGCCAATGCTACTTTTTCTTTCAGGATAGCATCAGTCTCCCCGTAGTATGTTCTGCGTTCTGAATGGCCAAGAATTACATATTTTGCTCCGGTAGAAGCTACCATAGCAGCGGAAACCTCTCCGGTGTAAGCTCCAGAAGCTTTGTCTGCACAGTTTTGAGCCGATACTCCAATCAAATTAGTATCGATTGCCGTAGCAACAGTGGCAAGATGAATGAATGGAGTTCCGATGATTACGTCACAGTTTACTTTTTTGCCTTTCAATGCAGCTTCCAAATCTTTTGCCAGGGTAAGGCCTTCTTGCAGGTTGTTGTTCATTTTCCAGTTTCCTGCTACAATATTTTTTCTCATTTTTAGAATTATATTTAGTAATTAAAAATTAATCTTCTTTTTTTCGCGAGCGTATACGATCCAATGCAAATATTATTGCCAGAGGTGCTATTAGCATGATTGCGCAATACAATACATTCTGAATATCCCTGTTCGGTGGAATTGTTCCAAGAGATGTTTCATTGAGTGGTAGCTCAAGGATATTTCCGTTAGGCAGGTTGCGATATGCCCATTTATTGATGATGGTTCCATTTTTTATAAGCATCATTCCTGGATTTGAGCGAATGATAGTTTTTAAAGTGATACCATCTGTCGTACAGATTTTGTATTCTGCTCCGGTGTTTTCAGCCCAGTCTACAATCTGATCAGGAGTAGACGCGGTCAGCATATAGTATTTGTAACCGAATTTTTGAGCGTAATCGTATAATTCGTTGATCTTATCGGCATCAGAATCGCTTGCCTTATCCAGTCTATATGAAATCAGTAAGAAAGAGTAAGTCGTATCCATCAATACCAGATCCGTAATTTCTTCTCCTGTCATTGTCGTAATTGTAAAATCATGAATAGGAGGGGTATAGCCTTTTTTTACCAGAACGGACTTTGAATCTACAAATGTCCATGTCGGATCGTTTGCCGGATAGTTCTCCAATGTGAATTCTTTTTTCACTCCATCTTTTTCATAAGTGAATGTAGTTTCGTATACATCATGAGGAGCTCCTTCCGGAGTTGCCATCTTTTCAGGGATATTATTGCCGATTTTGTATGGTCTGAAATCCAGGATAGGTAGATTACGATAACAATACACTGAGATTCCCAGTATAAATACAATGATGTATAACGTAACCAGAGATACTGTCTTTTCAGAGAAAGCCGGAGTCATTAATTTGTACCAGAGGAATGCAATAATGGTAAATACCATTAATATAATATTCTTGTAAAATGTTTCCCAGTTCGTAATAACAAGAGCATCCCCAAAGCAACCGCAATCGCTAACCGGATTGGCAATCGCAAGATAGAGAGTCAGGCAGGTCATGAAGGACATAAATAGTAATGTCATAATAGTTGTGAACCTGCGATAAACCGCCAACAGTAAAAAAGCTCCCAGTGCAAATTCCAGTGCGGAAAGGAAAAATGATGCCGGAAGAGCGAAAAAGCTCAAAGAATCTAATCCAAATGCCGTGAAATAATCCTGGAATTTATAAGTACTTCCCAGAGGATCTACAGCTTTGACAAATCCGGAAAAAATAAAAACACACCCTAAAATAATCCGGGAGATTTCAACTGATATTTTTTTTACTTTTTCAGATAGTTTCATTTTCTTCAAATTCTAATTTAATCAAACCAAATAAAGCATAGTTGATCATATCCATGTAATTAGCGTCAATCCCTTCCGAAATAAGGGTTTGTCCGTCATTTTTCTCGATTTGTTTGGTGCGATAAATCTTTGTTAAGATTAAGTCTGTATATGAACTGATACGCATACTTCTCCATGCTTCATCATAATCATGATTCTTAGCATACATCAGTTCTTTTGTTTCATTGATATACTTATCATACAATTCCAACGCTTTCTCAACACTAAGATCAGTTGTGTCTGCAAAACCTAACTGTAATTGTATAAGACCTATAACTCCATAATTGACAATGGCAATGAATTCGGGTTTGATTCCTTCGCCTACTTTACTGTTACCTTTGATTTCCAAGCTTCTTATACGGTTGGCCTTGATGAAAATCTGATCCGTTATTGATGCCGGCCGCATAATACGCCAGGAAGATCCGTAATCTTTGAGTTTTTTCTCAAAAATTTCCCTGCAAATAGCTATGACAGTGTCAAATTGTTGATTAGTGTTCATAGTTGAATTTTATCAGCTGCAAAGATAATGAAAAAGTTATGAATATCATAGGATTTAAACACAGAGAACACAGAGTATCAAACTCTGTGTTCTCTGTACTTAATATTTTAGATAATTTAACTGCAGCGTAGTGAGCTTCCTATTCGTAGTGTTTTATTGGATTTTATTCCGTTAAGCCGACATATTTGAGTTACTGTTGTTCCGTATCTTCTTGCGATAGCGCCCAAAGTATCTCCGGATTTTATGCGGTGGTAAATAACTCCGTTTCCGGATGCGAACTTATTATTTGTATTGACTTTATTTTTATGGAATACATAATAATCATCGTAGGTAGATGCATTTTCATAGTCGACAATGGTTTGCGTATCGATAGCCTGTCCTAAGAAACGCATTTCAAAATGCAAATGAGAGCCATATGATCTTCCTGTGTTACCTCCAAGTCCGATTGGTTCTCCGGCTTTTACGATTTGATCCGGTTCTACCAGAAATTTAGAAAGGTGTCCGTATACGGTTTCCAAGCCATTAGAGTGTCGTAATACAAGGAAATACCCGTAACCTCTTCTTTCATAGCGTTGTACTCTAATTTTTCCGTCGAAAGCGGCACGTACGGTATCGCCAACTTGTAATTTGATATCTGTTCCGTAGTGGAATCTTCTTTTGCGGGGACCAAATTTAGATGTAACTTTTCCTTCAAATGGAATAACGAAACCACTGACGTCTATTGTGAATGAATCCGGAATCGCTGTGTCTCCATAGGCTTTGACGTGTTCAGTATTCCAACTTCCGTCATAGATATCATCAGCTGGAAATTCTTCTTCTTCATCTTCCAATTGCAGTTCCATCATTGCAGAATCGACAACAATCAGTTCTCTTTTAAGGGTTTCTTTATCAGCAGTAAGTTCGCTAGGATTTTTTATTAAGGGTTTACTTTCGATTTTCTTTACTTCAGCTTTCTGGCCCATGACAGCAATCGATGGGGTTAAAGTCAGAATTAATAAAAAAATAATAGTTTTTGTAAAATGAATCATCACATAATCTTTTTTTGTACAACGAAGAGATATGAATTATATTTCATCGTTAGCGTACAAGTTTGACATCAACAAAGGTGTGTATTGAAATATTTCATCAGGATGAAAAAAACGTTTTAACTCTACTTCCGCAGTTTCCGGCGAATCGGAGGTGTGAACGATGTTCTCCTGCACACTCATGCTATAATCTCCTCGTATTGTTCCTGGTAGAGCATCTCTTCCATTGGTTGCTCCAGCCATTTTATGAATTACTTCGATCGCATTTTTTCCTTGCCAGCAACAGACGATTACCGGACAGATCATCATAGAATCTTTCACACGTTTAAAAAACGGTTTTGACTTCAGATGTGAATAATGTTCACTAAGGATCTCATCAGTTAACCACGTCATCTTCATTCCGATTAAAACCAAGCCTTTCTTTTCAAAACGATTGATTATTTCTCCGATAATCGCTCGTTGAATCGTGCATGGCTTAAGAATGACAAGTGTTTTTTCCATGAAAAAATGGTGGTTCTGTTAAACAAAACGAGAATTTTGTTATGCAAAGAACGGCCTTTTGATAAAAAAAACCAAATTATTGTAGGTTAAAAAAAAACAGTAATGGTGAACTAATCTTAATTAACTATTGTTAATTCATTGTTGGTTAGTTAGTTGTGTTGTGTGCTGTTTTGTGTTGTGTGTTGTATAACATAAAAATTACAGACGTTCACTTCGCCCGGCATCCAGACGAAGAAAGATGAAAAGCAGGATTGTAAAAGCAAGAAGAGAAGAACCTCCATAGCTGAAAAAAGGAAGAGGGATACCGATAACGGGAGTTATTCCGATGACCATACCTATATTTATTACTACATGAAAAAAAATGATGCATGCGACACTATAACCATATATGCGATTAAATCTGTAACGTTGTCGTTCAGCCAGAAAAATCAGGCGAATGGTGAGTGCCAGGAATAATCCTAGTACAATAGATGAGCCGAAAAAGCCTTTTTCTTCTCCAACTGTACAGAAAATAAAGTCAGTATCCTGTTCCGGCACATACTTTAATTTGGTCTGAGTTCCGTTAAGATACCCTTTGCCCCAGAACCCGCCGGATCCAATCGCAATTTTCGATTGATTGACATTATATCCCGCACCTCCGGGATCGTCTTTCACTCCCAGAGTCACCTGTATCCGGGATTGTTGGTGAGGTTCAAGGACATTGTTAAAAACATAGTCTACCGAAAATAAGAAAATGACTGAGAATAGAGCGAATGAGGCGATTAATAAATAGTCTTTCAGCCAGTATTTGACCGCTAGCCAAAGCAGGAATACAAAAACAACACCCAGAATCCCTAACAGGGCATAATTCAAATTGTATGGATAGAATATGTAAATGCCGGTAGTAATAATCAACAGGCCAAGTATTCCTATTAAGGCGTACTTTTCGATTTCCCGGTCTTTTTTTACTCTATATAATAAACCAGCAACAATAGCAAGTACCAACAATAGTACTACCATTTCTCCGACGATAGCATCTCCAATAGAAATATCTGCAAATTTTATACTCAGAATAAAGAAAAGGATCGCACAGAATCCGATAAGGAGAAAACTTCCAGGCATTCCTTCGCGGTATAACATAAAGAAAAAAGCGAGGAAGACTAAGGCGGATCCTGTTTCATGTTGCAAGAGAATAAGAAGCATCGGGGCAACAATCAAGGCCAGGACAACCGCAAAATTCTTCAAATCCATTAATTTGAATTTGTACTGATTCATGAATTTTGCTAATGCTAATGCTGTGGCAAACTTCGAAAATTCGGCAGTTTGCAAATTTACAGGTCCAAGCACCAACCAGGATCGAGAACCTTTTATATCCGGAGCCAGGAATATTGTCGCGATTAATAGGAGAATGATAAATCCGTATATCCAATATGCAAAGACATCATACCAGTCGTTTTCTACCATGACAATACTGAATCCGGCAACGACGGAGACCATCATCCACATCAATTGATTACCAGCCCTGCCCGACAAGTCGAATAAATCGACGCGGTCAAAGTCGTAACCGGCTCCATAGATGCTTAACCATCCTGCTATAATGAGGATGAAGTACAAGCCTATTGTCCACCAATCAATTGTCTTCCATATGTTGATCCTCCTGTACGGCACTTTTTCTTCCTGCTGGTATATTATTCAATACATTGGATTCAAACCATCTGCTTATATCTGAAATATTTCCTCTCAGATATTTTTCTATCATCAATCGTCCTATCGGCACTGCAAATTCTGCACCAAACCCTCCTTTTTCGACATAGACGGCAATTGCTACTTTCGGATTATCTTTTGGCGCAAACCCTATAAAAACAGAATGGTCTTTTCCCCTGAGGTGCTGAACAGTTCCTGTTTTTCCACAAACTTCGATATCTGGTATGAAGGCGCCCCAACAGGTTCCTTCTGTTACAGCCTGGCGAAGCCCTGCTATGATTGGGTCATAATGGACACGATCGATTCCGGTATAATGTTTTCTTGTGTATAGGGTATCGATTTCTCCGTCTGTTATTTTTCTGACGGCGTGGGGTGTATAGAAATAGCCTCTATTAGCTATTTGTGCTGCTAAATTACATATTTGTATTGGAGTTGCTTCTGTAGCATCTTGTCCGATAGCGATATTAATGACAGTAAAAGCATTCCATCTGCCTTTATACTGCCTATCGTAAAATTCGGAATTCGGCATAAAACCACTTCTTTCAAAAGGAAGGTCTACTCCCAGTTTGCGCCCGAATCCTTGTCCTTTCATGAATTCTTGCCAGCGATCCAATGCATTTTTAGTACTGCCGTATTTTTTGCGGTTTTCCAGCATGTTTTTCAGACCCCAACAAAAGTATGAATTACACGATGTACATATTGCATATTGTAATGCCAAGGGCGAATAATGTCCGTGACAGGCAGGCTTATTTTTGGGCGAAGCCGAAAAGCCATGGTAGCAAGTAAACTGGGTTTCCGGCACAATGATTCCTTCCTGTAGGAAAGTAAGTCCTTGTGCTGTTTTGAATGTAGAACCGGGAGAGTAAGTCCCGGTTAATGCCCTGTTAAATAACGGTTTTGCCGGGTCATTTAATAATTGCATGTAATTGTTCCCATATTGCCGACCAACAAATAGGGAAGGATCATAATCGGGTTTGACTACCATACATAATATTTCTCCGGTGGAGGGTTCTAGCATGACGATAGCGCCCATCTTATTATGCAAAAGTTCTTCCCCATATTTTTGCAGTTCAATGTCAATAGATAAAGTCAGATCCTTTCCTGAAACAGGCTCCTTATCATAGGCTCCGTCTTCATACTTTCCTTTAATTCGCCCACGAGAGTCCCTCAGGAGTACTTCAGCTCCTTTCTCGCCTCGTAGTATAGATTCGTATGAACGTTCAACTCCGCTTTTTCCAAGATAATCTCCCTGTGCGTAATAGCTGTCATTAATGAGATTTTGTGGGTCTGCCGGTCCGATATATCCTAATAAATGGGCAGCATGAGGATAGTTATACTTTCGTACGGCCTGATTCTGAATATAAAAACCGGGAAATTTATATAGAAATTCCTGTAATATACCGAATTCTTTATCTCCTAGTTGTTGTACTAAGGTTTGTGGTAAATATGGTGAATATCCGGGATTCGATTTGCGATTCTTGATTTCTGAGAAACGTTTTATCAGGAAATCTTTCGAAATATTGACAATACTACAAAATTCCAATGTATCAAAAGGCCGGACTTCTTTCATAACAACAGCTAAGTCGTACGATGGCTGGTTGAATACTAATAATTTACCATTTCTATCATACAACATTCCTCGGGAAGGGATAATTGTTTTTTTTAGGAATGCGTTATTATCGGCCATGATCTTGTAGTCATCCCTGATTACCTGAATGTAAAACAATTGTGCCAGATAAATGAAAATGACCACACAGATACTCCCGATGATTACATATTTCCTTGAATCCAGATCGATTTTTTGCTTGCTCACTTTTTAAAAATATCAGAGTTAACACCTTCAAAAGCAAGAATTATAATCATTGTAAGAACGAAACTTCCTACAATTCTCAAAAGCAGGTTGATCGGATCGAATAGAGACAACGATTCTGTAACAAAATAAACAATATGGTGTAACAGAACGATAGAACCAGAGTATTTAAGATAAGTAACAAACCCTAATGATCCGACAGAGGGAACATATTCATTCGGCATTTCCCTTGATGTAAATAAATTAAGAGAATAATCCCTTGAAAAACCAGCAACAGTTGCTGCCAAAGCATGCATTCCCAGGGTATATAAAAAAATATCGATCGAAAGTCCTAGTACGAAAGATAAAAACATTACCAGATTACGATTCATGGGAACCGGTAGGCTGAGAATAAAATAGAGATAAACCAAAGGCATTGCCACGCCAAACAGGTGTACCTGATTGAAAACCCATACCTGAAGGAGTATGAGGAAGAAAAATAGCAATGTTTGACTTATCCACTTAATTGACATTTTCGTTTCTTTCCAGGTTTAATTGTTCTTCTCTATAGTTATTCTTTACAATCAGAACATGATTGATATCTCCAATATTGATAAAGAGTTTTACCCTTATCGAATTGAAGTTGTCATTTTTTTCTTTTTTAGTGTTTTCCACGATTCCTATAGGGATACCTTCCGGGAAAATAGCCGAATTTCCACTGGTAACCACTGTGTCGCCGGGATTTGCCTCTACGTGTCTTGGTAATTCTTCGAGGGTAGCATAACGAATATCCCGATGATCCCATACCAGAGGCCCGGAATAGGTGCTTTCTTTAATCTTACAACTGAGTTTGAACTTAGGATTCAGAATCGGGATGACCGTGGAAAAATTGGGAGTAACATTCCTGATAATTCCAATTACCCCGTGTGCAGATGAGCCCATGACTCCCATATCCTGTTTGACGCCCTGGTTACTTCCTTTATTCAAGGTAATAAGATTCTCTACACCGGACGTATTTTTATAGACTATTCTGGCCGGAATGAATTCATACGGCAGACTGATTGAATCCGCTAAGAATAAAGTCGAATCTCCGTTTAAATTAGCCTCTTGTAGCTGGTATTCAAGGAGTTGTATCTTTTCTTCCAGTCCGGAGGCATATTTCATCAGTTCATCATTGGTGGTCTTGAGACCGATATAAGAACTGATATTATCTGCAACTGCATATACTTTACCCACAATTTCATTTTCGAGTGTCAGGTATTTACTACGCTGGTACTCATTATTATTAACCATTAATAAGGTTGAAATAAATATCAAGAACAAGAAAAACAGCCAATGTATATTCTTGACTATGAAATTGATCAGGTTTCGCACTACACTGTTATCTTATTAGGAAATTAAATTTATTGATATTTTTCAATGCAATTCCGGTACCTTTTGCAACAGCATGTAATGGGTCTTCTGCAATATGAAAGGGGATATTGATTTTTTCCATTAAGCGTTGATCCAATCCCTTAAGAAGTGCGCCACCACCAGCAAGATATATACCGTTTCTTACGATATCGGCATAAAGTTCAGGCGGGGTTTGTTCCAAAGCGCTGAGAATAGCGGTTTCAATTTTCGAAACAGATTTGTCCAGGCAATGAGCAATTTCCTGATAAGATACAGGAACTTCCATTGGCAAGGCTGTCATCCTGTTAGGACCATATACGACATAGTCTTCGGGAGGAGTAGGCAGGTTAGGCATTGCCGAACCGACATTAATTTTGATCAATTCGGCTGTTCTTTCCCCGACTTTCATGTTGTGTTGGCGTCCCATATGGTCGATAATGTCGGCAGTAAGGTCATCACCGGCAATACGGATCGATTTATTGGATACGATACCACCTAACGAGATTACCGCAATTTCAGTAGTTCCACCACCTATATCGACGATCATATTTCCTTCCGGAGCCTCAACGTCGAGTCCGATACCGACTGCGGCTGCCATAGGTTCGTAAATCATATAGACGTCGCGTCCGCCGGCATGTTCGGCAGAGTCGCGTACAGCCCTGAGCTCTACTTCCGTGCTACCTGAAGGTATACAAACGACAATCCTTAGAGAAGGTGAAAATAATCTGTTCCCGCTGGGAATCATTTTGATCATTCCGCGGATCATTTGTTCCGCGGCATAGAAGTCGGCAATCACCCCGTCTCTCAACGGACGGATTGTCTTTATGTTTTCATGTGTTTTTCCGTGCATTTGTCTGGCTTTTTCTCCGATAGCCAGCAGTTTGTCTGTTCTTCGATCTAACGCGACAACAGAGGGCTCATCGACTACAATCTTACCATTCGAGATGATAATCGTGTTAGCAGTCCCAAGGTCCATCGCTATTTCTTGTGTGAAAGAAAATAATCCCATTTGTTTAGTGTTTAAAGTGTCTGACGCCTGTCATAACCATTGAGATATTGTGTTGGTTACAATATTCAATAGAAAGTTCATCTTTTATAGAACCGCCGGGTTGAACAACAGCTGTAATACCGGCATTACCTGCTATTTCTACGCAATCAGGGAATGGGAAAAATGCATCCGAAGCCATTACGGCTCCGTTCAGGTCGAATCCGAAAGAAGCAGCTTTTTCGATGGCTTGTTTTAATGCATCTACGCGGGAGGTTTGTCCGACTCCGCTAGCGCATAACTGTTTGTTTTTTACCAGTATGATTGCATTTGATTTGGTGTTTTTCACCAGTTTGTTGGCAAACAATAAGTCCTCGATTTCATTGGAAGTAGGCTTTTTGTTTGTTGCTGGTTTCAGGTCTGCTTCTGTTTGAATACTTAAATCGTTATCCTGAGCCAGAACTCCGTTAAGTAATGATCTGAATTGAAGCGTATTTTGGACGTTTGTTTTCTGAATCAGGATGATCCTGTTTTTCTTTTGCATCAGAATTTCAAGGGCATCGGTGTCATAATCGGGAGCGATAACCACTTCAAAGAATATCTTGTTGATCTCTTCGGCAGCAGCTTTGTCTATTACTCCGTTTGTGATCAATACACCTCCGAATGCAGAAACGGGATCTCCAGCCAGAGCCTCGTTCCATGCTTCCAGTACGGTTGGACGGGATGCTATACCACAAGCATTATTGTGTTTGAGTACAGCAAAAGTTATTTCATCAAATTCAGAAATCAGGGTGACAGCAGCGTCTATATCCAGTAAGTTATTGTAAGATATTTCTTTACCTTGCAGTTGTTCGAACATTGCTTCGAAATCGCCATAGAAAAATCCTTTTTGATGAGGATTTTCTCCGTAACGTAAAGCTTTCGGATTATCTACCGCACAACGGAATACAGAACCGGCGGTGCCATCGAAATAATTAAAAATAGCAGAATCATAGCCGGAAGAGACTGCGAATGCTTCTTTTGCAAACCATTTACGTTCTTCGATGGTAGTTTCCGCACCTTTTTCACATAATAAGTCGTACAGAGGAGCATATTGGTCTTTGCTTGCAACGATCAATACGTCTTTGAAATTTTTTGCAGCTCCGCGGATCAGCGATATACCGCCGATATCGATTTTTTCGATGATGGATTGTTCATCAGCTCCGGAAGCAACTGTTTCTCTGAAAGGGTAGAGGTCTACGATTACCAGATCGATTTCAGGTATCTCGTATTCGGCTATCTGTTTTACATCCGACTCGTTATCACGACGGGTCAGGATTCCTCCGAAAACTTTCGGGTGCAGAGTTTTTACTCTTCCTCCAAGGATTGACGGATAACCGGTCAGACTTTCGACCGATTTACATGGGTATCCCAAAGATTCGATAAATTCTTGTGTTCCTCCCGTAGAAATGAAAGAAACACCTTCCTGATGTAATTTTGTCAGTATTTCATCTAAACCGTCTTTGTGATACACCGAAACAAGGGCATTTTTTATTTTTTTCTGTACAGACATATCGTTTGTTTAATATTTCACAAAATTAAGCAATTTGTTTGAATTATGCCAATTTAGCTAATGCTTCTTTAACTCGCCTCATGGCTTCTACCAGGTTTTCATCAGATGTCGCATAGGAAAAACGAATACATTCGGGAGCTCCGAAAGCCGCTCCCCCAACGCAGGCAACGTGTCCTTCTTCTAACAGATACATGGCCAGGTCGGCTGAGGTTTCTATTTTTTTACCATTGAATGATTTACCTAAATAATAGCTGCAGTCAGGAAATAAATAGAAAGCTCCATCGGGTTTGTTGACCTTGAATCCCGGAACTTCTTTCCCTAATTTGACCATCAGGTCGCGACGGCGCTCAAAAGCTTTGCGCATTGTTTCTATGCAATCCTGCGGACCGGTATACGCAACTTCTGATGCTTTTTGTGCAACGGAGTTAGGGCCTGAAGTATATTGTCCTTGCAATTTATTGCATGCAGAAGCGATCCATTGAGGGGCTGCTACCCAGCCGATACGCCAGCCGGTCATAGCATAACCTTTGGATACTCCGTTGATGATAGCGACGCGATCGCGCACGTTTTCAAACTGAGCAATACTTTCATGTTTTCCGACATAGTTTATGTGTTCGTAGATTTCATCTGAAATAATGACGATTTTCGGATATTTTGCCAATACATCGGCAAGCGCTTTTAGTTCATCGCGTGTGTATACACTTCCTGTCGGATTGGACGGAGAACACAATATGATTGCTTTTGTTTTAGGTGTGATTGCAGCTTCCAATTGTGCTGCTGTAATTTTGAAATCCTGTTCGATACCGGCAGAAATGATAACATTAGTACCTTCTGCTAATTTTACCATTTCAACATAACTTACCCAATATGGGGCTGGTACGATTACTTCGTCTCCAGGGCCAACAACAGATAATACCACGTTACAAACAGCTTGTTTGGCTCCGTTGGCGCAGACGATTTGTTCAGGCTTATATTCCAGATTATTTTCTTTTTTCAATTTTGCAACAATTGCATTTCTCAGGACAGGATATCCCGGCACCGGAGAGTAAAAAGAAAAATTGTCATCAATGGCTTTGTGTGCCGCCGCTTTGATGTGGTCAGGTGTAAAGAAATCAGGTTCTCCAACACTAAGGTTGATGACGTCGATACCCTGAGCCTTAAGTTCATTACTTTTCTGGGACATAGCAAGAGTCTCAGAAGGAGACAACGCTGCTAAACGATCGGAAACTTGCGACATGATATAATATTTTGAAAGGATTAATTGATTTGAGGCTACAAAATTAAAGAATAAAATGAAAAAAAAGAAGAATTTATTTAATATTCTTCAATACGTGCCCCATCCTTTCTTTTTTTGTATGCATGTAGAATTGGTTGTAAGGATTAGGTGGAATTTCTATCGGAATATTCTCTACGATTTGTAGGCCGTATCCTTCCAACGCTGCGCGTTTGACGGGATTGTTGGTCATCAACCTGATATTCGACACACCTATTTCTCTAAGTATTTGAGCGCCAACGCCATAGTCCCGTTCGTCGGGGTCATGTCCGAGATGAATGTTTGCATCCACAGTGTCTAATCCGTCTTCCTGTAATTTGTATGCACGCATTTTGTCCATCAGACCTATTCCCCGTCCTTCCTGGTTGAGATAAACAATAGCGCCTTTACCTTCTTTTTCAATCATACTCATGGCTTTGTGTAGTTGTTCCCCGCACTCACAACGCATAGATCCGAAGATATCTCCGGTAGCGCAGGATGAGTGCATACGGACCATTACGGCCTCTTCCGGCTTCCAATTGCCTTTAACCAATGCGATGTGCTCCAATCCATTGGATTTTTGACGGAAAGGAGTTAGTTTGAAATGCCCGTATTGTGTAGGCATATCGACCGTTTCTCCTTTTTCAACCAGGGATTCTTTTTTCAACCGATAGGCTATGAGGTCTTTAATCGTAATTATTTTTATATCGAATTTTTTTGCGACTTCAATCAGATCCGGCAACCGGGCCATGGTACCGTCTTCATTGATGATTTCAATGAGGGCGCCCGCGGGATATAAGCCGGCAAGCCGGGCCAGGTCGACGGTTGCTTCGGTGTGGCCAGCTCTTCTTAGAACTCCCCTGGAACGTGCGCGGAGAGGACTTATGTGTCCGGGACGTGCCAGGTCCGAAACGGTGGTGTCGGGATTGGCCAAGGCCTTAATTGTTTCGGCACGGTCGTACATTGAAACCCCGGTCGTACACCCGCCTCCTATTTTATCGACAGTGATAGTGAATGGAGTGTCATAAACAGAAGTGTTGCGGGATGTTTGCATTTCGAGCTCCAGTTCTTCGCATCTTTCTTCTGTGATTGGGGCGCAAAGTAGTCCTCGTCCATGAGTCAGCATGAAATTTACTTTTTCAGGAGTGATTTTCTCTGCGGCAATAATGAAATCGCCTTCATTTTCACGGTCTTCGTCATCCACAACGATAAGGAATTTCCCTTCCCGGAAATCACAGATCGCTTCATCTATAGTGTTTAATTTGAACATAACTCTTTTATTAAATCATTATTCACTTTTATAATCGTGCTCACGTCCTGTTTGATGTGTTTTCTTTTATAAATACTTATAAGGTAGATCGAGAATCCAATAGGGAACAGGATAGCACATGCTACTCTGACCGGAGCTTTGTCAAGAAAATCCGGATATCCTTGTTTGATAATAGGGTAATCCATTAATTTCCCAAGAATCAGATTCTCGGAACTATTTCTTAGATCTTCGACAATATTCTCTTCTTTATTGATGATAGATTGCAGGGCTTCGTTCTGGAATCCGTTTTTCCAAAGAAAACTGTAGCTTAAAGGTTTATTGCTATTCTCAATATATTGAGTACACATTGTGGAAAGTTCCTTAATATCATTTATATCTTTTTCGTAATCGGGAGGAGTAATGATAACTTCTTTGCGTTGATAATTACGTACCTCGCGTTTGCCGAAGAACCGGAGGAAAAAGTCTTTCCATACATCCGGATTCATCATTACAGAGTCGTTGACGGCCTTATATGTGAGAATAGCTCCGGGAATGATCAGGAAAAGGGTACTAAGCCACATCCCTTGCCAAACCGGCCATATTTCCTGGCGAACCATTTTCAGGCCGAACATATCTATGGTATAGTATGAAACAAACAGAATTACGGAAAGTACGGCAGGGACTCCCAATCCACCTTTCCTGACAATTGCTCCGAGAGGAGCTCCGACAAAGAAAAATAATACACATGCGACAGCAAGTGCGAATCGTTTATGAATCTCGGTTTTATGTTGGCGAATTCTGTTTAGTCTGTCAGACTGCTGGAATCCATCCATCGTCTGCTCTCCCTTAAAAGATTCGACTCGACCTTTAGCTCTTTCTAAGAGAGATCTTTGTGAGTTGAGGCTTTTACTGTTGAAATAATTATCCCAATTAGTGAAATTTAGTGTGTCTTGCGCTTTTGTCGTGTTAATGTCCGGAGTTCCTTCCTCTTCAGGATTTACTCTAAAAGCATCAGTATAGACACGTCTTTTAAAATAATCTTTAGAAGAAGAGTCGATACTGTCGGATACGATACTAATTGAATCCAGAAACGCTACCAGCTGGTGCATACCCCTGCTGATTTCCCTGTCTTTGAAGAAAGACTCATCTCCCATATTGAAGTTGGAGTCAAACGTGATAATAGATTCTTTTTTTGAAAACGTCTCTCTGCGATATGGAATTTTTTCATCGGAGGAACGGACGTTTTTCTTTCCGTAATTTTGAAATGTTTCACCATTATACAGAGTCAAAACCAGGGAAAGTTTATCTTGTGCCGTTTTTAATTTTCCGGAATCGGCTAAAATAATTTGGACAGCGTCAAACCCGTTTGAAAAGTCATATATCGTCAGATCCCGTAACATTCCGCCTGTTTTATCTTTATGTATTACATATACATTGTAACCGGGAATTCCTTTAAAAAATACTCCTTCAGGAATTTCAAGTTCTGGTTTTTGATTTTTGATGGAGGATAACATAGTCCACATTTTTGCCTGAGTCACAGGTACTATGTTGTTTTGGAAAAGAAATGATGCTCCTACTACAAAAATAAGAAAGACCATTATTGGTCGCATAATACGAAGTAGAGATACTCCCGCAGCTTTCATCGCAAGGAGTTCAAAATGTTCACCGAGGTTACCGAACGTCATCAGGGATGCCAGAAGTATGGCTAAAGGTAACGTAGTAGGGATCAGATATAAAGCCACGTAAAAAAACATCTCGGCAAGCACTTGCATTTCAATACCTTTTCCGACCAAATCCTCTACATATCTCCAGAGGAATTGCATCAGCATAATGAAAAGACAGACGCCGAATGTAACTAATAATAGCGGCAGGAATGCTTCAAGTATGAACGAATACAGCCTTTTTACGCGGAACACACTGAAAATTTTCAAATTGAATACAAAGGTACAAAAATAGATTTATTATCCAATTACTTGCCTTTTATTTTGAAACGTACTTTTAGTAATACTTCAGCCGGACGTAAATCGTAAGCATAATAGTAGGTACTTATATCGCTATATGAAGCTGATATGTATTCTTTAGCGTTCAGGATGTTATTATAGGTTAAATTAAATTCCAGATCTTTCCATTTGTATTTGGCTCCGGCATCCAGGAACGACATTGTGCGGTCGCCGGAAGCAATGGCGCTGTTGTAGAAGTATTCATACCCCAGGTTGATTGTCAGCCCTTTGACCGGGAAAATGTTTAACTGGGCATTTTGAGAAGTCGTTCTTATCGGTTTGAAGTTACTTACATCGTTTTGAACCTTATTTTTACTTTCGCCGAAGGAAAACCGGTAAGAAAGGCTCGACCAGGAATGTAATTTAGTGGAAATCCCCGGACTGATCTCATAATTTTCACTTTTATAGCGGATCATTTCATTTTGACTGATCTGCATGGATTGAGCATTGTTGTAAGATGCACCCAATGAGAGTGTCGAAGCAATAGCATCTATACCTTTGCTCACATATTCCTCTATTCGGAAACCTTCGGTATGATTCGGTATCGACCATGTTTGACGAACACTTAAAATTCCACGGTAATCGCTTCCGTACAACAAGTTCGATTTTGTATTGAAATAAGTAGCTCTTAGGTTGCCAAAGAATGCATGAATGGGATTCCTGTAATTAAAACTGAGACTGTAATTCTGTATTTGCCGTTCTAATAAGTCTCCATCATTACGTAGTAAGTTACGGTATGAACGCATGATATATCCGGTATATGAGTTGTCTATTCCCCCAAGGCTGTTATTGTACATTGCTGATATATCGGTATTCCAGTAAGCGTCGAATTCGTATCTCAAATAGATCGACGGATTGAAGAAAAATCTTGTGTGATCTTCTTTATTGGATAATATATGGTCGTTTATATGTAATAAATTGTAGCTGACCGGTAATCCCACCGAAGCCCGGAATTTGTAACGTTCGTAGGTATATGAAGGAGCAAAAGACCATTGATATTTATTGTATTGCAGGTCGTTAAGTAATGAATCAGAGGGGTTAATTCGCTTTCCGTCGGAAGTTTCCGGATACAATTCCGAATCCAGATGCTGTATGTCTGCATTGAAACCGACTTTATAATTCTGTTTCCATCTTCCGGTTTGGAGTTGCCAGGAGACATTGCTATAACTTTGAAAATTTTCGGCAGTCAGATCCTGTTGCATTTCTGACCATTTTTGACTTTGGTCGAAAAGATCAGAATATAAAACCGGTTGTACTGTTAATGATTGTGGAACGCGTGCGTAGCCATTGAAAGAATAAATGTTCATAGTTGAATTGGATTTATTCTGTACCAATTGGAATGTATTACTTAATTTGTACGATGGATGATCCAGGTGTTGGCCGATAGTATCAGTCGTACTCAGGGCGTTCCCATCTGTTGTGTTCCATTTTCCGCTGAACTTCAGGAGATTGTTGAGGTAAGATTTGCTGCCGTTATTGTTAAGTTGTATTTCTCCTTCCGCTTGGTTGATACGGGCCTTTGAATGTAGCTTCTCATCAATAGTCAACAGGCTGTCTCCCGGTAAATAATAGGTGGAACGGGAATAGCTGTCTTTTTCCAAACGGTCGTTCAGGTAGTTGATATTAGCATTAAGTTGATAATCCTTCTTGATTGTCCATAAATTGTTGATAGATAGGGAGTTTACTCTGTTGGATAAATACCGTTTCTGGCTAATTGCAGGAGTCGATGGGGATTGTACAGACATCCAACTATTGTCACTCAAACGATTAGCATCGGATGAATAGAACGTATTCAGATCGCGGGATACGTCATCTCCGGTATTGTTTCCTTTATAAGTGTTTACATTTTGTCTTCCTTTGGCGAAATACATGGAAAATAACTCATTATTCCATAGAAACGGACTGAATCCGGCTCCCAGCATGCCATTGGCAACTAAAGTGCCTTTTGCGGAATCTTTCAGTTTCAGATTAATAGCGGCTTCATCAGACCAAACCTTATCTTTAAGAGCTTTGATCGGCTGATGATTTTCCAATACCTGAACCGAAGCAACGTCTTTTGCATTGATATTATTTGTCGCAATGCCGTAACGACCCTGTAATAAATCCAGGTCTTCTATGTAGAGTTTATTGATAGGCTTATTGTTGACAAGGATAGCTCCACTTTCTTTGACCTCAATCCCCGGCATTTTTTTTAGTACATCACCGATGGTACGATCATTTGCATCTTTATATCCGTCAACAAGATAATTCAATGTATCGCCGACCTGGCGAATCTTAGGAGGAGTGATTTTTACTTCTTTCAGGTTAATTTCTTGTGCTGAAAGCTTGAAATTGAACTCTTGAGAACGATTCCGGATTACCTGGGATTCTTTTTTTATATTAAATCCTGAGAAATTAATAACTAAGCTATCTGAAATACTTTTAAAATTAAGCTTATAATTTCCTTTCTCGTCTGTAATGGCATAACTGAGCATCCCTGAGGATTTTTGTTCCTGTACGGTGATACTAATACCTCCCAGAGCTTTACCATTTTCGTTGCTGGTAATAACTCCTTTGATTTCTGTTTGAGCAAAAATAGGAGAGAGGCAGAAAAGAAAAACAATAATGTAAAAATATTTCAGCATAGATAGAACTGAGTTATACAATAGTTTATTACTTAATATCCAGTTCAATAGGGTTGTAGTTATAACTTCCTGGAGATTGGGCAATTGTGACATTTCCTCCATTAACGTTAATTTGCATTCCTCCGCTCTGTTTTTTCTTCATCCCTTCGAATTGTTTACGGCTACATTCAAATTTGGGGTTAGGATATTGGACGACTAAGGGTTCTGTAATATTTTCGATTCCGATCATTTCAAAACAAAATAAGTTTTTGGTATCATTTATTCTCAGTATCAACCCAGGTAGACTCATAAACTTCCATGGGCCGTCATTGATAGGAATGTCGGTAGAGAACCATGCGTCATATGCTCTTCCTCGGAAATTTACTGTTGCTTTTTGGCAGGGATAACCTAATATAGAAGCGGTGTCCTGAGTTATTTGCCAAGAAAACTCTGGTTTGTCGTTATAACCATAACTGTCACTTTGCATTCCGACGTAATCAATATATAATAAGGAACTTGAGTTGCGATCTTTGAAAATTTGATAAGATTCTCCGTCATTTGCGTTTGTAGAAGATGTATTTCCCGGTTTCTCGGATAAATCTCCGGCGCTTTCACCTTTTAATACGCTGATACTTTGAATTGTATTTGGATTCATGTTTCCTAGTATGGATGCAAATATAGAGTCCCGGGTATATTTCGCCGGATTATAGAATTTTGATTGAGCGCTTCCGGTTATGAGTGCCATTGTATCTACTCGTGTTATTTTTCCGGATTTTTCATTCTTTTGGGAAAAAGTATAGTAGCATCTGATTGTGGCGTTAAATGCTTTTTCCGAATCAAATTTAGGTTTGTCATTTTTAGTCCTTGCGCCGATTGGAGCTGAGCTTACAACCACTTGAGAGTAAACCAAAGATGAACAACAAAATAAAATGGTTATAGTTAAAAGATTTTTCATAATAATATTAGTCTAATTCTATTGGATTATAGGGTAATTTGAATTTTTCAGGATCAATGGGTTGACCATCGGCTCCTTTTATTTGGATGCTCATGTTTGTCCCAGGCATTGATTCCCTTATGGATGCCATTGGATTTTCATTGAACTTTTTTTGAACTTTCAAGAAGTCTTTTCGTGAAGATTTTACATAATTCTCTTTTGAATAGGTGATCGGGGAACGCTCCTGAGTTATTTCATTACATTCAAATCTGAATTCATTTTGACTATCAGATACTTTTAAAATAAGACCGGGTAAGCCATGAAATTTCCATGGGCCATTGAATACCGGGATTTCTGTGGTAAACCAGGCTTCATATGCCCTGCCTCTGAAAGTAGTTGTCGCTTTCTGACACAAAAATGATAATATAGTCATGGTGTCGGCTTCAATGTTCCATTGCATTTCATTCAATGGCTCTTCGTATTCGTAATTCGTTTGTCCAACAGAGGCTGTGTACATAAGTTTGTTTTCAGTGAGTTTCTTGAAAACAACATCACTGGCTCCTCCCTGTTTGATATTGTGAGATTTGAATAATTCCGGAGTGAATTGGATGTTCCTGTTGCCCCCAGTACCTGCACTGCGTTCTACGACAGCTGTCATAAGAGAATCTCTTCTTCTGGCGTTATCACTGTAATATTTGGAATATTTTGTTCCAACCTCCAAAATCAGGTAATCTTCAGATGGTTTATCTTTTTTTGTCGTGTCTGAAACCGAAAATGTAGTATATCCGATTCTTACAACCGCAGTATCCAATGTTTCCTGTGGAGCAGGTGCTGCCCCATTGATTTTTATATTAAACTGGGCAAAAGTAATGACAGGTAGTGTCAATAGCAGAAATATCAAACTTTTTTTCATGACAAAATAGTTGAAATTAATTTTCTGTAAATATATGACTAAAAATTTAGACAAAGCAAGTGCAAAGTGTTAAAAAAACTATTTTGATTAAAAAATTGAGTTTGATTATTCTCCTTCTATTATTCGTTTCAGATGACAAAATAACAATTCTCCGTTTTCATCGCGCAGGTGCATTCCATTACCCAAACAATATCGGAAATGTTTACAGTCCTTACATTCACCGGATTCCATCCAGGAGCGGTCGCGATGAGGCTGATACTTATTGTTCCAGATTTCTATGAAATTGTCATCATAAATATTTCCTTGTACGAAATTAGAACGAAGATTCGGACAGGCAGAAATAGAACCGTCTACAAGGATTGATCCGACTGAAATTCCTGCATGACAAAAGAAAAAATGATCCCGGACTTCTGATTCGTATGAACCCAGAAAGCCTTCGCACCCGTAGTTAAGACGTATGCGGCCTTCTTTCCGTGTTTCTTTTATAAAATCAAATAGCTGTTTGAATTGGTTAGGGGTTAGTTGTAATTCCTTATCCGTTTTTGCCCGTCCGATAGGGATAATGGTGAATATCCTCCATGCTTTTACTCCGGAATTAATCAGTAGTTCTTTTAATTCGCGTAGTTGAGGAAAGGTATATCCGCTGACACAGGTGACCACATCAAAATGTAGTTCATTTCCCTTGGATGCAAAGATCCGGATGGCATGATAAGCTTTTTGGAAGCTATCTTTATTTCCACGCATCCGGTTGTGTGATTCTTCTAATCCGTCGAGGCTAACTGTAACAGAACGTAACCCGGAATCTATCAACCGGTTTACTCTCTCTTCTGTGACAGCCATTCCATTGGTTACAAATCCCCAGGGAAATTCCCGTTTATAAAGTTCTCGTCCACATAATTCCAGATCATCACGAAGTAATGGTTCGCCCCCTGTTATGACAATCATAGTCTGATGAGGGTCTACATGTGGACGTATCTGGTCAATGGCTTTCAGGAAATCTTCCAAAGGCATATCCTTTTGTTGCATACTTTTCCGACAATCACTGCCACAATGCTTACATGCCAGATTACATCGCAAAGTGCATTCCCAAAACAGGTATTTCAATTGATGTTTGGCTGTCTCATTTTGCTTGTACTGCCTAAATAGTTCCAGTCCAAGCTTTTTTCGCAATGAAAGATTTTCTACTCCCATTATTGACCTTTATCCGGTTTTACTTTGATAGTTCCAAAATCTTTTTTAGCCTCGCCCGAATACCAGGAATTGTCTTTGTCTTTGCCCGTATACTGAGGATTGGTAAAGAGAATCGAATCTTTTTTTGTTAAGAAACGGCCATTGGCGTCGTCGTCAACATCTTCGATCAGATAAATGTATTTTTTAGAAGATGGGAATCCAGTATATTCAAAAGAGAAACTTCCATTTTCATTGGTTTTTGTTCTTAAGGAATCGATACTCTGGTTTTCATAATAAATTCCGGCTCCATCTTTCCAGGTGGTAAACTCAACTAAAGTGATTTTAAGATCTTTGACCGGTTGCAGGCTTTCTTCAGAAACAACATTTCCTGTTATTTTGAATTTGGCAGATGGAGTCCCATACATACAGATTATAGGCCCTTCTCCATTATTTCCATTGAAATCGTCACAAGAGGAAAATCCTAATGCGGAAAGAGTAAAAGAAATGATACCTGAAAAAAGAACGGATAGTCTACTTTGGGAATTTTTCATGTTGCATTAAATTATAGATTTTTATTTATAAAGCATAAATGAAAATATAAGCCAAACGTTGCATTAAAATTCTGAATTTATTTGATTTTTTGTTGCTCCAGCCATTTAAGCACTAATTCTTTCATCTGTTCGTGATAACGAAAATCCTTTTTAAATCCCCAACCGTGTCCACCTATAGGAAATATATACAGGCTGGACGGAATGTTATTTTCTTTTAATCCGCTATAAAACAGGATGCTATTTTCAGGAACGACAGCTTTATCATCATCACTTAATAACAGTATTGTCGGAGGGGTATTTCCTGTGATATGTTTCTCATTTGAATAATAGTCAATCAAATCCTGATTTTTCTCATTTTCTCCAAGAAGATTTTTCCGTGAACCAATATGTGTGTTTATTTCTCCAAAAGTTATTACAGGATAGAATAGTACTCCAAAATCCGGGCGGCTGGTTTCGTCGAAATGTGTTAGCAATGTTGAAGCCAGGTGTCCTCCGGCAGAAAATCCGGAAACTCCAATTTTATTAGGGCTAATTCCCCACTCAGAGGCTTTATTTCTTAAAATTCTCATTGCTTCCTGGACATCTTTTAACGGAATCTCGTGGTGACCATTCGGGAGTCTGTATTTCATAACAACCCCAGTAATGCCATTTTCGGCAAACCATTGAGCGTAATCGGTTCCTTCGTGAGTGGCAGCTTCGATACCATATCCGCCTCCTGGACAGATAAGAATAGCAATCCCTGTATTTTTTGCTTTATCCGCAAGGTAGACTTTAAAAGATGCCTCCTTGATATTGGAGATACGACCCGCATCGTCACTTGTTTCTGTCGCCGTTATTCCGTTGCTTTCCTTTGCGCCGTTAGGCCATACCGGAATTTCAATTACTGTTTGTGCGCTAATAGTCATACTGGTCAGAAGTAAAATCGGGAAAAAAAGTTTTTTCATTATGGTAATTTTGTAGATCTGTGTTTTTGATTCACAAAGTTAAATAAAAAAACCTGTACTCCAAAGGATTACAGGTTTTAAATATCGAATAAAAAGTTTTCTTATTTTACTGCGTAGAAAGCTTTGTTCTGAGCAACTTGTTTGAAGGCCATAACTCCGGCTTCGTCAATGCTAACCGGCATTTTAGTGCCATCAGGTAAGAACATCAAGGCCTGATTTTCGCCTACGATTTGCATCAAATCTGCAGCAACACCATTTGATTCTACACTCCAGATTTTGTTTTCCTGGTTGAAGTGGAGATAAGCAACATCGTTACTTCCGTCTTTTTCAACCTGATAACCGTCTTTTGTAGTAGTAATAGTGTATTTAGCATCTTCGGTTTCTACTTTCTTTACCGTTCCTTCTGCAACAGGATTTTCTCCGGACCAGAATTCGATCGAGTTTAAAACAAGAACATCTGCAAGCCATGCAATTTCGTAGATAGGAACTATACAGAATGCCACGAATACCAATTCATTGATGAATTTATCTCCAACAGTTTTGTTCCATGATAAAAGCTTGTTGAATAAAGCGAAAGAACCGATACATGAAGAAAATAACACACTGGAAGTTAATAATACCGCGATTGCTGGTATATAAAATCTCTTTTTCATAAAATAATGTTTGTTTTGTTAATGATTATTATCAATTTAGTTGTATTTGTATTATAATAGAACTGTGGTTTTACCGGGACAAAAGTAAAACAAATATTGAAAAAAGGAAAATAATCTGTCGAATTATTGTACTTTTGCAAAAAAGTAATAGTGTAATTAACTTAAATATACAAAATTAGAGTCAACATGAAAAAAATTGGTTTATTTCTGATCGGTTTACTGATTTTGACCGGATGTTCTGCCGTTAAATCGGTGAAAGTTGCTGTTACAAACCCATCGGAGGCTGATAGAACGAATGAAATGATTACTGTAAAATGGAATAGTATTGTTGAAAAACTGGCATTAGCAGGAGGAGCTACTTTTGTTGTACTGGATGGGAAAGGCGCTCAGGTTCCTTATCAGATTATCTATAATGGAGAAACAGCTCCGCAGTCGATTATTTTCCCGGCTACGGTTTTGAAAGGCACAACTGTTGATTATACTATTAAAACTGGTAAGCCTGACGAATTTCAGAAAAGAACTTTTGGAAGAGCTGTCCCGGAACGCAAAGATGATTTTGCGTGGGAAAACGATCGTATCGCTTTTCGTATGTATGGGCCGGCTTTGGCAAAAGAGAACCCTAGCAATGGAGTGGATGTCTGGTTGAAGAAAACCAATGATTTGATTGTTGATAAGTTTTATAAAGATGATTTGGAAAATAAGCTCTCTTATCATGTCGATCATGGTTTGGGACTTGATTGCTACAAGGTAGGCCATACTTTGGGAGCCGGAGGTGTAGCTCCGTTTTTAAATGATTCATTGTGGATAGGTGGCCCTTACTCAAAAGCCAGATTGTTGGACTCAGGACCGTTACGTACAAGTTTTGAACTTGAATATGATTCCGTACCATTGGATAATAAAATAATAACAAGTAAAGTAATTATATCGTTGGATGCCTATTCCCAGTTTAATAAAACTGTCGTTTCTTATGGTGGCGATTTTGAAAAATTTCCGGTAGCAGCAGGCATTTGGCTGCATAGTGAAAAAGAATTGGGTAATATGAGTGCCAATCAACAAGAAGGGTATGTTGCTTATGGAGAAAATGCTTCGGATTCTAAAGTTCCGGCAGGAAGAACATATCTGGGTATAATATTTCCGGCAGGAATGAAAACAGCAGATCGTCATAATGATCATTTAATCGGAACTGCCGATTATAAAAAGGGAGATCAATTCTCATATTATTTTGGTGCAGGCTGGAGTGATTGGGGATTTGATACGGATGATGCATGGTTTGATTATGTTGCCAAATATGCAGCCCAAATCAAACAACCGCTGAAAGTTGCTATACAATAAATTCATGAAAGTTTTATTTGAAAAGATACAAAGCGCAAGTAAAGAGTTGAATCTGGTTGACGATCAAAAAGTCAATCAGGTTCTTCGTTTTATTGGAGATCGGATTACTTCTAAAATAGAGTTGATCTTATCTGAAAATAAGAAGGATCTGGATCGAATGAGTCCGGAAGACCCTAAATATGACCGTCTTAAACTGACAAAAGAACGCGTACTCGGGATTGTAAGCGATATGATTCATGTTACCGGATTATTGTCACCTCTGGACCTGGTTTTGTCTCAAGAGGTTCGCCCTAACGGTATGGAGTTGAAGAAAATATCTGTACCTTTTGGTGTTGTCGGAGTTATTTACGAAGCCCGTCCGAATGTTACTCTGGATGTTTTTTCTCTCTGTTTGAAATCAGGTAATGCCTGTATTCTTAAAGGTGGATCAGAAGCGGAATATTCTAACCGGGTAATCGTTGAAATTATACAGGAATGTTTATCTGAAGAAGGTATTAATCCTGATATTTGTACTCTCTTGCCAACAGGCCGGGAAGCTACAGCTGAGTTATTAAATGCTACAGGCTATGTTGATCTGATTATTCCCAGGGGAAGTCAAAGTCTCATTCAATATGTAAGAGGTAACTCCAGGATTCCTGTAATAGAGACAGGTGCAGGTATTTGTCATACTTATTTTGACGAAACCGGTGATAAAGAAAAAGGCCGGGAGATAATATATAATGCCAAAACAAGGCGTGTGAGTGTTTGTAATGCATTAGATTGTTTGATTATCCATCGGAATTGTCTGGCAGATTTGCCTTATATTTGTGAAAAATTAGCAGAAAAAAATGTGATCATCTATGCGGATGTGCTTTCGTATGAAGTGTTGAGCGCTTCATATCCTTCGGAATTATTACAACCGGCTTATGATGGTTGCTATGGTACCGAATTTTTGGATTATAAGATGAGTATCCAGACTGTTCAATCTCAAAAAGAAGCAATGGAGCACATTTCACGTTATGGGTCAAAACATAGCGAATGTATCATCTCGGAATCAGATCGTCATATTACATTGTTCCAAAAAATGGTTGATGCTGCGTGTGTATATGCAAATGTTTCCACCGCATTTACAGATGGGGCGCAATTTGGAATGGGAGCGGAAATCGGTATCAGCACCCAAAAATTACATGCCAGAGGACCAATGGCTCTCAAAGAGTTGACTACATATAAATGGTTAGTCACCGGTAATGGGCAGGTTAGAAACAATTAAGAATTAACAATAATTAACATGGTCGGATTGTCCGTCATTTCGACAGTAAGGAGAAATTTATAATGAAAGTATATACGAATGTAAAGGATCTTGGAGATCTGAATGTTGCAATAAAAGAGGCTCTTGAAATCAAGAAGGATCGTTTTGCGTACAAACGCCTGGGCGAAAATAAAACCTTACTGATGGTGTTTTTTAATTCCAGTTTGAGAACCCGTCTCAGTACTCAAAAGGCTGCTATGAATCTTGGTATGAATACAATGATACTCGATGTAAACCAAGGAGCCTGGAAATTAGAAACTGAGCGTGGTGTCGTAATGGATGGCGATAAACCGGAACATTTACTGGAAGCTATTCCCGTGATGGGATGTTATTGCGACATTGTTGGAGTGCGCTCATTTGCGCAATTCGAGAATAAAGAGGATGATTACAGTGAAAAGGTATTGAATCAATTTATTCGATACTCCGGAAGACCGGTCTTCAGTATGGAAGGTGCTACGAGTCATCCATTACAGGCTTTGGCAGACTTGATTACAATAGAAGAATATAAAAAGAAGGAGCGTCCGAAAGTTGTTTTGACCTGGGCTCCCCATCCGAAAGCGCTACCTCAGGCGGTACCGAACTCTTTTGCAGATTTTATGAACGAAGCCAATGTGGATTTTGTGATTACTCACCCGGAAGGATACGAATTGTGTGAACAATTTGCGCGTGGAGCCAAAGTTGAATATGATCAGAATAAAGCATTTGAAGGAGCTGACTTTATCTATGCAAAGAATTGGGCTGCCTATAGTGATCCTAATTACGGAAAGATTTTGAGTAAAGATATGAATTGGACTGTAAATACGGAAAAAATGGCATTGACTGATAATGCATATTTCATGCACTGTTTACCGGTTCGTCGGAATATGATTGTAACAGATGATGTTATTGAAAGTTCTCAGTCCATTGTAATACCGGAAGCTGCAAACCGGGAAATTTCTGCTCAATTAGTAATAAAAAGAATGTTGTCAAAATGAAACAAGGAACAATATGTGTACAGGGAGGTTGGTCTCCCCAAAAAGGAGAGCCCCGGGTGCTTCCCATTTATCAAAGTACAACTTTCAAATATGAAACCAGTGATCAGATGGCTAAGTTATTTGACCTGGAAGAAAGTGGATATTTTTATACCCGTCTGCAAAACCCGACAAATGATGCTGTCGCTTCAAAGATAGCGGCATTGGAAGGTGGAGTAGGAGCTATGTTGACATCTTCGGGACAGGCTGCAAATTTTTATGCGATTACAAATATTTGTTCGTCCGGAGATCATTTTGTTTGTTCTGCAACTATTTATGGCGGAACATTCAACCTGTTTGCCGTGACTCTGAAAAAACTGGGTGTCGATGTTACTTTTGTTGATCCGGATGCTTCAAATGATGAAATTATTGCCGCTTTTCGTCCGAATACAAAAGCCTTGTTTGGAGAAACAATTGCTAATCCGGGACTTAAAGTACTGGATATTGAAAAGTTTGCGAAGATAGCCCATCGACAAGGTGTTCCTTTGATCGTTGACAATACTTTTCCAACTCCGGTAAATTGCCGTCCTTTTGAGTGGGGTGCCGATATTGTAACTCATTCTACAACTAAATATATGGATGGTCATGCGACTAGTGTAGGTGGGGCTATTGTCGATAGCGGAAACTTCGACTGGGACGCATTTGCTGCAAAATATCCAGGACTAACAGAGCCTGATGATTCTTATCATGGCCTGATATATACTAAAAGCTTTGGAAAAGGCGCTTTTATTACTAAGGCTACAGTACAATTGATGCGAGACTTGGGAGCTGTCCAGTCTCCTCAAAATGCATTCCTGACTAATATAGGCTTGGAAACATTACATTTGAGGATGCAGCGTCATTGCGAAAATGCTCAGAAAGTGGCTGAGTATCTGGAACAGCATCCTAAAATTGCCTGGGTTAACTATTGTGGCTTAAAGAACGATAAGTACTATGCTTTGGGGCAAAAATATCTTCCTGATGGCTCCTGTGGCGTAATTACATTCGGATTGAAAGGAGGACGTGATGCCTCTATCGGTTTTATCGATAGTCTGAAAATGATTGCAATCGTTACTCATGTCGCTGATGCCCGCACTTGCGTATTGCATCCGGCAAGTCATACGCATCGTCAGCTTAATGAGGAGCAACTTCTTGCAGCCGGTGTTGCTCCGGATCTGATCCGGTTGTCTGTTGGTATAGAGTCTGTTGAGGATATAATCGAAGATATAGAGCAGGCTTTGAATTAAGAGAATATATTTATTTAATGCCATTTTAATTACATGGAGAGTCTGATTTTTCAGACGAACTCATGGAGTTCTGGAAGTTTCTTTCTCAGGAGGAAGCGGCAATTATACCTATGAGTGGTTGACAGGAAATCCTGCCCATATCGATCTGACAATTACAGACCTTTCCGAGGTTCATATTCCATCAGAATTACGGATGATCTGGGATGTCAGGTTGAAGAAACCGGTTATGTATCGCAGCCGGAACCAATGAATTTAATCCGGTCGCGACAAGCCCTTCCTGTTTCGGGATAGACAATGGAACAATCTCTGCCGGGGCTTCGGGTGGTACGGCTCCATACACTTATCTTTGGTCTAATGGGGCGTCAAGTTCTGCCTCTCAAATTACTAATCTTGGAGCAGGAGAGTATAGCGTAACTGTTGAAGATCAGTATGGTTGTGAACAACTTACAGAATCATTTACTTTGACTTCGCCTACGGAGTTGGTTGTGACTCAAGGCACTTCCCGTCCCGCGGGAGCCGGGAAAAAAGACGGATATATTCAGGTTTATATCAGTGGAGGGGTCACTCCTTACACAGTACGCTGGTATGATCAGAGTAATAAATCCGTGACACCGGAAAATCTTGTTGAAGTAAGTCCGAATTTATATATGCCGAAGGCTTATGGAGTGCTTACTGCACATGCGGAGGGAGGGATTCCCAATACTTCCGGGCCTCCGTATATTTACCGCTGGTTGAAGAATGATGTACTTGTAAGTATTACGGAAGATACATTTCTGATTACAGGAGCCGGAAAATATCAGGTAGTAGCAATCGATGCCAATGGAGTGGAAGCCTTGTCGGAGATTTATGAACTTGGTCAGCCGGATTCCCTGAGCCTTTCTTTTTCCGCGTCCGACCTGCGTTGTAGCCACGATACCAACGGATGGGCCGAACTGATCCCTCCTACCTGTTACAATGGCAGTGACGGAAAAATACAACTCCAGCTATCCGGGGGACAGGCCCCGTATTACCACTATTGGGAAAATGATGACAGGGCGCTCACGCGTACCGGCTTACCTGCGGGAGATTATACCTTTACCGTGACCGACATCAATGGTTGCGGATACGAATTGAAACATTACCGTTTGGAGCATCCGGATTCGATAATAGTAGATTTGGGAGAAGATCGTTTATTGTGTAAAGACCAGTCTCATGTTCTTACGGCAAGGATCTCCGAGCCCTTCCGGTCGTATACCTGGTATAACCCTTCCGGCAAGGTAATTGCTACCGGCGAAACTGTTGCACTTTTTGATCCCGGGATTTACCGTGCGGAAGTAATTACGGCCAAAGGTTGCCGTGGAGAGGGTACTGTCGCTATCCGCCGTGACGGACGTGAAATAGCCTCCGACTTTGTTGCCGCGACATAGGTTCCTGTCAGTGAAGAGGTTATGTTTGTGAATATTACCATTCCGGATCCCGATCGCATCGAATGGATCTTACCTGAGGATTGTGCTTATACAGTAGTAGATTCCTCATTCTACCATCTTGAAGTAATCTTTGAGGAGTGTGGTGATTACATCATCGGGATGAAATCGTATTCGGGGGATACCCAGGAAAAGTCGAATCAAGCAGAAAAAGAGGCAGAATCAGCCGATAAAAAAGCAAAAGATAATCCGACCCCTGAAAATCAGGAGAAAAAGGGAAGCGGCGGACAAGAAAGCCGAAGAAGAAAAATCTAAAGCTGACGATGCCATTAAAAAATTCCAGGATCATGCCGAAAAACTCGGTTTATGTGGCAGAGCATCAGAAACAGGTAAAGATACATATTTTGATCAGGTGCTCACCTTCAGTGCGGTAAGTCAAATTTACCTTCAAACCCCTGAATCACCAAAAATAGCCGTCATCAGCACGCAAACAGAGAAGATAACAGAAAATGAAACGGAACTAGAATCGCTCGAGCAAAGTTTTGAAAACTATCAGGTTTTCTTTACTTCCAACGGTAACTATGGTAAAATAGAGGAGCTCAAGAAGCAATTTGAGGTTCAGAAACCAAGCGGGGAAGAATGTATGGTTTGGTTGCATTTTAACCTGAAAATCAACATTTTAGGCTTCAAACTAGTTTGTGGCGACAAATTCTTTGGTCAAGCTCTTCCTGAAGGATTAAAGAAAACATTCCATGAAAAGTTTACCGAAAAGATAGCCGAAAAGTTGAAAGGTGTTTCGGGAGAGAACATCTGTAGGGATTTCTTTATGGCGATTCACGAAATAAAAGTTTTAATGACAGATGAATTTATCGCCAATGAAACGCTCTGGTATCATGTTGTCCGTTATTCTCTAGGCGAATGGAAAGATACTGATCAATGTATGTCTTACCTCTCGAATCTGACACCGGAATATTTCGTAGAGAAAGTAAACGAAAAGGGCGATAATACAGAGGTTCTTTCCAAAATCTTCGGCTCACTTAACAATGCTAACAGATCAGATTTTATTTCTTCAGTAATGACTGTTTTGAGTGAATGTTGGGCAAAAGGAGATGCTTATCCGGGAACAGTCTATATTGAGGAAGGAAGTCCCAGCGATGGTTATCAATATGCTATCTCTAATGGACGGCATACGGGTAATAATGAATTTGAGTTCAGCCATGATTATTATTGCAAGAATCACCTGGGTTATAAATACGATTGTGATACTCAAAGTCCAGGTAGTGCGGGTCCAATTTACGATCACTCTCATTTTACCGGTCACTTTACGGCAAAGCCTTGTGATCCGATCGTGTCACCTATCGGGGAAGATTGTATTGTATTGCCAGCATTTTTGGTTCAAACATTTATAGAGGAGCGGAATAGTAGTTTTAAGAATGAATTCTTATCTTTGTCGGTCGGATATTTGTTGCCGGAAGCGTTTATCAGGCCTCTCACGTTGTCCAAATGGGGACAGGTGTTGAGTAAAGCGAAGAATGCTGTTAAAAAGGTGGGATTAGACTTCTCTAAGATGGATATTCCATCTGCATTACAGCATGTTAAGTTTAGAGACTTGTCTAATTTAAAATTAAGAGAAATTTCTGGATGTCATGATGCCGTTGAGTTTGCGAAACTTAGAACTACCAAAGCAATAAGTAATCCAAGCTATACTGTTACTATAGGAAAGACTTTGGATGAGGTTGAAGAAATAATCATATTGGCAGAAAAGAACCATACTACAATTCCTGGGGTTAAGACTATCGAATATAGAGTTCCAGCTACTGATGGAAAATTTACTCAAAAAATCAATGGAATTGATGTGAATAAGGGATATACTACAGGGAAACTTACTGGTAATGGATCTAAAAATTATACAAAGACTATTTATGATCCTGCTGTTTGGACAGATGCAAAATTAGAAAAAGCTCTTAAAGAAGCATTACAAGATGTTGCAAATAAAAATGGGACTTTTGTTAATGGAAAATCATATCGAGGGGTAACAATAGATGGGTATGAGATTGAGTTTTGGTACAGAGATAATAATATTCAAACATTTTATTTTTATGATAACTAATATAAAATTCTCAATCACAAATAGAATAAATAAAATTGATGGCTCTATTATTTGTGTGGATATTGATTTCATTCCTGTTAATTATGTTCTTAGTTCATGTATAACCCAAGTTCGGATTAATAATTATCCTGAATTTGTGTTCAAAATAAGTAATAATATTTCTATTGATTACGAACACGTTCATTTTTATTTTTTCAGAGATTGTGATTGGGAGGATCAAGATTTGGCAGAGTATATGGTAGGGCGTAAAGTCAAAGAAAAAGAAATTTTATTAAGACATACTGTAATGGGCGCAACAATCATAGACGAAATTTTATTTGATAGAATACTCAATGATTATGCATTAAAGCTATTAGAGGTTTATGGGAAAGATCAGTCTATACAAAAAAAATATGAAGATTATTATAATTGGTATAAGCCAGAGAATGGTTTTTTTAAGGAAAATCCCAATTGGAGTTTAGCGATGAAAACAGCTTTGGAAAAGTTGAAAGAAAAAATATCCGATTCATAATCGTTTTACCGGCCACTTTACAGCGAAGCCCTGTGATTCAATCGCATCACCTATCGGAAGGCCAATCACATATGATGATATTCCTCGCAGGAATGATATGGTTTGATAAAAATGGATTTAACATGGGAAGAGAAGCATTTAAGAGTTAAGATGAAATTGTAAAAACAGTATTGCATGAGATGTATCGACTGCGAACAAGTACTTTATGAGGAACCGGAACTGCAGTGGAAATTTCACAAGAGACAAAGGCTGCATTTGATTATGCTGAAAAAGCTTTTAACCTTTTTAATTGAATAAATACCATTATGAATGAGCGAAAAAATTGGATAGAAGCTGAAGAAAAATTTAGGAAGGATATAAATGCCATTATTATTAGTCCAAGTTGTGGAAAAGGAAATCTAATAGCATTTGATGTTTTATTTGATAATAATGATATTAAGAAGGGAGGAGAAAGAATTATTCAATGTTCAGTATGTGGAAAATATGAAGCAATTTTTTACAGAAAATTGCCTGGGAATTGGAATTCTCAAAACCCTGGTAAATGAATAAATGCTTCCTGTTTGGAAAGTCCAAACTAAATTGATTCCCTCTAGGCTATTAACTATCAATCGGATAAGTAGGGTCAATTTCCTTCGGATTTTCCAGAAGTGAATAAAAATAGAAATCTGCAAATTAAAAAATATATCAAAATGAAACAAAAAATATTTATCACAATTATTTGTGTTTTTGTGAATATTAATCTTTTCTCGCAGACGGCAGAAAGTTATTTTTCTCAAGGTAAAGTTTATGTTTTGCAAGAAGAAAACTACAATAAAGCTATAGAATGTTTTTTACATGCCTTGGAATTAAGCCCTAATTCTACAGAAATATATTGGGCCTTGGGAAGTACCTATTTTCTGAATGGAAATTATGATAAAGCAATAGAATCCTATCTACAAACAATAAAATTAAACCCCAATTATATAGATGCATATCTCGCGTTGGGTGATATCTATTGTCTTAATAATCAAAAAGATTATGATAAGGCAATAGAATGCTATTTGAAAGCAAACAATAAAATTGAAACCTGATTATATTGTATATGTGAGATTAGGAAATGTTTACTATTATGGTAAAAAAGATTACAATAAAGCGATTGAAAGTTATTTATATTCTATAAAATTAAATTCTGATTATTTTGGTGGATATTGGGGATTAGGAAATGTTTACTATTTTGGCAAAGAAGATTATGATAAAGCAATTGAAAATTATTTACATACCTTGAAATTAAAGCCTGATAATGCAAATGCTTATAGAGTCCTGTCATTGACTTATAATAAGATGGGAAATCAAAAAAAATATTTGGAATATTTAAGAAAAGCAACACAATTTGAAAATAACAATACAAAAATAAATTAAAAGGTGCAAGGAAGATATATGATGAAAAAATATTTTGAAAATTTTCTATCAAAAATTATATTTCTCCAATTGACAGGGAATCTTTCAAATTATACTTAGCATTTTCTTAATACATCCATTACGTCCTTCATGTAAAAAAGAAAATCCGGAATATTTTCATTAATAAAATCTTCGCCAACTTCTCGACGCAGGTGTAAGTTGAAAGCTGTTTGAGCATAATCAAACATCAGTTCATCAAGTTTGCAGGCTAATTTACGAGGTGGAATACCTTTGGTAAGAAGCTCCTCAATAGGAGCAAGGTTCAGGTTTGTTTCTATTTATATATATAATTATATTCCATATTTGAATTTGGCTTGATTCTTGTAATTGTTTTTAAGTTCGTAATTTCAAATACAATTCTAATTATATCATAAAATTGAAAATATATGAAAAACTTATTTAAAGTATTATTCTTTTCATTCTTAATAGCTTCCTCTTTCATCTCTTGTTCTGATGACGATAGTGATGATGATGGTAAAGTAGATAATTTAGCTAAAATTGAAAATTTCTCAGCTACTATTGTCCCGCAATATTCAAGCAAAACTTATCAATATACATGGAAAGGGGTTTCCGGAGCTTACTCTTATCAGGTATTTTACAGGGCAAAAGGTTCTTCTGACGAATGGATAAACTCTAATGTTTACATACCTAATCCTAATACTCCTGGTCAAATGATGACCCATGTCATGATGGCGGGTTATGCGAAAGAAGTGATCTATGAAATAAGAATAGTTGCTCATAGAGATACGTCAGATAAAATAATAGCAGAATCGGATATAATAACCCCGGAACCTCTGCCGTTACACTAGGAATCCCTCTATGTTATTCTCCTGTTTTGTTCACAGACAAAGCCGGTTAAGCAGGGTTGTCTTTATTGTTTTTCCTCAACCTATGCAAATGGCGGTTTGCTATTTTGACATCTTTCATTTGGAAAAACGATTCGTGTGAATAATTTAAATATTTCAAAATCTTGAATGCATTGAAATAGTTGAAAAAACGTTTACGGAAAGATACAATATTTCCTGTATTTTGATTGACTTCATTCAATTTTTCAACTAAATTATCTTGAATAACGAAATCTTTGATAGGTTGAGGCAGTTTGCTTATTATAAGTGAAATATCTTTTTCTGAGGCTTTGAAAAAAGAATCAATACGATCGAAAAGTTGCTTCAAAATTTGAAAAGCCTCAAAATCATACGTATATTTAATAATTGAGTCCATCTTTGTCAGTTTAGCAAGCTCAGGTCCTGTCCCAAACGGAACTCTGTCTGAAAAACGAGCCGAAGGGTAAACCCGGGTAGAATTTATGAACTTAGTATTTTCTAAAGGAAAAACTTTTTGCATAAAATAGAAATCCTCTCCCGCTTGTAGCTTACACATTCCTCCTACACGAACATAAGTGTCGCAAGTAACCGCGATTGCAGAACCAATAGTGAAATAAGCATAAGGATAACCACAATATTCCAAAGCTGCCCGATAATAGTGTAAGTAGGATTCGTAGGCTTCGGAAGCTTTTCTGATAGGATCTTCTTCAGACAAATGTTCTATCGGATGATGAAAATCTATAGTTGCCGAATTCAAATCATTTTTTCGAAATTGTTTGTAAATTTCGGAAAGATAGTTTTTTTCGACAGTGCAATCTGCATCAAGGCAAACAATGATTCCGTCTTCTCGTCCAATTTTATTGAACCGGAAGACAGCTTCATCCATTCCGATTTTGCGAGGTTGGCCGGCTCCGGTCTGATGGCCGGGAAGGTCTTCTTCCAGCAATGGTATAATCTTAAATCCGGGACGATTATATGTTGAAGAAAATCTCAGACATTTTGCGTAAGCTTTTCTGTTGTAATTTTTTATATTCTCATCTACAAAAGTGTAGGAGTTGATTAGCAGGATAACTTCTACTGAACAATCTATAGAGTCGCAATTAAGAAGGCTATTGAGTGTGTCCAGTACATCAGGCTCATTAAAGCAAGGAATGACCACGATTATTTCCAGATCTTCGGGAACCGGTTTTTCCAGGATCAGACATCTTTTATGATGCTTCTCGAGGTACTTTTCTGCAACAGATCGCTTTTTTGTTTTCATTTAAAACAACGATCCCGGGATTTCCCCGGGATACTTATAATAAAAATGTTGAAATTAAAATCATTTTTCCTTCGGAACGTATCTGTCATTCAGGAACTTAATCACATCGCCTGTGATATCATAAGCTTCATTTGCAATAAAGAACGGATTTGTTCCTTGTTTGCTGAATATAACCTGATATTTCTTTGTTTCGTTAAATACCTTTAATGAAGCTACAATTGTATCACTCATTTGTTGATTCATTCTCATTTGCTCTACAGCTAGTTCTTCCTGAGCTTTATTGGCATGCTCCTGTAATTCCTGCTCTTTACGTGCGATTCTTTCTCCTTCTTGTCTCCTTCTGTCTTCAGTAACAAAAGCATTGATTTGAGCTTTCTGCATATAGTCAGCGTATTCTTTTTCAAGAAGAGCTTTCTTGTTGTTTAGTTGATTAAACATTTTTCCTCGTTTGTCCAGTAACATTTCACTCAAATCTTTGAAATAATTGTAATTATTAAGCAAAGAGTCAACATCGATGTATGCAATAGGTAATTCTGCAGATATGGAGTCAGAGGGAACAGCTCCATTATGACTTTCAGTTCCTTTTTTTCCTGTAAAATACAAGACAAATAAGATAATTACAGCTACAGCAAGGACGCCATTAATAATGTAATTTGTATTCTTCATAAACAACTTGAATTCGTTTGACGTTATTTTGTTTTTATTAATTCAATTAAGTAAGGATAATCCTCATTTAGAGTTCAAAGATATTCTTTTTGTTTTGTTCCTGCAAATCCTGAGAATTCATACAGGTGATGCCATTTTTTTTAAGTAGCTCATTATTACCTACATGAGAATTGGGGAATTTGCCGTTTTTTGTGAAAAAAATTCGGAATCCAAGTAGTAAAATACTCAAAGCAACTAAAAAAACTGAAAATAAAAGAATGTAAATCATACTCTTAATTTTGTGGACACAAATATAGTAGTAAAATCTTTAAAATCTGTCTTTTTCTTGAATATTCACTGTTTTTTTTGTTTCTTTATGCTTTCAATTTGTTATATATACTAAAATTAAATATTTTACACTATGGAAGTCAGAGATTTAACGCCTAATTTGATTTGGAATTTTTTTGATCAAATTACTAAAATTCCACGTCCTTCAAAGAAAGAAGGCAAAATTGTACAGTTTTTACTTGATTTTGCAAAGTCCTATGGACTGGAAGCCGAAAAAGATGATGCCAACAATGTCCTGATAAAAAAAACTGCGACTTCAGGAAAAGAAAATCTCTCCCCTGTTATTTTACAATCGCACGTAGATATGGTTTGTGAGAAAAATAATGATGTAAAACATGATTTTGAAAATGACCCTCTGAAAACTTATATTGAGAATGGTTGGGTAAAAGCTAAGGGAACCACTCTGGGAGCGGATGATGGTATCGGAGTTGCGGCATCACTGGCTATTCTTGCGTCCAAGGATTTGGAGCATGGACCATTGGAATGCTTGTTTACTACCGACGAGGAAACCGGATTGACCGGAGCTTTCGCCCTTCAAAAAGGTTTTTTGACAGGAGATATACTTATTAATTTGGATACAGAGGAAGAAGGCGAGTTTTATATCGGTTGTGCCGGAGGTAAAAATACACTGGCTACATTTACTTACACATCTGAAGCAGCCCCTTCCGGTTATTTCTGGTTTAAAACTACAGTTAAAGGCTTGAATGGAGGACATTCAGGTAGTGAAATTGATAAAGGACTTGGAAATGCAAATAAGATACTGGCTCGTTATTTATGGACTCTAAATAAAGAATATCCGGTTGCATTAGCTCAGATCGATGGCGGAAATCTTAGTAATGCCATTCCTCGTGAAGCATGGGCCGTTGCAGGAATTCCAATGGTAGGAAAAGAGAAAGCCAGTATTTGGGCAAATATATTGCAATCGGAAGTAGAGGCCGAATTGAAAGCTGCAGATCCGGACGTGAAAATCAGTATTGAGAGTACAGAGACTCCTCCGACTTGTATTGATAAGAAGACGACAGATAATCTGTTGAATGCTTTATATGCTTGTCCGCATGGAGTGATGGGAATGAGTTTTGAAATTCCAGGGCTTGTTGAAACATCTACGAATATGGCTTCTGTCAAAATGAAAGAAGGTAATACAATTGTAGTTACAACCAGCCAACGTAGTTCTACTAATTCTTTGAAAATTGATGTTGCGAATAAAGTGACCGCTGTATTTACACTGGCCGGAGCTGAAATTAAAGCCACTGATGGTTATCCCGGTTGGAAACCCAATGCAAATTCCGCTATCCTGAAAATTTCGGAAAATGTTTATCAGAAGTTATTCGGAAATAAACCTGAAATCAAAGCGATTCATGCAGGATTGGAATGTGGATTGTTCCTCGAAAAATATCCTAATCTGGATATGATCTCCTGTGGACCTACTATTTTAGGTGCTCATTCTCCGGAAGAAAGAATCGAGATCTCCACAGTAGAAAAATGGTGGAAGTTCCTGGAAGAATTGCTGAAAAATATTCCTGCAAAATAAATTGTCGTAAATTACGTTTATAAACGATAAGGTTTTAACAGTCATATGCGTAAATTACGATTAATACTACTATTCCCGTTCATGCTGCTATTGATTGCAGTAGCAGCGTGTACGGATGATTTTGAAAACTATTCCGATAGTCCGGATGATATTCTGACATTTTCAACAGATACGGTTGCATTTGATACCATTATCTCAACTATAACTACACCTACAAGCGGTTTTATTGTTTATAATGAGAATAGCAAGCCTCTTCTGATATCTTCGGTAAGCCTTTCCAAAGGAGAATCCAGTAACTTTAATATTGTCGTCGACGGCCAATCCGGGAGTCGATTCGAAAATGTAGAAATTGGAGCGAAAGATAGTGTTTTTATTTTCGTCAATGTAAAACTGGATGAAAACGGAGGTGCTACACCGGTTTTGTATGAAGATCAGGTCGTATTCATTACTAATGGGGTTCAGCAGAAAATCCTTCTCGAAGCTTATGGGCAGGATGCTTATATATGGAAAGGGAAAATCATTGAGGAGTCGAAAACTCTTCCTAATGATAAGCCGTATCTGATCTATGATAGTTTGGAGATAAGAGAAGGTGCAACTCTCACAGTTCAGCCGGGCACTACATTTTATATGCATCAAAACTCTAAATTTAAAGTGTTTGGTAACTTGATTGCAAAAGGAGCTTATAATAATCGAATCGTCTTCCGTGGCGACCGTATGGATAGTGATTATATGATAAATATTCCATATGATCGTGTTCCCGGACAATGGGGCGGTTTTCGCTTTTATAAAACCAGTTTCAATAATGAACTTGATTATGTCTATATTCGTAATGGTTCTTACGGTTTGATTTTTGAAGAATCAACGACAGAGCAATTAAAGCTGAAAATAAAGAATTCTATTGTAACTAATGTTAAAGGTACTTTGATCTCAGCAACTAATTGTCAGATCGAGGGCGAAAATTGCGAATTTTCTAATTCTCAGTACAATTTATTATCATTAGCCGGTGGAAAATACAGTTTTCTGCAATGTACGATGGCAAACTATTATCCATCCGTCCCTCAGTGGGGAACATCAAATAATCCGACAATTCATCTGACAAATGAAGTCGCAGAGGTGGATCTGTCTACGGAAAAAGTCGTGTATAAACCAGCGCCTTTAGAACAAGCAGATTTTACGAATTGTATTATTTATGGGCCAAATTCCCGTGGGGGAATTAACTTGGCTAAAGATACGGTTCATACACCGTCGACTGTATATAATTACAATTTCCTGAATTGTTTGGTTTTGTATGATGAGAAAAAATCGAAGACACAGTTTGCCGATTGTATTTTTAATAAAGATCCTAAGTTTGTGAATGTCCGTTTGACTAATGATAACAAGAAATCTATTCCATATGATTTCCGGATAGATTCTGTTTCTCCGGCAAGAAATGTTGCAGATGTGACTATGGCTCAAAAACTCCCCTATGATATGAGTGAAAATTCCAGGTTTGAGGATGAAGGGCCTGATATCGGCGCATATGAATATACGAAAAATGAAAAAATGCAGAAATGAAAAAACTGAATAAAAAAAACTTTATAATTTTAGCCGTAATCTTAACTTTTTTGTGTCATTCCAATTCTCTGTTCTCCCAGCAAAAATTCCGGGTGATGTCATATAATATCGAAAATTTGTTCGATACAGAAGATGATCCTGTCAAAGATGATAATGAATTTCTTCCGAATGGCAGTCGTCATTGGACCTATGGTCGGTATACCAACAAATTGAATAATTTGGCAAGAGTTATTGCTGCAGCCGGAGAATGGGGTACTCCTGCTATAGTAGGCCTTTATGAAGTGGAAAATGAAAAGGTAATGGATGATTTTACAAAGAAATCTCCCTTGAAAAATCAAAAATACCGCTATGTAATAACCAATTCTGAGGATGCCCGGGGTATTGATATTGCTATGATGTATCAGCGCGATCAATTTAAGTATTTATACCATAAATCGCATCGAATTTATTTTCCAAATAATCCAGAAAAAAAAACGCGGGATATTCTTCATGTTACAGGTTGTGTTATGTCTGGAGATACATTGGATGTGTTTTTGTGTCATTTTCCTTCAAGACGGGGAGGTGAGGTTCAGTCGGAGTCTGATCGGGTAAGAGCGGCATCTGTTGCACGTTCTAAAATCGATAGTATATTTAAAATACGTCAAAATGCCAATGTTATCGTTATGGGGGATTTTAATGATGAACCTAATAATAAAAGTATATATGAAACTTTGAGAGCCAGGCCTTATTCTCAAAATATGAAGAAAGGAGAACTATGCAATCTGTTTTATCCATATTTGAAAAAGCAAAATGCAGGTACCTATAAGTTTGGTAAAGAATGGAATTTATTAGATCAGATGATCGTTTCAACTAATTTGTTGAACAAGAAAAGGCAATTTTATGTTTTACCCGAAAGTGCCGTGATTTTTCGACCTGCTTTTATTGTTGTGGAAGATAAAGCAAATGGAGGTAAGCGTCCTTCTAAAACCTATCACGGGATGAAACATGAAGGAGGTTTTAGCGATCATTTTTCTATATTTGCAGATTTTATAGTTTGTTTTTCCGACAAATAAGTATAAAAAAAGTCATTCATTTTTTTGAGTATTGTTTATAACTTAGTATCTTTGTACGTCGTTTTCCATATAAATAAAGTCAAAATTATGATTGAGAATTTATCGTTTGATCCTCGTTTCCCGGAAGAATTTTGTATTTTAACTTTTGGTGAAATTCCTAAAATTCAATTTGAGTCCTATTGTCGTGCGAATTTTTATCAACAGATATGGATTACGGAAGGAACTGCTGTGTTTGAGATTGACATGAAAACGGTTACCCTGAAGAAGGATCACTATATTTGTATCGGAAAAGATATGGTGTATAGATTTGACAACACTTCTACTTACTCTGGATATATAGTGAATTTTACGGAATTTTATTTTGACAGAAGTGAACAGGATCGAATGTTCCTTCAAAATGCGAGGATTTTTAAAGAACATCCGCAGCCGATGCCGCTATCAAACATGTCATTAAGTAGTGATTCGTTGGGTTTGGAGTATGGACTGAAGTTATATGCCGATCGTTCAAATCCTTTATGGGACGATATTATGCATACATTGCTTAAGCTCTATCTTTATCGTTCGGAAACGACCCTGACCCAGAGTGGTGCCTCTTCTTTTGTGCTTGATCCGAATAAAAAACTGGTAAATGATTTTAAGCAATTGGTAAATGATCATTTTATTGAACATAAAGACCTTGCTTTTTATACCGAACAATTAGGTATTTCGTCCAGGCAGCTATTATACGCTACAAAACAGGCCTTAGGGAAAAATGCGAAAGAAGTTATTATCGAAAAGGTTATTATTGAAGGGAAACGTTTTCTTACTTATTCGGGGTTGTCGGTAAAGCAGGTCGCTTATTGTCTGGGTTTTAATGAGCCGAATAATTTCTCGATCTTTTTCCATAAGTACACGGGATTGACTCCTCTTGCTTTTAAGAAAAATGTTGAAGACTCATCCAAATCGAAAAGTCTTACTTAAGGTATTCAATAATATTAATTGTAGAATTAAATATTTATTCGGGAATATTTGTCTATAATTAAAGTTTGCATTATCTTTGCATCCCGAAATTTGAATAGAAATTCAAGAAAAATATAATAATAAACGGATTCAATTTATTAAAAATTATGATTATTGTTCCATTAAAAGAAGGCGAAAACATTGAAAGAGCCTTGAAGAAATTCAAAAGAAAGTTTGAGAAAACAGGAGTTGTTAAAGAATTGAGAAGAAGACAAGCTTTTGCAAAACCTTCTGTTGAAAAGAGAAAACAAAGAATTCACGCTGTATACGTGCAAAAACTTCACCAAGCAGAAGAATAATTCAAATTTTTATTATATTTGTTGCGTTAAACGTTGCGTCCTATGTTGATTGACTCGTTTTTGCAATACCTCCGTTATGAGAAGGGATTTTCTTCTCATACGGTTTCTTCATATAATATTGATTTGAATCAGTATGAGGATTTTGTTCTTCGGGAAAAACTGATATTCGATCCGAAAGAAACGGACGCTGCTCAGGTTCGCCGCTGGATTGTTTTTCTGATGGGAGAGGGATATTCCCCGTTATCTGTAAATCGTAAACTAAGCGCCTTGAAGTCCTTTTTTAGGTATTTATTCCGGTTAAGGTATGTTGAAGTTGATTTAGTGAAGAAAGTAAGCGGTCCGAAGGCAAACAAAGTGCTTCCAAGTTTTGTTAAAGAGAAAGACATGGAGAGGGTTCTTGAAGAAACGGAAGCTGATCGAACTTATGAGTCTGTTAGAGATCGCACAATAATAGAATTCTTTTACACTACAGGGATGCGTTGTGCTGAGCTGGTCGGATTGGATGATAAAGATGTGGATTTGGATGCAGGTTTGTTGAAAGTTATGGGAAAAAGAAATAAACAGCGGTTGATTCCTTTTTCAGATCTATTAAAAGAGGCTGTGGGTGTTTATCTGGAAGCAAGACAAGAAGTCGAGTCTGAAAAACAGGATTCTGCTTTCTTTGTCCGAAAAGATGGCCGGCGTTTGACAAATAGTGTCGTTTATAGAATTGTAAATGCTAAATTGTCGGAAATTCCAGGTTTGTCTAAAAAGAGTCCCCATGTGTTGCGGCATACGTTCGCGACAAGTATGTTGAATAACGGTGCAGATTTGAATGCAGTAAAGGAGTTGTTGGGACATGCAAGTCTTTCATCAACCGAAGTTTATACTCATACTACTTTTGAAGAATTAAAAAAAGTGTATCACCAGGCTCATCCGAGAGCCTGATAAAATTTAAAGGAGGTTACCTATGGAAATCAGAATTCAGCCTATTCATTTTGAGGCAAGTCAACAGTTAGAGTCTTTTATTCAAAAGAAAGTTGCCAAGTTGGAAAAGTATTTCGACGGAATTATTGCCGCCGAAGTGGTGTTGAAAGTTGTAAAACCGGAATCGGCGATGAATAAGGAAGCTTCGATAAAATTGGAAATTCCGGGTCCTGATCTTTTTGCGACAAAAACCAGTGATACTTTCGAAGAGTCTGTCGATGTTGTAGTCGAAGCTTTAGAGAAACAACTGGTGAAATTGAAAGAAAAGCAAAGAAGTAAGTAAAAAATACTGCAGATATTTTGCAGTTACAAAAAATAGTTCTAAATTTGCAGCCGTTTCGGCCCTTTTTCAGAGGATTCGAAACGGCTATTTGATTGTTTAATGCCTCTTTAGCTCAGTTGGCCAGAGCACGTGATTTGTAATCTCGGGGTCGTTGGTTCGAATCCGACAAGAGGCTCAAGGTAGGATTGTCAAAGAGTTGACAGTTGTAATAGAAATAAAATGAGCAATAAGGGGCAGTTACCAGAGTGGCCAAATGGGTCTGACTGTAACTCAGATGACTTACGTCTTCGGTGGTTCGAATCCATCACTGCCCACAACAATTGCGGAAGTAGCTCAGTTGATAGAGCATTAGCCTTCCAAGCTGAGGGTCGC
>JAVBTA010000025.1:0-22025 GCA_031556375.1 Bacteroidales bacterium | reverse complement strand
AGATTAAGAAATCAAAAGCATGTCAACTCATGTACAGTTTTTTTTAACATCAAAAATCAACAATAAACCGGTCAAAATCTACAGTTTTATCCAACTTCATCTTGCTTAATTTTAGTCTGGTTTTCTTCGTACTAACAGATCTGAAACTCCTAACTTTAGGCAGGCCATATAGCCATACAAAGAGCAAAACATGGGAAAAAGATAAAATCTTCCAACCAATATTATGCTTATTACTTTGATGTGGAAAAGTGTAAGGTAATAGGGTACAAATACCGCTCGAAAGGGAAGTTGTTCCAAGAATAACTTCAATATGGACGGTAGAGCATATCGGATGACTTCAAAAAGAGAAGGTAGTAATATCTGAAGAAAACCTACAAATATTACTACCTCTTTCTTTAACTCGAAAGGAATGCCTTTTTTTAGACTACTTTTTCAGTGGCCTCACTTTTTGGACAGCCCCCTTTATTCTCATTAGTATTTTTAAACAATCTTAATCTTGTAATAATAATTCTAAGATCTGACAGGCTGCAGTCGTTACCGGAGAACCTGGGCCGAAAATTGCAGCGACACCGGCTTTATACAGATAGTCGTAATCCTGAGCGGGAATAACTCCACCGGCGATAACGAGGATGTCTTCGCGTCCGAGTTTCTTTAACTCTGCGATAACCTGCGGAACCAAAGTTTTGTGTCCTGCAGCCAGAGATGATACTCCCAATACGTGGACGTCGTTTTCAACAGCCTGACGGGCAGCTTCTTCCGGAGTCTGGAACAGTGGTCCCATATCCACATCGAATCCGCAATCGGCGTAACCGGTTGCTACGACTTTTGCACCGCGGTCGTGACCGTCCTGACCCATTTTCGCGATCATGATACGAGGTTGACGACCTTCTTTCTTCGCAAATTGTTCCGCCAGTTCGCAAGCACGTTGGAAGGCCGGATCTTGTTTTGTTTCTGATGAATACACGCCTGAAATTGTTCTGATGATTGCTTTATAACGTCCGCATACTTCTTCGCATGCATCTGAGATTTCTCCTAATGTAGCACGGACATGAGCTGCTTCTACAGCAAGTTCCAACAAGTTACCCCGACCTGTTTTTGCTGCTTCTGTGATTGCTTTCAATGATTTTTGAACAGCAGCTTCATCACGTTTAGAGCGCAATTCTTTCAGACGAGCGATTTGTTGTTCGCGTACTGCGGTATTGTCTACTTCCAGGATATCGATAGGATCTTCTTTTTCCAAACGGTATCTGTTTACACCGATAATTGTTTGGTTTCCGGAGTCGATCTTAGCCTGAGTACGGGCGGCAGCTTCTTCGATACGCATTTTCGGGAGACCGGTTTCGATAGCTTTAGCCATACCACCCAGTTCTTCAACTTCCTGGATCAGTTTCCATGCTTTGTGAGCCAATTCGTTAGTCAGGGATTCTACGTAATAAGAACCTGCCCATGGGTCTATTTCCTTGCAGATATAAGTTTCTTCCTGGATATAGATCTGAGTATTACGCGCGATACGAGCCGAGAAGTCGGTCGGAAGAGCGATTGCTTCGTCCAGAGCGTTGGTGTGCAATGATTGGGTATGTCCCAACGCGGCAGCCATCGCTTCAATACAAGTACGTCCCACATTGTTGAAAGGGTCTTGTTCTGTCAGAGACCATCCTGAAGTTTGAGAGTGAGTACGCAAAGCCAGTGATTTAGGATTCTTAGCTCCGAAACTCTTCACGATTTTAGCCCACAACAGACGTGCTGCACGCATCTTGGCTATTTCCATGAAGTGGTTCATGCCGATTGCCCAGAAGAAAGATAAACGTGGAGCGAAAGCGTCCACGTCGATTCCTGCATTGATACCTGCGCGCAGGTATTCCATACCATCGGCCAAAGTATAAGCCAACTCGATATCTGCTGTAGCCCCGGCTTCCTGCATGTGGTAACCCGAGATGGAGATAGAGTTGAACTTAGGCATTTTTTGGGAAGTGTACTCAAAGATATCAGCGATGATACGCATTGAGAATTCAGGTGGATAAATATAAGTGTTACGCACCATGAATTCTTTCAGGATATCGTTTTGGATCGTTCCGGCCATTTCTTCCAATTTAGCACCTTGTTCCAATCCGGCATTGATATAGAATGCCAGGATCGGCAATACAGCGCCGTTCATGGTCATGGAAACTGACATATCGCGCAATGGAATACCATCGAACAATACTTTCATGTTTTCAATCGTACAGATGGAAACGCCGGCTTTACCTACGTCACCTACTACCCGGGGGTGGTCAGCGTCGTATCCACGGTGAGTGGCAAGGTCGAACGCAACGGAAAGACCTTTTTGTCCAGACGCCAAATTTCTGCGGTAGAAAGCGTTAGACTCTTCTGCGGTAGAAAACCCTGCGTATTGGCGGATAGTCCATGGACGCATAGCATACATTCCTGTATATGGTCCGCGGAGGAAAGGAGGTACCCCTGAAGCATAGTTCAGATGTTCCATTCCTTCCAAATCATCTTTTGTATAAACCGGTTTCACGGAAATGTGTTCCGGAGTAAGCCAGTCGGCTTTAATGCCATTGGCTTTCGACCATTCTGCAGCATTTTGTGCTACAAAACCGTCGGTACTTATGTTTATATTTTTGAAATTCGGTTTCATTATTTAATTCCTAGTTTTTCGTTAAACGCTTTCAATGTTTCCAGTACATTACTTCTTACATTGATGAAATTATCAATTCCTTGAGCTTTAAGTTGATCCATTTCAGCCGGAGCGCCTGCAACGACAAAGATTTCTTTGCCTTTAACCAGGTTGTAGGCTTCAGGAGCAAATGTCATATATTCGTCGTCGCTTGAGCAAAGCACGATGATGTCAGCTTTAGCTTCGCGAGCGGCTTTTACGCCAGCTTCAACTGTTTCGAAACCGAGATTGTCAATAACTTGGTAGCCTGCACATGCAAGGAAGTTACAGGAGAACTGTGAACGAGCCAGACGCATAGCGAGGTTCCCGATAGTAAGCATAAATGCTTTAGGTGTTTTGCCTGATTTTTCCGTAGCCAAACGTAAAGATTCAAATTCCGTCGACAAACGTTTGGTATTCAGAGTTTCAATACTGCTGTCGCCTTTACTTCCACAACCGCAACAGCAGGAATCTCCCTGGATCTTTTGAGCTGCTTTTTCTGTGAAGTTGGGGAATTGATTCGTTCCCAGCAGGATTTCACGACGTTGTGAAATAGCTTTGAAACGATTATCGGCTGAAGTATTAATCGCATTTTGGATTTCTCCGGATTTAACCATTTCATAGAAACCTTTTTCTTCAGTTTCCAGGAATAGTTTCCAGGATTCCTGTGCAATTGATGCTGTTAATGTTTCAATATAGTATGAACCTCCTGATGCATCGGTGATCTTATCCAGATGCGATTCGTCTTTCAATAATAATTGTTGGTTGCGTGCAATTCTTTCAGAGAAATCGTCTGGAGTCTTGAACGATTCATCGAAAGGAGAAACAAGCATGGAATCTACGCCTGCTATACCAGCAGACATAGCTTCTGTTTGTGTGCGGAGCATATTTACATGAGCATCGAAAACAGTTTGGTTGAAAGCTGAAGTCTGAGCGAAGATATTCATCTTAGCTGCGCAACGGCAAACTCCATCATCAGTTTTGTTTGTGCAATCCGGACTTGGACATTTGGCTTCGTAAGCATTTACGATTTCAGCCCATAACCAGCGAGCAGCCCTGAATTTGGCAATTTCCATGAAATAGTTGGACCCGATACCGAAATTGAATTTGATTCTTTTTGCAGCAAGTGCAGGATCGACACCGGCTTCAATCAGTTTGGAAAGGACAGCATTACCCCAGGCCAGGGCATAGCCCAGTTCCTGGGTGATATAAGAACCTGCGTTGTTGAATAGGTAAGCATTGATACCGATAACACGGAACATGCGAAGTTCGCGGGAAGCATTGACAGCTTCAGCCATTTGAGTAACAGCATCTTCTACGATATTTCCTTTGCGGAGGATTGGACCTACAAAGTCCAGATTTACAGATCCGGCACATTTGGTGAGGTCATACCCTTTAGCTTTCAGGTAATCAGCAACGATTTTGACTAATTCGACCGATTTACGGCTGCAGGTTTTGAAGTTCAGTTCCACACATTCAGCCTGGATGCCTTCCAGAAGGACAGTGATGTTTTCCGCTTTTACTTCTTCGCGGGGAATAACAAACCCCAGGGAAGTAATACCTTTGTTCAGGATATCCAGCGCTTTTTTGTTTGCGTCTTTGAAATTCCCAACAACGATATCCTGGCGAACATACCAGTCGTTACTGTTTTTTGTTCCGCGTACATATGGAAATTGTCCGGGCAATGAATCTGTGGTTTTCAGTCCGGCAATATCTTCTCCACGGTAAAATGGCTTTACGCTGAAGCCTTCGTTCGTTTTCCAAACGAGCTTTTTCTCAAAATCAGCGCCTTTGAGGTCGGCAACGATTTTTTCCATCCACCCTTCTGTTGAAACAGGAGGGAACTCTGAGAAAAGCTTTTCTTTCGAATTGCTCATAGATTTATTGTTTAAATAAAATTATTTGGTGTTTAATAAATTGTCACAAAACAGGTTGACCTTCACGGTCCAGCCACGCAAAAGTACAACATTTTGTTTATTCGGGAAAGAAAAATAATCAAAAAGATTATGATCGGAGTACCAAAATAGGAGTGTCGGTATGGAATAGCATTTTCCGGGCCATGCTCGGATTGATAATCCTGGCTAGCAAGTTCCGTTTGTGTGTAGCTAAAGATATGATATCAATAGAGTTATTTCGTACAAATTTTTCAAGATTCAACACAAAATCATTAGCATCGACCACCTCGTATTGAATAGAGATTTCACGATATTGCTTTTCGAAATATTCCTTGATTCCGGCTAATTTAATTTCATGCCATGTATCCTGGCGACTGCTGATATGGAAAAGATGATATTTGATATCGTAACCTGAAAATATTTTCAATAAAGAGTCGAAAGCGATCAGATCTTTTTGTTCAAAGCTGGTTCCGAAAGCAATATGCTTTATTTCCGAAAAATTATGAAAAGGGGTATTTTCCGGAACAGCAAATACCGGATACTTTGACATTTCAATTACTTCGGCAGTAACACTTCCGATCAGGTCGGCATCTTTCTGGTTTTTACCTCTGGTACCCATGATGATCATCAGGGGTTTGTATTCCTTGCTGCAAGCTGTAATTTCTTCTTCGGGCAGACCATCCCTCAAGATTGTGTTATATTTTACTTTTGGCCAGTTTCCTGATTTTATTTCGTCTTGAATAGATTTTGTGAAATCTTCAAGATCCTTTCCTGCTTTTTCTGTAAGTCTGGCTATTGTAGCTTCGTCGTGAGTCTGGTATGAAAAAGTGTCGTTTAAGGAAATAGTAGAAGGAAAATATGGAGTAAAGTAAGCGTGTAAAATGATAACTTCGGCATCAACTTCAGCCGCATAATTAAAGCCTATTTCGCAAGCTTGTTTGGAATAAGGGGAAAAATCGATAGGAATAAGGATAGTCTTGGTTTGTGGCGCTTGAAGTTCTCTTGTTTGTTCTTCTTTGAAAATATTGGTTGTCTCAATGATTTTTAATGCAGCCGGCAGGTCGCTTTCTTTGATCCTCACTCTGACTCCGGCGGAAACTACCGGCTGTATTAGATTGACGTTATGAAGATATACTTCTATCCCTTCACTTTCCAGGATTGTTTTCAGAAGCTGGGCTTTTTGAAAAGTATGAATTGCCAGAGTTATCAGTTTATCTTCCATCACAGTCTTTTTTGGTTTGAAATTTCTTTTGTTGAAAACTTACGCATCAGCTTTTACGGAGCCTACTTTATGAGTAGATTCTCCAAGGATGATCAAAGCTTTTTCCAGAATTTTCGGATCTTCTAACATTACGATACCGCCATCGGGACCCGGTTCAATATGTACGCCACAACTTTTGCCGTCTTTGTAATTGTATCCACCAAAATAATTTCGTACTGTCTCAACTGAGATTCCTAATTCTTCGGCAATCTGGTGGATACTTCCATCGGGCAAACTGTCTTTAATTCTACGAAGTTCATTGAATGTTACTGTTTTCATGGCTACCTTATTTTTAATGGTTATTGAAATTTTTGTTTAATTCACGCCTCTAACTTAAGCAAAATTATTATATAAACAAATTATTTTTGTGAAATAAATGTTACAAAGACATTTTTTGTTTTTACAAAGTTAATTTAACAAGCTGACTGTTAAATATTAAGATGAAAACGACAATAAGAAGCCATGTGCTGCATACCCAAATGGTCTCTTGGTTACTGTATTTGGGGATGATGGATTCATATTTGTTTTTGATAATCAGCTTTTTACGGGAGTAGATATAAAGCCGGTAGATCAAAATTCCGGCAAAGATTCCGATAAGGGCGCCGACAACAACATCAGAGATGAAATGTACTCCCAGGTAGATTCTGGAATAGCCCATAAGAATGGCAAAGATAAATATCGTTATAGAATAAAGTTTGTGCCTGAACAAAAGAGCTGTAAACATAGCTAGTCCGAATGCATTCGATGCGTGACTGGAAGCAAAACCATAGTGTCCTCCCTTGTATCCGAATAAAAATTCAACCTGATCTTTGAAATCCGGATGGTGGGTAGGTCTGAACCTGTGAAACATTGGCTTCAAAATCCCGGATGCTACCTGATCACAAATAAGAATAACTAAAAAAATGGAAATAAAGATCAGAACATACTCTTTCCAGTTATTCCTGTATTTATATATAAAAAGAATGAACAGGCACAGATAGAGTGGGAGCCAGGTAAGTTTCTGTGAATACATCCACATGAAATTATCCATTAAAGCAGAATCGCTTCCATTCAGAAAAAAGAAAGATGATCTCTCATAAGGTAATATACGTTCAAGCATCAAGATATTATTTTCTGCAAAAATAAGCTATTTTATAAATATTTATATAAAATGAGAACAATTTCTACAGATTAATGGTTATTAAAAAAAGGGATATTATTTTCCCACTTATTGATATGAATTTTCTACATGCAAAACTATTATTAATTAAATTATAAATTTTTTATGAGAACAGAACTATTTGAAGAATTAAAGTCTTCAGTAAAGAATTGGTGGGTATCATTGATTGTCGGTATCCTCTTTGTCGTATTTGCAATTATTCTGATGTTTCAACCCGTGGATGCTTTTGTGGCATTGAGTATCATGTTTAGCATCTGTATTTTTGTATGCGGATTCTTTGAAATTGTATTTGCGTTTACGAATAAAGAAAATCTTTCCGGTTGGGGTTGGTATCTTGCTTGTGGTATCATCGATATTTTAATCGGGATTTTCCTGTTGTGCAGACCGGAAGTTTCTATGTTGATGATTCCAATGATCATTGCATTTTGGCTGATGTTTCGTGGTATTACCGCAGTCGGATTGTCGATTGATTTACAACGTTTCGGTTCAAAGAACTGGGGTTGGTATATGGTTTTTGGCATCCTGGCTGTTTTATGTTCGTTCGGAATTATTTTTGTGCCTGCTGCAGGAGCATTAACCGCTGTTTATATGGCTGCTTTTGCCTTCCTGTTCATTGGTATTTTCCGTATCATGTTATCATTTGATCTGAAAGACCTAAAGGATCATAACAAAAAACTGAAAGAACGAATCGAAGAATTACATAAAATGACGAAGTAATCGTCATCATCGAAAAATAAAAGGCTCAAAAATCCGAGAAACATTTCTCGGATTTTTGAGCCTTTTATTTTTTGTGAAATTACGCTTTTCCTGCGCTACCCAAAACGCTCTCTACCTTATGCATGTAAAGTTTTTTCAGGCTATCGCGAGCTGGACCTAAGTATTTTCTTGGGTCGAATTCAGCAGGCTGATTAGCGAATACTTCGCGGATAGCAGCTGTCATCGCCAAACGACCGTCAGAGTCGATATTGATTTTACATACGGCAGAAGCAGCAGCTTTACGCAGTTGTTCTTCAGGAATACCGATAGCGTCTTTCAATGCACCACCGTATTTGTTGATGATAGCAACCTGATCCTGAGGAACAGAAGACGCTCCGTGCAATACGATAGGAAATCCGGGTATTCTTTTCTCAATTTCTTCAAGGATGTCGAAACGCAATGGAGGAGGAACTAAAATTCCGTTAGCGTCGCGGGTACATTGTGCAGGAGTAAATTTGTTAGCTCCGTGAGAAGTACCGATAGAAATAGCTAAAGAATCGACACCTGTTTTAGTAACAAAGTCTTCAACTTCTTCCGGACGTGTATAAGTATGGTGTTCAGCAACAACATCGTCTTCAACACCAGCTAAAACTCCTAATTCACCTTCTACTGTAACGTCGTGAGCATGAGCATATTCTACAACCTTACGTGTTAAAGCAATATTATCTTCGTATGAATGATGAGATCCGTCGATCATTACAGAAGAGAATCCCATATCGATACATGATTTACAAAGTTCGAAAGTATCACCATGGTCAAGGTGAAGAACGATAGGAATATTATATCCTAATTCTTTTGCATATTCTACAGCTCCCTGAGCCATATAACGAAGCAAAGTCTGGTTCGCATATTTACGGGCACCGCTGGATACCTGAAGGATAACCGGAGATTTTTTTTCAACACAAGCCTGAACGATAGCCTGCATTTGTTCCATGTTGTTGAAATTGAAAGCAGGAATAGCGTACTTGCCTTCAAATGCTTTTTTGAAGATTTCGCGGCTGTTAACCAAGCCTAATTCTTTGTAACTTACCATTTGATTATAATTTATAGGGTTCAATAGACTAATTGCCAAAATTAAGCTGCAAAGGTAATGTTTTTAATTGAAAAATCATAAGAACAAATTCTTGATTTTCTTAAGGACAAGCGCTATTATGATAGATTTACGCCCTTTAAATAAAAATGGGATAGAATCCAATGCTATATCCAACAACATTTCTGCTGTAGCTGACAATCCGGATGTTTTAGTTTGGGTAGGCTTTACCTCTGCCGTGTTTTTTTCTTCAGGAGAAGGTAATAACCGGGCTATCACTGGAGGCAATTTTGATTTAATACTGCTAATAGTACTTGCTACTACTAACGATCCGAGATTATTTTGAAGATAATCCCAATGCTCATCTAATGCAGACCAACGAGTGTTTGCTTCTGCCTGCAGCCTGATTTTCTGCATATGCAGGCGTTCCAGTTGTGATATTTTATGGGATTTCTTCTCCATTGTCTTCATCGTCTTTAATAAGTTCACCTAAAAACATGTTTACCAACTTGTTTCTTATTTTTTTTCTGTTTAGCAATAAGATAAGGAGTGCGACCAGATAAATTAACGCAACAATCCCCATTCCGGCAGCGATACTGTGTAATAATTCACCAACCCAAAAACCTAATGCCAGGAAAATGAAAAATATGGAGAAAAAAACAATCAACAGAATAGTAACTCCGAAAAAAAGAGCCGAAGCAGTTACACTCGTTTTTTCGAATAAATCTAATTTGAATAATTTGAGTTTTGCCGTCAAATATCCGGTCAACTCCTTCTTTATCTCCTGAAAAAGGGTGGAAAAATCTTTCTCCATCACACTTCTCCTCCTGTTTGATCTGCTTTAACCCTTGCAATAGCAGTGTGAGCCAAGGTGTTTACCCTGTCGACAGCCGTATCCAACTCCTCAATACCTTCATTGATGACTTTGGATATTTTTTTCTTGGCTTTATCGACTGCCTCTCCTATTTGGTCAATAATTTCATCTTTTTTATCACTTGCTAAAAAATAGCCTACGGCAGCTCCTACAGCAGCCCCAATTACCAGGCCAAGTAATAATTTTGAGTTTTCTGATTTCATATGGCATATTAATTAATTATGGTCATATGGAACTCGCATGTTCGTGTTTTTTTAACATGTTGAGAACATGCTTGTTTCATGATTAATCTTTTTTAGATAGATTTTATCTCTTTTTTAACAAATTCGTGAGCCAATATGTTGTCAAAAATAGCTCTTTTTTAAATGAAATGTTTAATTTTGCAATCAAATTTTATAACCATGCACGAAAAAATTGTCATACTTGATTTTGGTTCTCAAACCACCCAGTTGATCGGACGCAGACTCCGGGAGTTAAATACCTATTGCGAAATTGTTCCTTACAATAAATTTCCCGAAGACGATTCGATGGTAAAGGGAGTAATTTTGTCGGGAAGCCCGTTTTCGGTAAATGATAAAGAAGCTTTTAAGCCTGACTTATCTGCTATCCGTGGTAAATTCCCCGTTTTAGGCATTTGTTACGGAGCTCAGTATCTGGCTTATAGCTCCAATGGAAAGGTGGAAAAAGGAGATTCCCGTGAATACGGACGGGCGGTACTAACTTCTGTTTGTAAAGACGATCCTTTGATGAAGGGTGTAAAAGAAAAGTCACAGGTATGGATGTCTCATGGTGATACGATTACAGTTATTCCTGGAAATTTCAAGGTATTGGCGGAAACATCGGATGTAAAGGCCACTGCTTATAAAATTGAAGGAGAGAAGACCTGGGGTGTACAATTCCATCCTGAGGTGTTTCACTCGGAATGTGGAATGACTATCTTAGATAACTTTTTGTCCATTTGTGGTAAACAAAAAGACTGGACTCCGGCTTCATTTATCGAAACTTCTGTTGCTGAAATGAGAGAACAGATCGGAAATGATAAAGTAATCCTGGCATTATCGGGAGGTGTCGATTCTTCTGTGACAGCCGTATTGTTGAATAAAGCAATCGGAGATAATCTTACTTGTATCTTTGTTGATCATGGTTTGTTGCGCAAGAACGAGTTTGAGAATGTTTTGAAAGATTACGAACATCTTGGATTGAATGTAATTGGAGTAGATGCTAAGGAACGTTTTTATAGAGAACTGGACGGAGTAACCGATCCGGAGAAAAAACGTAAGATTATAGGTAAAGGCTTTATCGATGTTTTCGATGAAGAAGCTCACAAATTAGAAGGCGTGAAATGGTTAGGGCAGGGTACTATTTATCCTGATATCATAGAATCCCTTTCCATAACAGGAACAGTGATCAAATCGCACCATAACGTAGGAGGTCTTCCTGAAAAAATGAATCTGAAACTGGTAGAACCTTTACGTTTGTTGTTTAAGGATGAAGTTCGCCGTGTAGGTCGTGAACTCGGTATGATGCCTCACCTCATTAATCGCCACCCGTTCCCCGGACCAGGCCTTGGCGTACGTATATTGGGAGCTATTACTCCGGAAAAAGTACGTGTATTGCAAGATGCTGACGATATTTTCATTAAAGCGTTGCGTCAATGGGAATTATACGATCAGGTTTGGCAGGCAGGAGTTATTCTTTTACCTGTACAATCAGTAGGTGTAATGGGTGATGAGCGTACTTACGAAAATGCTATCGCATTGCGTGCCGTGACCTCTACCGATGCAATGACTGCCGACTGGGCGCGATTGCCGAATGAATTCCTGGCTAAGGTTTCCAACGAAATTATCAACAAGGTGAAAGGAGTGAACCGTGTAGTTTACGATATCAGTTCCAAACCACCTGCAACGATCGAATGGGAATAATTTAAAAAAGGGTGCATGGTATACTGTACACGGTTGAGGATTTTGTTACTGATAATGATTGTGCTGACGTTATCATGTCAAAGGCCTTATGAGTATTATCTCTCCCAAGGAGAGATATTTCATACTTCTTATCATATCAAATATAAATATCATAAGCCGCTTGGAGATGAAATCCAGGCGGTTTTGGATACATTTAACCTGTCCTTAAATCCTTTTAATAAAGAATCCGTTATTTCTAAAGTCAATAATAATCAGCCGGTGGAAGTGGATGATTATTTTGTAACCGTTTTTAATAAGTCGCAAGAAATTTCGAAGGCTTCTGATGGGGCATTCGATATAACTTGTGCGCCCTTAGTTAATATATGGGGATTCGGTTTTAGTAAGGCGGATAGTGTAACTCCGGAGTTGGTCGATAGTATCAAATTATTTGTCGGATATCAGAAAGTTCGTCTTAAAGGACGTAACGTGATCAAAGATGATCTTCGTGTATTGCTGAACATGTCGGCTATAGCCAAGGGGTATTCCTGTGATGTGGTAGCGAACCTGCTTGAATCTTACGGGATTGAAGATTATATGGTGGAAATAGGAGGGGAGATCAGAGCTAAAGGAAAAAATCCGAATGATGTCTGCTGGAAAATAGAAATAACCAAGCCGAATGATGACAAGAGCGGGCTGAAGAAAGAACGCCTGGAAGTTCTGGAACTATGTAACCGTTCAATGGCGACCTCCGGAAATTACAGGAATTACTATGTCAAGGATGGCAAAAAATATGCTCATACAATAAATCCTAAAACCGGTTATCCTGCCGGAAATGAGATGCTTAGTGCAACTGTTATCGCAGATGATTGTATGACAGCCGATGCATATGCTACTGCATTTATGACCTTGGGTTTGGATAAAGCCCGTGAATTAGCAGGTAAGGTACCTGGGTTAGATTATGTATTCGTTTATACGGATCATGAGGGGAATATGCAGGTTTTACAATCTAAATAATAAGGGAATAAGGGAGAGTCTGCATTAGTCTATGGTTACTACTAAGGGAACTTAGGAAAATAAGGTTTAGACAATGAAGTTTTGTGATTTTTATTCCAGATATAAATAATCGTAGTGAATAATCGGTTTGGTTCCTTTTTGACCAATTAATTCTGTCGTTTTAAAACTGTCGAATCCGATGCGCCCTACTCCTAATAGGATTCCGCTTTCATCTAGAATTTTTACGATATCATCTTTTTCGAAAGTACCATTTACTTTTGTGATACCAACAGGTAATAGTGAGCTGGCTTTTTCTCCCAGCAGAGCTTCTTTAGCTCCTTGATTGATGAAAATCTCTCCTTTTGCAAAGCTATCGGAATGAGAGATCCACTTCTTTACACCGGAAATTCCTTTTGATACCGGTAAAAAACGAGTACAATCGATTGTTAAATCCTTTTTTACCAGTTCCGGAAGAATATTTTCGGTTTTCCCATTAGCAATAATGACTTCAATACCTTCATCTGCTACTTTTCTGGCAATCCGGTATTTAGTGATCATGCCTCCTCTTCCGAATGAAGATCTGGATGTCTGGATGTAATCGGAAAGGTCTTTTTGCGAGGGTTTCACGATTGGGATAATTCTGGATTCAGGATCATCGGGAGAACCGTTGTATATCCCGTTTACGTTACTTAAAATAATCAGGGCTTCGGCACTCATCATGGCGGCAATCATTCCGGAAAGTTCATCATTATCGGTGAACATCAGTTCAGTTACTGAGATTGTGTCGTTTTCATTCATGATCGGGATCACCTTATTTTCAAGCATTACACTCATGCAATTTTTTTGGTTGAGGTAATGGCGACGGGTACTCAGGCTTTCTTTGGTCGTCAGTACCTGTCCGCAGGCAATTCCATGTTCCTTGAAAAAGTCGTAGTAACGGTTGATGAGTTTTGCTTGTCCCACAGCCGAATACAATTGCCTGGAAGATACATTATCTAACTTTCCTTTGGCTTTGATCTCGCTTTTCCCGGAAGCGACAGCACCGGAAGAAACCAGGATGATCTCCATCCCTTTTTTATGTAATTCCGCAATCTGATCCACTAAAGAGGATATTCTTGTTAAGTCAAGAGTCCCGTCTTTCCTGGTTAGTACATTACTCCCTATTTTGATTGCTATTCGTTTGAACCGGACCATCTCTGATTGTCTTTTCTGTTATATATTTTTTTGTTTTTATGGACTTTGGTTGTTGATTGAAATCCAATCTGCCCGGAGATTTGAATGTCCCGGTCTGCTTTTTTTACAGCTTTAATATAATCTGCTGTAGTTATTTTTAGCGATTGATTTCTGATATTCTTTTTCGTTTTTGCCATAAAAATTAAATTTCCGAAGGCAAATGTAGGGAAAATATTATTTATCCCTTATGAAACTCATCAGTATTTTTTGCATGATTTTTATGGAATCGTAAATCTTGAAACTTTTAGTTATTCTCCAATGTTTGTATTCCATATAAAATTATTTTCTAATTCCAAGTACGCTATGGTTCTGTTAAAATCGGCGGCAGTGTTTTTTTATTGTATTATGTCTGTTTTTAATTGTATAAATGTTTTTTTTATAGATAAATTTAAATGAACTTGATATACTTTTGGACGCTGGATTTTAGGAGATAAACAAGAATTGAGAATCTCATAAATTTTGGGGCTTTATTCAATAAATAACATAACACATAATACGGAAATAATATGAGGCGAATGTATTTTAAAGGGTATGGAATATCCTTTATAGGGTTGATTTTTTCTTTTTTCTTAGTAGCAACAACTGAAGCTGCAATTACAGTCCCTTTGAATGGTTCTTATACGATCAAAGCAGATGGTTCCGGTGATTTTCTTTCTTTGAAAGAAGCTGCTGATACGTATAATGCCTATGGATTAAGCGGGAATGCAATCTTCATGATCGGAAGTGATCTTGTTGAAACGTCAATGGTAGAGTTTAAGGGTACGGCATCAAACAGTCAGACCTATGTTCTTACAATAACCAGTGATAATACGGTTCAACGTAAAGTAAGTGGTAATATCAATGGGACTTTAATAAAGTTTACCGGTGCTAATAATATCATTATTGATGGAATAGTGCCTGTAACAGAAAGTGTCCCGACATCTCCCCTGCTGGCATTTATCAACACATATTCCACAGCATCAGCAAATGTCCGTACAATAAGTGTAGAAAAGGACGGGACAAACAGTGGACAGTATGTGCGGATACGTAATGCCGAATTTACAATGGCTAATGAACAACGAGGTACAGGAGGTGGAACTGTTGTTTATAATTCAACAGATAGTCTTTGGATAAATAATTGTTATGTCCATAACGGTTACTATGGAATATATGGAAATACAAGTAAATTTGTTCAAATAAAAGATAATATTGTTTCAGAGAATCATGCGGCCGGAATATATACCGTGCTCTTTACAACGGCAGTAGATGTAACTATTTCCGGAAATATAGTAAAAGATATGACTCCGACTACGGGATTCAGACAGAAATTGTATGGAATCTATGTAGAGCATAATGCCGGAAGCGGTACTTGCGATGTGTCTGATAATAAGGTGGATAATCTGAGGAACCAAGCGGGGTTTGAATGTTCTACTACAGTTGTCTGGATCTACAGTGCAGCTGCTATAAAAGTAACGGGAAACAAGATAAGTAACGTCTATAACAATTCTACTTCTACGGGTTTTTCTTTACAAGGAATGTATATATTTGCGAATTCACTTGGTGCTGCGAATGCAATACAATGTCATAATAACACGATTGTTAATTTAAGCAGTGAATCTTGTACTATTGCTTTGTCGGTTGCGTCTTCTGTTTCTTCTACGCCATTTTCATTCGCAAAGAACTGTGTGATAAGTAATATTACAGGTAAGGGGATCCGTCCTGATCTACGTAATTCGATTGGGATATTTGCCGCCGGATTTGTAAATCTGGATGCGAATAAAATTGACAATATCAAAAATACTGAAAATAATGCGTTGGCATCGGCAATTGGTATTTTTCTTGATAGAATAACCGTGTCGACAACCAGCCAGATCTCGAATAATATGGTAAATGATGTGGCAGGAAGAATTGGAATTGGAATCTCAGTCGTAGGAACTGTAAATTTATACCATAATTCCGTCAGACTCACCAACAAATTTAATGATTCGGATGAGGCTACTCTGATTAATTCTGGTGATCGTTTTTCTACAAATATATCTAATATACGACTTCAGAATAATCTGTTATCACATGAAATAACTTCCGGGCTTTCTCAAAATTTTGTATTGAAGAGGCAGAGTGCTTCCGGTACCAGTACTATACTCACAAGTTCAAACAATCGATATTATGTAGTTAATAGTAATATTGCAAGTGTTATCTCTGATAAGGCAGCACAGACCGGAACAGTTTATCCTGATTTAACAAGTTGGGCTACAGCCTCGACCGATAATTCTTTGATGGTTCCAAAACCTGCTTTTGTCGCAGATGATAATTTGCATTTGAGCGCTTTCCCTTATAATCTGCAGGTTCCGTTAATTTCCGGTATAACAACAGATTTTGACGGAGATTCCCGCTCGCAATGTGGTAATACAGCCGGAGCAGATATTAATTCTACCGGACAAGGACCTCTTAATGGAATTTACCGGATTGGAAATGCTCCTACGGATGATTTTAGTAGCCTTCGCCAGGCTGCGGAGGTTTATAATACCTGTGGATTATCAGGAAATACAACTTTCAAAGTTACAAGTGATCTTGCCGAGATTATGACCTCCGAATTCAAGGGTACGGCTCCCGGTTCTGATATCTGGACTCTTACGATTACCTCTGATGGAACACAACACCAGATATCCGGAAGTGTTAATGGCCCTTTGGTACAGTTTACTGCAGCTAATAATATTACCATAGATGGAGGTGTGCCTGTAGATGCAATATCGATTGATGGAGGTATCAACAATACATTGTTGATATTTAATAATACAAATCAGGGAGCCAATGTTACCGCATTGACTGTTCAAAAGGTTTCCACTTCGAGTCAGGGTAAGAATGTTGTTGTTTCGAATGCCACTTTCAATACGGCTTCTACAACGGGAAGCAGTAAAAGTGTCGATATTCAGACCAATGGTTCGGTTATGGAGCTTGCAGGCTGTTACCTGACTAATGCCGCGTTTGGAATAAATATGGTCGATGTTTATAATGGATTGTATAGATTCAATGTCATTCGAAATATCGGCAAATATGGTATCGCGAATGTCGTTAACCCTGCAGCAATGAATCTTGTCATTTCGAATAACGATATAAAGGGAATCAGTTTTACCGGAATGGAAGCTCATTTAGCAGGAATTGCTGTTCTTGCAGATAATGCTACCGGAAGTTTGTCTGTTAATCATAATAAAATAAGGGATATAGAAAACTTATATGCTTCAGGAAATGCGGAGAATATTACAGCCCGTGGTATTCGTCTTAATTTTTCGGGAAATTTATCATGCTTAAGTGATAGTATAGGTAATATTACAAATACTTACGGTTCCTATACGCAGGGAATACTTGTCAATATCTACGGGTCTGGAACTCTGAATGCTGATTCCTGTGTCATTGATCAGGTGCAAGGTTCTAAACAGGTTGTCGGAATATTTGCCAATGCCCGCGATGTTAATGCTACTTATACCGTAGATGCCTGTTCTATAGATGAGGTGGAAAGTAGTGGATCGGCTTCCAATCAATATTCTATCGGAATATGCGCGGATGGATCCGGCAAAGTTACTGCAAATAAGATCGGAAATATAATTAGTCCGGGTTATTATGCGTTTGGTATCCAAACCCAGTGGACTTCTGGAAATAATGCGAATTATTTACTGATGTCCAATAATATGATCTATGATATCAAAGGAAAATATGGGTATGGCATTTATGCGGATCAAAGTTTATTAAATCAACGGATACTCCAGAACACGATTTCTTTAGCAGGATCGGGAGCAACAGGCACAAGTACCGTTAACGTCGGTTTCGGAAGGACTTCGTCGAATGATCTCCGCATCAGAAATAACATTTTGGTAAATACGGATTTGACCGGAACAGCTTTGTTATTTGATGGTGATAATGTGAATGTTGGCGATAATGTCTTTGCTGATAATAAATACAAAGTCAGTTCCGGAATGATCGGGTCATTAGCTGCTGCTACATACAATGACCTGGATGCATGGAATGCACTTACCGGAGATAATTCGGTATTTTCTAATCCCGTTTTTATCTCATCTTCGGATTTACATCTGACAGGGGCTTCACTTACGGATGCTATTTTAATGTCTCCATTTTTGGACGAAGTGACAACAGATATAGATGGAGATCCTCGGACTCATCGTAAAAATACGGCTGGAGCAGATAATACGGATATGGAAATCTCTGTGCAAGATGCTAGTCTGAAGGATCTGCAACTTGACGGAGTTACTATTGATGATTTTGATCCAGCAAAAATTAGCTATACGCTTACTCTTCCTTGTAATGTGGAAAGAGCCACCCTGCTTGGAATCCCTAATGATCCGGCCGCGAGTGTCAGTGGTAACGGTACGTTTTCTCTACAGCCTGGAGATAATTATTTTGCAATAACCGTTACAGCTCAGGATCTGGAGACGAAAATGACTTATACCGTGAATATAATTCGCGATTGTCAGGTGCCACGTATCATCAAAGACCTGGAAGATGCAATTGTTTGTGTCGGAGGTAGCCATACATGGTCGATTGAAGTAGAGGGTGAAAACCTGACCTACGAATGGTATTGTGGTTTTAACCGTATCTCAGGGGCCAACACCAACACGATAACGATCAGTGATGCTAAATTAACCGACTACGAACGTTATTATGTGATCATTAGAAGCGATTATAACGGCTTCCAATCCAGCAAATACAGTAAGAGAGTGAAACTTTGGGTATCAGATTACCTTCCAAGCCACCTGAAATTTGCCGAATATCCTGATCCGGCTGTTGTAGGTAAGACTTATCATGTCAAAGTGGATGGTTATCCCGACGTAACGAAATATGTCTGGTACTATAGCCAGGAAGGTGTCAGTTTTTCTCCGGAGATCGGTAAAGAGACCGAAAATGAAACCTGGGCAACATTTGGAACCCTTTCTGCAGGAACCGGAACTTTGAACGTAACAATAGAGCATCCATGCGGCACAAGGGAGCTTATGCAGTCAATCACGGTTCAACATCCGACCGGCATAGACGATGTCACGGCTAACGTAGTAACCGTCTATCCTAACCCGACCTTAGGAGTCCTTAAAGTTTATAATACCACCTTAAACCATATTATCAGGGTGTTGGACGTTACCGGCTCGTTGAAAGCCACTTATAAAACTCAGGAGGGCTTTACAACGATCGACCTGACAGGTTATGCCAAAGGCACGTACGTAATACAATACAATGGTAAGGCTTACAAAGTAATTCGTAAATAAAAAGTAATTCGTAAATAATTAGTTAAATACAATCTCGGTAATGACTTCTTTCCCGGCTTCTTCATTGAGTCGGGAAATTAGTTTTTCCCGGCACATCATCAATTCACTTTTCAGTACGGCAGAAGATAGGCTGACGTACAGAGTTTTCTTATGTATGTATATGTTAGAGGTGTAACGTTCGGTTAATATTCCCAATACCTTTCCCCAGGAATTGATTAGCCTGGTTTCTGCCAGTTTATCTGTCAGTATGGAGTTTTCCTCGAGAAACAGATCGATGGCTTCCTTTATCGTTTGTGTATTAGTTCGCCTCATACAATCTCCATTTCTTTAAATTCCCCGTTTTCAACGTGGAAGAGCTTATAATCATGATCCATTTTTTGTAGGATTTCATCGAGATATTTACGATTTGTATCCGTGATGAATATTTGTCCGAATTGAGGTTGGGCTACCAGCTTGACAATTTGTTCTACCCGGGTTTCGTCCAATTTATCGAATACATCATCCAATAACAGGATAGGAGTAGAGGTTCCTGTTTTGACAAGGAAATTGAATTGAGCAAGTTTCAATGCAATCAGATAAGTTTTGTTTTGTCCCTGGGAACCTGTTTTACGCATTAAGTATCCATCCAGCGTAAAATTGAAATCATCCTTATGAATGCCGGACGTCGTGAATCCGATTAAACGGTCACGTTCTCTTTTTTGTTGCAATAGATCTTTCAGTTTATTGTCAGTCAGTTGAGATTCGTATTCCAGGCCAACAGATTCACTTTCCTGACAAATGCTCTGATGAAATTCGCGAAAGATAGGTAAGAAATCCCGGATAAACCGGCCTCTTTTTTGGAAAATCAACTCTCCGAAAGATTCCATCTGATCTTCTAATACATCAAAAAGAGCCGGATCGACCGGATTATGCTCTTTCAGAAGAGAGTTTCTTTGAAGCAAAACTTTATTGTATTGTATTAATGCATGAAGATATTCTCTGTCATATTGGGAAATAACAACATCTACAAATTTCCTGCGTTCATCGCTACCTCCCTGAATTAAGTCGGAGTCGGCAGGACAAATCATAACCAACGGAAGTAATCCGATATGTTCGGATAATCGCTCGTATTCTTTTTTATTCCTTTTGAAAATTTTGCGCTGTTTCCGCTTAATGCCACAATAAATATCTTCAATATTTTCTCCGCCAAACAAATAATTGGCCTGTAGTACGGTGAAGTCTCCGTCGTGTTTTATTAATTGAGAATCAGGTAGATTTGTGTGATTTTTACAAAAGGACAAATAATATAGGGCATCCAATAAGTTCGTTTTACCCATTCCATTATTTCCGAATAGACAATTCATTTTTGGAGAGAACTCCAAATCAGCCTGTTCGATATTCTTGAAATTTAGTATTGATATCCGTTCTATGATCATCTCGTTACCTGAATAAACCCTTATTTGTTGACTTTGAGTACAAAAGTACAAGAATTTATTAAAAAAGATACATTAAAATTTTATTTATTAGATGAAATGGATTACTTTTGCACTCCGTAAAATGGTTTAATCTAAAAACATTATAATAAATAAAAATGGCAACAAAAGCTCCAAACTCTTCAACAGAGCAAAACGTAGGTGAAATTTTTTCGAAATCGGAACAATTTATTGAAAAATATCAAAAACAGATCATCATAGGGGTTAGTGCTATCATATTATTGGTAGTTGTAGTTTTAGGTGTTCGTCATGCATACCTGATCCCAAAAGAACGTGAGGCTGAAAATGCTATGTTTAGAGGTGAAGATTTATTTGCTCAAAACCAGTATCAATTAGCATTGGAAGGTGATAGCGTAAATTATATCGGATTTGACGGCATTATTGATCAATATGGTTTCACTAAGTCTGCTAATCTTGCAAAAGCTTATGCTGGAATTTGTTGCTACAAAATGGGAAATATCGAAGAAGCGTTAAAGTATCTGAAAGATTTTAATGCTAGCGATAATATGGTTTCTCCTGCAATTATCGGACTTATAGGAGACTGTTATGTCGATTTGGCATATGCAGATCCTGCTAATGTTGATAACGGAAAAGTAGAACAAGGAATCGATTATTTTAATAAAGCTGCATCAAAAGCAGATAACAACCTGTTGTCTCCGGTATTCCTTAAAAAAGCAGGGCTTGCTTATGAATCGCTTGGTAATTATAAAAAAGCAGTTGAAGTTTATACTCAAATCAAAGATAAGTATTCTAATACCTTAGAGGGCTCAAATGTTGAAAAATACATCGATCGCGCTCAATCATTAATAAAATAATATATCAAAAATATATAATCAAAAGGAGGCTGTTCATCTGAATATCCTCCTTTTTAATTCAATAAGTTATGGCTACAGCTTATAAAAATCTGTCGGATTACGATCCGAATCAAATTCCGGATGCTTCAGAAATGCGTTTTGGTATTGTTATTTCCGAATGGAACAATGAAATTACCGGAAAACTCAAAGATGGAGCATATAATACTTTGATAAAACATGGTGCAAAACCTGAAAATATATTTATTTTCTATGTGCCTGGTAGCTTTGAACTGATTTATGGTGCAAAATTATTGGCTGATAATCTTCAACCCGATGCTGTAATAGGACTTGGGTGTGTGATTAGAGGAGAAACTCCACACTTTGATTATGTTTGTTCCGGGGTAACTCAAGGGTTCGCAAAATTGAATGCCAAAGGAACTATCCCGTTTATATTCGGTTTGTTAACTAATGATACAATGAAGCAGTCTATAGATAGGGCCGGGGGAATTCATGGTAATAAAGGAGATGAAGCTGCAATTACTGCGATAAAAATGGTGAAATTTTCTTGCAGTTTCAAATAATATTTCATACCTTTGCATCGCTTTTGATAAGGGCAGTTACCAGAGTGGCCAAATGGGTCTGACTGTAACTCAGATGACTTACGTCTTCGGTGGTTCGAATCCATCACTGCCCACAACAATTGCGGAAGTAGCTCAGTTGATAGAGCATTAGCCTTCCAAGCTGAGGGTCGC
>JAVBTA010000072.1:0-10128 GCA_031556375.1 Bacteroidales bacterium | reverse complement strand
CATAAAAATGATAATTAAAAATTGAGAATTGGGACTTGAAAATTGAGAATGAAGGCCTGCGTAAGCTCATTCTAAATTTTCAAGTCTCAATTCTCAATTAATTATTGTTGTTCAATAGCTGCTTGTGCTGCGGCTAATCTTGCGATAGGCACACGGAACGGAGAGCAGCTAACATAGTCTAGTCCTACTTTGTGGCAGAATTTAACAGAAGATGGTTCTCCTCCATGTTCTCCACAAATTCCACATTTCAAATCAGGACGGATGTCACGACCTCTTTGTGTTGCCATTTCGACCAATTGTCCGACTCCGTTTTGGTCGAGTACGGCAAATGGATCGTTTTTAAGGATTCCTTTATCAATGTACATCGGTAGGAATTTCGCAACGTCATCGCGGCTGTAACCGAATGTCATCTGAGTCAGGTCGTTAGTTCCGAAAGAGAAGAATTCGGCAGCAGTAGCAATTCTGTGAGCAGTTAATGCGGCTCTTGGAATTTCGATCATTGTACCGATTTTGAAATCTATTTTCTCATTTCTTTCTGCGAATACTTTTTCTGCAGTTTTTTCGATGATTGTTTTCTGAGAAAGGAACTCATACAGGATACCTGTAAGCGGAACCATGATTTCAGGAATAGTAACAACTCCTTCTTTTTTCAGATTCATTGCAGCTTCAATGATGGCGCGTGTTTGCATCTCTGTAATTTCCGGATAAAGATTACCCAAACGACATCCACGTAACCCCAACATTGGGTTTTGTTCCAAAAGACCTTCTACGCGAGCATGGATTTCCTCGAAAGGAACACCCATTACTTTTGCCATATCTTGTTGACCTTTTTCATCGTGAGGGACGAATTCGTGCAAAGGAGGATCGAGTAAACGAACAGTCACAGGAAGACCAGCCATTGCTTTGAAGATGCCGGTGAAGTCTTCTCGTTGCAAAGGAAGCAATTTTTCCAACGCTTTACGGCGTCCGTCTTCGTCTTTTGCTAAGATCATTTCACGCATTGCTACGATTTTGTCTCCTTCAAAGAACATGTGCTCCGTGCGGCAAAGACCGATACCCTGAGCCCCGAAATTACGTGCGGTTTGAGCATCATGTGGAGTATCAGCGTTTGTGCGGACTTTCAGTTTTGCGAACTTATTTGTCAAATCCATCAATTCACCGAAGTCTCCACTCAGTTCCGGAGTTTGTGTTTCGATTTTACCTGCATAAACCAAACCGGTAGAACCATTCAGTGAAATCCAGTCGCCTTCTTTCAAAGCGTGACCGTTGACGTTCATCGTTTTAGCTTTATAGTCGATTTGTACGTTGTTTGCCGCAGAAACGCAACATTTACCCATTCCACGGGCAACAACAGCTGCGTGAGAAGTCATACCTCCGCGAGCAGTCAGAATACCTTCGGAAACAGTCATACCGCGCAAATCTTCCGGAGAAGTTTCGATACGGCAAAGAACCACTTTTTCACCTCTTTTTACCCATTCTTCAGCTTCATCGGCATGGAATACCACTTTACCTGTAGCAGCACCCGGGGATGCAGGCAGACCTTTAGTAATGTATTCTGCTTTAGCAAGAGCTTCTTTTTTGAATACAGGGTGAAGTAACTCGTCCAGTTTTTCAGCTTCCTGACGTTTAATAACTGTTTTGTCGTCAATATAGCCTTGTTTGAGCATATCCATAGCGATTTTCACCATGGCAGCTCCTGTACGTTTACCGTTACGTGTTTGCAACAGCCACAATTTACCATCCTGGATAGTAAACTCAAGGTCCTGCATATCTTTGAAATAATCTTCGAGTTTTTGTTGAGTTTCGATCAGGTCTTTAGCGCAAGCCGGCATAACTTCTTCCAGAGAAGGGAATTTAGCAGCGCGGTCTGCTTCGCTGATACCTTGTTGGGCTGCCCAGCGTTTAGAACCTTCGATAGTGATTTGTTGTGGGGTACGGATTCCGGCAACAACGTCTTCTCCCTGAGCATTAACCAGATATTCTCCGTTGAAAATATCTTCACCGGTAGCTGCGTCACGAGTGAAAGCAACACCCGTAGCTGAAGTTAATCCCATATTTCCGTAAACCATTGCTTGCACGTTGACAGCAGTTCCCCATTCTTCAGGAATATGGTACATCTGACGGTAAAGGATTGCTCTTTCGTTCATCCAGCTGTCGAATACAGCGCAAACTGCACCCCAAAGTTGTTCCCATGGACAAGTTGGGAAATCTTTTCCTGTTTGTTTTTTAACAGCAGCCTTGAATTTAGCTACCAATTCTTTCAGATCTTCAACTGTCAGGTCTGTATCCAGTTCAACACCACGAGCGTGTTTAACTTCTTCCATAATCGCTTCGAAAGGATCGATTTCCAGTTTGGATTCAGGTTTCATCCCAAGAACTACATCACCGTACATCTGTACGAAACGGCGGTATGAGTCCCATGCGAAGCGGGCGTTACCCGATTTTTTTGCGATACCTTCAACAGCTTCGTCGTTCAAACCGAGATTAAGAACTGTATCCATCATACCGGGCATGGAAACACGGGCTCCTGAGCGTACGGAAACCAGGCAAGGATTATCTTTATCTCCGAATCCGGTGCCCATCAGTTGTTCGATGTTTGCAATTGCTTTTTCAACTTCCGGTTTAATAAGTTCGATGACTTTTTGTTGTCCAAGTTGGTTGTATTCGGTACAAACTTCAGTTGTAATTGTGAATCCTGGAGGAACCGGGACCCCGATCAGGTTCATCTCTGCAAGATTAGCACCTTTACCTCCCAGGAGGTTTTTCATGTCAGCACGGCCTTCTGCTTTGCCGTTACCAAAGGAATAGACTCTTTTGTTGTCCATAATGATTTTTGGTGTGATAGTTAATATTTTTATCAAATTTTTATAATTCCGCAAAAATAATAAATTTCGGGGACATATACAAAAGTTAGTGGAAAAAGAGAAATCATGGTGATAAACGATTATCTTTGTGACAAAAGAACCATATAAATGACTGTTTCCTGAAAAAAAGAAATAATGACGGATTTTGCTGCGATTGATTTTGAAACTGCTAATGAAGAACTTAATAGCGTATGTAGTGTGGGTGTTGTAATTGTTCGTAATGGAGAAGTTGCAGAAAAATTCTATTCTCTTATCCATCCGACCCCGGATTATTATTGTTACTGGAATAGTGTCATACATGGTCTGACTCAGAAGGATACAGATTCGGCTCCTATTTTTCCTAAAGTATGGGAAATAATAGCTCCTAAAATAGAAGGACTTCCTTTGGTTGCGCATAATAGCGTGTTTGATGAAGCTTGCCTGAAAGCCGTGCACAAAGTGTATAGAATGGATTATCCTGATTATCAGTTTTTTTGTACTTATCGGGCTGCTCGTCGAAAATTCAAAAGGGTCGGGTTGCCAAACCACAAATTGAATACGGTTGCGGCTTATTGTGGATTTGATTTGACGAATCACCATCACGCCTTAGCTGATGCCGAAGCTTGTGCTGCTATCGCGCTGGAAGTATTTTGATTGTTTTACGACTTTTTCCGTAAAGAGTTGTATTTATAACTAAAAAGGTAAGAAATTTAAGAACATGGAAAACGGAAGTGCTATGATAAATAATATTGTTTATAAAAATTTTAGAAACAATATTATTGTCGATAAATATAATTACCTCCTGACAGCTAAGGCTAATAAGGATCGGTTCAATAAAAGACAGGGCCCTTATGCCGGTTATCCGCGCTTGGGTAGTGTTAGATCCGAAGATGCTTTAGTTTGGAATTTTATGAGAACTTTAAGTTTTTTCAACGATTTTTCTTCTTTGGAGAAGCTTATAAAAATAGACCTAAATAACCCCAAGATTCTTTTATGGGCTTTGCCTTTTGAAGAAGAAAACAAGGAACTTCGACATAGAGTACGTTCAATAATTCGTAGCATTGATGGAAAAGTTGCCGGCCCGACTACAGAACCGGATATCATAGTTGAAACCGATGAATATTTTGTAATAATAGAATGTAAATTAGGCGAAATTAAGAAATACCCGCCTCATTTATGGGATTCTAAAGGAACTAATGGCCCTGAAAGACGATACGAATACTACTTTGGTGAAGATTTGTTTGTTCGTAGTTCAAAATCCAAATCAGGATACAAAGGCGAAGCCTACCAGTTGTTTCGTATGGTGTTTTATACCTGCAAAATTGCGGAAGAGTTTGGGAAAATTCCTGTTTTTGTGTCATTAACAAATAAAACCTGGTGGAATAAAAAAACAGAATTAAAAACCCGGAGTCCCAAGGATATCTGGAAAATATTTGAAAAACAGGTTAAGAAAGAAAAAGTTAAATTGATGAATGTTTTCTGGCAGGATTTGGAAATAAAAGATACTTTACATATCTTGCGGGATTATCTGAGAAGTCATGAGTGTTTGTATTCTAAACCTGGTTTATTAACAGTTATGCGAAATAAGAAGATTATGCGCAAGGGATAAACAAAATAAATAATATTGAAAACTATGACTATAACTATCCATCGCGGTTCCAACGAAATAGGAGGGACTTGCATCGAAATAAAAACCGCCGCAACAAAAATACTTTTCGACATAGGACTTCCTCTTGATTGGGATGAAAAAACAATTGAAGAGCAATTTGATATGGAAAACAATATAAAAGAGATTTCAAAAGGAGCTTCTGCTATTTTTATCAGTCATTATCATTGTGATCACAGAGGCTTTTTAGATATCATTGATGAAAATATTCCTGTTTATGTTAGTGCGGCCACTCGGAAAATAATGGAAATAGAAGAATATTTTTTGAATAAAGATAAAGCATACAATAAGATACATATATTAGATTCCGATCCGGTTTATATTAATAATGATATAAAAATAGAACCATATGTTATCGATCATTCTGCTTTTGGGGCCTTTGCGTTTTATATTGAAGCTGAAGGTAAAATGATATTGTATACTGGAGATGTCAGAACGCATGGAGTGAAAGGTCGTTTATACAAGAATTTACCAACAGATGTCGACTTTTTGATCATGGAAGGATCAAGTATGAATTCTCAGGTAAGAAAACGAAATCTTCCGGAATATAAAATTGAAGATCAATTTGTAGAGTTATTTGAATCAAACCCGGATACAGTTAATTATATCTGGTGTTCTGGTCAGAATATAGATCGTTTGACTAAAATATATAAAGCTTGTAATAGGGCTCGGAAAATTTTTGTTGCAGATATTTATGTTGCAAGTATTTTATGGGAAATAAATAAATTGAATGAACATATTCCATCTGTGAATACCCATTCTAATTTTAAAGTTTATTGTCCTCAAAAACTTGTGAAATTTTTAAATGGAAAGAATAAGCCTCTTTTCAGGAAGTATATTTATTGTCGGCTGAACCCTCAAAAAAACAAGGTAACTCATCAGGAAATCGCAAAAGATCCGGGAAAATATGTATTGATCATTCGACCTTCCGTTAAGGAGTTTCTGGAAAAGATCAATGCTCCTCAGGCAAATGTAGTTACTTCTTTATGGAGTGGTTATGAAGCAAAATATCCCGATTTTTTTGAATGGATTGAAGAAAAGAATTATGAAAAAAGGAATATTCATACTAGTGGACATGCCGATCTTCCCGGATTAAAAAAGATTGTGGGCCATGTGAACCCTAAATACATTATTCCGGTTCATACTCAATATAAAGAGTTATTCAGGAATGAATTTCTTCAGGATGTAATTATTCTTGAAGATGGAGACGTAATTGAGGCTTGAGCTATGGCAAAAAATATAGCGAAGAAATACCAAGAATTGCCTTACAAATAAATCAAGTCGATTAGTAAATTTGGAAATCTAGATAAAAGTCTCCTTTTTTTAACATGGGAATTGTATCAATGAAATAGAAATTGTTGTCATTACCCTTTAAAACGTTTCCTCCGTGAAGATCATCAATTTCTATCAAATCATTTGAATAGCAGTAATGCCTTTTTTTTGTGAATCCAGCCTCCGACATGAATTTAGCGAGATTATCATTAGGAGTTGTATCTCGTCCCGTAATGAATGGTTGTTTAAGTATAAATGCAAACCCTTTTAAGGATCTGGTAAATCCAAGTAATTCGTATTTTGTAGCAGGGAATAAGGAATTGTGTATTGATATACGATTATCTATAAATTCAAAAGGAGTACAAGAATTGATATAATGGAAAACCTTATTTACATATATGCCATTTTTTTCTAAATATATTTCAGCCTCAGCTCCGTTTCCATTATCAATTCGTTTCCAGTCTTTTTTTATATTTTCATGTTCGAACCATATTTTTTCAGATCGAGCATATTCTTCCAATAATTTTTCTTGAACTAATGCTTGATATTCGCTTGTATCTGAAAAGTCTGTTTTCTCGCTTGTTCCAAGGAGACAGGATGCTTCGACATTTCTTTGACCCCCATCAATGCGGCCTTGTTCGCCTGCTGAAGTGAGACGATATATTTGTCGGCTGCCTTCCGCAATTTTTCTTGCTGTCTCTTTAATTGTATCATAACACACGTTTTATGTGATTTTGATTAATGTCTGTTTTTTATAATTGGAATAAATGCAAATGTAATACATATATTTCACATATAAAAGCCTGACAAATTAATTATTGTAAATATGATTAATTTTTCAATGGTTTTACCTGATGTATACCTTTCATCTTACTGATATCACTTAGTACTGCATGTAATTCAAAAGCCGAATGAACATAAAAAGTGATATTGCAATCTACAATCTCGTCTTCCGAACGGATCGAGATACATTCGATACTGAGATTGAGCCGGTTAGAAATATCATTTACCAGGTCGAGCAAAAATTTATCACGGTTGACCCCTTTTATATTTATTGAAATAGGATATTTGAATATCTCAAATGGGGTAAGGTCTACATTTTCGATAATATCGCCCCGTTTAGCAGAAATAGAAATTGCATCGTGGCAATTAGATTTATGAACGTAGATCAGTCCGTCTTTTTCATGAAAACCGACGACTTCATCGCCCGGAAGAGGTTGGCAAACAGGACAAAAGACATAAGGTGGTAGTTTTGGGCCGTCTTGTTTTGCTTTTTGCAGGTATTGCCTGATACAACGTCCTGCTTTATATGTTTTTACAAATTCTAACCATTCCTGCTTCGGATGACTGTCATCGTCAGTTCCGATGAAGACCCGGTCTCCTCTTTGTAAAATAGTTTTGATGGAGCATAATTTATCGTTGATGAGGGCATATTTAGCTTTTTCGCCAACACGAGTATGTATTTCGTATGCAAAATCGAGAGCTGTAGAATCTTTGGGCATTGTTTTCGGGTGTCCTTTAGGGGAAAAGACCGCGATATCGTCATAATAAAAAGTGGTAACTACATCTTCAATAAAAACATTATCCTTGCCCCTGTCGGATATTTCTTTTAATATGGATCTGAATTTAGCAATCCAATTTTCGACTCCGGTCTCACGTTCAACAAGACATCCGTAGGTCGAAGTACGTAACATCTCGTCCGATTGAATGTGTACTTCCATCCAACGACCTTCATTTCCCATCAATTTGCAATGTAGACTGCGGTACGCATTTTCTTTTGGAGAGTCGAGGTAATTACTGAGGCTCGATGGTTTTTCAATATAGAGTCCGGTTAGCAGTGAATAGATTTGTAAAGCCTGGTTCTTCTCTGTTAGTTTACTGTTGTGTTGGTGTTCATAGGTAATTTGTACAAGCCGGATATGCTCCACTTCTTTGAAAGACAAATTATCTTTCTGCATTTTCCGCCAGATAGAATAAACACTGCGTTTGTCGCAGGTAACAGAAGCCCTTATGCCTTTTTTTTCAAGTAAATCACGAATAGGCTCCAACCATTGTTCGGCAGCTTCCGCGTGAACTTCCGCGTATTCATCGATTTTTCGTTTGATCATTTCATATTCGTGAGGAGAACGGAATCTCAAACTGAGATTTTCAAGCTCGGTTTTAATTTTGCGAAGACCAAGCCTGTTAGCCAACGGAGCATAGAAATAGTCGGTTTCGCCTGCGATTTTCACTTGTTTTTCGGGCTTCATAGATTTGAGCGTCCGCATGTTGTGCAGGCGGTCGGCAAGTTTGATCAATAAGGCCCGGATATCATAATGAATGGAGTTAAGCATCTGCCGGAAATTATCGACTTGTTTTGATGTCTCGTACTTTTCTTTTTTTTCCTTTGTGACAACACCTACGAGAGAGGCAACATCGTCTCCGCAACGTCGACGGATATCTTCTATCGTAAATGGAGTATCTTCAACCACATCGTGTAGTAAAGCTGCAATGATGGGGTTCACTCCCAGACCCAGTTCGTCGTTGACAATAGATGCCACTGATATTGGATGGATGATGTACGGTTCTTTGCTTTTACGGATTTGTGGAGCATGAGCTTCTTCTGCAAAAAAATAGGCATCACGAATACGTTCTACTTCTTTATCACTGAATCGTTTAGCTACTGAATCAAAGAGTTTGTTTCGCTGAGATTCGACGAGTTGTTTATAATCGATTGTTTCCATGTGTATTGCTCTCCTTTTTGCAAAGCTAAGTGTTTTTTGTAAATACAAAAATAAAAAAAGGAATAGAAATTAATTTTCTATTCCTTCATTATTTTAGAGGTTCCTGGCGGACCGTTTAATTTATTAAATAATCAGCTGTAAAACAGTTAAATAGAATCTTGTTTTCTTATTTCGTGTTGAACAAATGACGAACACGCGTTTTTACTATAATTTATGCCTAAAAATAGCACTACAAATGTACAGATTTTAATCTGATGTGTTGAATATTTAACAATTATTTTTCATAGATATACTGTTTGAGTATGGAGGGCATAAATAAATCATCTTGATAAAAGTGTATTGAAATGACATTTATTACTTGATAAAAGTGTGTATTTGTATCATAATTAAATGGATACAAATGTATGTATCGTTTTCTGAGTTCTTGTTGTCGCTGAATGAAACGGCATTAGTCGAAGCGTTGAAGGCTAAGAAATGGGATGTAATATCTATTTTTACTGAAAAATTGAAAGAATATCTTCGTTACTATTTATATGTGGGAGGAATGCCCGAAGTAGTGGATGCATTTATCCAAACACGCGATTGGCAGTTGGTAAGACGCATTCAAAACAGAATATTAAATTCCTATGAAGGCGATTTTTCCAAACATGCACCTAATGAGGTAGTTCCCCGTATTCGTATGGTATGGCAAAGCATCCCGTCGCAACTTGCCAAGGAGAATAAAAAGTTTGTTTATGGCGTGATAAAAGAAGGAGCCCGTGCCAAAGAATTTGAGTTGGCGATACAATGGCTTGTAGATTGTGGTTTATTGTTAAAAAGCCACAGAGTATCAAAGCCGGGCATTCCGCTTTCCGCATATCAGGATTTATCCGCATTCAAACTGTTTCTTCACGATGTTGGATTACTTGGAGCCATGTCAGGACTTAATGTACGTACTATTATTGATGGAGATGATATCTTTTCCGAGTTCAAAGGGGCTCTTGCCGAACAGTATATCATGCAACAACTACGCTTGAATAGCGAACGATATATCGGCTATTGGACAAATGAGCGAAGTACATCGGAAGTTGCTTTTGTTATACAAGAAGAAGGCGAGGTTATTCCGATAGAAGTAAAATCGGTCGAAAACCTGACAGCCAAAAGTTTTAAGCTGTTTTGCGAAAAATACAAACCAACAAAAGCTATCCGTACTTCTTTATCCGATTACAAAGAGGAATCATGGATGACGAATATTCCTTTATATGCTATTGAGTAGACAATATTTAGTTTATTTTTATCCAATATCACGAACAAATGATGAACAAAAAGCTGAAAACTTTCAAAATTCTATTTCTATTCTTTTAATGATATAGCCTTCATTTTAGTCGTTTACTCCGAAACCTCTATCGCTTCAAGGAACACTAATTCGTTAGCCGGCATTGCATCTTTTATATTTAGACTTCTTTTCTCAATAATCATATCAAGCAGTTGCTGAGTTTTGTACGGCAACATCATTTTTTCTAAACTATTTTCCATAACACATATGGTTTGTTGAGTTACATATTATCCAAAGATAGGCACTTTGTCTCGATCTCGTATTTAAACATGATTTTTTTGCGAATAGCTTCCACTTTCGCCTCAAACA
>JAVBTA010000015.1:0-16476 GCA_031556375.1 Bacteroidales bacterium | reverse complement strand
ATTTTCTTTTACTTCTGTAATCTCAAAATATTCTAATAGGCCGGAGGGCAACAATAAACTATAACCATCTTTCTGCATAACACTACTTTTTTTTGCAAAGATAAAGTTATAATTTTTTCCCTCAACTTTTTACGCTGATCCCAAAAAAGACTTCAAATAAATTGTTATCCAGCTCAGACCAGCCTGAGCACTTTCCAAAACAACAAATTCGAACATTTTTTTATCGTCTGTGACTTCCCTACCCCATTCTTCATCATAGTACTTTTGGTATATCGGATCGTTTTTACACCAACCACATCTTACAATTCTTTCTTCCTCTGTCATAATTTTATATTTTAATTCTTCTCAACTTATACTTTTTCCTATAGTATAACCAGCCCATGTCGCTATCAAACAAACTGCTACGCTCAGAAAAGCATAAACAAAAAACAGAAATACATGTCCTTGCTTCAGGAGATTAAAGTTTTCCCATGAAAAAGAAGAAAACGTTGTAAATCCACCACAAAAACCTAAAACAAGAAACTGTAGCCACGAATTTTTATCTGAGCCAAAAGGAATCGCCCAAAATAGACCAATGAGTAATGAACCAACAATATTTACACCAAATGTAGCCAATGGCAACGTTGTCGCCGTAAACTGTGCAAATAAGCGGGCAATCCCAACACGGGCGACGCTACCAAGCCCTCCTCCAATAAAAACAAGCGAAAATAATTTGAACATACCAGATTCATTATATATCCGGCAAAGTTAAAATTTTCACCGTTTAATACAAACATACAAATCAGAAGAATTATCTTTGTAGACTAATTTTAATTAAAATTACATGAAAAAAATTATCCTGAGCTGTCTTTCTCTTTGTATCTCAGCTTATTGTTTTGCAGGTGACTTATTAACAAATACCAACCAAAGTGCACATTTCCTTCGTAATCCGGCCAGAGATGCTTCAACTGAAATCGATGCAGCCTATACTAATCCGGCGGGTTTAGTAAAGCTTACAGAAGGTTTTCACTTTGCTTTCACAAATCAAAGCGCGTTCCAAACTCGAACGATTACCTCAACCTCTCCTATATTTGTAATGAATGGCGGGTTGGATACTAAAACTTTTGAAGGAACAGCATCGGCTCCTATCATTCCAAGTCTTCAGGGGGCGTATCGCAAAGGCAAGTGGGTGCTATCAGGAGGACTGGCTATTTCCGGAGGGGGTGGAAAAGCAACTTTCGACCAAGGACTTCCATCGTTCGAAGTTATTGCAGGATCAAGTGTCGGTGTTATTAATGCAGCAACACCTTTAACAGGAGTAAAAGCAAATGAATATGTAGTAAATCAGCATATGGAAGGTTCCAGCTTTATTTATGGAGCGCAATTAGGGGGCACCTATGAAATCAACAAGATGTTTTCCGCATATGCCGGATTCAGACTGAATATTGTAAACAATAAATACGAGGGATACCTGAGAGGATTAAAAATGAACCTGTCCCCGGCTTCTTCGTCAATATACTCAGATCAGATGGTTTATGCCAAAACAATTTTGGAAGCTGTAGCAGGAAATACCACTCTTCCCGCACAACAAAGAGCTTTAATTGATATTATGGCAAAGGCCTCAACTGATGGAGGAGCCATACTTGAATCTACTCAATCAGGGTGGGGAGTGGCTCCGATAATCGGATTTAATTTCAATTATGAGGATCGTTTAAACATCGGAACTAAATATGAGTTCAAAACAGCCTTGGATGTCGAAAACAATACCAAAACAGATGATACCGGGATGTTTGCCGATGGTGTAAATACCGCTCATGATATTCCGGCTTATTTTTCCATCGGAGCTTCGTACAAAATCATTCCAAGCCTGACTGCAAGCGTAGGCTACCATCATTTTTTTGATTCTAATGCAAAAATGCAGGACGATAAACAAAAAGATGCAGGTTCCACAAATGAGTACCTGGCAGGTATCGAATATCAGATCAACAAACTGTTCCTGATAAGTGCCGGAGGACAAATAACCAGATATGGTGTTGGCGATACTTATCAACGGGATTTGAGTTTTGCTTGTGATTCTTACTCCATAGGTCTGGGAGGTGCGGTAAATGTATCGCCCAAAGTCAGAATAAACCTGGGATATTTCTGGACAACTTATTCCGACTATACTAAAGTTCCGGGAGGAGGAACTTCAAAAGATATATTCTCCCGAACAAATAAAGTTTTCGGGGCCGGAGTCGACTTTGCGTTTTAACAAAAAGATCCTCTCCATTAGTCTTACGCCATTGACTTTATTATTTCTTTCTGCTTCCTGAAAAATTCGACACGTTGTATCTCTCCTGTTTGGGAAATCATGGTAGAGTATCTTTTCAATGACTCAATCCAGTTTTTCTGCATTTGACAAACTTTTGGATTGTTAAAACTTAATATATCTACAAAGTAAGAGTATTGCAGCGAACATTCGAAATCAGGAGACTCAAGATGGGCATAGGATGTATCCAGCCTGACATCCAACAAATAAATCGATGCTTCCATGCCGGAACCGAATGTGCCGGTTGCCGCAGTATTTTCTAAATTAAACAACCCCTCAAACAACTCTTTTTTGAGTTGCAACAACTCTTCTTTAGATATCAATTGCCTATAATAGAAATAGTTAATATCTTCTACCATTGAATGAAAAATGTTGCGATCCAGAATCAAATGGTTTCTTGGAATGGAAAGGCAGGTCTTTAATACATCTTGTTCTTTCTCCTGAATGTCAGATGGCATCGTAAAATCAGAAAACCGGAATTCCGGGTTCAATCCGAAAGCGAGATACGCTCTCTTAAAATGCCGGAACAAAGTTAAAGTCGGATAAGGTAAAATAAAATAATCAGGTAAGTGGCCCACAGCGCTACGGATAGTAGCATGAGGGTATTTCGACAATTCACGGAACATATCGGAAATCATACAAAGTTTCCTGCCATATTCTTCTACATACCTGGATGAAGTATGAAAACTGCTGATATCAATAAAGGCCCATTTGTTGGTATCCAGAATCAGGCTTTCCCCCACAACCTTATCCAATGAAAAGCCAAGTTTCCTGGATAATTTTGCAGCTTCTTCAAAAGTAAACATGATATCCCCCCGAAGCCTCCTGTAAGCAGCCTCTTTATTTAACGAAAGTACATCTATCAAAATAGAGGCCAATGTCTCATTTCTTTGCAAATATTCTCGCATTACACGAATTAACCTTTCAACTAACGGATTGTTCATAGTTCTATTGATGATTATAATACAAATGTTATGGTGTGTAAAATATATCCCGCAATTATACTATAAAAACAAGTCACATGTTCAAATGTTTAAATAATTTCAACAGATAATAAAATTATATAAAAAAATATATGAAACGCAGTGTTTATTATTGCGGTTCTGGTCCATGATTAACGATTTATTCCGAATATACAGGAAATCGTCAAACTCCATCCATCGGTGACAGAAACCGGTAAAAGCAGATATGGATAGAGCCGGTATATAGCCTTTGTGAAGAGAAAACATTTTTATGTTGTATAAGCATCCACTATATTTTCACTCTCAACGTTTTGTACTAACGAAAACTTCTCAGATTGATTGTGAATGTTAATTTCATTCAATATAAAACCTCCATTTAGATAGAGATAGCCCTTATTTTGAATAATCAATTGATAAAATCCAGGTGGCCATTCATTCATTTCTACAATAATGTGTAATGAAGGAACAGTAAAAATCGATAATTCATATACTTCTTCTGCATACTGGTTATTAATTTTTATCTCAATATCGTCATCGCTTTTATCAAAAAATTCTATATCCAAAGTATGTTTTTCAATAAATGAAATGTTTATTCTGAAGTGTTTACTTTGGTTATCCTCTTTTTGGATATATTGTTGTCTTATATTTATCCATTGCTGCTTATCCCTGAATTCTGAATCCTGATCTCTTTTCGGAACAAAAAGAACAGAAAAGAAATTAATTATTTTATTCTTCATTTTATTCGATATACTTAAAAACGGTTATTTCTTTTACCTGATAAAAACCTATTTTGCCGATGCTCTGGCCATACAATTTTGGGTTCATTTTCATTTCCCTAAGGCTATAAACCTTAGGGAAACTTGCTAATAATCATAATATATCTCTTGGTATTTTACCCAATCAAATATTAAGCAGGACTAATCTTTCTCATCTGTTTTCAACAACGATAATACACTGTAATTCTGCAAATTACCGTTTTTATCATAGGTCTCTGAACGAATAATCCCGGCGTTTAAAGCATACCATTCCACGCCTTTATATCTGGTCGTTTTTTTATTTTCTGTTATTGTAAAATTGAAAGTAACTTTTGCTGCATCGAATGTTCCCGCAGGTGTTGTCATCTTCTCATTTTTCTCATACTTTCGGCCAAATACATTAACGTGTGCAAAAATTTTCTTATCTTTTTTTGATTGGATCGTAAAATCGCCTCCGGTCATTTCAAAATCTTCACGGTTAAAATCACTAAACTGATCCGGATAATCTAAAAAATCTCCTACAAGTTCAGTGTCTTTTTCCAACAGTTTAACAGCATCAGGAGATAAAACCCTATTTGACATCGCCATATAAAATGTTCCGTCTTTACACCTTGCATTCAAACTTCCACTATCAATCAAACTATCCTTGCTGTTTGTTATTTTGAAAACAATATTGATATCACTTCCATCCATAGTTTGATCCATTTCATTAACTTTATAGGTCATTGTACTCAAGAGTGTCCCTTTGGCATCGTAATTTTTAGTGACCATGACATCGCCTTCATTTGAAGGAAAAAAGTACATACAATCATCCTGCGCTACTAGCACACAAGACGAAACAATAAACATAAATATAAAAAATATCGTTCTCATAATTTTAGAAATTAATTCATTTACTGATGATTATTAAGTTGTAATGGTTATCGATGATTATTTCGAATACCTCTGAATTCGTCTCCTTTCCTTTGGAAATGCTGGAAATGTTGTATCTGCATTTGCCCGCGTTGACGGGATTCGGCAGATCGATTCAGATAATTAGTAACATTGGAATGTGCCGGAATCTTTTGGACATTCGAACCGGAATGTGGATCCGGCTTTGGAGAGTATGTCCGCATCCATGTTCCATCCTGACTTTTACGGTAAACATGGCCATCATGTCCGGCGTATATATTGTTGTCCGTATGAACAATCCTACCATTCCTTCCTTGAGTAACGACTCCCTCGCGCCCCCTGGATGTTTGGTATACAAATGACGTTCCGCCGGCTGTAGTCACATGCGCCGATCGTGCCCATTGATATCCGTTGCTTACAGTGGAATGTCCCCATTGGGAATATGCATTATAACCTTGTGAAGTATGGCCGTAAGTCCCTGTCCATGGGTTGTATGTATTGGCAGCCATTCGACCTCCGTACCAACCCTGAACGTTCGCCGAACGACCATATCTTCCTGTTGCCGGGTTATACCATGCAGAAGTACCGACAGCTCCATAGGGTCCGTAAGCCGCCCTCCCTCCTACAAAACCACCCATCCACGGATTGTAAACGACTCCGGCGCCATACGTACAGGGCCAGGGACGGTAAACAGGATAAAAAGCTCCCGGTGGCCAATAAATGTAAGGGGGATAATACCATCCCGTACCGTAAACAATAACAGATTCCATTATTGCACCTATTGCAACTCCCATCACGAAAACACCGAAATAGCCGCTTGTAGTACTGCATTCAACTGTTGTTGCCGTTGGATTGGTTTGTGTAACATAAATAACATTGTAGACCGGAGAATCCGGAGGAATTGTATAGATTACGGAAGGCACAGAATCGGCAGTTTTCCAGGGTCCGTCAGGAGAAGCCGATACAAACCAGACTGCCTGAAAACAAAGATAATATAGATCCCCTACTTTAATCACCTTATTCTGTGTATTGACGGCATATTCCATCGAAGTACCATGAATAGGTTCAAATTTAGGATTTCCGTCATAAGCCACTTTTACGCCTGCTTCCGCTTCGGCGCGATTAACGACGACCGTAGTCGGTATCTGGGCAAGCATCATTGCATCAGAAGCTTCCACAGTTCCGGGGACGGAAGCCAATACATTTGCTTTAGGTGAATCCTTGGGGATTTTGGCGAAATCTGACGGCAAATCGTTTCCCGCATAACTCCAGGGTCCTCCGAATGATTTTGCCCGAAACCATCTCCCTGAGAGGAGGATGTAATATTCACTCTTGGCCTGTTCAATAAAAATATCGTTATCCGTATTCGTAACGTACAACAAGCCGGTGCCGGAAATCCTGGCATAAACCGGGGTACCTTCCGTCAGAATCAATTCTGCCGGAACACTGCTAAAAAAGACTGTCGGGACATTGGTTACAGCAGGTGGAGGAATAAATTTCTTAACATCATCGAAATTCTGACCGGAGGGTAACGAGAACATATCGCCAGGCAACGACCGGGCTTGTATCCAGGGACCTTTCAAGCCGTCTGCAGTCAACCACACGTCGTTAGCCAACAAAAAATATTGTTTGTCTGATTTATTGTAAAACAAATCCCAATTTGTATTCACAACAAACTCAAGATCTGTATTATCAATAGGAGAAAATACCGGATTCCCGTCTACAATCAATAAAATGGCCGGACTTGCACTATAAAAAACCGGAGGCGGATCATTTTTAACTTTTATACCTGCTTTTTTTATCGTTTTTGAATCAAGATCGGCCATGATACAGTCAACAGAGAGACTTTCCGATTCTTTGGGCATTAAATCGAGAAAAATCTTTTTCATCGATTTTGCACTTTCAGCATCCAAGGACTGGAACCTAACATCCGTATAATCGATGTTATGCAGGAAAGTAATACGGGTATCCTTATCCGTTTTTGTATCACAGGTGAAAGAGGTTACACCGAGTATTTCTTTTCCATTCTTTGGCGTGAAACTGAAGGCTATACGTCCACTCAACTTTTTATAATTATCCCATTTGTCGATCTGAGGTTGGTAATAAATAACGGTCGCTTGTTGGTCAGAAACCGTACGAGGCCACCCAATATCCTGGTTTGCATTGCTTTGTGCTCCGGCAAGGAGCGTTGAAAAGGTGAATATAGTAAGAATTAATACAGTTTTCATATGCGATTAATTAAAATTTACGAATCCATAAAATGTATTGTTATGTTTAGATTACAAAACTCAAAATGCTTCGCCTATCCTGAAATAAAGTCCCCAATCATTTTTACCAAGCGCAGCATCCACTCCGATATTCATTTTATATCGTGGAAGAACCCTGTATCTCAGCCCAATACCGCCGCCGGGCAATAACGGACTTGTATAACCGGGACTATGAGCTATTGCCAACCCGAAGAAACCTACAGCCCCCCATTTTTTATAAAAGCTCCAGCGGAATTCCGATTGTACGGCATAAGTCTGGTTTCCTCGATATTCTCCTTGAGAATAGCCACGGATATCTTTATTTCCCACATAACTTTGTGCTACAAAGGGTACATCATTTCCAACTGCGGTGTTCAAAGCCAGGCGGGAAGCCAATACCATATCAGACCTTAGTGAATAATAATAATTGACAAATAAGCCGAGTTTATTGAACGTACTGTCATTGGAAAGCCATGTCGGAAAATTTTTGTAAAAAAATACAGCTAACAGCCCTTTCGTCGGAAAATTCTGGTCATCTTTCGAATCATACATAATACTGGCACCGATTGCATTCAGATAACTATCTGTATTTTCTGCACTGAAATCCGGATCATCAAATGTCAGATGAGACTTGTAGTATTGTCCGCTGACTCCTACATAAAACCGGTTGTAGACACGTACAGCCTGATCAATAAAAAAGATACCTCCATGGGTGTTGTAAGGAATTTCTATCTGATCGGTACCCAATGTTTTGTATGTTTGAAAGTTTGAGTTAAAATAACCGCCAACCAATGTCAGCCGGAACCGGTCGTCTTTGAAAAACACACGGGCATTGGCGAATACCATCCAATCTTTTTTACTTGTATAATCCCCGGTAATCGAAAACTCGGAAGCAGGGGTTTGCCTATTTCTCTGATCAAGATAAAGCATCAGCATCACACTACCACCTCCGCCAAATCCCCTTGAACGGTCGAAACACAAATCAGGAATAGCGGCAACCCCCGGTTTTCTATGCATCTTCAGAGTATCTGAATCATTTGCAGAAATAATAGGAACAGAAAAGATATACAGGCATAATAGAAAAAACCAGTTTTGTAATTGTTTCATATACCTATCTTTTTTGTAAGATTATTTGATAGTCCATCCTACAGAAATCCCCAGGTTTAATGTTCGCATGTTCCCATACTCTGTTCCCCAAAAAACATAGGAATTAAAATTATGGTTGTAAGCCGCTTTCAAGGTGATTCCAATAGGTATATTTTTGAGTTGGTATCTCAATCCTATTTCCGGAGTTACCAGGAATGCCCATTGGTTGTCATAAACTGCCAGATCCTGTATCAAAATCTCTTCGGTAATGTAGTTGGCACCTAGTCCCAATCCGGCATACGGTTCTATCTGTCCGTTCGTTTTGAAATGGTAGTATCCGCCCACTTGTATTGGGGCCTGTGTACTGTAGTTATAGGATGCTGCCGTAACTGCCGTACCATATGGCATATACCAGGTTTGCCGGGGCATATTTTCATAATAGGAGTTATATCCGAATTTGAAACCAACGGAAACCGCATCCGTAACAAAGATGTTTCCGGAGAAATACCCACCCCGTAGACTTGCCGAGGAAATGTAATTAGAAAAACTTCCGACAGGAAATCCTATTTCCCATCCCAGGTTGTAATACTGTTTTTTCTGAGCCTGCAAATCAGTTAACAAGCTTAGTCCTAAAGCGATAAGACATAGTATATATTTTTTCATGTGTCACAATTTTTATGTTGATACTTATTATTTATTCTGGAAAGGAATTGTTTGTAAAAAGCACTCCGAAATAGCGGAGCTTATCTCATCATCCGTATGTTCGCCTGTGACCAGTCCTCTGACGATACCTGTCCAAAGTGCCGGTTTCATTGACCCTGACTGGCGCTTCAAATCAAACATGTCCATCGTGACCGTTCCTGCACTATATTCTCCAATCACCACCGGATAAGGATAGGGATAATAAGGATAGTAACCACAATCCCAAAAATACCAATAGCAGTAGTCGTACCACCACCATGGATAGCCTACAACAACAGTCGTGCTTTCCATCAGCGTGATGATCACACCCAAATCAGCGTTATTACCTTCCTTATAAGTATAACCAAGGTCAGCTACATTCCTTTTAACATCGTTGTATAACTTTTGAAGCTCCGGCCGGGAAGAAGCTTTTACTTTCAGAACATCCTTGTTGTCGATTATCACAATGGAATCATAGACGCTGAATGTACTGTAATCCCCAAAATTTGCGGATTCATCATAACCGGTTATAGTAACTAATTGTTCTGCTACATAGTCATCATAACCCGGATAATTTTCGCATGAAGCGAAAAATAAAACGGAAAATAGGGTGTATAACCCTAGTTTGATTTTAATTTCCATAAAATTTCATTTTAAATTTAACACTAAACTATTATCTCTCTGTTATTTAATAACTTTCAATTTTTATCATTTGATTTCAAACATGTCAGCTATCAGATCCGCTGTTTCATGCATTCTCACCAGATATGGATAGCTATCGATATCATCATACAATTTGCAGATATAATAATTACGTAACTGTGAACTCAAAGAGTGTGTTAACAGGTAAGATACCTGGCGGGAATCGCAAGGAATCATTTTCCCGAGTTGTTGTAACTTGTCAAAAACAGGAACCTTGAGATTGACTTTCGTTTCATGTATAATTAATGAAAATCTGTCAACTTCTGAATTTTTAAACACGTCATTACTAACCACATATAATAATGGCCGGGTATTTAACCCCCATAATTCGGGAAGGTTATCAATATAAGCGTGAAGTATTTCCCTTAAAGAATGAGTATTGGACATGAGTTCATACCTTTCTATCACAGGTTTTACATCGAGAAGAGCTTCTCTCCATGTTTCCAATAACTCGTTCATAAGTTCTTTTTTTCCAACATAATGATTGTAAAATGAACTCTCTTTAATTCCCACAGCGCTGCATATATCGCGAATGGAAGTTCCTGAATATCCATGCTTTGCAAAAAGCATCACGGCATGATCGAATATAGACTGCTTAGTACCCATTTTGATTTTTTTATTTTTATAATGTTTAAAACTAAATCAAGATAGTATGCTATGAGTAACTGCTTAACAATTTATATTCTTCATTTTTTGTGAAAAGGGAAAAGATGACAGACAGAATACTGTAAACTAACTAACGTTAGCAACAGTAAAACACAATATTTTTAGGCTTGGTTTTTAGTTTAAATAAGAAAATAGCTGATTATTAACGACTTATTTTTATTGTATCTGTGTTTAATCGCAAATAATTTACAATAGACAACATAAGTGTGTCATGTTTTTATAATCAGAAATATAGTAGTGACAGATTTTTACACGCTTAAGGGAGGGAATTATGTAACCGTGAAATAAGATTAAGCTATCAGCAACATGACACAATCAGTTTTATTGAGTCGTGTTACTCAACACCGCCGGTACTCAACACAATATTCCGGGCAATATGGGCCTCATTACCCGCAGCATCCGTGCAGTAAACCATCATGTGATAGTTGCCGGGAGTAGCATTGGCGGGAATTAGAATCTCATGATGGTGGATATCCGCATTTTTCTTTCCAGACACATCCCAGGATTTATTGAACGTGAAATCGACCGTTTCCGACGATACGGCTCTTAGTGTAGCCTTGTGGTCATGCCCGTCGAAATTGGGATGAATATCTACTTTATACGATTTCAGCATCACATCATCCGACAACTCAAGGTCGAAGTGAATACCGTGGTCGTCACCGATTTTCAGCGTTGCACCCTCTTCGGGATCTATCAGGTTGATTACGGGTTTTGTCGTATCGCCATTATCGTCTTTGTCGCATGATAAAAATGTTGCGAACGAAATTGCCATCAGGCAAACGAGGTAAGAATTGAACTTTGTTTTCATTTGAATTTGTTTTTAAATGGTACTTTAATTAATAATTGGAGATTTCGTCCGGGTTCGGGAATTTCCATCTTCCTGTAGAAACTCAGGTGATTGTAATACTTCGCATCCAACAGGTTATAGACCGACAGTGTGATCTCCATATTGGTTACGCATATCGGAATATTCAGGGTCGCCCCCATATTCCACAAGTTAGCACCGGAAGTGGAATCTTCGTTTCTCGACACCCTATTTTGCGGCGCAATGTATTGCCATTCCGTCCATATCCTAAAATGTTTCTTCTTCCATGTTAGAATATTGCGCATGGATGTAGGCGGGGAATACGGAAGAGGAATACGTTCGTCCAGATTACGGCTGTATACGTATTCGCCCGCAAAACGGTAGTTCAGGTAACGTAGGAAATCAATACTAAGCTCTACCTCCGCCCCGGCAAAGGCCACCTCGGCGCCTGTGTAGCGATAAATTTGTCCCGCATGCGGCAATATAGACCATTCGCCCCCAGGTTTAAGGTAGATATAATTACTGAACCAACTGCCGAAAGGCGTAACCGACAGGAATATGCCTTTCTGTTCGTAGATATAGGATGCGTCCAGCTGCCATCCCTGTTCGGAATCAAGCGAAGCATCTCCCTGCTCATGGCGGAATGTACCGTGATGTATCCCGTTCGAAGACAACTCATTGGCCCCGGGCAAACGGAAACTACGGCCAATATTCATTTTTACCAGATGAACCTGCCGGGGGTTCCATATAATCCCCAACGAACCAGAAAAATCACCAAATTTGCGGTCTACGGGATAACTTCGCCATTGGTAAGCCGCAATTTGTTCGTCCTTGTAACTATGTTCGTTAAGATAAGTTGCCAGGTAAACATCACGGTAAGCCGCAATATCCAACCTACCATAATCGTAACGGATACCGCCGCTGACTGAAAATGTTGAATTTGGACGATAAACGCTCAGACAAAGCAGGCCCAATGTGAAACGGTTGTATTCCGGCAACAGAAACGAATATCCCGAGATACGATTCTGCTGATACTGTAAATCCAATCCAGCAGTGTGTTCCCAAGGCCCGGAACCGAATGTTTTCATCTTGAAGGAGGAACTGAACGTATTCAACGAAAACTCCAGTTCTTTGTCGGAATCGGTAGAAGATGGCGACTGCGCACCATAATGCGTATGAAAAAGACTCCATTCTTCGCGATGATTGTTTTGCAAACCGACATCCCAATAACCGAAAAATTTCTCCCACGTATATTGCTGGCGAGTGGTTATTTTCAAATGGTTGACAGTACTATACGGCAGCTCGATATTTCGCGGGTCTCCATCATCCTTCAACCGCGAAGCATCGGGAATACCGTGTGCCCCTGCGAAGAATCCCACCTTCTGGTATGCATCGCTCACAGCAAAATTGGCGTAATAGCGACCATCTCGATACTCGGAATACCAACTTACATCCCGCTCGAAGCCTGCAGTATTTTTCAACCGGGCTCCCTTGATAGGTAAGCGTTGTGTGAGGTACACCACCGTATCGGCAGGTATTCGGTAATCGCCGAAATGCTGCTCGGAAAAACGCAACTTTGTATACCACGCATTTTTCCGGATACCGAGCATAAGGGAACCACCCAATGTCCCATTGACGCTTTTTCCCAACAAGGCTGCCTCTCCGAAAAACTGATTATCCATTGGCGGTGGCACCTGAGTAATTTCAATGACACCACCCATCGCATCGCTTCCGTAAAGCAGCGATGCAGGCCCCTTGCGGATAGTGGCGCGCTCTACGCCGAAAGCGTCTATTTCGAGGCCGTGGTCAGCTCCCCATTGTTGTCCTTCCTGTTTGATGCCGTTTTCCGTTACCGAAATACGATTGAATCCCATCCCTCGGATCATTGGTTTGGAAAAGCCCGAACCAATATCCATCGAATGAACGCCCGGAATATGCTCCAATGTTTGTATCAGGTTACCCGTAAAGTATTCACGCAAAAACGTTTCTCCTACGACCTCAAGGGCTTGAGACGAATTGAGCCGACTCGTTTTTGTATATGAACTTTGCACTATAACTTCTTTCAACATTAATGTCTTAACGGAATCGGTCGTTTGTGCATTCACTGATACTGACAACACAAACAATAGCATAACCGGAATAACCCTGTTACGCATAAAGATATTATTTATAATATAAGAAACTAGCGGACAAATCAAAATATCTCACTCTAAAACGAATGCAAAAATAATAATTATTTTCATCAAATGAAACAATGTTGCATTTGTTTTATTTGATTATTTGGTTTATTCCGACAAATTCGATATTTTTGTAGCGTTTATATTGAAGAAATGAATGCCGTAGATATATTGAAGAATAAGAGGTTAAAGAAAACCGCTCAGCGTATTATGTTGATCAACCTGTTACAAAAGACGGGCATTTCGTTGACCGAAAGTGAAATAAAGTCTGAATTGGGTGATTTGTACGACCGTATCACGTTTTACCGTACTGTACAAAAGCTTTTGGATGCCAATATCATACACCGAATTACGGTGGATAATATCACAGTTAAGTACGCACTGAACCATTCAGATCATGGGCATTCTGAAAATCACAGCCATTTTTTCTGCAAGCAATGTCACTCTGTGACTTGTCTCGAAAACGTTGCTATCACCGAATATCGGGTACCAAAAGGGTTTAAATCCGAGGAATGTGAGGTCTTGATTAAGGGGATATGTGATAGTTGTATGAATAGTTAATTCCGGGCATATGTCCTGTTCGCTATAATGATAATCAATGCTTGCGGAAGAACGAGCCAAAAACCGGATACCGGCTCTACCAAACAACCGAAAATACCCAATGCTAAAAGCGCATATCCCACATGCATCGGAGATGGTTTTTGCTCTCTTTTGATATTGTACTGTAATGTATATCCGTAGAGAATCAATAATACCCCAAAGAGGAAAAACCAAAATGCAAAATTACGGGTAAAATCATTACCCGTTGAATTGACTAACCCGTCACGCAGCATATCGGCATAAATATCCTTTCCCATTATAACGCCGACAACAATGTGGATAATTCCTGTTATCCAAAGAAATGTTCCGCTATACTTCCAAAGTTTCATATTAGTCTGTTTTATTTTTTATAATTATTAGTGATGCAATAAATTGCATCACTAGTATATCAATATCTTTTGTTGGTCTGACATCTTCGGCTGCCGGATCATTGATGTACAGGCTTACCGTTGCGCCTCCTACATAAATGACTTTCTCATTCAGTTCCCCTAATGCAAGAGCAACCTTTCTGATGATAGCCTTTTGTTTATCAATGTATTTTTCACGTTATCCTCCTATTCTTTGTTTCAATTCGTTTACTGCTAAATTAAACTCCCGCTTGTTGCCGATTCTGATAGCATCGACAAGGGCTAACAGTTCGTGCAGTTTGTTGTCTTTCAAACACGCTTTGGGAACGTTGAAGTCTTTATTCCCCTTACCATTGCTTCAGGCTTGACCGGGTACACGTATTTCAGGTCATATACCGGAAAGTCGAATAGAGCAGATTTCATAACACTCTTCTTATTGTTTGAGATTAAGCCTGCTAATACACTTCTGTTCAGGGATTCGCTTACTTCACTTTGGCTGATAAACAACTCGCTGGCTGTGTCTTTGATGTACCAGGCATTATCTCCGTATGTCATTATCTTGAGTAAGATAACAATGTCATGAGGTCTCATTTCGCTATGCTTCTTCATATAATTTATTTGCATATCGCAAATTGCGATATGCAAATGTAGGAAATATTTTGCTTATATCTGCTTTTAGTTTATCATCCATATCTCAATTATCTTTACTTCTATTACATATCTGGAAAATCCCAGCAAAGACTTTCTACTGTATGTCTATTCAATTCCTTTGTTTTTAGGATTTTGACTTTCTCTTCAAACAATTGAGGTTTGAAGTTCTTTTTCTGCCGTTTTACTTCAACAGCAACTGCACTCTTATCATCCAAATATACTCCCACAATATCAATCTCATTCTGACTCCCTTTTATTACTTCGTAAACTGTTTCCAATTTCTGTAACTGCCCGCCGATACTTTTTTCGCCCATAAATGCTTCAATCTCTGCTTGAGTATTTTTCCCCGATGAGATTGCGTCAAGAATAGAGAAATAGCTTCCATATTTTTTGCCAAATTCCTGAATCAACAAATTACGCCCTTCATCTATATATGGGGATTCGCGTTGGCAGATGTATCTAATCATTTTAGGGATAGTCAGCGCCTTGTTATCTACTGGAAAATCCAGCGCGCGTTGACCCCGTGCGCTGGATTTTCCACTTTAGAACAAGTTCGTGCATTTCTGCATAACGTAATCGATTATCCTTTCGTAGGCGTTTAATTTGTAAATCAAATACTTCTTTAACCGTTTTCGCTTTGATAGGGCTTTTCACCTTCTCAACTAAAGCTCTCGCTGTAAAATCCTTATTACTCAACTTGTAATCAAGAATTTGCTCTTGATACTCTTTTGTTTTCTGTGCAATAATTTGTAAGATTTGCTCTTTGTAAGGACAGTTTTTCTTCGGTTTATTCTTCTCAAAATCCCAATGATCAGAATTTACTGAAATTCCGACACTCAAATAGCGTCTTTTTCTGTTTTTTGTTACTCGCAGCATTAACGGGTTCTCGTTGTTTTTCAGCACTTTAGATTTGTAACAAATCACATCAATTGTAGTACCCATGGTTTACACACTGGTTTACACAGACCATGTATAAACGTGTAAATTTCCACCATTTTTAAAATAAAAAAAGCAGTCACATTTCTGTAACTGCCTCTGCTTCAAGTGGTGCCACCAAAACTTGAACCTTACTGGTAACACATTTATATTTAATCTGTTAGATTAGCTTCCATACACTAAGTACAACGAATTGCACACGAGAAATTTTCAACATTTCTCCACAGTCTGCCACTGCAAATCTGATTTCTGTAAACAAAGATAGTTGATTCCTTCCGAATCTCAAAAGATTTTAGCCTATTTTTATATTGAAAACAATATATTTGTGTAAGCATATTTGTTTATTTATTATCTTTGCATTGTAAAATTAATAAGGATATGACTTCTATCATTTCAATCATAAAAGGAATACACCCCGGAATCATTCTTGAACGGGAACTGAAGCAGCGAGGCTTGAAGAAAGGGCGGTTTGCCATTTCTATCAACGAATTTCCGCAAACATTGGTTGCCATTACCAAAGGTAAACGCAAAATGAATCCGGCTTTGTCGTTAAAGATTGAACGGGCTTTAGGGATTGAAGAAGGATTTTTCATGGTTCTGCAAGCTTATTATGATGTTGAACAGGAAAAATTGAAAGAATTGAAAGACTATCATCCCGATTTGTCCAAAATCCGTCCGGTTGTC
>JAVBTA010000013.1:0-52152 GCA_031556375.1 Bacteroidales bacterium | reverse complement strand
ATTTTCTTTTACTTCTGTAATCTCAAAATATTCTAATAGGCCGGAGGGCAACAATAAACTATAACCATCTTTCTGCATAACACTACTTTTTTTTGCAAAGATAAAGTTATAATTTTTTCCCTCAACTTTTTACGCTGATCCTCCGCTGATCCATAATCATGGAAAAAACAGTAAATACAAATAGAATTACTGTTAGAGAAGTAAAAGCATATAAAGCTTCCATGACTTCAAGTAAAGAAGCTTCCAGAGATTTTTTGGAACGTGTAGGTGTTCTTAAAGATGGTAAAATAGCTTCTGCCTACAAAGAGAACAAAGCCAAAGTCTCTTATCGACATGACAAAGTATAATGTATTCCAAATGTAGAAACATTATTATAGGATTTCATGGCTGTGATAAATCTGTAAGAGATGAAACCATTGCCGGGAAATCTTTTATGAAGAAAAGATAAACCATAATTGGGGTCAAATAGTTATTTGATAATCAGCCTTTTTGTCTCTGATATGCCTTGTTTTTCTAGCTTGATCAGGTAAATACCTTTGGGTGATCCAGCCAAGTCAACTTCAATCCTTCCTATTTGATCGGTTTGATACAACTTGATCAACTTTCCATTAATATTATAAATACGAACTAAGGAATTTTCATTATTCGTTTCTGTTTGAATCGTAAATACTCCGGACGAGGGATTAGGAAATATATTGATCTTTGCTTTTTCTTCAATATGTTGATTTCCTGTAAACCATTGTTGATAGTAACAGTTATCGTGTCTAGTATCATGGTAAATCAACTTATCTTCTTGATAAGAACACAGCAGACTATTACTATATGCTATTGATCCCCCAGTCGTAAAAAAAGTTATATTCTGACGAAATAGTCCCCAAGAGCTGCCTATTCCTTCAATCCAAATTTCCTTTCGAGCCACAGTTGATGCCCATTCATCATAATTTGAAATATAAAACATTTTACGAGAAATATTATCAATTATGGTGTCACGAACCAAATCTACCTTTGAAGTTAGCACGTTCGTCCAACGACCCGGATATAAAAGACGGGATATAGACTCTCCTTCCTGTAAATTGAAATCATATAGAAGGCTTTCTTCTATATCTTCACTATGGAATTGATACACTTTTCCTGATTCTTCTCTCAGATATAATCCTTTTTTATCTGCATCTAAGCCTCTATTCCAAACCAAATGGTTCTCATCTCCTGAAGACATGATTATTTTATAGATCTTTCCCCCAATGATTGTGTCAGTTCCAATTTTTAACCATTGTGACACCATAGATGTTCCTTGATAATCAGGATTAACACCCACCACTTCTCGTCTATTTAAAACACTCCAAAGATTTTCCGCTTTTAAAAGAGGAATCTGTTGGGCCTTTAATTTTATTGATGTTGGAAGCAATAAAATAACAAATACTATAAATACATTAATTGATTTCATAGAGTTATTGTTTAAGGAGGTCTACAAGTACCTGTTAATATTAATATATTCCCCCGAATTCAACTTCAAATATACCATTAAAATTTGAAAAAAAAATCCAATGACGGTATATGTTGTTTTTCGTTTCATATCATTCAAATTTAATTACTTGCTAATTCATTTTCTTTTAATTTCATGAGTCGACTCACAAATTGAGGGATTATAGGATTACAGTAGAAAATGATCCAGAATTGCCTGGAATAATTGTATCTTAAAATTATATAATAAATTTTCGCATAATTTATTTGTATATAATTATTATACAAATTTTATCTATTATATTTGTATGATTTAAATCTAAAAGATATGATTTACGGATATATACGAGTTAGTTCAGATAAGCAGAGTGTGGAAAATCAACGGTTTGAAATAGAGAACTATTCTAAATTGAAAGAATTACCTATAGAAGAATGGATTGAGGAAACAATCAGTGCTACTAAAAATTTGTCTGATAGGAAATTTGGAAAGTTGTTGAATAAAATGCAAAAGGGAGATGTTCTTATTGTGACCGAGTTATCCCGCCTTGGTCGAAATTTAATGCAGATTATGAGTATCTTACATACGTGCATGGAAAAGGATATCATGGTTTTTACTATCAAAGAAAATTATGAGCTGGGTAACAATATCAATTCCAAAGTATTAGCATTTGCTTTCGGATTGTCTGCTGAGATAGAACGGAACCTGATTTCTCAACGAACAAAGGAAGCGTTGGCGAGAAAAAAAGCAGAAGGAGTTATTCTCGGACGACCTGTTGGTAGTAAATCAAAAGTTGTGAAACTTACAGGTAAAGAGGATGAAATAAAATCTCTCTTAGATAAAAAGATTTCCAAAAGTGCTATTGGGCGCTTACTTGGTGTTCATCGGCTGACTGTCAGTGAATTTATAAAAAATGTAGCAATCAAATGAATATTTTATCTTCTATCCTGATCCTTTTTCTTCGGAGACTATGTTATCTGTTGTTTTACCTTTACAGGCCCTACCAAGGAAGGCACAATTTTTTTAGAAACTGCAGATATTTATTCCATGAGATAGCCGTTTTTATGCAAATTGTGCCTGATTCAGACCTTTTAGAGTATAAGTTTACCCGCACTTGGATGCACCACAACTGGTACATGTCAGGCAACCTTCCTGATAAATAAGGCTTTCGTTTCCGCAGCTCGGACATTTCTGTCCTTTTGCCTCCGATCCTTCGAGTACATATTTTTTCAGGGCGCGTTCCACTCCGTTTTTCCATGTATTGATGGATTCATCGTTCAATTCCAATCCTTGTACCAGTTTGATAACCTGATCGATAGGCATACCATATCTTAATACACCGGAAATCAGTTTAGCGTAATTCCAATATTCTGGATCGAATTTGTCAGACAGGCCTTCAATAGTCGTTTTATAACCTCTTTTATTTGTGTATTGGAAGTCGTAACGTTTATTCCCGTGTTCGTCCACGTTTTTAATAATCCATCCTTTGGTCAGGTTTTTAGGAAGGAAAATACCTTCTTCTTCGTCATTGATACCGGTAAAAATTTCATATGGACGGTCATTTGCCAAACCGATGAAAGCAATCCATTTTTCTTTGTTATTCTGGAATTTAACAATGTCAGCTTCTAGTTCGCGAGGACGTTTGGCTACAATTACCGGAGCTTCTATACAGTTACAATCTTTACGTTTTTTCTCCTCAGCGGATAATAATACTCCGCTTCTGGAACCGTCACGATATACCGTACATCCTTTACATCCCGATTTCCAGGCTTCTATGTATAGATTGCCGACTAATTCTTCATCCACATCAGATGGCAAGTTAATAGTAACGCTGATAGAGTGGTCTACCCACTTTTGTACACGTCCCTGCATACGTACCTTTTGCAGCCAGTCCACATCATTCGATGTTGCTTTATTATAAGGAGATTTCGTAATCAGATCGTCAAGTTCTTCCTGTGAGTAGTTCTTAGAAGTAGGATATCCGTTTGCCTCCATCCAGGTTACGAATTTATGATGGAAAACAATATATTCTTCCCAGTGATCTCCAACTTCATCGATGAAGTCTACTCTTACGGAGCTGTCGTTCGGGTTTACTTTACGGCGACGTTTGTAGACCGGAAGGAATACAGGCTCGATACCAGAGGTCGTTTGCGTCATCAGACTGGTAGTACCGGTCGGGGCTATCGTGAGACAGGCTATATTGCGGCGTCCGTATTTTTTCATATCTTTATACATCTGAGGATCAGCTTCTTTCAGACGCATAATGAATGGATTTTTCTCCTCACGTTTAGCCTCGAAAATTTCGAAAGCTCCACGTTCTTTTGCCATAATCACCGATGAACCATATGCGGCTACAGCTAGTATTTTATGTAGATCTTCCGAGAATTGAGTCGCTTCTTCTGTGCCGTATCTTAATCCCAGGGCTGCAAGCATGTCGCCCTCTGCTGTGATTCCAACACCCGTACGACGTCCTTGAAGCGTTTTGTGACGTATTTTTTGCCACAAAGTTTTTTCAGATAATTTTACCTCTTCACTTTCCGGATCGGAGTCTATTTTTATTAAGATCTGATCTATTTTTTCAGTTTCCAGATCAATGATATCATCCATTATCCGTTGAGCTAAAGCAACATGTTTTTTGAATAATTCATAATCAAAATAAGCTTTGTCTGTAAACGGATTGACTACGTACGAATAGAGATTAATTGCCAACAAACGGCAGCTATCGTACGGACAAAGCGGAATTTCACCGCAAGGATTCGTTGAAACAGTACGGAATCCTAAGTCGGCATAACAATCAGGAACAGATTCCCTGATGATAGTGTCCCAGAAAAGAACTCCGGGTTCTGCCGATTTCCATGCGTTATGAACGATTTTTTTCCATAAAGCGGTTGCATCAGTCTCCTTAACATACCAGGGTTCGTCCGAGTCAATAGGATACTGTTGGAAAAATGGAGTCTCATTAATCGCACACTCCATAAATTTATCAGTCATCTTTACCGAAACATTAGCTCCTGTCACTTTTCCTTCAGTCATTTTTGCGTCAATAAAAGACTCGGAATCAGGGTGTTTGATGGATACGCTCAACATCAAGGCCCCACGACGACCATCTTGTGCGACTTCACGGGTAGAATTCGAATAACGTTCCATGAATGGTACTAAACCGGTGGATGTGAGAGCCGAATTTTTAACAGGAGAACCCTTCGGACGGATGTGCGACAAGTCATGACCGACACCTCCCCGGCGTTTCATCAATTGTACCTGTTCTTCATCAATACGGATAATCGCTCCGTAAGAGTCGGCCAAACCGTCCATCCCAATTACGAAACAATTGGAAAGTGAAGCAATCTGGAAATCATTTCCAATACCTGTCATAGGGCTTCCCTGGGGAACAATATATTTGAATTTGTCGAATAAATCGAAAAGTTCTTTGTCGGATAACGGATTGGCATATTTTTTTTCAATGCGTGCGATCTCATTGGCTAATCTCCAGTGCATATCTGTCGGCGTTTTTTCATAGATCTTGCCGTATGCATCTTTTAAGGCATATTTGTTAACAAATACTTTTGCTGCCAGCTCGTCGCCGGTAAAGTATTCAAGGGAAGCATCATAAGCTTCTTCAAAGGTATAAGTTTTCCTTTCCACTGTTTGTGATGTGTTACTTGTTAATTTTTAATTCGTGCTGATGATTGGATCAGAATGCAATATTACATAATCATTTTTAATCACACAAATATTTCAGATGGAAAATATGATAATGTTGAAAAGTTTTCTGAAATAAAAATTAATATATTGATAATCAGTTTGTTGTATTTTTTAATTGTTGATAAAATTTTCCAATTTGGAAATTGCAATTTTAAGGTAGTTGAGTTTTTTTTCTTGTTGGAATTTGTAAGATTTCTTCGAAAAAGTAATTATCAAGTCATTATATCCCATTGTACATATAGAACTCCAGTAGAAAGAGCAAAATATAATAATCTTTCATAATGATCCTGAATACTTTCAATGCATTGGAAATATGGTACTCCACCGCCTTTACGGATAAATTCATCTCTTCTGCGATTTCAGTATTCTTCATACCCATTTCCCTGCTAAGTAAGAATATTGTCCGGGTTTTATGCGATAATGAGTCGAGAGCCTGGAGATATAGCTTTTGTATTTCGGCTCTTTGTGCCGGGTCATCAGGATATAGGAACAGGGCAGAAGGAATAAGTCCAGCTTCCGATATTTTAGATTCAATCCGGTAGCACCCCGGTCCTGTCATTCTTTGCTGCCTTAAATATTTGAGGCAGGCATTATGTACTGCCCGGAATAAATATGGTTTCAATTCTTTATTAAAAGTCAATTCTTCTTTTTTGATCCATACATTGACAAAAACATCCTGTACCAAATCTTCTGAAGTCTGGCTGTTTTCGACAAAACTCTCTGCATATGCACACAATCGGGCATAATAATCTACAAAAAGAGAATCAAATCGTGAGTATGAGGAATCAATAATATTCATTATTAATGTAAAATTACAAAAAAATACTAAGTACAAGACAAAAAATATTAAAAAAACAATTTAGGGTAAATTTTGTTTCTGTAGTAATTAGGGTTAGTAACATCCAAAAATAGTTGCCTATGATAAATTAGAAAAATTACAAAAAAAAAACCGGAACTTACTGTAAGTATGCCCCGGTTGAAATTCGAGTTAAACTATACTCTTTCTGAAAATATTTACAGGTACTTTCCGGAAGAAGATATTTATTTACCATAAAAGTCTTATAAAGGTATGAAAATTTATTTTATCCATGATATCTTTCCCGATATACAGGGAGAGATAAAAAAAACTTTTACTATTATGAAGTTATCAGGATTACTTCTTTTTTTGTCCCTCAACGCTCTGGCTGTAGATTACTCTCAGACCACATCGTTAAATCTGAATTTAAAAAAACATAATGAACAACACATCGTTATTGCCCCTGAATCTGCAATTGACGACCGGATACTCACCGGAAGAGTCGTCGACAAAGATGGACTTCCTATTGCCGGAGCCAGTGTCTTTGTAAAAAATTCCGCTTTCGGGACGACCTCCGATACGGATGGAAAATATTCCCTTAAAGTATCGGATCCGAACAGTATTATCCGCATCTCTTACCTCGGTTTTATCGCACAAGAATATAAGCTGGAAGATAGGAAAGTGCTGGATATCACTTTGTTGGAAGATGTTCAGATGATGGACGAAATAGTCGTTGTTGGATATGGAGTCCAACAAAAAGTGAATTTATCGGGAGCAGTCTCCCAATTGGATAGTAAAGTATTGGCTAACAGACCTATTTCTAATATTTCTTCTGGAATACAAGGAATGCTACCGGGAGTAATAGTTGCTTCAGGACAAGGACGTCCCGGACAGGATCAAAGTACGATCCGTGTCCGTGGGGTAGGTACCCTGAATTCATCAAATCCGTATATTCTGATCGATGGTATTGAAAGTGGCTCCATGAACCAAATCGATCCGAATGATATTGAAACTATTTCAGTACTGAAAGATGCTTCTTCCGCAGCAATATATGGTTCAAAGGCTTCCAATGGTGTTATCCTTATCACCACCAAAAGAGGAAAAAGTGGAAAGCCTCAGATATCTTATAATGGATATGTGGGAGTTTCTACTCCTACCGCTATGATAGATAGGATAAGTTCGGCTGATTATGCTACACTGTATAATAAAGCATTGGTGGAGAATGGTAAAGCCCGTCGTTTTTCAGATACCGATATTGAAAAATTCAGCGATGGATCTGACCCTTATGGTCATCCTAATACTGATTGGTATGACCTGGCATACCAAAATGGGATTCAACATCAGGACAATGTCAATATTCGGGGAGGGTCGGAAAATATGTCTTATATGGCTTCTGCAGGATATTTGTATCAAACAGGGATTCTTCCTCACTCAGACAGGCAACAATTTACAGGACGAACCAACCTGGACATAAAATTGTCTAAAAAACTCAATGTAAAAATGAGTATGGCCTATATAAAAAATGATTATAAAGATCCAAACAGCAGTTATGCCGGAGGTAGTTCGGATCAGATTATCCGACAATTGAATATTATTTCTCCCTGGATTCCTTATAAAAACGAAGATGGTTCGTATGGTACCATTTCAGACGGTAACCCCGTTGCTTGGCTGGACTTGGACCAAACAGTCGATCGATACAATCAAAACTTTACAGGGATTTTATCTGTGGATTATGAAATTATTCCAGGACTGAAAGCAACCTTACAAGGAGGATATGTCAGTAATAACCAGCATTACAAAGCATTCCGGAAGTTTATCCAGTACAATCCAAGCAAAGCCTCAGATCCTAATATGTTGGATGAACGCTATTATCTTTGGGAGCGTACTAATCTGGACGCTTTGCTGAATTATGACAAAAGTTTTGGAGAACATAATTTCAAAGGCCTTCTGGGATGGCATACGGAAAAGTATAATTATGCAGAAAATACTATGTCAAGACAGAAATTTCCAAATAACGATTTGACGGATATGAATGCCGGAGATGCTTCTACTCAATTGAATTCTGGTTATACCAGAGAATTGGCAATGTTGTCATGGTTTGGAAGAATCAATTATGATTATAATGGTAAATACCTGTTGGAAGGGAATATCAGGGCAGATGCCTCTTCCCGTTTTGCTCCGGATAACCGTTGGGGGTACTTCCCTTCTTTCTCTGCAGCATGGCGTCTGACGGAAGAATCATTTATGGAAAGTTCCCGTGAATGGTTGAATAATTTAAAACTAAGGGCCTCTTGGGGATTACTCGGTAATCAGGATGCCTTAGATGATTACTACCCATGGTTGAATACTTATAATATAGATAAGGATGGCGCTTATCCTTTTGGGGGTACATTGGAGACCGGATATTACCAGAAAGGATACCGGATATCAACTATTTCCTGGGAAAAGGCCCGCACTATAGGTTTTGGCTTGGATCTTTCTGTCCTCAATAAGATCAATGCCTCTATCGATCTCTATGACCGCAAGACCACAGATATTATCATGTCGGTTCCAGTCCCCAGCGAATTTGGCCTGGATGCATATAAAGACAATGTGGGAGCCATGTTGAACCGTGGGGTAGAACTCAGTTTATCGTACAACAATAAGTGGGAAGATTGGTCGTTCGGTGCAACAGGTACATTTACCTACAATAAAAATGAAATACTGGATTTGGGTGGCGTTGATTTTATGACTAATCCGGATAATAGTAATATGAGGCATCAGGTTGGACAAGCGATAAGCTCTTACTATATGTATAAAGCTAATGGATTTTTCCAGTCAGACGAAGAAGCGCAAGCTTATATGGATAAATATAAAGGAAAGTCCGGTTACCCTTTTTCCCAGAATTTCAAGGCTGGAGATATTATATATGAAGATACTGATGGAGACGGATTGATTAACGCTAGTGATAGAGTTATCTGTAACTCAACAAATCCTGTTTATACTTTTGGTTTGAACTTGAATGCCGGATATAAGGGATTTGACCTTTCAATGATATTCTCCGGAGCTGCAAAAGTGGCCAGATTATATAATAATGAGGCATTCGGAGATTTCAAAGGAGATAATTCCCATCCGTCAACGATCTGGCTTGATGCATGGACCCCGGAAAATAAGGATGCTAAAATGCCCCGGATATTTGAAGGAACTACTTCAAATAGTCATCCGGCAAATGTAATGTCGACATTTTGGTTGCAAAATACTTCATTTATGCGTCTGAAAAATTTACAACTGGGATATACATTTCCTTCCAGTGTCCTTAAATCTATTGGAGTTTCAAATCTAAGAATATATTATTCGGTAGAGAATTTGTTGACATTCGATAAGATGCCAATCAATCTGGATCCCGAATCAACAGTTGAACGTGGATCTGCTTATCCATTGATTCAAACACATTCCTTTGGTCTCAATCTTACATTCTGATATTGATGTCTAACTATTTAAAATCAAACCAAATGAAACGAATAAAAATATATTTATTAGCATGTTTAATGGCCGGGTTGGCTTCCTGCTCGGATTTTTTAGATACGGTTCCTCATGATGCACTTTCTCCGGCTACAACATGGAAAACAGAAGACGATGCTCAGAAGTTTGCCGTAGGATGTTATCGGGAATGGAATGATGGAGGAAATATGCTTTATTGGGATTGTGCATCTGATATAGCATTTAACAACTTTCCATGGGAAGGATGGACTGTTATGGGAAATGGTAGTCTGACTCCCAGTAATTATGGCTCTTCTTTCTATGATTTTACTGCCATTCAGCGTTGTAACACATTTTTGAATAATGTGGACAAAGTCACATTTTCGAAAGAAACAACGAAAAAAGATTTAATCGCTCAGATCAGGGCTATTCGTGCATTCAACTATTTCCAGATGAATTTTTGGTATGGTGGAGTCCCCATTGTTGATAATTATGCAAGTGCTGATGAGGCTAAAGTACCCCGGAAAAGCGAACAGGAGGTGATAGATTATGTTTACAAAGAAATTGATGAGGTAATTGCTGATATTAATACGACTCCTTCTTCCAGAGGTAGAATTGCAAAAGGTGCTGCATTGGCAATTAAAATGCGTTCCGCTCTTTATTGGGGCAATTATTCCAGGGCACAGGAAGCTGCAAAAGCTATTATGGATTTGAAACAGTATGAGTTGGATCCCAGTTATTCAAATATTTTTTCAATAGCTGGCCAGGATTCAAAAGAAATTATCCTGGCTGTGAATTATTTAGAGACTCTCAGAGGAAATGGAGTTATCGGACAAATGTATAATAATGATGATGGAGGATGGTCGTCCATAGTCCCGACTCAAAACCTGGTGGATGCTTACGAAATGGCAGATGGGTTAACAAAAGAAGAGTCCTCTGCATATAATCCTGTACATCCGTTCAAAGGCCGGGATCCACGTATGGCTATGACGGTCTTATTCCCCGGACAAAATTGGCAGGCAAATGGTAAAAATGAGGTTGTATTGAACACATTGGATCAGACTTTACCTGGAGGAGCGAAAAATAACAACTTTCCGTTGGCTGCAGATAACGCGTCAAAAACCGCTCTGACCTGGGCTAAATACTTAGCGCCAATGAACCAATATAATGATATTTGGAATACAAGTGTCAGCCCTGTTGTTTTTCGTTATGCCGATGTCCTGTTGACTTATGCTGAAACAACCAATGAATTATCCGGACCGTCTGCCGAAGTTTATAATGTATTGGATCAAATACGTGTACGGGTAGGCATGCCTGTAGTTAACCGTGCTAAATATGCCACCAAAGAAAAACTGCGGGAGTTGATTCGCCGGGAACGTATGGTGGAACTGGCAGGAGAAGGATTACGACGTGCCGATATCGTCAGATGGAAAGATAATAATGGAAAGATGGTTGCGGAAACAGTTCTGAATGGAGTCTTAAACCGAGTTGTAGGAACCATCAATTACAATGAATCGGATCCTTACCTCAGAGCTACAATCCTGGTTAATGCTCCGGCAGAAGATAAAAAAATTGAGGATCGTAAATTTGCGACCTATAACAGATATTTGCCTATACCTCAAGCTAGTATTGATAAGAATCCTCAGTTAGTTCAGAACCCTGGGTATTGATTGAAGTCGGGGAAATGGTATTTCCTCAGTTCTTACCACATATATTAAGATGCCTCCTATACTTCGTGTGAATAAAGATCCCAACGAAGTATAGAGGCATTTTTTTCTGTAAGTTATTAATTTTGACCATTAAATCATAAAATTTGCATCCGTTTTTTTATAAACTTATTTTTTTAGAAAATAATTTAGGGTAATTTTCATTTTTGGGGTAATAAGATTAAGAATAGTTTTAAAATATGGAAGAAAAAGAAATTAAAAACAGAATAAAACAATATCTGGATAATCAACTTTCTGAGGCCGAAACTGAAAGCTTATTGAAATGGCTTGAGGTAGAGGAAATTAACCGGGAATTTTTTGCCAGACAAAAAAATGACTGGGTAGATCAGAACTCTCAGAAGTTTGACGGACCAAAAATAGAAGAAGGGAAAAACCGTGTAAAAATGAAGATTGAAAATATAAAATTAGAGGAACAATTAGGACGGGAAAGACGAATCAACAATATTCTGAAATATGCTGCCTCGATTTTGCTGATTGTTGGTCTCTCGGCCTCTGGTTACTACTTCTATTCATATAAAACATTTAGAAAAGAGGTTGACCGGATTTCTTTGCTGGCAGGAAATGAGATTGAAGTTCCTTATGGATCAAAGTCAAAAATACAACTTCCTGATGGTTCGAATGTGTGGATTAATGCAGGTTCTAAGATTAAATATGATGCCGGATTCGGAATTTCCTCACGAAAATTATATTTTGAAGGCGAAGCTTATTTTGATGTTACAAAAAACGAAAAATTACCGTTTATAATAGAGACCGATCTTTTTAATATAAAAGTGCATGGAACTTCTTTCAACGTAAAATCTTACCTGGACGACGATATTGCAGAAACGACCCTGGATAGAGGGTCAATCAGTATTAGCCGCAATGATAAGCCGGATGAAATAATGAATTTACAACCTAAACAGAAAGCTATTATTCAACGAAAACCGGTATTTGTTGAAATGGGTGTCTTATCTTCTGACAAGAAAATTCCCGGTTCGCAAGAACAAATAGAGGATAGTCCTTTTAATATAGAGAAAAATGTCGATACAAGGATTGTTACGGCATGGAAGGATAATCGTCTGGTATTCAATCAGGAGCCTTTAGGATTTCTTGCGAAACGCCTTGAAAGACAATATAATGTGAATTTTTATTTTAGTGATGAAGAGTTGAAATCATTCCGGTATACTGCTGCACTCAAAGAAATGCCGATAGAGCAGGTATTGCAGGCGATGAGTATAACAACCCCGATTCTGTATAAAATAGAAGGAGAGAATATAACATTGTTTAAGAACAAGAATTTCAAACTTCCGACAAACTCACGTGAAACAAGATAAAAAATTATAACTCAAAAATATTTGCCTATGGAGTGAACTGAAAAAATCACAAAAAACCGGAACATGCGGTAACATGTCCCGGCATAACTCAAAGTAAAATAAACCCTCTCTGAAAACGTTGCAGATCCTTTTGAGTAAAGGGTATTTATTCACCTAAAATCATACAAAGATATGAAAATTTATTTTATCCATAATGTCTGTCCCAAGTTACAGGGAGAGATAAAAAAAACTTTTACTATTATGAAGTTATCTGGATTACTACTCATTCTATCCCTCAATGCTATGGCAGTAAGTTATTCTCAGACAACATCGTTAAATCTCAGTATAAACAAGTCATCTATTCGGGACGTGTTTAAAGAGATTGAGAGCCAATCGGAATTCTCTTTCTTTTTCAGTGACGATATGTCTGATTTGAACGAAGTTGTTTCAATCTCGGCCAAAAATAAAAAAATCGGAGAGGTATTGGATAATGTATTTGAAAATACCAACCTCGGGTATCGTATATTAAATGAAAAACTAATTGTCATTGCTCCCAGATCGGTAATTGATGACCGTATTCTTACAGGAAAGGTTATCGATAAAGACGGTCTTCCGATTGCCGGAGTCAGCGTCTTTGTTAAAGATTCTCCAATTGGAACCACTACTGATATGGATGGAAAGTACTCTCTTAAAGTATCCGACTCGAATAGTATCATTAAAGTTTCTTATTTGGGTTTCTTGTCTCAGGAATATAAACTTGAAAACAAAACTGTTCTGGATATCACTTTGATTGAAGATATCCAAATGATGGACGAAGTGGTGGTCGTTGGATACGGAGTCCAGAAGAAAGTAAATCTGACCGGATCTGTTGCAACTATCTCGGCAAAAGATATTGAAGCCGTTCCAACTTCTAATATAACTAATTCGCTTGCAGGACGATTGGCAGGTATTTATGGAATGCAACGAAGCGGCGCTCCCGGTACGGGAAGTAGTATCACCATACGGGGAAAAAGTACATGGAACAGCACAAATCCTATTTATGTGATTGATGGTGTGGTACGGGAGGCCCAGGATTTTGAAGCTATGAATGCCAGTGAAATTGAAAATATTTCTGTATTGAAAGATGCGACAGCTGCTGCTGTTTATGGAGCAAGGTCTGCAAATGGCGTTATTCTTGTGACCAGTAAACGCGGAACAAACCAAAAACCTACGTTCACGTATACCGGCTCGGTTGGGGTGGATCAACCTCTTGGAATTCCGGAACGGATGAATGCCTACGAACATGGTATTTATCGTAACAGAGTCGCTGACTTCAATTTCAAGCCGACAGACGACCCAATGCGTTACACCCCTGATGAACTGGCTTATTTCCGGGACAATAAAACTAATTATGATTGGTTGGAGGGCGCCTGGCATGATCCTATTTTTACGCAGCATGATGTGAATGTATCCGGAGGGAGCGATAAGATTAGTTATTTTGCCGGAATAGGCTACTACTATCAGGACGGAGCTTTCAGAAACCTGAATTATGATCGTTATAATCTGCGTTCAAATGTGGATGCTGACATTGCAAAAGGCTTAAAACTGGGAGTGCATATCGATGCTAATATGCAAAAAAGAGAACGTCCCTACTGGCCATACGATGGAGATGATGATGACCGGATGTACGATCTTTACCGGGCGTTGTTGAACAAACCGTCAATGATGCCCTGGAAAATAGGAAATGATTATGTTCGCGCTTATCAACAATGGAATCCGATTGCACTGATTGATCAGGCAGGGCAAAGAACCTGGAATAAAAATACATTCAACGGAACGTTACGTCTGGATTATGATCTGCCATTCCTGAAAGGATTAAAAGCCAGCGGAATTTTTAATTATAGGAAATATTATATTTATGACAAAACATCCAGAAAAAAATATGATGTGGCTGAATATAAAATGACAGGCGGACATAATCATATTATAACGGATGAGGTCATCAATCGCTTGCAACTAGGCGACTGGACAAACGACAATTATGCTTCATTCGACGAAAGTAATGCATATACTCTCAACCTGAGTTTAAGCTACAATCAGGTATTTGCTAAAAAACACGATGTCTCCGTTATGCTTCTGTATGAACAATACGAAGGTACCGGAAACTATCTTTACGGATATAGAGGAAATGCCCTGACACCGGCTATAGACCAGCTCTTCATCGGGGAAAATAACAGCAAATATAAGGATGCTGACGGAACTGCATCCGAAATCGGACGTTTGGGGTATGTCGGACGTTTCAACTATGGATACGACAACAAATATCTGTTTGAATTCAACTTTAGGTATGACGCCTCTCTCAAGTTCCCTCAGGAAGGCCGTTGGGGCTTCTTCCCATCAGCTTCTTTAGGTTGGAGAATGTCTGAGGAAAATTTTATTAAAAATAATTATTCCTTTATCAATAACCTGAAATTGCGGGGCTCTTTAGGATTACTGGGAAATGACGGCGGAGATAATGTTGCTGATTATGGATACATGTATAAATACAATATCGCATCAGGAGCTGTTTTCGGGGGAGGAACTTCTGGAATTACTCCGGGAGCATTACCCATTACGGATATTACCTGGGAAAAAACAGTTATCTCAAACATCGGTCTGGACTTCCAGTTGTGGAAAGGCCTTCTAAGCATGGAAATCGAATATTTCTTCAAACACACTTATGATATTCTCGGATCACGTATCGCCTCTGTTCCGAATACTTTCGGAGCTACATTACCACAGGAAAACTATGGAGTCGTCGATAATAAAGGGATTGATATTATTGCAAGGCATGATAATACTATCGGAAATGATTTTCGATATTACCTGACCGGTAATTTCAGTTTTGCACGTAATACAGTAAAGAAAATGGATGTAGCGGCCGGAGCTTACGATTATCAACAAAGGGTAGGACGGCCTATCGATTTTATTACCGGTTACTGGGACAATGGAATTGCCCGTACGGATGCCGACCTGAAAGGATTGCCAACCTATAATGGATATACTTACTCTCTAGGGGATATTATTTTGAGAGACATGAAAATTAATAACAATGGGGATAATAACATTACTTCTGCTGATATGGATGTTCTTTCATTATACAGTCAGACTCCGGAAATTATTTATGGTTTTTCACTGGGTGGACAATGGAAAGGTTTCGATGTGAATGTGTTCTTCCAGGGTGTTGCCAACAGGAAAATAATGTTTCCAAACAGAGGTGATTTATGGGATGAGCAAGCTGTTTTGAATATTTTTACCGATACCTGGGCTCCTGATAATGTAAATGCACAATACCCTCGCGTAGGGGGCATCGGGGCCAGTTCTATCGGTGCCAGCCGAGATCTTTCCTCTTTCTGGTTGTTAAACGGAAATTACCTGAGACTGAAAAATGCGGAAATCGGCTATACTCTCCCGAATGAATGGCTGAGTAAAGCCGGATTAAAGAATGTGAGAGTTTATGTCTCCGGTGCAAACCTGTTGACTTTTGCTCCTTATGATATATCTGACCCTGAGGCTGTTGGTGGAGAATATGGTGTTTATCAATACCCTATAATGAGAAGTATCAATGGTGGAATTTCCGTCAAATTTTAACCTGTTAAATTCATTTACTCATGAAAAAGATTCTATTTTCAATCATACTTTTTAGTTGTACTTTTTGCTACTTTTCATGCGAAGACGTACTCGATAAAAAAGATTTGTCTGCAATTACAGATAAGGATGTATGGACAGATGTAAATCTGGCAACGGCTTTTGTAAACAATATTTATCTTGAGATTCCTTCCTGGGATGTTACTTATTCAGATGCTTGTGAAGAAGCCAGTCGTAAGAATTACTGGAACAATGGCGCGACAACAATTGATAATGGCGGCCCTGTATATTGGCCTTATACCGGGATTCGTAATATGAACCAGTTCCTCAAGGATATTAATGGTCCATTATCCACTATTCAGGAGAGTGACAGGAAGATTTTGAGCGGACAAACCCGGTTTGTCAGAGCATATCTCTACTTTGAAATGATTAAAAGATACGGAGGTGTTCCTCTAATTACAGTTCCACAGACCAGAAACGAAGATCTTTATACAAAAAGAAGCTCCACAAAGGATTGTTTTGATTTTGTATTGAAAGAATTATCGGATGCTTCAGGAAATCTCCCGGACAAATATTCCAATACAAACGATCTGGGCAGGATCACAAAAGGAGCTGCTTTAGCTTTAAGGGCAAGGGTGTGGTTATTCAGGGCCAGTCCGCAGTTTAATCCGAACAATACCGTTGCTCTCTGGGATTCCGCATATATAGCAAATAAAACGGCAATGGAGTACCTGAAAAGCCAAGGAGCCGGATTGGTAGATAAATACACTAATCAGGATTTGTTCTTGAATGAAATGAATAAAGAAGTGGTTTTTGCTATACGGTATCTTTACGGAGCCCGGACCCATAACAGAGATGCGGCTATCCGTCCTATCGACTTTGCTGCAAATGCTTCACGCGGTAGTAATCCTATACAAGAGATGGTGGATGCCTATCCGCTTAAAAGTGGTAAAAAAACGACATGGAACGATCCTGTATATGGTGGCGATGCAACTAAAAGCTGGCAGAACAGAGATGACCGTTTCTATGCCTCAATCGTTTATAATGGTGTAACCTATCTGGGAACAACAATGCAACTCAATGCAGATGCGATCAATGGTTATGGATATGGTAAAGAACAGGCTACCCTGACAGGGTATTATTGCCGGAAAGCTTCGGACGAAAGCCTTACGATAACTACCTGTCAGACTTCCGGTGTGGATTTCATAGATATCCGCTTTGCCGAGGTTATGATGAACTATGCTGAGGCTGCTTGTGAATTAGGTAAGCTCTCTGAAGCTTTCGATGTCCTGAAAACAATCCGTAAACGCGCCGGCATCAATGAAACGACTCCGGAGGACTCGGAACTGGCAGGTAAAGTATACGGATTGGATCCGAATATGAACCAAAGTCAGATGAGACAGGCGATAAGAGATGAACGTTTTGTCGAATTTGCATTCGAACAAAAACGTCTTTGGGACTTACGTCGTTGGATGATTATGGATAAAGTAATGGTCGGACAAAATAAACGTCACGCACTTGCATTGAATGTCTCTGCAGGAGCTCCGGGAGGATATACATATACCCTGATCGATAAGGACGATAGTCCGATGATTTACAATACCAATATGTATTTCTTACCGTTAAATACGGAGACTATGCAGGGAAACCCAAATCTAGAACAAACCAAAGGTTGGGGAAATGGAACTTTCGATCCGCAGGAGGGATTATAAATATTGTTTATTTACGATAAGTTTTGTAACTTTACTACATTATTAATAATAATGAACGATGATGGCTGTGCCCAATTTCCTGTGGCACAGCTTCATCCGCTCATTTCATCTGCTAAACTATTTTAAGTATAACGTTTATGAACTCAAGATATGCCCTGATTTTCTTATTATCCTGTCTTTCTTTTTCTCTGTCAGGACAAGAACCTGTTAACCCGTTTCTGGATTTGAACAGAAAAGGGAATTTTTCCGATATAAACTCTGTAATGGCTATTAAAGCCTCGGATGTGGATATCCAAAAACTATTGGATCAAAATCCCTCTACAGATTATCTTTGTTTTCCTGAAGATCGTATGCATGACATCCGTCTGTTAAACACGATTCCCGAACGTTGGATCTCCACTACTGCAGAATCAAGGAAACTCCTCAAAGTAGAAGGTCAACCCGGAGAATTCCTAACTTTCCAGATAGGAGTTTGGGCCTGTAGAAAAAATCTGGAAAATTTGAAAATTGATTTTTCAGATTTTGTATCTTCTTCAGGAGAAAAAATCAGGGGTTCAGCTTTCAGATGTTTCAACTCGCAGGGTATTCGTAGCGACGGAAAACACGTGAACTACAGGATCGATGTTTCTAAAGGTGATGTGCAGCCGTTGTGGGTGGGGGCGGATGTAACTGTAGCCGGGACTTATTCAGGAGAGGTAACGATTAAACCGGAAAATATGCCGGTAACAAAGATCCGTGTATCAATAGATGTAACAGGTAAATTTGTCCGTAATCATGGAGACAATGAAGGATGGAGGCATTCCCGGTTAAGTTGGCTCGATTCACAGATAGGTTTTTCCGGTGAACCTACCAATCCGTATATTCCGGTAACTGTCAAAGGAAATGAAATGATGTATCTTGGAGGTAAAGTCAGCTTGTCTCCTGTTGGGATTCCCGGAGCTATCTCCACAAATTATGACCAAAAAATTCAGTTGGCTGGTATCTCAAATCCGGTTCTGGCTTCTGCTATGACTTTTGAAGTCGAGACAGCACAAGGAATTGAGGATGTCAAATACGGAGGATATAAAATAATTAAACGGTCCGATAGTCAGTTGACATGGCAAAGTAAAGGCGAAAGCCCTAATTTCAGGTTCTTGATTTCCGGAATATTTTCATTCGATGGATTTTCCGAATATAAAATTGAGGTTACAGCGAAAAATAATCTGTCGGTTGAGGACATTCGTTTACGGGTGCCATTTACCAATTATTCAGCCAAGTATATGATGGGAATTAACCGTAAAGGAGGTTTCCGTCCGTCATCGTATGATTGGAAATGGGATGTTAGTAAGAATCAGGATATGGTCTGGATCGGAAATGTAAATGCCGGAATGAGATTGAAGTTCAAAGATGAAAATTATAGCAGGCCTCTCGTTAATATTTATTATGAACTCGGTCGTTTGAATATGCCTCTTTCCTGGGGTAATGAAGGAAAAGGGGGGATTCGTATATCGGAAAAAGATTCCACAGTACTTATGGAAGCCTATAGTGGAGAAAGAATGATGCGGAAAGGGGAAACATTAAATTACAATTTTGACCTGTTAGTCACTCCTTTGAAACCACTCGACATGGTAAGTCATACGCAGGAACGTTATTATCATTCCAATTCGGACATCAGCTCTGATTACATTCCGGAGGCATTAAAGAACGGTGCTAATGTTATTAATATCCATCATAAAAAGGATATCAATCCATTTATCAATTATCCTTATTATGACGAGTCTGTCAATGATCTGAAACAATTCATTGATGAAGCTCATTCCAAAAACCTGAAGGCAAAATTGTATTATACAACACGGGAATTAACTGTCAAAATTCCTGAAATATGGGCATTGCGAAGTCTGAAAGGAGAAGTTATAAAAGATGGACCGGGAAAAAATACCCGTACTTTGATACATAAAAACGGACCGAATCCCTGGTTAAATGAAAATTTTGAATATCACTTTGTTCCTGCATGGTATAACGCTTTCAATGATGGGAAATACAAAGGAGATATGGATATTTCTGTTCTTACGACTCCCGATTCACGTTGGAATAACTATTATCTGGAAGGACTAAACTGGATGGTAAAAAACATTGGTATCGATGGTATATATATTGATGATAGTGCCCTGGATCGGCTAACGATGCAGCGGGCCAGGCGTATTCTTGACCAGGATGGCAAACGGAGAATGATCGATATGCACTCATGGAATCACTATAATGTATATGCTGCATACGCAAATTCGACACTTTTATATCTCGATCTTTTTCCATACGCAGATAAACTCTGGTTGGGAGAGGGCTTCGGGAGTAATAATTCCCTTGACTTCTGGTTAATTGAGATGTCCGGTATTCCTTGGGGAATTTATAGCGAAATGCTGGATGCCAGAAATCCGTGGAGAGGAATGATATTCAATATGACTTCCAGATTACCATGGAGTGGAAATCCTACACCTATCTGGAAACTATGGGATGATTTTGGTATGGATAAAGCTACAATGTATGGCTACTGGAACGAACAATCTCCTGTAAAATCCAGTAATCAGGATATCCCGGCAACTGTGTATGTAAACGGAGATAAGGCATTAGTCGTTCTTGCTAATTGGACGGACTGCAGTGCAAAATGTAAACTGGAAATTAATCCTGACCTTTTGGGATTTGTGCCATCCAAAACATATCTGCCTGAAATACAGCAAATACAATGGGGAAATACAATTTCTCTCAAATGGGATTTGGAAGTTCCTGGTTCGCAGGGGTTATTCATTTTGTTGGAGAAATAATTTTTATTTCCTATTGTAACTCCCTGATTCTAACCTCAATTTCAGGTTCTGACTTCAGTTCTTCGACAATCTTTTTCACATCTGTTGCCCCGTAGTGATATGGGTAAAATATTTTAGGCCGGACTACTTTAGCTGCTTCTACTGCTTGTTCCACAGTCATAGTGTATGGTAAGTTACAAGGCAAAAATGCGATGTCGATATTTTTCAATTGCTCCAATTCCGGAATATTTTCGGTATCTCCGGCAATATAAATATTAAGTCCTTCGATTGTGAGGATATAACCATTATCACCCCTTTCTTTCGGATGGTAGTTCTCACGTCCCGGAGTAATATTGTAAGCCGGAATTGCTTTCAGTTGGAGGTAGGGAACGGGTTTTATAGTTTCTCCGTGCTTCACGGCTATCCCTTTTCCGAATTCTTCCTGAGTTGCCTCATTCAGAATGATAATAGTGCCGTCTTTTTCCAGAGCTTCTATAGCCTTTGTATCATAATGATCAGCATGTTCATGTGTGATCAGGATGATATCGGCTTTAGGCTGCTTACTGAAATCGGCAAACATGCTGACCGGATCGATATAAATCAACTGATTATCATATTTCACAATCAAACTGGAATGTTTGATGAAATAAATGGATAACTCTTTATTACTCTTTGTATTAAAAGTATCCTTTGGAAATGTCTGAGCATTTGTTGTCATAGCGCAAACGAAAAATAATATTAAAAAACAGACTGATTTCATGACATTTAAACGTTTTATGTCGGTTTGATGTTCTAATACAGACAAAGATAATTAATAATTTCTTTAAAAAATATTACCTTTGTGCCGAATTTGAAGGTTCACCTTCCGTGTAACTTAGATTAACCACGTAAAAAACAGAGAATTATGTTGAAAAAAAATGCAGCTCTTGTCCTCTTTTCCGGAGGTCAGGATTCTACTACCTGCCTGTTCTGGGCATTAAAACAATTCGATTCGGTGAGAGCTTTGTGCTTTACTTACGGACAACGTCACTCTAAAGAAGTGGAGGTCGCACATGCTATTGCTGAGAAAAATAACGTTCCTTTCCAAATGTTGGATGCTTCTATTATCAGTCATCTGGCAGAGAATTCACTGACAAATCCTAATATTATCATGGATGAAGAAAAACCGGCAGATTCCTACCCGAACACCTTTGTTCCCGGCAGGAATCTTCTTTTTCTTACTTTCGCCGCGGTGATTGCGCGTTCTCATGGTATAAAGAATCTGGTAACAGGTGTTTCAGAAGCCGATTATAGCGGATATCCGGACTGTCGCGACACATTTATCCGTTCGGCAAATACTACTCTGAATCTGGCGATGGATGAAGAATTTATCGTACATACACCTTTGATGTGGCGCAACAAGACTCAGGTTTGGGCTTTAGCCGATGAATTGGATGTATTTGATATTGTTAAAAATGAAACGCTTACTTGTTACAATGGCATCATTGCCGACGGATGCGGTCATTGTCCGGCATGTAAGCTAAGAAACGAAGGCTTAAAAAATTACTTAAACGCAAAGATTAAACAATGAATCAGACAGCAGACCTCACTCTTTTAGGTGGAAAAACGGAATATAAACAGGATTATGCCCCGGAAGTGCTTGAAACATTCACCAATAAACATCAGGAAAACGATTATTGGGTAAAATTCAATTGCCCGGAGTTTACAAGCCTTTGTCCGATCACCGGACAACCTGATTTTGCTACCATTGAAGTTAACTATCTCCCTCAGGAACGAATGGTAGAAAGTAAAAGTTTGAAACTATATCTTTTCAGTTTCAGAAATCACGGTGCATTTCATGAAGACTGTGTGAATATTATCATGAAAGATCTAATTCATTTGATGGAGCCTAAATACATAGAAGTAACCGGTATTTTTACTCCCCGTGGGGGAATAAGTATTCATCCGTATTGTAATTACGGAAAACCGGGTACTGAGTATGAAGAAATGGCTAAAGAACGCTTGTTACGTCATTGATTACTTTACCTTCGAGGAAAGTTTTGTAATTTTCGACAGCAATTCCCATCAGACGATTGCGGGCAGCTTCCGTTGCCCATGCGTAATGTGGGGTTATAAAACAGTTTTTAGCAGTCAGTAACGGATTATTCGTCTTGGGAGGTTCGCTTGATAAAACATCCAGTCCCGCAGCATAGATTTTACCTGTATTCAGTGCATTTGACAACGCCTCTTCGTCAATAACCGGTCCACGGCTGGTATTAATAATAATTGCAGTGGGTTTCATTAATTGCAGACGGTCTGTATTCACAAGGTTTCTTGTGTCGTCGTTTAATGGGCAATGTAACGACAAAACATCACTTTCCCTGAATAAATCTTCCCGGCTGACTTTACGTATAAATTCGGGAAGCTCATCCTGTTTTTTCGAGGTCTTGGCTATAACATTCATGCCGAAAGCATTTGCAAGTCGAGCTACGGCCATGCCAATATGCCCAAGTCCGATAATCCCCATTGTCAGTCCATGAATCTCAATCAGCGGTTTGTCCCAGAAACAAAAATCCCGGTTACGACTCCACCTTCCTTTACGAACTTGCTCAGCATGATATCCTACATGGGTTGTAATATTTAATAAATGAGCAAAAACCGTTTGAGCAACAGAATTTGTACTATATGACGGAATATTAGTCACCACAATCCCGTGTTTTTTTGCGGCATTGATGTCGACAATATTGTAACCTGTTGCCAATACCCCAATATATTTCAGCTCAGGTAACTTCGAAATAGTTTCTGCATTCAGGGGCGTTTTGTTGGTAATAAGTGCACTGGCTCCTTCAGACCGTTCCATTATATGTTCCCTCTGTGTAAAATCATATATTTCACATGGAGTCAGTAATTTGAAATTTGTCCAGTCCAGATCTCCCGGATTCAGGGCAAAACCGTCGAGAATTACTGTTTTCATGGTTGTTGATAATTGAACATATTTGTATATTTCAGCAATGATGTACTTTCACTTTGCTACAAAATCGCAAAGCGAAAAATACATCATTGCATAATTCTTATTAAAACACTTCTATATTTGAAATTGTTGGGCAGGCTTTGGAATCTTTGATGTTAACCCGTATTTTGTTGGTTTCCAGTGGTGATTCCAATGCTAATATTCTTTTGTGCCCGATAGTCGTACCTTCAGCAATCTGTTTCCAGTTTCCATCGATAAATGCCTCGACAGTAAAAGATTTTATGCGTTGTCCCAGTTTAATATATTCCTGGATAGATACATAGCTAATCGGTTGATTACTTCCCAGGTCGATTTCTATATTTCCTGTTTTGATATCGTCATTGGTAGCCCAGTATGTATCCGGATTACCGTCTGTTGTATTATTGGAAGCAAAGGTTTTACTTTTTCCCCGGTAAGAATCTGCTTTTGTTTTTGCATTAGCTGCAAGATTAGTTGCAAAGGCTTTGTTAATAAGGTTTTTCCACCCTTTCAAAGCTTCAAGGTCATTTTCATGCAACAGACCTCGTTGATCCGGAGGAATATTAAGGATCAGGTTTGAACCTCTTCCAACAGACTCCAGGTATATTTTGAACAGGTTTTCCGGTGTACGCACCTTACTGTCTTCTTCCGGATGATAAAACCATCCCGGACGAATAGAAACATCCACTTCTGCCGGAATCCAGGATGTACCGTCCTCGGAACCATGGTTTAAAAGGCTTTCAATTCCTGCTTTTCCAGGATACAGAGTATCATTGGTTATCGTACACCAGTTAGGATCTCCTGCAAATCCTTTTTCATTGCCGCACCAACGAATATCAGGACCTGCATCGCTGAACATCATAGCTTGTGGAGCCAATTCACGGACTATGGAGTGGGTATTTTTCCAGTCATAATAAACCGTATTGTCTATTTTTCGCATTTCTTTTGCACCTCCGTAATATCCGTCGCCTCCATTTGCACCGTCAAACCAGACTTCGAATACCGGACCGTAATTCTCAATCAGTTCACGCAATTGATTACGGTAATAGGTAAGATATTCTGGAGTTCCATAATCAGAATGGTTTCTATCCCATGGAGACAAATAAATTCCAAATAATACTCCGTGTTTTTTACAGGCATCTGAGACTTCTTTTACAAGATCTCCCTGACCGTCTTTATATGGACTGTTTTTGATTGAATGCTCTGTGTATTTACTTGGCCAGAGACAAAAACCATCGTGATGCTTACATGTAAGCACCAGACCTTTTAATCCGGCTTCTTTAAGTGCAATGACCCACTGTTCCGGATTACATTCGGAAGGATTGAATATAGCCGTTTTCTCATCCCCATATCCCCATTCTTTACCAGTAAATGTGTTGGTAGTGAAATGAATAAAGGCATATTGTCCCAGATCTTGCCAGGATAATTGATATTCATTGGGAATAGGAAGTATAGCTTCCGGAACAGAAACTTCTTTTTTCTGACAGGACAAGAAGAAAAGCGTAATAAGTCCTGATAATAAAAGAGATACGATTTTTTTCATGATATATGCAATCTGTTAATTAATACGATTAAGTAAAGATACGAAAGAAATTGTAAATGGGGTATTTAAAAATATAAAAATCTCCTGCCGAATCAATAATTACGACAGGAGATTTTGTTTGAGTACGAAATTTTTCACTTCAGTTTGAAGGCCGATTTGATTTCTTTTACATAATCCAGTTTTTCCCATGTGAATAGTTCTACTTTAACTTTCAATGGTTTAGGATTATACCGGGAAGTGAAAACTTTAGTTACGGTTTCAGGAGTACGTCCCATATGCCCATATGCTGCTGTTTCCAAATATATCGGATTGCGTAATTTCAACCGGTTTTCAATCGCTTTTGGACGCATATCGAAAATTTTCGATACTTTTTCAGCAATTTCACTGTCACTGACAGATACATTACTCCTTCCATAAGTATTGACAAAAATATTCATTGGTTCGGCAACTCCGATTGCGTATGCTACTTGTACCAGTACTTCGTTACAAACACCTGCAGCAACCAGGTTCTTGGCAATGTGACGGGCAGCATAAGCTGCGGAACGGTCAACTTTGGAAGGATCTTTTCCGGAAAAAGCTCCTCCTCCGTGTGCTCCTTTCCCACCATAAGTATCTACAATGATCTTACGGCCGGTAAGGCCGGTATCCCCGTGAGGACCACCGATCACGAATTTACCGGTAGGATTAACGTGATATTTGATCTTATTGGTGAATAACTTTTGTACGGATGCCGGATATTGAGTTTTTATTCTTGGTATCAGGATTTCCTTAACGTCTTTAGCAATTTTATCTTGCATGGCTTTATCAGCAGCCAGTTGAGCTTTTTCTGTGTTGCCTGAAGGCTGGACAAACTCATCATGTTGTGTAGAAAGTACAATAGTATCTATACTTTCCGGAGTCCCGTCTTCGTTATAGCGGATAGTTACCTGAGATTTGGCATCCGGACGAAGATAAGGCATCAATTCAATTTCATTCTTACGGATTTTCGCCAGTTCGATTAACAGACTATGCGATAAATCCAAAGCAAGGGGCATGTAGTTTGCAGTCTCGTTAGTTGCATAACCGAACATCATTCCCTGATCTCCAGCTCCCTGGTTAAGCGGATCCTGACGTTCCACACCGCGATTGATATCGCCCGATTGCTCGTGAATAGCGCTGAATACGCCACACGATTTAGCCTCGAACTGATATTCGCTCTTGGTGTAACCTATGTTTTCAATAACCCTGCGTGCAACTTCGGGTACATCGACATAAGCGGTAGATTTTACTTCTCCTGCCAGTACAACCTGTCCGGTTGTTACCAACGTTTCGCAAGCTACTTTAGAGTTTGGATCATAAGCCAGAAACTCATCAAGCAAAGCATCGGATATTTGATCCGCTACTTTATCGGGGTGTCCTTCCGACACCGATTCGGAGGTGAATAAGTAACTCATACAATTTATGAATTAAAAATTAAAGAATTAATAATAAAAGCAACTGATTTGTATGAATGACCTTGTCAGAGAAGAAAATAAGCGGTTTTTAGCATTTTTTTCTGTGGTTGCAAGCATACAAATCCATCCACTTTTCAAATACGGTGCAAAGATACGATAAAAAAGTGAAAAATGAAAAGTGGAAAATGAAAAATTTTCCAAACGATTATTAATATTTCATTAATTCCCTAATCGTTTTTTGTAATACCGGATGAATTAAATCCGGAGCAATTTCATTCAACGGGTACATTACAAATAATCTCTCATGGAAGCGAGGGTGGGGCAGTACCAATTCCGGAGTTTCGATGATGACATCGTCATACATGATCAGATCGATATCGATAATACGATCCTGATAATTAGTCCCTGATGATTTTTTCGTACGACCCATTTCTTTTTCAATTTTCTGACTTATATGAAGAAGTTGAGTAGGGGAGAGTTGGGTTTCAATCTTAATCACCATATTGCAAAAAATATTCAGCGATTCATATCCCCAGGGTTCGGTTTCGTATATAGAAGAAATAGCCGAAAGAGTCCCTGCTCTTTCGGCTATCAATTGTATCGCGTGTTCCAGATTTTGTTTTTTATCTCCCAGATTGCTACCTAAGGAAATATAACATGATCTGTAATCTGTAGTTTGCATTATAATATCAGCATGGCATCGCCATAGGCTCCGAATCTGTATTTTTCTTTTACCGCTTTATCGTATACATCCATGATCAGATCGTAATCACCATAAGCTGCTGTCAACATAAGCATGGTTGACAATGGAATATGGAAGTTTGTAATCATAGAAGTTGCCACAGAAAAATCGTACGGAGGGAAAATGAACTTATTGGTCCATCCATCATATGGCTTCAGATGTCCTTGTGTAGTCACCGTACTTTCGATAGCTCTTGCAACAGAAGTCCCGACGGCACATACCTGTTTGTTAAGATCTTTTGCTTTATTTACGATATTCACAGCTTCTTCACCGATAATAACCTGTTCTGAGTCTGTTTTATGTTTAGTAAGGTCCTCAACATCGATTTCACGGAAATTGCCTAATCCTGAGTGAACTGTAATATACGCAAATTCACAACCTTTGATTTCCAATCTTTTCATTAATTCGCGGCTGAAATGTAATCCTGCTGCAGGAGCAATAACTGCGCCTTCATTTTTTGCATAGATAGTCTGGTAACGTTCCGCATCTTCAGAAACAACACCTCTTTCGATATACTTCGGTATTGGAGTCTCTCCCAAAGCATAAAGAGCTTTTTTGAATTCATCATGAGGGCCATCGTACAGAAAGCGCAATGTACGCCCACGAGAGGTCGTATTATCAATAACTTCAGCCACCATAGAATCATCATCTCCGAAATAAAGCTTATTCCCGATACGGATTTTACGGGCAGGATCGACTAAAACATCCCATAAACGCAATTCCGGGTTTAATTCACGTAATAAGAATACTTCAATTTTTGCACCTGTTTTTTCTTTGTTTCCGTATAATCTCGCAGGAAAAACCTGGGTGTCATTCATGATAAATACATCTTTATCCTGGAAATAATTCAAAACATCTTTAAAAACCTTATGCTCTACTTTTCCTGTATTTCGATGAACTACCATCAGGCGGGCTTCATCCCTGTTCTGCATAGGATGTTGTGCTATCAGCTCGTCAGGCAGGTTGAATTTAAATTTTGATAATTTCATGTTTATGTAATTTTTTAATTATTTCCTTCGTTTTGTGTAGCCACTTCTGTTTCATCAACTTTGATACTCTCCAACATTTGATCGACTTCTTCAACGTTCATACAATTTTTTAGAGTAATATCTCCGATTCGTGTACGGCATAAACCGGTAAGATGTGCGCCCGAATTAAGCGCCTGACCAATATCACGGGCTAGAGCTCTGATATAAGTGCCTTTACTACATACAACCCGTATCGTTATTTCAGGCATATTGTATGATAAAAGTTCTATTTCGTCAATAACCAGTAATTTAGCTTTCAATTCAACTTCAATACCTTTACGAGCGAATTCGTAAGCCCTGTCTCCATTTACTTTACATGCCGAGTAAACCGGCGGAACTTGTTCGATACTGCCTACAAATTGCTTCAAAACTTCTCCAACAAACTCTTTTGTAATATGTTCAACCGGATAAGAACCATCTGTTTCTGTTTCCAGATCGAATGATGGAGTCGTTTCACCCAGTTTTAGAGTTGCAACATATTCTTTTGTTTGATATTGAAATTCTTCAATACGTTTGGTCGCTTTTCCTGTACAGATGATCATCACCCCTGTTGCCAGCGGATCCAATGTCCCTGCATGTCCGACCTTTATCTTTTTCTGTTTCAGAAAACGGGAAATTTTATACCTCACCTTGTTTACCAGATCGAATGAAGTCCAGTGTAGCGGTTTGTCAAAATATAAAATCTCTCCTCCTTGAAAATCTTTCTGCATGTCTTTTAAATAATGCTTAAGTCATATCCTTGCATTAATAAGATAAGCAGGATAGCGCCAACAATAATCCGGTAAACACCAAAAGCCTTAAAACCGTATTTAGTTATAAATCCGATGAAAAATTTGATAGCTAAGATGGCAACAATAAATGCAACCACATTCCCAACAATAAGGATATCTATATTTTGCATCAGAATGGCTTGGCCTTCCGGATTTGTAATTAATTTTAATAGTTTATAAGCTGAAGCCGCAAACATTGTGGGTACAGCCAGGAAAAATGAAAATTCAGCCGCGTTTTTCCTTGTAAGTTTTTGTGACATACCACCGACAATAGTTGCCATTGAACGAGAAACTCCCGGAATCATTGCAATACACTGTGCCAAACCGATTAAAATAGCTCTCTTTGGAGTAATGGTCTGATCTTCGGAAGGCTTGTTAAACCATGAATCGACAAAAAGCATTAGAATACCACCTAATATCAACATGATCGCAACGACGGTTACACTTTCCAGCAACATATCTATTTTATCACTGAACAGAAAACCCAGAACGGCTGCAGGTATAAATGCAATAAATAACTTCCAATAGAAATCAATCGATTGGAAAAACCGCTTGAAATACAGAACAATAACTGAAAGTATTGCTCCGAATTGAATGATAACAGTAAATGCTTTCACAAACTCAGAACTGGGTACATTCAATATCTTCTGTGCAATAATCATATGTCCGGTCGACGATACCGGAAGAAACTCCGTCAACCCTTCAACGATAGCGATGAGGATTGTCTGCCACCATGTCATTTCCATTCCCTATTGATTATCCTTGTTGTTTTCGATGTCTTTTGGTTTTTTAAGGATAGCCCAGATGACAAGGAAAAAGCCAGCCATAGTAACTATAGGTGCGATAACGATACGTCTTGTGTCAAAAATTCCGGGATCGAATCCGGTTTCTTCTGTAGTTGCTCCTCCTGACATCAGGAAAAATCCAAAAATAATCACCAGAACAGAGATACCTAAAAGAATAAAATTTTCTTTACCAAATGCAAATTTCTTATTGTCCATGCCTAATATATTGCGTTATAACTTTTAATTTTTACTCGTAGTACATATCATTAACATTCATTCTCAGATACTTGTTCACGGCCATCCATGTAGCAATGATCGATATGACGATACCGAATATAAGTACAGAGGCAAATACCACTAATAATGAATCTATATTGATATATTCCTGAAAATTCTCAATATCTTTTGCTACATAGAATAACAACCATGAGAGTAATCCGATGGCAATAAATGCTGCAATAATACCAGATAGAATATTAGATCGGATGAATGGTCGGGTAATAAAGCTGTTTGTGGCCCCGACAAGTCTCATTGTGTGTATCAGGAACCGTTTTGAGTAGATCATTAACCTGATTGTATTATTAATGAGAGCATAGGAAATGAATAACAATAAAATAGCAATTCCCAGGATCATCAGACCTATCTTTTTCATATTTTCATTGACCAGTTGAATCAGGTCTTTGTGGTATGCAACATCCTGTATGTTTGTCGACATGTTGCGGACGGATTTCTCTATCAAAGCAATGCTATCGGCATCGACATAATCCGATTTTAATTTCACCTCAAATGTAGCGGGTAGGGGATTAAATCCCAGTAATTCTTCTGGAGATTGTCCCAAATCGTTTTTCAATAACTCGGCAGCCTCTTCTTTTGACCTATATGTGACCGATTTTGCGTATGTTGTAGAATTAAGTGTCTGTTGAAGTTTTTTAAGTTGAACATCACTTATATCATCGTTAAGGACAATATCGAATGAAAGATTTTCTTTAACATATGTGGAAAAATTATTTGCAAATAACAATAATAAAACGACTAATCCGAGTAAAAACAAAACCAGTGAAATGCTGATTATTGCTGTCATTTTAGAGTTAAAGAAAGCTGTGGGAGTAACTTTTTTCCTACTTTTCATCCGGTAAAATTATTTCAAAAAGCATAAAATGCCTAAATTCGATGCAAAATAAGGAATAATTTACGGATTTAGAACGGTTTTGATAATTTTTAACATAATAATCCGGAAAATCATTCATACATCATCCGGTCGAGCACCAGAGGAATATACTCCGGATTGATCCCCGCTTTCAGTAATTCGGGAATGTCCGGATTAAAAGCTTCGTTAAATTGATCTATCGAACTATTGTATTTCAGAAATGCAGATTTATAATATTCAATGGCCTTGCTTATATTTCCCATAACAAATTGAATATGTCCGCAATTCAGAAAATCCTGTGCTTCAGCACCTGCCTCAATTATTTTTTCGAAATAAGACATGGCTTGTTCGTATTTTCCGGTAAGGAAAGAACACCAGGCTATGGGCCTCCAGGCCCGTTCTCCGTTTTTGTCGAGATATTCTACTTTGAAATAGCACTTGAGAGCTTCAGTATAGTCCTTTAACTCTAAAAAACAGTGACCAATATTCAACTGGATCGATAAATTATCCGGACTCATCTGTTCGGCTTTACGGTAATATTCTAGAGCATCCCCCGGTTTTTTCAATATCCGGTAACAGTATGCAATCTTTTTGATTGTCCAGGATGAAGAACTATTTAATAATTCCGCTTTCAGATAAGATTCGAGAGCTGCCTGGATATTGCCTGTTTTTTGTAGGCAATAACCTTTCTTTTGATAAATCGTATCAGATGGCATCCCTTCCTCAATCAACAGGTTGAATAAGTGTAGCGCCTCTTCGTAATAATTCCTGTTGAAATAATATTCTCCAATAATCATTCTGCTTTCGGAATCGGAGACAATATTTCCGATACTTTTTGTATAGACATAATCATTTTCTTCCCTGAATATATCTCCGAAATTATTTTTTCTCGGGTGGATTTTATAAAATCTATATAAATCCTGGATATATTGTTTTGATATAATCAAAGATGTTTTATGATTTCCAGGTAATTCTTCTTTCTGAAGCTCTTTAACCGCATCAGACTCGGCTGCGAATTGTCCGGTCATCATCTTTTTGTATTCATCAGGCATCTGTGTAATACTGAAAAATAAAGAGTATTTGTCGGAATTGCAAAGTAGAGATGACTCCCTTAGAGTTTTAGTCAATTCTTCATTTTCTTTTCCGGCATAACTCAAAATAAATGAATTTTTGGCGTAGAATGGTATAAACCAATTGCTTAACTCATTGAAAAATGAATAAGTCTTTAAATGGGCAAACGAGGAATGCATAATATCTGCTCCTTCCATCTGAAGTTCGGAAAACTCTTTCAGTTTGTCCCCCAATCCGGATTCATCGATGATGTTGACCCACTCCGGGTTCTTATCCTCCATTCCGGATTCACCCATAAGATCATCCAGCTTGATCTTGTTTCTTAATTCCGGACTGATTTTCATCATTTCAGGAATAATTTCTTCCTGTATTTTTTTTGTAATCTTTTCAGTTTCACGACTCATAATAAATTGCAACAAGATATCCCTGACATTTTTTTTGAATTCTTCATTTTCGGATAAATGTTCCAAACGATGAAGAATCTGAGGATATATGGACAATCTGCTGTCATATTTTCTTAAAAATAATAATAATCCTATTAAAGCTCTTTGACGGATGTTTTCGTTTTGATTTTCGCAGGCTTTCATCAATAATAAAGCCTTGTTTTCATCAAAGATAAATTGATTTGCCAGGGTTAACGCTGATATTATCAAGCAAATAACTATATGTGAATGTATTTTGTTATTGATAAAATCGTTTAATGCTTCTGTATCTTCAGTACTTAATTGATCATTCAACCAGATTTCCTGAAAAAGAATTCCGGATATTCTTTCTTTTTCTTTTTCAAATTCTTTAAGCTGATTTTCTTTATCTTCACTATCTTCCAGCAGGCTGGTTAGGGAGATTTTACCCTCAATATCTTCAATTGAAGCGAGTAGAGATATAATTGAAACGTTTGCGGGCAAATGTGACATCGCTCTTTTATTGTCATAGTAAAATCCCGGCGAATATTTCGTGTTTAGTTGATTAATCGTGATATCGGCGAGTTTGTGACAAGAACGCAACAGATCTTCATAGATGTGGTGTTGTTCAGGGTCGTTTACTCCTTGAGTCATATACCGGAGCATAAATTTGTAAGTTGTTTCCAACTCATTCTTTTTCTCCTCCAACTGCCAATTTTGCAGTTCTGTCAATGCAGGAAGCAGCGAGTCGAAAGTATCTTTCAATCGCTTTTGTTCCAGAGAGAAATAAACTTTTTCTGTTAATGATTTTATTTCTTGAGTTGTCATCTTCTTAATAATACTTGGTTCGTATTATTTAAGAACAAAATTTGTGCCTGTTGTAGCAAGTGCGACATAATGGCTGATATTCTTCTTTTTCACCCAGCAATACCAGTTTGTCGTTTTTTATAAGACGATGGGAATAATTTGCTAACTGTCCGCATTCCATGCAAATGGCATGCACTTTGGTAACGTTTTCGGCAATAGCACATAATGCCGGCATCGGACCAAAAGGATTTCCTTTAAAATCCATATCCAATCCGGCCACAATGACACGAATCCCCTGGTTTGCCAGTTTATTACAGGCCTCGATTATTCCATTATCAAAAAATTGGGCTTCATCAATTCCGATGACATCAATATCGCTTGAAAATAAAAGAATATTACCCGAGTTTTCGACAGGAGTACAAGGAATGGAATTCATATCATGCGAAACAACTCCTTCCGCATCATACCTCGTATCAATAGCCGGTTTAAAAATCTCGACTTTTTGTTTTGCAAATTGCGCCCGTTTCAAACGCCTGATAAGCTCTTCGGTTTTTCCGGAGAACATAGAACCACAAATGACTTCGATTGAACCCTGTCTGTTGGTGGTATGGTATAGTTGGTCTTCTGAGAACATAATTGATGAATTGAGAATTGAGAATGAAACTTACCCACGAAAAAATCATTCTCAATTCTCCATTTTTAATTCTCCATTATTTCTTCGTTAATTGTTCCATGATCAGTTTTTCCAGTTCTTCGGCCAGTTCAGGATTGTCTTTCAGGCAATCTTTGGCAGCTTCACGTCCTTGGCCGAGTTTGGTATCATTATAGCTATACCAGGAGCCGCTTTTCTTGACAATTCCTATTTCAGTGCCGATATCAATGATTTCTCCGGTTCTGGAAATACCTTCACCGAACATGATGTCGAATTCAGCTTTCTTAAAAGGAGGAGCCACTTTGTTTTTAACAACTTTGACACGGGTCTGGTTACCTTTAACTTCTTCACCATCTTTAATCGCAGTACTTTTACGGATGTCCAGGCGTACGGATGCATAGAATTTGAGGGCATTACCTCCGGTTGTTGTTTCCGGATTCCCGAACATCACTCCGATTTTGTCACGCAACTGATTGATAAATACACAAGTTGTATTAGTCTTGTTGATGGCAGCCGTTAATTTTCTCAAAGCCTGAGACATCAAACGTGCCTGAAGACCCATTTTTGAGTCTCCCATTTCGCCTTCCAACTCAGCTTTTGGTGTTAAGGCTGCAACAGAGTCAATAACGATAATATCAATAGCAGAAGAACGGATCAGTTGCTCGGCAATTTCCAAAGCTTGCTCCCCTGAATCCGGTTGAGAAATCCAAAGGTTTTCGATATCTACACCTAATTTTTCAGCATAAAAACGGTCGAATGCATGTTCGGCGTCAATAAATGCGGCAATACCTCCGGCCTTTTGGGCTTCTGCAATGGCATGAATTGCCAGAGTTGTCTTTCCCGATGATTCAGGGCCATATATTTCAATGACACGTCCGCGAGGATAACCTCCGACACCTAAAGCAGCATTCAAACCAATCGATCCACTTGGGATTACACTGATTTCTTCGACTATATCGTCGCCCATTTTCATGATAGAGCCTTTTCCATAGCTCTTTTCGATTTTGTCCATTGCAGCACGCAATGCTTTCAATTTCTCTGCGTTTGGAGCAACAGCTCCTTTACCTTCAGTTTCTTTTGTTTTTTCGCTCATAATTTAATTTGTTTTGAGGATTTGGTTGGCATGGATTATAATTCCAGATCCTGATTGTGGACTTCATGCCATGGAAGTCCTTGTTTATTCAATTGTTCCATGAATGGATCCGGATCAAATTCTTCTACGTTGAATACACCCGGTTTTTTCCAGTAACCTTGTAAAAACATCATAGCGCCGATCATAGCCGGGACACCGGTAGTGTAACTTACACCCTGAGCTCCTGTTTCCTTGTAAGCAGCTTCATGTGAACAGTTATTATAGACGTAATAAGTAGCTTGTTTTCCTGATTTATCCAAACCTTTAATACGGCATCCGATTGAAGTTTCTCCTGTATAATTTTCTCCCAACTCTCCCGGATTAGGCAGAACTGCTTTCAAAAATTGGATAGGAACAATTTCTACGCCATTGTATATAACAGGGTCGATTCGTGCCATGCCGATATTCTGAATAACCCGGAGGTGTGTCAGGTATTCCTGTCCGAAAGTCATCCAGAAACGTGCACGTTTCAGGGTAGAGAAGTTCTTAACCAAAGATTCCAGTTCTTCATGATAAATTACATACGATTCTTTCGGACCGATATTCGGATAATTCAATGGTTTATGGATTTCATGAGGCTCAGTCAATACCCATTGACCGTTTTCCCAATACTTTCCTTTTTGAGTAACCTCACGGATATTGATTTCCGGATTAAAATTGGTTGCAAATGCTTTGCCATGATCACCTGCGTTGCAGTCCACAATATCCAGATATTGCATTTCACTGAAATGATGCTTGTTTGCATATGCGGTATAAACGCTTGTTACACCCGGGTCGAATCCACATCCGAGGATTGCGGTCAAACCGGCTTCGCGGAATTTGTCCTGATAGGCCCACTGCCATTTATACTCGAATTTAGCTTCATCCAACGGTTCGTAATTTGCAGTATCAAGATAATTGACTTTTGCTATAAGACAAGCGTCCATGATTGTCAGATCCTGATAAGGCAAAGCCACATTGATAACTATTTCCGGACGGTAGTCATTGAATAATTTGACTAATTCGTCTACATTGTCGGCATCGACTTGTGCCGTTTGAATTTTTTTGTTGCCATATTTGGTGCCTATAGCATCCGCAATAGCATCACATTTTGATTTGGTACGGCTTGCCAACATAACTTCAGAGAACACATCCTTGTTCTGGGCTACTTTATGTGCTACAACCGTACCTACGCCACCTGCGCCAATAATGATAACTTTTGCCATTTCTAATTTGTATTTGATTGATTATTTTTTTACAAATGTAATGCGAAAATTTAGAAATACAAAGAGTATATTTAAAAGAACAACACCATCAGTTATTTAAAATATTTCTTGAACTCCGTCATTTCGAATATAGTGAGAAATGATGGAGTTTTTTCAATGTCAGGAAATTTATTATGTGTATTGCTCCTGGTTTATGTGGTTGATTAATAGTTATTTGTAAAAAATAATATCGTTAAAATATGAAAATAATGTCTGAAAAAGTTGCACAAAATACAGAAAACCTTACCTTTGGGGGTGCATTTTTAATAAATGCAGAGAGAATTGAAATACAAGACCATTGAAAACACAGGATCTCAAGTATTCGAAAAGTTAGTTTTATTTTTAGAAAAAATGTAAATTCAAGCCATGATTCGTTGCTATTCTAATCGTTTTTTTGTTGGATTCTCAATAATTATTCATTTTTTTTAGCTGTATGTGATAATTTAATTATATTTGCGTGATGATTTAATCTTAATAATACTGATAAAAAGAAACAATTAATATTTCAAATTAAATTTTATCTAACTTAAACGAACACAATTTTTATGGAAGCAAAAAAGAAAAGAGAAGGTAAAAAAACTCGTGGAATTTCAGCAGGTATAGTACTTGTATTCTGCTTTGCGGTTGCAGTATCAATTTTTCTCTTCGTATTCGGTAATCCCGACAACTTCGTGAATGGAGACCCTAGCAACCACCCAATACAAGGTAACATGCTTGGAACTGTTTATAAAGGAGGTCCGGTTGTGGTTTTGATTATTACTCTGCTTTTAACTGTTTTGGTATTGAGCGTTGAACGCTTCTTCGCTATCAGCAAAGCTAAAGGTAAAGGTAACCTGATCAACTTTGTATACGATGTGAAAGCTGAATTGCAAAAAGGTAACATTAAAGGAGCTGAAACTCTTTGCGACAAACAAAAAGGTTCTGTAGCAGCTATCATCTCTGCCGGTTTGAAAAAATATGCAGATATGGAGACTACAACAGAAGATTTGAGTAAGGAACAGAAAATCGCAGCTATTCAGCAAAACATTGAAGAAGCTACAGCTTTGGAATTGCCTTCAATGGAACAAAACCTTCCGGTTATCGCAACAATCTCTACTTTGGGTACATTGTTCGGTCTGTTGGGAACTGTAATCGGAATGATCCGTTCATTCTCGGCTCTGGCAAATGAAGGTGCTCCTGACTCAGTAGCGTTGGCTGCCGGTATTTCAGAAGCTCTTGTAAATACAGCGTTGGGTATTGCAACTGGTGCTTTGGCTATTATTTCTTATAGCTTTTTCACCGGTAAAATCGATAACATGACTTATGCTATCGACGAAATGGGATTTTCAATTGTACAAACTTACGCAGCTACTCACAAATAATTAAAGGGAAAGATTAACTATGCCAAAAGTTAAAGTAAAAAGAAAAAGTACATTCATCGACATGACTGCGATGAGTGACGTGACTGTTCTTTTGCTTACTTTCTTTATGTTAACTTCTACCTTTATTAAAAAGGAACCGGTTCAGGTAAGTACTCCTAGTTCTGTTTCCGAAAGGAAAATTCCGGATGTAAATATTCTCTCTGTTCTGATTGATCCGAATGGAAGAATCTTTATGTCAATGGACAGACAGGAAGATATTAGAAATGTATTGAAGAGAGTAGGCGAAGACTACAAAATAGAATTTAAACCAGAGGAACTGAAGAAATTCAGTTTGTTACCTTCTTTTGGTTTGCCGATTTCGGCAACTCAAAAATTCTTAACATTACCTCAGGATCAAATGGATGCTATTTTGACAAATGAAGGAGGTATACCTCGTGATAGTGTGGATAATCAATTTAAGCACTGGATCATGCATGCACGTGCAGTGAACCCTGATTTCCGAATTGCTATCAAGGCAGATAAAGCAACTCCATATGAATATATCCGTGGTGTGATGAACGATCTTCGTGACTTACGTGAGAATAAGTATAATTTGATCACCAGTCTGAAGGCCGGAGCTAGTGCGGATGCCGCTTTGGGACTTGATAAGTAAGTATTTATAACCGATTAAAACTAAAAGATTATGGCAGAAGTAAATACTGACAGTGGAAAAGGCAAAGGCGGTAAAGCTAAACAGCATAAGAAAACCCTAAGGGTGGACTTTACACCGATGGTGGATATGAACATGCTCTTGATTACATTCTTTATGTTCTGTACATCATTGAGTAAACCGCAAACAATGGAGATTAACATGCCGGCTAAATTGGAAGACAAAACTGATGTACCTCCAAACAAGACTCCAGCATCACGTACATTTACATTTCTTTTGGGAACAAAAGATGATGTGTATTTTTACAATGGAGAATTGAAAGTCGAAAGTTATGCAGATCCTAATTTCCTTACAAAAACAACTTATGGAGAAGAAGGCATCCGTAAAATTCTTTTAGAAAAGAATACAGCTGTACTTCGTCAGGTAAGAGATTTGAAAATCAAATTTGATAATAAGGAAATCACTCAGGAGGACTTTGAAAAGAAAGCTGCGGAGATAAGAGCAGAAGGAGCTAAGGCTACCGGATCATCACCAATCGTGATTATTAAACCTGCTTTCAAATCTAATTACAAAAATGTGATCGATGTTCTCGATGAAATGCAGATTTGTAATATTGGAGCTTATCAGATCATGGATATGAGCGATGGAGATAAGTACCTGATGTATCAAAAAACAGGTGATCCGGAGTTTCAAACGGCTTTGGAACCTGGTGCTAAGTAATTGATGTCACACAAATTAAACTGAGAAAAAATGGCAAAAGATATAAATTTGAACTCGGAAGCGTGGTGTGACTTGATATTTGAAGGTAAAAATCAACGTTACGGTGCGTATTATTTACGGAAGACCTCTAATAAACGACACATTCAGGCTTTGGTTATTGTTCTTATATTTGCTCTTGTAGTTATTTTCCTGCCTGGGCTTATCAAATCAGTAATCCCTGAAAAAACTCAAGAAATAGAGGTTGGACCGGTAAGCATGTCTGATTTGGACATTAAAGAAGATGTGAAGGAGGAGAATAAGATTATTGAACCGGAAGCTCCGCCCCCCCCACTTCTTAAAGAAACGGTAAAAATGACCGAATTGGTTGTAACTGCCGACGAAAATGTGAAAGAAGAGGATATGATGAAGACTCAGGAAGAGTTGACCGAAACAAAGGCTGCAATTTCTATTGCTGACGTTGCCGGTACAACGGATGGAACTGGAGTTGATATTGCTGACTTGAAAGAACATAAAGTTGTTGTTGCTGAGCCGGTGAAAGAACAAGTCCACGAACACGTAGAGCAAATGCCTCAATATCCTGGAGGAGATACAGAATTCCTTAAGTTTGTTCAGAGCAATGTGGTTTATCCTGTAATTGCACAGGAACAAGGTATTCACGGAACAGTTAGACTTCGTTTTGTTGTCGAAAAAGACGGCTCTATCGGAGAAGTACAGGTGTTACGTTCATTGGATCCGAACTGTGATAAAGAAGCTGTTAAAGCGATCAAAAAATCACCGAAATGGACTCCTGGAAGACAAAACGGACGTGCGGTTGCTGTATGGTATAACGTTCCTGTAAGATTTGAACTTCAAAATTAATAATTCTATGCAACAACGGGAAAATAGGGGTGTTAAACAACAAAGCCAGATATCTTATATTTTCGAATGTGTGATGTCGGTATTTTACCTTGCATTTTCTGTAATATTTCTCTTTACTGATTTATTTTCGGATACCGTTTCAGGAATAATCAGGTTGTTGGTCGGAATTTTATTAGGAGTTTATGGAATTTTTAGAATATACCGAGCGCTGAAAAAACTACTTGCAAAAGAAGAGTAACTTTCTCAGACTCGGGGCATAATAACACCGGTTATACGGAAATGTTGCAGTTTTTACTAAAATTAACGGGATAAGAAATTATTTTGTTATATCTTTGTAAAAGAAAGTAAAAACAAGACATGACCAGTATAACCGGTGTTGTTTTAGTAGAGTAAGATATGATATCATGAAAAAAGTTTTTTTTATACTTGCGTGTATTCTTTTTATGACTTCGTTTTCATCTTGTAATAAAAAGGAAAAAGATGAAAAATGGTCAGATACCACTACTACAGGAGTTATCCCAATTACATGCGACGAATGTTTCCTTCCTGTTATCCGTGCAGAAATTGATGTGTTTGAAACTATTTATAAATCAGCGAACATACTTCCGATCTATACAAATGAAGTAGAAGCGATTGATTTATTATTGAAAGACAGTGTTCGCCTGGCTGTTGTGTCCAGAGAGCTTAAAGAAAATGAAAAGGCGGCGTTTCTTGCAAAAAAAATGCAGGTTAGGGCCCGAAAAATAGCTGTAGATGCAGTTGCTTTAGTTGTTAATAAAGATAATCAGGATACCATTATAGGGATTCCTACATTGAAAAAAATCCTGACAGGGGAAATTACAGAATGGAATCAGATTTATCCGAAATCAAAACTTGGGAAAATCGATGTTATGTTTGATAATCCGAATTCCAGTACAGTGCGTTATGCTATAGACTCAATCTGTCGTGGGGAAAAGTTATCGGATAAGCTTTATGCACAAAGAAAAAATCTTGATGTAGTGGAAATGGTTTCAAAACACCCTAATTCTCTTGGTATTATAGGCGTGAATTGGATTAGCAATGAAAACGATACTACGAATATGAGCTTTAGCCAAAAGATTAAAGTAATGGCTGTAAGTTCATATGAAGACGCTAACTATGGTAACAGTGTGCAACCATATCAGGCGTATATTTATAATGGGGATTATCCGTTGACAAGGGATGTCTTTATTTTGTTGTCCGATCCGAAAAGTGGTTTATCTACAGGTTTCACTTCATTTGTAATGAGTGACCGTGGACAAAAAATAATCCTTAAATCAGGTATTGTTCCTGCGACTCAACCCATTAGGCTAGTCAATATAGTAGACAAAAATATTCAATAAACATAATTAAACCATATGAAAATGAACACAAAGAAAATCTTATTGGTTGCTGTATCGGTATTGTTTTGTTTTTCAGGAGTTTATGCTTCTAAAAATGATAAGGGTATTGATTATTACAGAGCTGAGCTTTATGATGCTGCAAAATTATTTTTCCAACAACAAACTAACCTGACACCGGAAGAACAAGCAGAGAATTATTTTTATTTAGGACAGGTTTATGCTGCAACACAGAAATTAGATTCGGCAGCTTATTTCTATAAAAAATCAATTGAAGCAGATCCGGAATATCCTTATGGATACATCGGTGAAGGAAAATTGCTACTTGATAAAAAAACAAAAGAAGCAACAGAATCTGCAAATGATTTATTCAAAAAAGCAATAGGTTTTGCAAAAAAAGATCCGGCAATAGCAACAGCAGTAGCAGAGGCTTATATCAATATGAAAATGTATGATGAAGCTGAAGATGCTTTGGGACGTGCACGGAAAATTAAAAAAGATTATTCCGGAATTTATGTTGCAGAAGGCGATATGTTGATGTCAAAAGGTGATGTGGGTAATGCCAGCGGAAAATATGAGACAGCTATCCGCTTTAATCCCCAGGACAAAACTGCATATTTGAAGTATGCCCGCGTTTATAAGACAATAAACCCATCTTTGGCTTTGGAAAATCTTGAAAAATTATTAGCAGTAGATCCTCAATATATTCCTGCTTATGCTGAATTGGGAGACCTTTATTACAGAGGAGTCGATGGAAAACCTAATTATAATAAAGCGATCGAAGCTTATGAAAAACTTAAAGACATACCGGGGGCTCCTTTAGCTCAGGAAATGAGATATGCTCAGCTGTTGTACTTTACCGATCGCTTTCCGGAAGCTGCCGTTCAAATACATAAGGTCTTGGAGAAAGATCCGAATAACTATATAATGAAACGTATACGTGCGTACAATAATTTTAAATTGGAAGAATATGGTTTAGGTTTGGAACAAATGGTAGAGTTTATGAAAACTACTCCAAAAGAAGATCTTATTTCGTTAGACTATTCTTATTTCGGACGTTACCTGATGAAGGCGAAACAACCGGAACAAGCTGTTGAAAGTCTGAAAAAAGGGTATGAAATGGATACAACTAAATTTGAAATGCTAAAGGAAATTGCAGATGCTTATACAGCGGCTAGAAATTATCCGGAAGCGATCGTATATTTAGAAAAATTTGTGAATTCAAATCCGGAACCTACTGCAATTGATATTTTTGGTTTAGGAAATGCTGCATATTCTGCTGCTGCTGCCTTACTTACTGCGGATGTAAATGGAACTCCGGAAAAATTGGCCAATGATAGTATTCAGAGAAATAAATACATTGAAATAGCTGAAAAGTCATTTACTACAGTAAAAGAACGTTTGCCGGATAGTTATATGGGTAATTTGTGGCTTGGAAATATTGCTACTATTAAAGATGTTGCTCTTAATGGAGATAAAGTTCAAGGTTTGGCAAAATCATACTATGACCTGGCTTTACCTATGTTATTGGAGGCTAATGATAATGGAAGACTTAACAGAGATATTATAAGAGTCTATAATTATCTGGGAATTTATTATATTCAAGTACAGGAAGATTCAAAGTTATCCCAGGAATATTTTAATAAGATTCTGGAGATAGATCCGAATAATGAACGTGCAAAACAAATTCTGGAAGGATTTAAATCCGGAGGAAAAAAATAATAAATAATTAAATCGCTATAACAAAGAAGGATGTGCAACTACACATCCTTTTTTGTTTATCAGATTTAATTGAACATTTCAATTTATTTGTATCTTTGTAAAAAATCGTATACTATGTCTTGTATTGTAGCTCCATCACTTTTAGCCGCTGACTTCCTTAATCTGCAACAGGAAATTGAACTGATAAACCGCAGTGAAGCCGATTGGTTACACCTTGATATAATGGATGGAGTTTTTGTGCCAAATATTTCTTTTGGTTTCCCTGTTATCGAAAGGGTTGCAACGGTCTGTAAGAAGCCTTTGGATGCGCATTTTATGATTGTAGAACCTCAAAAATTTATTCCTGAAGTAAAAGCGTGCGGTATTTTTCAAATGAATGTGCATTATGAGGTTTGTGCTCATTTGCATCGTACTGTTTGGGCTATACGTGAAGCTGGGATGGAGGCTGCCGTGACACTTAATCCGCATACGCCTGTGGAGTTGTTGGAGGATATTATTCAGGATATCAATATGGTTCTCCTGATGTCTGTTAATCCGGGATTCGGAGGACAAAAATTTATTGAACATTCGTTGGATAAAGTTAGAAAATTGAAAGAAATCATTGTTCGCAAAAGCTTGAAAACCCTGATACAGGTCGATGGAGGAGTTAATCTACAGACAGGAAAATTACTGGTCGATGCCGGAGCTGATGTTTTAGTCGCAGGAAATGCTGTATTCAGAGCAGAGAACCCGGAACAGGTAATACGAGACCTGAAAAAACTATAGATATTTGTAAATGCAGTAGACTTAATTGTTTAAGTGTTTGATAATTAGCTGTTTTTAAATTATATAACCAAAACTTATGAGCACAATTTTGCGTCGATCCGTCTTTTGGCGGATACTTTTACCGTTCATATCCGGGATTACACTGCAATTTTATTGGAGAATTCCTTTTGTATTTAGCCATGGAGTCTTTTTGCTTGTCTTGTTTTTTTTTCTTATCATTATTTTCTTTTTTCTGAAAAAATATTCTTTCCGGTGGCTATTTGGAGTTACTTTATCCTGTTTCTTTATTGTTGCCGGGATTTTGTTGGTTTCCAGCTCATTAAATGAAAGTGCTTGGGAAATTTCGCCCGAGAATCATAATTATACCCTAATACTGCTTGAAGATCCGGTTACTAAACCCAAAAGCCGGATGTGTAAAGCATGTATCATGGGAAGTGACGATGGTATTTTTCAGCAGGTAATAGAAAAAAATGTTGTTTTATATCTCCCTTTGGATTCTACTACTCAATCTCTTAAATCAGGAGATGGTATACTTGTAAGAGCGATTTTGAAAAAGCCTGAACAAAATAGAGACTCAGGATTCAATTATGCTGATTATCTTGAAAAACAAGGATTTGCAGCCGTCGGATATGTCAGAAAAGAGAACTGGATACGGCAGAAAGTTTCAGCCGGATTACTGACGAGAATTAAATTAGATGGGTTGAAGAGTCAAGACTATATTACGCGGATAATAAAAGAGATTATTACGGAGAAAAAAAGCGCGGCCATAGCAGAAGCCTTGTTTGTCGGGTACAAAGCAGATTTGTCTCCGGAATTGAAAAGCGCTTTTTCTGAGACTGGAGCTGCCCATATTCTGGCTGTAAGCGGACTTCATCTTACGATTTTGTTTTCAACTTTATGTCTTGTCTTTTCTCCGTTTAACCGATTACGGTATCTGAATCAGGTTGTTCGCCTTTTAATTTTATTACTACTATGTTTTTTTACATTTACGACAGGATTATCTCCTTCAATTGTACGAGCCTGTGTGATGACCAGTTTTTTCATTATGGGAATGGTGATAAACCGGAGATCATTTACCATGAATGCTTTGGCAGCATCGGCTTTATTTATGTTAATCTATAATCCATTGTATTTATTTGATGTGGGTTTTCAGTTGAGTTATGGGGCTGTGATAGCTATTGTACTGATTAATCCGTATTTAGTTCGTTTAAAAGATTTTGAAGGTAAAATTTCCGGATATTTTTGGGAATTATCTTGTGTTTCAATATCGACTCAGATAGGAACGGCTCCCGTTTCAATGTTTTATTTCGGTCAGTTCCCGACAATATTTTTGTTGACTAATATTTTTGCGATACCGGTATCCGGAGTGCTACTTATTCTTTTGACTGTTAGTGTTTTACTTCGGATTATATGTGATTTTCCTGATTTTCTTTTTTTACCTGTCAATATTTTATTAAACTTTTTTGTTTCCGGTATTGAGATGTTGAATGATATTCCGTTCTCAATTATTAAAGGAATCCGGTTTGATATCTGGTTGCTGATCAATGTTTATTTGGGTATTTATCTGATATTTAGATTGATAGAAAACAAGCAGCCACACTATTTATGTGCGATTATTTTACTTGTGGTATTGCAAGTATTTTCGTACCTTTGACGCTTAATATTTTACGGCTATAGCTACATTATGATTACAAAGATAATAGCAGAGGATAGTATTCAGAAAGCAAAGAAATATATAGATCATGTCGATCGTATTGTTATTGTAACTCATCTGTCTCCGGATGGAGATGCTATCGGATCTTCATTGGGTTTATATCATTTTTTATTGGAAATGGATAAATCAGTCAACATAATTGTTCCGAATGAGTTTCCTGATTTTTTAAAATGGATGAAAGGGGCTCATGATATTATCAATTATGAAAAAAGTCAGGAGATTGCGGCAGAAACGATTGATGCTGCAGAATTGATCTTTTGTCTGGATTTTAACACACCAAAGAGAATCGGTGATTTAGGTACTTTGGTAGTAGAGGCGAAAGCAAAAAAGGTGATGATAGATCATCATCTTAATCCTGGTAATTTTTGTGATGTTGTTATGTCTTATCCTGAGATTTCTTCTACATCAGAGATGATTTTCCGGTTTATTTGCCGGATGGGATTTTTTGAGGATATCAATAAAGAGTGTGCGGAGTGCATTTATGCCGGAATGATGACAGACACCGGAGCATTTACCTATAATTCCAATTCGGATCAGATATACTATATTATCAGTGAATTATTGAAAAAGGGTATTGATAAAGATGCTATTTACTCCAAGGTTTATAATACCTATACTGTGGACAGGATTAGGCTAATGGGGTATATCACCTATGAAAAAATGAAGGTTTTCAAGGAGTATAATACTGTTCTGTTGACTCTTTCGCAGGAAGAACAAAAGAAGTTTAAGCTAAAAAAGGGTGATACAGAGGGGTTTGTCAATATCCCATTGAGTATTGAAGGTATTGTTTTTTCAATTTTTATCCGGGAAGATAAAGATTTGGTCAAAATTTCTTTTCGTTCAAAGGGGGATTTTCCCTGTAATTTGTTTGCTTCTGCTCACTTCGGCGGCGGTGGACATAAAAATGCCTCCGGAGGAGAGTTTTATGGAAGTCTAGAGGATGCAATTACTCTTTTTGAGACAGTTTTACCTCAATATAAAGAATTATTATTGAAAAATTAAGTTTTGTTTACAAAGACTTTCACTAACTTTGTCCCTTTGAAATTAGAACAATTTATAAAAATGAAAAAAATAGTCTTATTTGTATTTTCATTTATTGCGGTTACAATTTTAGTAGCCTCATGTAACGATCAGAAAACGGCTCAGGAATTAATTCAGGAAGAAAAAAAGGCAATCCAGCGATTTGTCTCAAAAAATGGCATCAAAACGTTGTCATCTTACCCTGAAGATGGCGTTTTTGCTGAGAATGAATACTATAGAAATTCGGATGGTTTGTATATTAACGTAGTAGATTCCGGAAATGGAAAAAGAGCTACATCATATAAAGACGAAATATGTGTAAGGTTTGAAGGTCTGCAATGGTTTAAATCCGATACAGTCAGTTATAGTTCGTATAATATAATTGGAAATAATCCGTTCACATTTAGATATGGTATTAATGCTTATGATGGACAATATTCTTGTCCTGGTTGGGCTATTCCACTGGCGTATGTTGGAGAAAATGCTGTTGTGAATTTGATAATTCCATCAAATTTGGGTTCAACATCAGATCAGAGTAGTTACCGCCCGGTTTTTTATAAAAACTTAAAATATACTCACTTCAGATAAAAATAAAAATCGTATGACTCTTATTAAATCGATTTCGGGGATTCGTGGGACAATAGGAGGACAATCCGGGGATGGTCTTTCTCCATTGGACATTGTGAAGTTCACATCAGCCTATGCTACTTTAATACGCAAAAAAAATGTAGGTTCCAATAAGATTGTTGTAGGACGTGATGCGCGTATTTCAGGGGAAATGGTTCGTAATGTTGTTGTCGGTACTCTGATGGGAATGGGGTTTGACGTAGTCGACATAGGTCTGGCTACTACTCCAACAACAGAGATTGCTGTTACATTGGAAAAGGCAGCCGGTGGTATTATCCTCACAGCCAGTCATAATCCGAAGCAGTGGAATGCATTGAAACTGTTGAATGAAAAAGGAGAGTTTCTAAACGCTGCTGAGGGTAATGAGATCCTACAAATTGCAGATAATGAAGACTTCAGATATGCGGAGGTTGATTTCCTTGGGAATCTTACAGAGGATGACTCTTATACCAGAAAACATATAGAGCATGTATTAAGCCTGAAATTAGTGGATGTAGATGCTATTCGTAAGGCTGATTTTACCGTTGCCATCGATTGTGTGAATTCTGTCGGAGGAATAGCAATCCCTCAGCTTCTGGGAGCATTAGGCGTTAAAAATATTATTGGGATCAATTGTGATGCCACAGGGCATTTCGCTCACAATCCGGAACCTCTTCCGGAGCATTTGACGGAAATATCTTCATTGATGAAACAGGGTAATGCTAATGTCGGTTTTGTCGTGGATCCGGATGTAGATCGTTTGGCTATTATCTGTGAAAATGGAGATATGTTCGGGGAAGAATATACCCTTGTTTCTATTGCTGATTATATCTTGCGATATACGCCGGGAAATACGGTCTCAAATATGAGTTCTACCCGTGCTTTGCGTGATATTACCGAACGTCGGAATGGAAAATATGCCGCATCGGCTGTAGGAGAGGTGAATGTAGTGGAAAAAATGAAAGCTACGAACGCCATAATCGGCGGAGAAGGTAATGGTGGTATTATCTATCCTGAAAGTCATTATGGTCGGGATGCATTGGTTGGAATTGCTTTATTTTTGACTCATCTGGCAAAGTCCGGTAAGAAAGTAACGGAATTACGTTCGGATTATCCTACCTATTACATGGCTAAGCAGAAGATGGAATTAACTCCGGATACGAATGTCGATGAATTATTAGATGCTCTAAAGAAAAAATATTCAAAATTTACAGTTAACGACATCGATGGAGTGAAGGTTGATTTTCCTGATAAATGGGTACATTTCAGAAAATCAAATACAGAACCGATTATACGTATTTATACGGAAGCGCCGACATTAAAAGAGGCGGAAGAATTGGCTAAAGAGGTACAAAAGATATAAAATACTTTTTTTGATTTTTGGCGTGATTTTTGCTTGATAAATATGATTTTGAACCATATTTAACAAGCAATTTTTTATGAAAATCATTAATGCCGTTTTTGTCTTTCTTTTTGTATCACTGAGCTTTAATTCTTTTGCTCAAAGAAAAGCAGATGTAGTTGTACCTTTTACTCAAAACATTGAGACTATTCTTTTAAATCCGTTGACAGGAGAAGTTCTTGTTAAGGAAAAAGACCAAATTTCCAGTTACAATCCTGAAAAAGAGAGTGTTATCTGGGTCGTTTCCGAAAAAGAAATAGGAAAAACTTCCCTTTCCGCCACTGCAAATAAGGTAAATGATGCTCTTTCTAATCCTGATTTAGGCAAGTTATTTGAATCAGATGATGAATTGAAATTTATTCCTAATTCCCCATTTATCGAGGGAGTTATTAATGCAAAAGATGTTATTATCAACACCGAAACCGGAAAAGTGGTATTCAATTCAGGGGAAAAGAGTTATCGGGTGCTTAATAGTGAATTTCTTCCAAAAGTAGGGAATTTTCTTTTTTTAGCGACAGATGGGAAAATCTTTAGTAGCATTTTGTATGATCTGAATAGTGGTAAGGAAGTGTGGACTACCGAACTGGCTACAGTTGCAAATTTCGCAAAACAATTATCGGATGCTTTTTCTTTTAAAGACAACACATCTAAAGATCAGTTATTTGTTACAGAACAGTCCATTTACACATCGATTAATGGCAGTCTTTATAAATTGAATCGTGCAGATGGCAAAATTTTGTGGAGTACTCCATTTAAGATCAATATGTTTTGCCTTTCGCAAAGTGAAAAAGATTTGGTAATTATCAAAAATTCAGGAAGTATACTGTCTTCTAAACAAGTCGTGAATGTCCTGAATGCAGAGACCGGTAAGCCTATTTGGGATGATGATATCAAAACGAAATATGTTTCTTATATTGAGGACTGGTCTGATCGTATTTTGATTGCCCATAGTAGCGGATTTAATTTTTTTAATTATTCCGATGGCAAAAAAATATGGAAAAAGGATGCGGAAGGAGATGATATCAAGCAAGTTATATATGTAGATGGAGACTATCTTTATATTGCGGATAAAGAAATGAACCTAATTGATAAAGACGGGAAAAAATTATGGAAAAATAAAATAGAGATTTCAGATAATAGTGAAGATCCGATTTATTATTTAGGGAAAGTTGAGAATAATAGGGTATTCTATCTGACTGGTACTTATGGAAATATGGTAGACTACACCACCGGTAAAAAGATTTGGAAGAAAAATATAGAATTTAATAAAGATCGTCCTTTACTTTTTGATTTTGATAGTAAAACAAAAGCTTGCTTAGTTTATAATGATAAAAAAATTTATAAGTTTGATCCGAATGCAACTGAGAAACCAGAACCTGTGGCTAAGTTGAAGGATATAAAAGATGACAAGACTATTGCCGGTTTGGATTTGTTTGATTGGGGTATTTCTTTAACTGGTCAAAATGATGTACTTGGAGTGACTATGGATGGTGCTACCAAATATCATAATACATATAAAGAACCAGGAGGAAATAAGCGTAGATTTATGAAGATAGGGGGAGCTGTTGTTGGAACAACATTGGAAGTCGCAGGGGCTGTGGCATCAGCCGAGGTTGTTGTGGTCTCCCGTGATGCTAGTGGTAATGAGATTGCGCAGTCAGGTGGAGCTTTATTTGGAAAGAAAACGCAAAATACCGGTTATGCCACAGCCGGTGTGGGTTCTATAATTAGTAGTACAGCAATGGGTAAGGCTACAGAACGTTTCAATGCAATGAAACAAAATAATTCTTATGCATTTGTAATGACAAAAGGAGAAAAAGGAGAAAACCCTCTGTTGGTTAAAGTCAGAAAGATAGATGGAACAGAAGTGGATAAAATTGAGATTGATGGCAATAAACCTCTTTATGAAGTCGATCCGGTTACTGATGACGTGTTTTATGCAACCAAAAATGAATTGAGGATCTTTACCGGAAAATAAGATTATAGTTTAATAAAATGTCCCACGTCATTTCGATTGACAGGAGAAATCTAATCAGATTTTATAGAGTTCGGAATGACGGGGGACATTTTGTATTGTAATATCAGAATCAAATTATGTCGAAACCGGTATACGGAACCAAAGCTTTGGGAATCCTGATTCCTTTCGGAGTTTGATTATTTTCGAGTAAAGCCGCAACTATACGCGGTAAAGCAAGAGCACTACCATTCAATGTATGACAAAGTTGTATTTTTTTGTCTTCATCGTTACTCCGGTAACGGCATTTCAGGCGATTTGCCTGATAGCTTTCAAAATTTGACACAGAGCTGACTTCAAGCCAACGTTCCTGAGCTGTGGAGTATACTTCAAAGTCGAAAGTAAGAGCAGATGTGAAACTCATATCTCCACCGCAAAGTCGTAGGATACGCCATGGTAGTTCCAGCTTTTCAACCAGTGTTTGGACATAAGCGACCATTTCTTTCAGAGATTGATAAGAATGTTCCGGCTTATCTATTCTGACAATTTCTACTTTATCAAATTGGTGCAGGCGGTTCAAACCACGTACGTCTTTGCCATATGAACCTGCTTCACGCCTGAAACACGCAGAATAGGCGGTGTTCATGATAGGGAGATCTTTTTCTTCAAGGATTACATCCCGGTAGATATTTGTGACTGGAACTTCTGCAGTAGGGATCAGGTATAGATCGTCTAATCCACAGTGGTACATTTGTCCTTCTTTATCTGGAAGTTGTCCTGTTCCGTATCCGGAATCTGCATTAACTACATAAGGAGGTTGTATTTCGAGATATCCGGCTTCACGGGCATTATCCAGGAAAAAGTTGATCAAAGCGCGTTGTAGTCGAGCTCCTTTTCCTTTGTATACCGGAAATCCAGCGCCGGATATCTTAACTCCAAGTTCGAAATCGATTAAGTCATATTTCTTAGCCAGCTCCCAGTGGGGGAGAGCCTCTTTCCCTAATTCAGGAATAGTTCCCCCGGTACGTTCTACTACATTATCTTCAGCAACTCTTCCTTCAGGAACTTCGTCGGAAGGAAGGTTGGGGATTAAACACAATAATTCAATAAGCTTTTGTTCTGCTTCTTTCATCGTTGTTTCCAAAACTTTATTGCCTTCTTTCATTTCAGCGACCTGATTACGGGCAGTTTCGGCTTCCTCTTTTTTACCTTCTTTCATCAACAGACCGATTGATTTTGAGAGTTGATTCAAATTTGCCAGGTTCCCATCCAAAGTAGTTTGCGTAATTTTCCGGATTTTATCTGTTTCCAGAACCTGTTCAATGATTTCTTTGGCATCAAAGTGCTTTTTAGCCAACCGTTTGATTACTTCTTCCTTATTATCGGTGATGAATTTGAGAGTCAACATAAATTATATCGATTACAAATGTTTATTTTTCTAAAATTGAAGCACAAAGTTAAGACTTTCCGAGAGAATACGAAATATTCTCAAAAAATATCCGTATCTTTGCAATTCAAATCATGGGGTTGACCGGTTTTGACAGCGGGTAGAAGTGGTTTGTAAGCATGCAGTGCGTCGTTGTCCGGCACTATAATCTCGGGTGATGAAGTTTTAACTGGCGATAATATTTACGCTCTCGCTGCTTAATCGAAGTATAGTAGATTTCAAGCGTAATCCTTACACCAGGTGTTTGGACGAGATATCACCCGGAAGCTCTGGCTTCGAAGCAATCCGAAACGGTGGTACAGCAATATCGGAGATAGTTTGAA
>JAVBTA010000035.1:0-4550 GCA_031556375.1 Bacteroidales bacterium | reverse complement strand
AAAGAAAAGAAGTTTTGAAAAAATATGCTTCTTTACAGGTCTGTTCTTATTGATGGCAAATATCGCATTTGCCCAGACAGTGACTGTAAAAGGACATATTTACGATGTAAGCGACAAATACCCTCTTGCCGGAACAACCGTTATGGTACAAGGGACTAAAACTGTCGCAGTTGCCGACCTGGATGGTAATTTTACCATCACAGCCGCCTCTAATGCTACTCTGGAATTCCGATATCTCGGATACGAAGTGCTGGTTGAACCGCTAAACGGTAGAACACAATTGAATATCGGTTTAAGAGTTGCAGACAATACTCTGGATGAGGTTGTTGCAATCGGTTACGGCTCTGCAAAGAAACGTGACCTGACTGGAGCTATAGGATCCGTCAGATTAGAAGATTCTCCTCGTGCCCTACTGCCTAACATGAACGCTTTCGACGCTTTGAAAGGCCAGGTTCCCGGTTTTGATGTAGGAACTGCAACCGGCGCAGGGGGGAATCCTGGCATTACCGTTCGGGGACAGAACACTGTTTCTGGAAGTAGAACTCCCTTATACGTAGTCGATGGTGTTATTTTTCAGGGAAGTTTGAGTGAGATAAACCCTAACGACATTGCATCTATTGATATTTTGAAAGATGCTAGTTCCGCTGCCGTATATGGCTCACGAGCAGCTAGTGGTATCGTTTTAATTACCACAAAAAGAGGAAAAACAGATAAACCAACGGTTCATCTTGGTATAACAGCCGGGGTTCAGACTTATACATCAAAAGCGGAAATGCTGTCACCTGAAGGTTATTTGCAAATGAAAAAGGATGTAAAAATGTTGAATGGAGGCTCTCCGTCAGACCTGGAACTACAGAATCTTTTAACAACTTACGAATACAACGCTTATCAACAAGGAAGCATTTATGACTGGTTTGACGAAGCAACACGTTTAGCTCCTTTACAAGACTATAACCTGAGTATTTCCGGAGCAAGTGAAAGAGTTAACTACTACGTTTCCGGTCAATTTTTAGATCAGAAGGGAATCGTTGTCGGTGACCAATTCAAACGTATTATTATTAACTCAAAAGTAGAAACTAAAATTACTGATTGGTTGAAACTTGGATTGACACTTGGTGTTATCAATAAAAATAACGATGGAAAAGAAGCTGACATAAGAAATGCGACAAATAGTACTCCGTATTCTTTCAAGTATGTTCAATTCCCTGATTTCCAAGACCAAATGGAGAAGTCTCCTCAAGGACATCAGACCACGATCAACCCATTGTGGCAAACACAGGAATACAACAAGGATCGCAATCAAAATTATCGCAGTCTTTTTATGGCACGCATTGATGCCCCTTGGGTTAAAGGATTATCCTATACATTCAACTATTCTCTGAACCGCTGGGAAGGTCATCAGGAGAGATTCTGGGATGAGCGTTATTATATGAACACACTACAAGAAAGCGATTTGAGAGATCAAACAAAATACCTGGTAAGTGCCAATGGTTATAAAGAACATGTTACTCAAACAGACTGGTACCTGAACAACATCATCAATTATAACTATACATTCAAAAAAGATCATGCTATTGATTTAACTCTGATGAGTGAACGATCTCAAATAGTAAAGACTTCTTCTAAATTATCCGCAGCAGATTTTTCGGCGATTGGAACAACTGCATTAGGTGTTGATGCTCTAGAATTAGGAAACTCTAATAATAGAGGTGTTGAAACAGGAAAAACTAAAGAAGCACGTCTTGCTTATCTGGCTCGTCTAAATTACGTATACAAACAAAGATATCTTTTAACAGGATCTATACGGAGAGACGGAGCCTCTGTATTCTCTCCGGGACACCAGTATGGAAGTTTCAGTTCCCTTGCCGGAGCATGGACCATCAGTGAAGAAGACTTTTTTAGTAATTTGAAAGAAAAAATTGATTATTTGAAATTAAGAGTTTCTTATGGGGAAAACGGAAACTCCTCTGTAATCCCATACACTTCTTTTCCCTCAATGTCAAGTAGTTTATACATCTTTGGGAACAACACAGTTAAAACACAGTTTGTAAACAAATTAGTAAACAAATCATTAAAATGGGAAGAGACTGCTGCTTTTAACGTTGGAGTTGACTTCAGCACGCTAAACCAACGCTTATCCGGTAGTGTAAATTTTTATAAATCAAAAACAACTGATTTACTTTTTCCAAGGGTTATTCCTATCATGAACGGATTCGGAAGTGTTACATCCAATATCGGAGAATTAAGTAACAAAGGATTTGAATTACAATTGAATTCCGTTAACGTTAAAACTCATGATTTTACTTGGAATTCAACTCTGAACTTCTGGATAAACCGTAATAAACTGTTATCTTACGGAGGAACTGATATGGATGGCGATGGAAAAGAAGACGACAATATTGCAAACAACTATTTCATCGGAAAATCTCTTGGAGCTAACTATACTTATGTTTTCGATGGTATCATACAAAACGACGATGCTGAATATATGTCTATCTATGGAGGAAATCCAGGAGATGTTAAATTCAAAGATTTGAATAATGATGGAAAAATAACTACAGACGACCGGAAAATTGTCGGATTCGACAAGCCTAATTTCACAGCCAACTTATCCAACACATTCAATTATAAGAATTTCCAATTATATTTTGCTTTCCATTGGCTGGCAGCAGGAGGTAGTGATAATTATGGTTTGGCTAATAATATCTATGCTTATCTGCCAAGTACATTTGGTGGTGGAGGTACTGCAACATGGTTAAATAAAGCATACTGGATGCCCGACCGTCCTTCAAATGAAGTTCCCCGTCCAAACTACAGCAACCCAAATGCTTACCAGTTCCCTCACAACTACGGTTACCTGAGATTACAGGACTTGTCTTTTTCATATACTTTCGACAAGAAATTATTGGGGAAAACTCCGATCGAAGGTTTGCGCTTAAACCTGGCAGGTAAAAACTTATTGACATTCACCAATTGGGAAGGTCTGGATCCTGAGACTAAGACTCAGTATGCTGCACAAGCTTTTCCTGTTATGAAGAGTATTGTTTTTAACGTGGACGTGACATTTTAAAATAAAAAAATAAAATTATGAAAAAAATAATATATTCATTAACGCTTGCACTCTTTGCCTGTACATTCACAGGGTGTGATGACGATGCATTCTTAAAAGAAAATCCGGATGATTTTCTCACGATTGACAACTCATTCCTCAATGGAGCTCAGTTCCGTACAGGATTGAACGAATTTTATCGAAAAGTTCGACAAAATCATAACTTCAGGGATCAACCTGTCGATTTCTTCCAATATGGTACCGGATCGGATATCTTTTTCCGCCCGAACAGCGATGTCGAGCCTTTCACTGATTGGAGTTATGTTAATTCTTCCACAGATATTTACCGAATTGTATATGGACGTCACTTTGGACTTCTCAATGATGTAAACACCTTATACACACAAACAGACAATCCCGATGTAAGGTGGAATAACGAAACCGAAAAACTCGAAACTAAAGCAGAGGCTCTCTTTTTCAGAGGGTATTGTTTCCGTTATTTAGGTTGTATGTTCGGAGGAGTACCTATTCTGACTAAACCAGCATCCGACAAGCCTCGTCTGGATTATACCCGTGACTCTCGCGAAGATGTTTACAAACAAGCAATCGAAGATTTCAAATTTGCAGCCGAAAACTTACCGGTAGCTGTTTCAGAACCAGGAAGAGTTACAAAAGCTGCCGCCTATCATTATCTGGCTGAAATGTATATTGCTCTTGGAGATGAAACTAAAGATAAATCATACTATCAAAAGGCTATTGATGCTGCTTCTATGATTATAGATCAAAAGGTAGGTGATTATCATTTAATGACCCAACGCCACGGTTGGAGAAAAGATGTAGCCGGAAAAGATGCATTCTGGGATCTGTTCCAAATGCGCAGCACTGGTGGATTTTCAAATTTTAGCTATCAAACCGGAAATAAAGAATCAATCTGGGCTATCCAGGTAGATAAATTTATTCAGGGAGGTTTGAGTTCCAGTTCTGGGGAGTTAACAACAAGAACAGACCAGGAACGTGTATTCTGGCCAAGTTTTTGGGGTTTCCAGAAATTCGGTTACGGAAGCCAGGCACTCGATTGGACAGGCCGTGGTATCGGTTGGTTACGCCCTACAAATTACTTCACTTACGATCTTTGGGATAAATCCGGTCCGGAAGATGAACGTAATTTCGAGAAAAATATCAACCGTATCTTCAGATCTCCAAATCCTATTATTAATGGAGTAGAAGTAGCTAATTACGATACAATTTACAAAACAGATGTAACTTTGGCTAACGGAACAAAGATAACTGTTGAGACACGCCCGGGTGATATTATCAAAAAAGAATGGTTGACTACTCGTCAGGATACTATGGAACGTGTTTTCCCAAGAATCATGAAATTAGGTTCTGATTGGCACTATGCTGCTGAACCTGCTAATGGTTTCGTAATGGAATTTTATGCTATCCGTATGGCGGAAACTTATTTGATTCGTGCTGAGGCTTATCTGAAAAACGGAGATAA
>JAVBTA010000038.1:0-7314 GCA_031556375.1 Bacteroidales bacterium | reverse complement strand
CACCGTAATAATATGATGTACCGACAAAACATCCTTCGCATCCATTATATTAAGGCTAAAATCTTTCATCAGTTGAATAATCAGTTCCGGATCATTCATACCCGACACCCGGATCCAACTTACTTTATCATCACTGATCATCGACAAAATACGCTGGATCTCGTTTATTTTTTTCTCCGTGTGACCCGATTCATTATACTGGATCAATTGAATATTAGTCGGCGTTTCATCCGTTCCGGTATACGTAACTTTAGATGATAAATGTCTATTCCTCGTTTTTATTTTCATTCCTCCAACTCCTTATTATTCCTTTTCACTCCTTACAACTCCCCCTCTCCCTATTCATCTCAACAAAAGTATGAAAAAAATTGAATATTCCATGTTATATTTTTTTCTTTGTATCGTTATTCAAATACAATGACATTAGAACAATTCAAATCGGATATTATATCTCAAAGGCAAAAACTGCGTGCAGTAGCCTGGAAGATGCTGGCAAACGAGGCAGACGCTGAAGATGCCGTACAGGAGGTGTTCCTCCGGTTATGGAGCGTTCGCGACCAACTCGGAACGATGTCCAATCCCGGGGGATTTGCCATGCAGACCACAAAAAATATCTGTATTGATAAACTAAGGGCTCAGAAAGTAACAGTAGATGCAGAAGATATTTTTCTTGGATTCGACGAAAAAACGCCCTATCATGAGACAGAAAAACTCGATTCGGTCAATCTCATCCGGAAAATCATCAACTCACTACCGGAACTGCAACGAAAAATTATCCTGATGCGTGATGTGGAAGGATACGAACTACAGGAAATTGCGGACATCACAGGGTCACAGATAAATGCGGTGACCATGAATCTCTCAAGAGCAAGAAAAAAAGCGCGTGAAGAATTTATACGTATCAATGCATACTACATAAACGAAAGGATGAGAAAATGAAAACAAATAATATAAAACAACTATTGGATAAATATTTTGAAGGTCTGACTTCGCTGCAGGAAGAACAAACCCTCCGGAATTATTTCCGCCAGGACAATATCGATGAATCGTTGCTGGAATTCAAGCCGATGTTCGACTTCTTCAATGAAGAACGGGAACTGGTAATGATCGAAGAAAATGAAACAATAACACCAGAGCAGAACAACCGTCCGGGAATAAAAAGAATATGGTTTAACCGGATCTGTATTGGAATCGCTGCTTCTATAATATTATTGATAGGAATAAAATTCACGTTCTTCAATCAACAAAAAGATGTGCAGACACAATCAATCGTATATGTCGACGGAAAGAAATTCACCGATATCAAAACAATCCAGTCACAAACACTGAATACACTTGAAGTTATCTCCGAATCTGAGGACGAGGTAATCGCAACTCAAATCGATATCCTGGATTCTTTTAATGACTTTTAAAACAACTTCTAAAATGAAACGAATATTAATATTATCATTCCTGATTTCCCTGGTTACAGGGAATCTGATGGCCCAAAAAGATCTTCAGGCAGATAAGATCTTTGAGACCTACGGGAAACAAAAAGGAGCTGTCCTGATTGAACTATCGACAGATATCCTGGCCGGGCATACCAATATGAAGGTCTACAAAAGCCTCACAATTGCAACCGATGATCCCCTGGTAGCCGCAACGACAGCAGCTATCGAAAATGATATCAATGGTGGTTCTAAACTAATTGAAACCCAGAAAAACGGAAAAATAGAAACCGGATATTACTGTCTCAAGAAAAAAGAAGGTTCTTCAATGTACGAATATATCCTGTACAAAGAAAAATCAAAAAAAATAACCCTGATCTACATCCGCGGAACTTTTCCTCCTAACAAACTGGAATCGGAATTGAATAAACTGAAAGATCTATTTATTTATGTGAACAATAAACGTGTTAAACTGCAATAACTATTAAATTATACTGAAATGAAAACAAAAATATTTACCCTTTGCCTTGTTCTGTTAGCTACAACTTTTGTTTATGCTCAGAAAACAATCAATCTTCCAGCCTTCGAATCGGCTAATCGTGCCTCATTACAGATCGAACAAATCGAATTGACGGAAACTGCAACTATTTTGCGTATGAAAATCAAATACGATCCGAAAAAATTCTGGTCTATCAATAAAGAAAGTTATATCCTCGTTGACGGTAATACTGAAAAAAAGATGATAACCAAAGCTGAGGGAATTGATCTAGGAGAACGTATGTACACAAAGAACGGAACCAGTGTTTTTACACTTTACTTCCCTCCTATCGATACAACAGCTCAAAAACTCGACTTTCTCGAAAGCGATTGTAATGCCTGTTATAAAATAAAAGGTGTAGACCTAAGTGGAAAATCAATGTCAGGTCTATTTGAAAACAGTGATTACCAAGCGGTAAAAGTTTCAGAAGTGATAGCTAAAGAACAAAATCAGGCTGTAAATGCTGTATCTATCAATACCGATCCGGAAGTTCCGGCAAAAAGCTCAGCAACATATGACGGAACTTCTTACAGCATCATGTTCAACTGGAAAAAGAAAAATAAAGCATGGATAGAGCCGCATTGGAACGGAATAGGAATGGCATTGGCGAATTTTGATGGAATAAACAATACAACTGCCGATCTGTCAATCAGTACCTCCTACTCTTTCATTATAAACCCGATAGAATATAAAGCTCAATTAAGCAATCATTGGCTTTTAGTAAGCGGTGTCGGACTTGATTTCACCCGCTACCATTTCAAAGATAATGTAGGATTGACTGTGATAGATGGAGTTACTAAATTCGTAGAATCAACTGATGAGACTTATAAATCGAGTAAATTGTTGACTTATTATATCACGATCCCTTTACTTCTCGAATATCAAACCAAATTAGCCCACAATACATTTTATGTCTCCGGAGGTATGGTCGGATACATCAAATACTACTCTAAATCCCAAATCGACGTAAATGTAAATGGAGGTATTGAAGCCAGAAGTCTGGGCAGAGATCTAAATATCTTACCGGTAAACGGGCGTTTTATGCTCCAAACCGGAATCGGAAACATCAGGTTCTATGCATATTATTCACCATTCTCCCTCTTTGAAAAAGGCAAAGGTCCGGAAATCAAGCCGATAGGAATTGGAATAGTACTTTTTAATTGAGAATGAAGAATTGAGAATTGGGCTTACGCACGAAATCATTCTCAATTGACTACGTCGATTTTACAAATTCTCAATTCCTTTTCAGATAAACATACCAATAAGCACATCCCACAAAACCTGCGCCTCCTACAATATTACCAAGTGTAGCGGGAAGTAAATTATCCATAAGGAATGCCCCCCAGGTAATATCTGCTCCGGAATAAATTGCGGCAGGAATAAAGAACATATTTGCAACAGAGTGCTCATAACCCAATGTAACAAAGATCATTACAGGAATCCAAATACCAACAGCCTTTCCAATCACATCTTTACCTGCAAATCCCATCCAGGTACCGAGACAGACCAACCAATTGGCTCCAATGGCTTTTAAGAATACTGTTCCAAAACTATAATGAACTTTGGCTAATGCCAGGTGATGCAAGTAATCTTTCCAGGGAGACGATGCAACCAAACCAACTTCATGTGTCAAAAAATAAGCTACAAACTGAGCTCCTATGAAATTGAAGATATAGGATATGATCCATACTTTTAGTAAAGAACTGACCGGGATCTGTTTTTGTAAACAAGGTAAAACCATTCCGGCACAATCACTGGTGAATAAATCGGCTCCGGCAACAGAAACCATGATCAGCCCAACAGGGAAAAGAGCCCCGGCCATAAACTTCACTAAGCCCGGATTAACAGCCTGAACATCAGGCATTCCGCCAGCCACAATCACGGTCAATAAGCCTCCAAAAGCAATAAATACTCCACCCAACAAGGCTAAAATTATAAATTTTGAAACCGGTAACTTAGATTTGTATATTCCGGAATTACCAAATTCAATAGCAATCTCTTTCGGTGTGCTATAATTCATTTTAACAATATTTAACTTGTTACATATTTCATTTTCAGCCTGCAAAAATAAACAAAAAAGTATATAAAGAACTGTTCAAACATAAAATTATAATCAGAACCCCCAAATTCACTAATATTACTTATTTTTCACCATTCTTATTCATTCTCTATTTTCTATTTTCAAGTCTCAATTCAAAAAATATTTTGTATCTTCGTGCTGAAATTAAAACCCTAAGGCCTCAACGCCTTTTATTTTACCCCTTAAGTTTCTGTACCACTGAAGTTAACACCCGTTTTTCGGAAAATCCGAATGACAGGCTTATTGTTAATTATTTTATTCAACTCTTATGGACTCATATAAAGGATTCAAAGAAGGAAAGTGGACAACAGAAATCAATGTCAGTGATTTTATCAAACTGAACTACACTGAATATACAGGTGATGAAAGTTTCCTTTCCGGCCCAACAAAGGCAACAGAACAATTGTGGAGCACCCTGAGCGAAATGTTCAAGGTAGAACGTGAAAAAGGAATTTACGATGCTGAAACAAAGATCCCTTCTCAGATCGATGCTTACGGCGCAGGATATATCAACAAAGACCTGGAAAAGATTGTCGGTTTGCAAACAGACAAACCGCTGAAACGTGGTATTTTCCCGAATGGAGGTCTTCGTATGGTAGAACAAGGACTTGAAGCTTATGGCTACAAACTGGATCCTGTAACTCATGACATCTTCACCAAATATCGCAAAACTCACAACGAAGGTGTTTTCGCAGCTTATACCGCTAGTATCAAAAAAGCCCGTAGCAGTGCGATTATTACAGGATTGCCTGATGCTTACGGACGTGGACGTATCATCGGTGACTACCGTCGGGTAGCCCTTTACGGTGTTGATTTCCTGATCGAAGAACGCCAGAAACGTTTTGAGCAATGCGATCCAAGCGAAATGACAGACGATTTAATTCGTCTTCGTGAAGAACTTACCCAACAACTCGATGCGCTTAAAGCATTGAAAAAAATGGCAGCAGCTTATGGTTTCGATATCTCAAAACCGGCATCTACAGCTCAGGAAGCTATCCAATGGACGTACTTCGGATATCTGGCTGCTATCAAGGATCAAAATGGCGCGGCAATGAGCATCGGTCGTGTTTCTACATTCCTTGATATATACATTCAACGAGATCTGGAAAACGGAACCATCACCGAAGAAGAAGCTCAGGAAATGATGGACCACTTCGTCATGAAATTACGTATGGTTCGTTTCCTTCGTACTCCAGAATATGACAGCCTTTTCTCCGGAGATCCTGTTTGGGTAACCGAATCTATCGGAGGTATGAACGGAAAACATTCCCTAATCACAAAGAACAGTTACCGTATCCTTCACACTTTATATAATCTTGGCGCCTCTCCGGAACCGAACCTCACAATACTTTGGAGTGAAAATCTTCCGGAATCATGGAAAAAATACTGTGCAAAAGTTTCTATCGACACCTCTTCTCTTCAATACGAAAACGACGACCTTATGAATCCTCAATTTGGTGATGACTACGGTATTGCCTGTTGTGTTTCTCCTATGCGCGTCGGAAAACAAATGCAATTCTTCGGTGCCCGTGCAAACCTGCCTAAGGCCCTGTTGTATGCGATCAACGGAGGTAAAGATGAAAAATCAAAAATGCAGGTTACTCCTGAGGGTTACGAAAAAGTAAGCGGAGACTACCTCGAATTCGATGAAGTATGGAATAAATTCGACAAAATGCTCGACTGGTTGGCTGAAACTTATGTTAAATCATTAAACATCATCCACTACATGCACGACAAATATTCTTACGAATCTTTGGAAATGGCTTTGCATGATGTTGATGTTGTCCGTACACAAGCTTTCGGTATCGCAGGCATCTCCATTGTTGCCGACTCTTTTGCCGCCATAAAATTCGGGAAAGTAAAAGTTGTCCGCGATGAAGCCGGCGATGCTGTCGATTACATTGTTGAAGGAGAATATGTTCCTTACGGTAACAATGACGACAATACCGACCAGATTGCAGTCGAAATCGTGGAATTATTTATGAATAAAATCCGTAAACACAAGATGTATCGCGATGCTATCCCTACCCAATCGGTATTGACCATCACTTCAAATGTCGTTTATGGAAAGAAAACCGGTAGCACTCCCGACGGACGTAAAGGTGGTGAACCTTTTGGCCCCGGAGCAAACCCAATGCACGGTCGCGACACCAAAGGAGCTGTAGCCTCTCTGGCATCTGTAGCCAAACTTCCTTTCGAACACGCTAACGATGGTATCTCTTACACCTTCGCGATCACTCCTGATACCTTAGGTAAAACCAACGACGAAAAGAAAGGCAACCTGGTAGGCCTCCTGGACGGTTATTTCAACCAAACAGGACAACACCTCAATGTCAACGTATTCAACCGCAGCCTGTTGGAAGACGCTATGGCACACCCCGAAAACTATCCGCAATTAACGATCCGCGTTTCAGGTTACGCCGTAAACTTCATCAAACTGACCCGCGAACAACAACTGGACGTGCTTAACCGCACAATCACAGAAAAACTTTAATGAAGGGTTACATTCATTCTTTTGAATCTTTCGGCACAAAGGATGGCCCCGGCATAAGATTTGTTTTCTTTATGCAAGGCTGTCCTTTGCGCTGTTTATATTGCCATAACCCTGACACTTGGGGAATTAGAAACAAAAAATTACTTTTTTCTCCGGAAGAAGCATTTTCCGAAGTAAGAAAAGTCAAAGGATTCTTAAGAACAGGCGGGGTTTCCGTCTCAGGAGGAGAACCTTTATTGCAACCTGATTTTCTCAAAGGATTATTCACTCTATGCCGCCAGGAAGGGATTCATACGGCAATCGACACCTCCGGTTATATTTTGAACGATAAAGTTAAGGACGTTATTGGCCTTACTGACCTTATTTTACTTGACGTCAAGCACATCAAACCCGAAAAATATAAGGTATTAACCTCGGTACCTCTACAACCTACATTAAAATTCCTGGATTATCTGGCTGAAATTAATAAACCGGTATGGGTAAGGTATGTACTGGTTCCCGGATACAGCGATGATCCTATAGACTTAAACGAATGGGCTAAATACGTTTCCCAATTCAAAAATATAGAACGTGTGGATATACTTCCTTTTCATCAAATGGGCTTGCATAAATGGGAAGAATTGGATATTGATTATAAATTGAAAGAAGTCAAGTCTCCTACCCGTGATTCAATTCGCACTGCCGAATATATCTTCGAATCTTACGGGCTGAAAATTGCAAAGGCCTGATCTTATATAGCAGTTATGTGAAAACACCCTTGTTTTTTCTCGTGCTT
>JAVBTA010000065.1:0-35196 GCA_031556375.1 Bacteroidales bacterium | reverse complement strand
ATAGACGCAGTTAGTGAGCCAGATGTATTCAAAGTATTGGAACTCAAATGAATAGTTCCATATTTGAATGTTGTATAGCTCAGCCCGTAACCGAAAGGATACAGCGGTTCATTGCTGACATCCAGGTAATTACTGCGGAATTTTTGGAACCATTTACCTTCTGCCAGTGGGCGGCCGGTATTTTTGTGGTTATAAAAAAGAGGAACCTGTCCGACATTTTGAGGAAAAGTAGTCGTTAATTTACCACAAGGATTGATATCTCCAAACAAAACATCTGCAATAGCATAAGCAGCTTCGCTACCTCCAAACCAGGTATTGAGGATTGCAGGTACATTTTCATTTTCCCATACCAGAGCTAACGGACGACCTGTGAAAAGTACTAATACAACCGGTTTGCCTGTTTGTACAAGCGCTTTTAATAATTTTTGCTGGGTATCCGGAATTTGGATGTCAGTGCGACAACTGCTTTCGCCACTCATTTCAGAAGATTCACCTAGTGCGGCAATGATTACATCAGCATTCCTGGCAATTTGTACAGCTTCATTAATGATGGTCTGTTCCGGTCTGTCGTCCCGTTTCAGTCCACGGCCGAACATTGTTGAATTTTTCTCCAGTTCAGGATTTTCCGTCAGATTACTGCCCTTTGCATAAAGAATACGGGCATTATCGCCTACAGTTTCTTTTAAGCCTTCATAAAGACTGTTGATATTTTTAAGTTTAGCAGCTACACTCCAGGTCCCTGCCATATTGGCTTTTGAATCGGCCAGAGGGCCGACTAATGCAATTGTTCCTTGTTTTTTTAGAGGAAGAACCTGATTGTCATTTTTTAATAAAACAAAGCTTTCGGCAGCTGTCTTACGAGCGATAGCACGGTGTTCTATTGTGTAAATCTCTGATTTGGAACGATTACCATCGCAATATTTATAAGGATCAGAGAATAATCCTAATTTATATTTTGCTTCAAGAATACGGCGGCAGGCGGCATCGATCTGGTGTTCTTTTATTTTACCTTCTTTCACTGATTCGGCAAGAGTGGTCAATAATCCTTCGCTGACCATATCCATATCCAATCCGGCATCTAATGACCTGGCAGAAACTTCTTTCAGGTTACCGATACCGTGGTCTATCATTTCACTGATTCCTGTATAATCGCTAACTACAAAACCATTGAATCCCCATTGTGTACGTAAAAGGTCTGTAAGGAGCCATTTGTTAGCAGTCGCAGGAACTCCATCTATTTCGTTGAATGAAGCCATGATACTTCCTGCTCCGGCATTTACAGCAGCTTGATAAGGCCATAAATATTCATTATACATACGTACTTTACTCATATCTACAGTACCATAGTCTCGTCCGGCCTCGGAAGCCCCATATAGAGCAAAGTGCTTGACACAAGCCATAATTGTGTTGTTTTGTGTCAAGTCTTTACCCTGATAACCTAAAACCATTGCTTTTGCTATTTCACTACCTAAAAAAGGATCTTCTCCACTACCTTCAGCGATACGTCCCCAACGGGCATCGCGGCACAAATCCACCATCGGACTGAAAGTCCAGCAGATACCGTCTGCACTGGCTTCAACAGCAGCAACACGGGCCGATTGTTCGATAGCCTGCATATCCCAGCTACAAGCCAACCCTAATGGAATAGGGAAGACCGTTTCATATCCGTGAATAACGTCCATTCCGAATAATAAAGGAATCTTCAGGCGACTTTCTTCTACGGCGAGGCGTTGTACTTCTTTGATTTTTTCAACACCTTTAATATTAAACAAACCTCCGACTTTTCCTTCTTTGATTTTCTTTGCGATATCACTACTTTCTGCTTGTCCGGTAGTAATATCTCCGGCAGCAGGTAAGTTGAGCTGACCGATTTTTTCTTCCAGAGTCATCTGTTTCATCAGGTTGCTGACGAAACGATCCATTTCTTTGTTTTCATTTGAGTCTTTTTTCTGAGAACATGCTCCTAGAAGCAGGCAAATACAGAATAAAATTGAGATCCGTTTCATATAGAAATTGTTAATGATTATTTTACTTGATAATTAAATCCTAATTTTGTGAGTCCTGATTGTACTTCGGGACAACTCATGAATGTTTTCCAGAGTAATCCTGTTCTATAATTTTCAATCATAACAATAATCGGGCCTTGATCTATTGCCAGGAATTGGTGGTCAAACCAATTTGCTGATAAATTGAAAGCATCTACAAAACCATAATCTTTCCAGAGAGAGTTTCCTAGTTTATAATAGAAGAAGTGTAATGCCCGCATGGATTCTTCCGGAGTATAAGGCATTGATGCCAAAGCAGCTGTCGGGGCGATAACACCCACATCATTGTTTGGGGAATGGGCGCTGTATCCGGCATTTCCGTCGGAAGCGGTCAGTCCCCAGCAATCAGGGCTGTAACCTGACTGTTTTTTAGGATTGGCAACGCAATAGTTATAATTGATCAAAGCATGATGAGTATTCTGTACCCAATAATCGGCGTAGGTATCGCTTAAACCTTTAGGATTGAGGCCAAGAAAAGAATAATGGGTAAAAAATAAGGGTCCTCCATTGGCGGCACCTAAAGGGAGGGTATATCCGTAGTAAGATTGCCCGTTTTTCATCCCTCCGTTTTTTGCCCATCCCTGGTCATATACCTCTTTAGTTATCGGATGAGTAGGGGATGAAGCAGCCAGAATGTAGGTAATAAGACATTCGTTCCATCCTGTGATGGCAAGATTTTTCTCCCATCCGTAATCCGGGCTCCAGTGCCAGAACAGTTTTTTTTGTCCGTTTTGTTGAAACCACGTCCAGTCGATGGCTTCCCAAAGTTGGTTGATATCGTTTCGTAGTTGTTTTTCTCCTTCATTTTCCAGTTTGAAGTATTGGCGCGCAGTGAGTAAGCCTTCGAATAAGAAAGATGTTTCTACGAGATCAGCTCCGTTGTCATTGGGACTAAAAGGTTGAGTGACACCTGTTTCCCCATTGATCCAGTGAGCATAGGCTCCGTGATAACTTGTACATTTATTTTTCAGGAAACTGACAATTTTCTGAATACGGTTAAGAGCATCCTGGCGAGGAACAAAACCTCGTTCTGCAGCGACTATCATGGCCATAATCCCAAAACCGGTACCACCTGTAGTTACGGTGTTGCCGGATGTACTCCTTTCCCTGGCCATTCCTGATGTCGGATGACCGAAATCCCAAAAATACTTGAATGTTTGTTTTTGTACCAAAGTCAACAGTTCTTCATCAGAAATAACCGGGAATTTGTTTGTAGAATCGATTCCGGTAGTAAAAGTAATTGATTTTCCTGTGAAAATTAGAGCGCCCTGCTTGGATTTTAGATTAGGCAAAACATTCAGGGTATAGGAAGAATACATTTTATATGCTTCATTCGGAGAAATTTTTATTAAGCTGTCATTTTTTTCATAACTGAAATTGAGACTGATCTTTGAACTTTCATTGTTAAAAAGTTCAATATTAAGAGGAACCGTATTGCGATCGACCGAAGCCGAGAATTTAAGAAAAATTGGAGCTGTTGTATTTACTTTGTCATAAGAATTAGTTCCGTCAGAAACTCCATCAATGACAATCTCGTTGAGTTGAAATGGGCCTGGTTGAGGCTCATCTTCATCTTTCTGACAGGCTGATAAAGAAAAAAGGATGCTGAATATAAAGAATATGGTGTGAGTCGTATATTTCATGGTCTATTATAAGCTGCAGATTAATATTTAAATGACAACGTGAAATAATAATTTAAGTATAAATATTATTGTATAAACGCGAGTAACCATTTTTTTTCTTACGATGATTACCCGCGTTTTGAGCTTAATCGATCTTATTGTTTAGAATTGTATAATGCTGTGATTTCAGCATCTGTTAATGCTGTATTATAAAATCTGAACTGATCCAGTTGACCCCTGAATGGAGCTGCCCAATCTCCTAATCTAACAGTTGAAAGCGCTGGAGTTGCGTTTTGACCAAAATTACCAAGGATATACGAATTTGGGCTTTCAAATGTTATATTACCAAAATTTGCAATTGTATGTGTTACAAATTTGTTCCCGTCAATAAAAATATTGAAAGTGGAGGTGCTTCCATCATATCTGAAGACATAATTGACCCATTTATCCAGAACACCAGTATTTGCGTAATCCACCCAACCGTCGACTAGAGTTCCTGTACGTTTATTGTACACATGCATTTTAACTTTGGCTCCATTATTATCCGTATAAATATCCATATTTCCCCAACCTTTAGTTTTGTGTGGAATTGAGAATATACACTGTGCGCCTGCTTTATCTGCAGAAGGTAGATTCATCCAAAAAGAAACGGTAAATCCTTTAAATGAAAGAAGGGAATCTGCAAGCATCAATGTGCCTGGTACATTTGCAGGAGCAGCCAGAATGTACATTCCATCTCCCCCTTTGTAGGATTGATTAGTGATTCCGGCCGGGTAAGTTATATTGCCGTTGGACGACATTATAAAGAAATCGCTGTATGTACTTGTATTATTTGAATTTCCGTCAAGTGCCATAAATAATTTCAACGGATTATAATCAGGAGCTTTTGGTTGTTCCGGGTAATCCATCGGAATCTCCTGTCCCAAATCCTGAAAGCAGGAAGTCATACTTACGGACAGAAGTACGATTACAAATGCAGGTATGAAATATTTTTTCAGTTTCATAATGTTTCTTGTTACTAGATTAATAATTAGGATTTTGTTTCAATACACCATTTGAAGCATCAACAGCAGCTTTAGGAAGTGGAAGTAGGCGGTGTTTGATTTGATAATTTGTCTTTCCGGCCGCCAGAAGAACTGACACATCGTCTCCCCAGCGTACCAGATCGTAAAAGCGATCAAATTCCATTCCAAGTTCGACACGGCGTTCATGCTTGATGGCAGTTCTTAAAGCTGCCATATCAGTAGTTGTTACTTTAGGCAATATAGCATTGTTTCCATTTCTTGCTCTGGCGCGAACCTGCTCTAAGTAATCGATAGCTTCTGCGGATTTCCCTAATTCATTAGCGGATTCAGCGGCCATCAATACCACATCTGCGTAACGAATCATACGAATATTTACCCAATATCCACCTTTTGTGTATTTTACACGCCAGCTAGGGTCGGTATATGCTTTCTTATTGAAATATTTTGCGGCAACATCTCCATTTGCAATAGGTTTTTCATTCCAGGGTGTATTTGCCGGAATAGAATTAGGATCACCTCCTGTTTTGTAAAAATAAAGTAATGTTTCATTTTTACGAGGATCATTCGGTTCATAAGCATTTGCTAATTCTTGAGTCGGAGTGTTTTGTCCCCAGCCTAAATTCCAGTCTCCAGCTCCTCTAACTCCTTGAACCGCACAAAATTGACTTCCAATATTGTTGTCCGCTTTTTGAGATTCTGTAGAAGTACATTGTAATTCAAAAACAGATTCGCTACAATTTTCCCCATTTTCTCTAAAAATAGTAGCATAAAGTGTTTTCAAATCATAGACGTTGGATTTCATCACATCTGTAGCTGCTGTGTATGCATTTTGCCAGTCATTACGCATCAAATATGTTTTTGCATGTAATGAACGGGCAGCTCCCCAGGTTAAGCGTCCAATATAAATAGGCTCCCAACGTAAAGGGAGATATTTTTCAGCATTAGTCAAATCCGAATCGATTAATGTATAGATATCTGCAACAGAAGATTTTGGAATATTGGTTTGTGCAGCATCTGTAACTGCAAAATCCAATTTTGGAACTTCTCCGAATGCTCTTACCAGGTTGAAAAAAGCAAAAGCGCGAAAGAAATATGCTTCGGAGCGATTGAGAAGCGTTCCATCTGTCAATACAACTCCGCTTTCTTCATCCTTTTCCATATCATCCAGAATACGGTTAACTGCATTGATAATTTCATAATTACTATCCCAATAAGTTTTAATCATACCATTATCAGTAGTATATCCAAAGTTATCGTACATTGCTTCAACAGGTAGCCCGTCAGTAAGCGCACTTCCTTTTTCTGCATCTTCCGAACGCATGCTGTGAATTGCTAAAGCTGTATTTCCTGTAGTAACATGAAATCCACGTGCTTTAGCGTAGAGAGAAAAAACGGCAGACTGATAACCGGCTTCTCCCGCGTCGTCCTTCGTCCACTGTCCCTGAGGCTCTTGGTTTAAGTAATCACTACATCCGGTTTGAGTCAGAGCCAGGAGACTGATGACGGAAATAAAAATTGATTTTAAAATATATCGTTTCATAATTTTCCAATTTATAATTTAGAATGTAACATTGAGTCCTAAGGTATATATAGCAGGCATAGGATAAGTTCCTCCATCTACTCCGAATTGCAATGCGCTACCTCCGATTTCAGGGACATATCCGGTATTTTTATGCCAGGTTTTCAGATTTTGAACATTGGCGTAAATGCGAGCTGTTTTGATGTGAGCTTTTTTCAGCAGTTGAGCATCAAAATTATATCCTAATTGTATATTCCGAATACGGAAGAAGCTACCATCTTCGATAAAATAATTGGACGTCATAAGATTAATAGCTCTAGGATTGATGATGGGTTCCCAGTTGGAAGTTCCCTCTCCATGCCAACGATTCATCTTTTCTGTCAGAAAATTCAAACGAGCATACGTCGGGTCATCCCAGTTGCGATATATTTCATTTCCGTAAACGCCCATAAAATCAGCGCTTAAATCAAAGTTTTTATAAGAAAGATCGATATTGAACCCATAAGTAAAATCAGGAGTCGGATTACCAATCATCGTACGGTCATCAGCATTGATTTTACCATCTCCATTGATATCTGCAAATTTTAAATCTCCAGGTTCTACAGTTGCCAATGAATTGGAAGGGGATAGTTTAATATCCTGATAATTTTGATATACTCCGGCCACTTTATATCCGTAGAAATAGGCGATAGGGGATCCTGCGATGGTACGTGAAGGTCCGTTGTAAAGAGCATCTTTGTCATCTCTTCCCAATGTAATGACTTCATTATCGATAGTTGTAAAATTACCTCCTAAAGAGTATTTGAAGCCGCTCGATCCTATTTGATCTGACCAGGAACCTGCAAGTTCCAGACCCTTATTACGGATAGAACCTAAATTTTCCAATGAATTGACGGCTCCGGTTCTGGATGGGAGAGATACAATCAGGTCATTGGTTATTTTGTTGTAATAAACCGGTTCCAGTCTTATACGATTATTCAAAAGATTGATTTCAAATCCGGCATCAAATGATTCTGTTTTCTCCCAACCTAAATTTTGTACATTGTATTGATAAGAATATCCGGGAACGATATTATCTCCAAATACAGCGCTTCCTGAATTTGTTAGCCCGGGATAGGAGGGATAATTTCCGCCACCCGTATTTTGTGATCCCAGTACTCCCCATGATGATTTTAATTTCAAATAGCTGATGATTTCCTGACTTTTCATGAAATCTTCTTCTGAAACGACCCAACCTCCACCGAAGGAATAGAAATTGTCCCAGATATTATCAACACCACTGAAAACTGAAGATCCGTCACGACGATAGGACGCGTTAAACAGATACTTGTTATTATAATTATATAGCGCTCTTGCAAAATACGACATGGTAAAACGAGCATTTTGTGATCCGCCGTTAGTCATAGCTGTATTGTCCAATATCGAAATCCACCATTTGTCGGTATTATCATTGGGAATATGAAAGATAATATTCTGATATTGTTGAGAACGTCCTGCATTGATACTGGAAGTTTCATCATAATTGGTTGACATACCAGCCATTGCTGTAAGGTTGTGCAATCCGAATTTATTAGTATAAGTAAGAACATAGTCAGATTGAGTTGATAAACCGATGGTTTTACCCTGACTGATACTTTCCGAATCCGTTAGCCTCTCTTTTTTGTCATCACCATTTAAATCCGGGTTATATACATAAATCAGAGGAGAATAACTCCTGGATTGATTCGCATTGATGTTCATTGAGAATGTAGCTTTGAAATTGAAATGTTTCAAAAAGTCAAAATCTCCATAAATATTACCATTTCCCCGGTAATTTTGGCCTAAAGTATGGTCTCCTCGATATTCAATATCAATCATAGGGTTCCATACCTGGGCACGTTGAAAATCAGGCATAGTATATAGTAAACCAGTTGTTTCTTCATGAACGCGCGCAATAGGCGCTGCTTTGATTGCAGTGCCGACTCCTTTTCCATCCGGGAAAACCGATTTGGATCCATTTACCTGAAATCCGAAACGTAAATCTTTAGTTACACTATATTCACTACTCAAATTGAAAGTAAGACGGCTGTATTTTTCTGATTTTATATTTCCTTCTTCTTCCTGGTAACCAATACCCATGTAAAATTTACTTTTTTCACCTGCTCCGGTAATACTTAAATTATTATTGGACATAAATCCGGTTTGGAAAATCTCATCCTGCCAATCAGTATCATATCCCCAATTGGTGTAATCAAAAGGAGCAGCCTTCATATTTGCCCGTTGTTCGTTATATAACTCTTTGAACTGGGCGGCGTTTGTCATACTCATTCTGTCATTGACTTCTTTCCATCCTACAGAAGAGTTGAAGCTGACCAAAGTTTGTCCAGCTTTAGCTTTCTTAGTTGTGATAATGATGACTCCATTGGCCGCTCTTACCCCAAAAATAGCCAAAGAAGATGCATCTTTTAATATTTCCATAGACTCAATATCTGATGAGTTCAAATGGTTGATATTGTTCGTAAGTAACCCGTCGACGACATAGAGAGGTGTATATCCGTTGATAGAGTTTGTTCCACGCATACGAATTTCAGGATCTTGTCCGGCACGTCCGGTATTTACTATCTGGACACCGGCTACTTTACCTTGCAGGGATGCTAATGGGTTGGATGAGGGTTTATCTGATACTTCGGAGCCTTTAATACTGACAATTGATCCTGTCAGATCTCTTTTTTTAGCTGTTCCATAACCAATTACTACTACTTCCCCTAATAATTTGCTATCTTCGGTTAAGGTTGCATTGATTATTTTTTCTGTACCAACGGTGATTTTTTTTGGAGTCATCCCCACGTAATAAAATTCCAAAACATCTCCTTTTTCAGCTGCAATTGTATATTTCCCGTCTATATTTGTGATCACTCCTAAGTTTTTCTGAGTGATCTGAACGGAAACCCCAACGAGAGTTTCTCCCGATTCATCGGTCACAGTACCCGTTATCTCCATTTTCTGTGCAAAGAGGTTTGATCCCCCCAAAAGGAACAGACAACAAACGACAAGTACTTTTGTCTGAATTACGGATAGTAATTTCTGTTTTGAGTTCTTTTTCATAATGTTACATTTTTAGATAGTTTTTAAGTTAATAAGATTGTTGTTTAATTTTAACATTTTTCAAAACTACGGAATGATTTTTAACAGAAAAGAAGAAGATACTCACAACGATTACTATGGGGCGTTTTATTAACAATCACGTACCTCATTATTACTACTTTATGATTAAGTAATATAATGAATGATAGTGACTTAGATCGCCTATTTTGAAGATCTGAGTTTGATTCTGAAGTAGTCGGTTGTTTAAAAATTGAGGAAGAATTCGTTCAGGTTCTGTTCCTGGGAAATGCCCAGTTTTTTTCGTAGTCTATATCTGCTATTCTCTACTCCTCGTATCGAAATGCTCAGTAGAGATGCAATATCTTTGGACGAAAGATTCAATTTCAGGCAAGCGCATAGTTTCAGGTCATTAGGGGTTAAGTCAGGATATTTTTCTTTAAGATGCTTGAAAAATCCAGTGTGTTTTTGTTCGAATTGAATCAGAAACATTTTCCAATCCTCATCGATGTCCATGTTTCGGTTTAACAGACTTTCTATTTTAAGATATAGGGGACTCAATATTTTTTTGCCTGAATAGCTGTTATAGAAATCATCAATTTCTTTTTTTACTTTCATGATCAATTCATTTTTCTGAATAATGAAAGATGTCTGGGAAAATAGTTCCTCATTCTTTTCTTCGATTTCTTTTCTCAGGTTCATATTTTGGCGGCGCAGACGTTGTTCTTCCCGCATCCTGACTTTTAGTAAATGTTTGTTTCTGTAACGACGCAGGACAGTACTCCAGACCAGGAACATAACGATAAAGATAAGGAAAAAATAACCGATGAAAGTCCATGGGCTGGCATACCAGGGAGGTAGTATCGTAAATGAGAATTTAACCGGTTCGGAATAGTTCCCTAAGTTATCGACTGTCCGGAGAATAAAAGTATAGTTCCCTTTTGGTAAACGTTCAAATAAAACCTCATTTATTTTGGCAGGTTTTGACCAACCGGAGGAGACTCCTTCCAATTGATATTGAAATGAGAGGTTTTTGGACAGAACATCTTTTGAAGAAAAAGTGAATAAAACGGTATTTTGAGAATACGAAATATCATTTTTAGTTCCGTTAACCGGTAAATAACGCTTTTTGTCCCTGGTATTGGATGTATTAACCGATTTGATATGAGGGGTCGGAATTGCAAAATTTTCAGATAAAGTTGTATTGTTGTTGTATAGTAAAAACCCGTTGTCCAGACAAATAAGACTTAAAGAATCATCTAGTGCGACCGCATTTTCATACATGTTGACCAGCGATAAATTATTATTGCCTACATCAAAACAGTCAACAATCCTGAACTTGTAGCCATCATAGGAGAATTTGTAGATAGAATTACCTGTTATTGCAAAAAAGAGGTTTTCAGATAATGCCACGATATTTTTCAGGAAGTGAATCCCCTTGAAACAATCATTCATATCTTCATATTCTACAATTTTGTCCTGTAAATCATTATATACATAAAATTTATCATTACCTAAGAAGATAACCCGATTTCCGATTTTAAATACCTCTAAATGATATGGGAGTTCATCATTTTCATCCCCGCCATAAGCTCCGAGTAACTTTATATCGTTTATATCATTATTAAAACGGCAACGATACAGCCCTTTTTGTACATGCCCAAGCCAGATATTGCCCAAATGGTCAAATTCTGTGGATACAATAGGTTCGGGAATACTCTGAAAACGGCTGACTATATTGAGGTCTTTCGACATTATCCGGGCTGTATAATAGGTGCCAAGGATAAAATACTTTTCGCCTTTAAAATTGAGATCCGTTATTTTGTATATCCCTGTATATGTATGTGATGTCACATTTAGATTCTTATCAATAACTTTCAAACCGTAATTGTGTCCGCAAATCAATCTGTTCCCATCATTTTTTATATCCCATATTTGTCCTTTTGTCTGTTCGAGCATTTTTAATCGGGATAATGCCCCGGGTTGGTTTAATTGATCTTTATCGATATAAAATACTCCCTGATTGGTTCCGAGGAAGAGTTTATCTCCAAAGAGCGATGCGGAATATACGGCGCCGAATTTTCCGGAAGGATCGATGTAGCAGTCTATTCCCTGAAGAAATTGGATACAACTAATTCCTCTGTCTAATGCCGTCCATATATTTCCGCTGTTGTCTTCGAATAAAGCTAGTAAAGTATTGTCCTGAAGGAAATTGTCTGTAGAATAGTGATTGACGATATTTCCTGAAGTATCTATTTCATACGCTCCATTCAAAATAGTTCCCACAAAATAGTTCCCGTTTTTTTTCAGAATACCGCAATTGACTTCATATTGTCTTCCTATCTGAGATGCGTCGGTTTCCCATTTCCTGAAAGTATTTCCATCATAAATGTAGAAACCCATTGTTGAAGTCCCTATAAGATATTGGTGGCTTGGAAATGGAAGTACAACCCGAACTTCTGTTGATGAGAAAATAGAGCTTCCCGGAATCCCTTTTAAGCCATTTTCTTCCAACCGGAACAGAGTCCCGTTCATTTTTTGTGTCCAGAGTTCATCGTATATATCCATTAAAAAGATAATATTACTCTTATCCGTATTGAATACCTTTACTTCTTTGTTATTGTATGTATAGATATGATTGAATGATTGGAAATAAACCAGACTGTCGGTAATCCGTATTCTCCAGATGTCGTCGTTGTGTAGTTCCTTTCTGGTAAGATCTTTGCTTAAAGAGGTGTAAATCAGCTCTCCCGAAAGATCACGTTCCCAAACCCCGAACTCTTCATAACCTCCGGTGTAAATTTTATTGTCGGATGAGATTGCGACAGAACGAACCAGTTCTGTTTTAGGTAAAGAATACAACTTCCAACTGATACCGTCAAACTCCAGTAATCCTTTATCATTACCGAAATACATGATGCCTAATGAATCCTGGCTTATTGCCCAGTTCTTATTGGCTGCATGATATTTATCCCGGTAAAAATTAATTACATTGGGTTTGTTTGCTACAAGTGTAGTTGAGCAGACGAATATATAAAACAGAAAGTTTATAAACCGGCGCATGGTGTCTCATAATATGCTCCTGATAGCAAAGATATATTATTTTTTGTTTGTATAGTAATTATTTGATCGCGTATTGTTTGTTGTCGTTTTCACTGACAGCATTCATGAATGTCCGGAATTCGTTGTATTCCTCCGGCAAAACGACATCTTTCTTCTTTGTAAATACCCTTTTTGCACTAACGACTCCGGCCTTACTGGTAGTGAAAGTCAATTCATATTTAGCTGAAGAACATTCTAACTTAATGTTTTGAGGTATCTCCATCAATTTTTTTCCTTGAGGAAGAGATAATTCAATTGTTTCATTTTCCGAATCACAGAATAAATATGTCCAGAATTCAATTGGGAATTTTCTGGTTTCAAGAGCTACAATCTCTAACGATTTGACGGCATCAGACCAGGGTAATTTGAAAATTTTCATTCCGGCAACATCCTGCAAGGCATTTTTTATTTCCAGGTCGTAACGGGATGTTACGCTGTCTGCAAGATTATCTAAATTTGTGTAAATCAGATTGCTTGCTTTTACAGGAGTATTCCATTCCCCGGAAATATTCTGATTCAGGTCTTTCAAGCGGTCTTCTGCTCCCATATCAGCATAGAACTGACGCTGGTAAGATGCAAGTTGGCCCCAACGAACAGAGCTGTATGCAACATTCATGTCATTGTTTGTAATTGATACTTTCGCGTCACGTTTAATGTCGTTCTTCATCCGGAATGGCATATCCATGGTCAATAAACTGTTTACGGCAGGTTCATCTTTATAGGGAATCGGGAGTATATTTGATTGCAGATCGTAATCCAATGCGGCTCCGAAAGGTAATTTGCTGTCGGTCAGTTCGAGGAAGTAGGTTTTTCCGCCGACTTCCAACCTTGCGATACAGTGATTGAATGATATGGACGGTAAAGCCAGTATATTTTTGCCATTTTCCCTGGAATTGAGTAGTACCAGGTTGGCTTTAATCCCGGATTTTCTGCATAAGGTGACAAAAAGAGTCGAGACATCCTTACAGTCTCCCAGACGAGTAGATAATGTTCTGGAAGCTTTTTGGGGAACCAGGTTACTTTGCATGAAAGATACATTCGAATAAGTGATATTATTCAGAATATATTCGTAGAAAAGTTTCGCTTTTTCCAGAGGAGATGCGTTTTCTTTTCCTTTCAAAATTTCAGCATGAGTTTCTTCCAGCACGTAATCAGACTCAGCTTTGATCTTGTTGCTACTCAGGTCACGATACCATTCGCCGATAAATTTCCAGTCAGGTACGCTGCTGAAAATGAGTGATGGTACGACATCCACCATAGGACTCATGAAGATTTCGTCCTTGACAGCCGGTTGATTATTGGTGACCCATTGATACAACTTCATGTCTTCTATGTCTGATACAGAAGGTTTTATATCCGAATTTTTGGCAATATACTTGAAATCCTTATTTTTAGGGATAAGTATCGAATAAGAAGAATGCATCACAGGCATTGTATATTGCAACAATGAATAATCATTGAAATGTTTGGAAAGTATTCCACTCTGGTAACTTTGTATGCGATAATCCAAGTGCAGGCAATCTCCGACCTCCAGGTTCGTAAATACCACTCTTCCCTGATTATTTGTCTCTGCCTTTACTTTCTGTCCGTTAGCCTTGATGATCTCATATTTATCCAGGATCAGTTTCTGATTACTTCCATAGCCGATCTGATATTCTTTCCATTCGTCTATTCCTTTCTGATTCAGTATTTTGATGGCCAGTTCCGTGCGGTTTTCCTGAGCCCCTTCCGGATAAAATACCAGTTGTACATCGTGCATGACCAAGGCAGAACTTTCTTCCGGATAATCGCTTTGTACAGGAGATTTTTTGACTAAAGAATCCAGATTTGTTTTGGGAAATAAGTCAAAAACTTCATTTTTATTGTCCAGAAAACGTAATTGTGTCCGGGAATCGTAGGAGTTAGGGTCGTAATAAATAGACCGTTTAAAAGCCTCCCGGGATTTCTCCGTTTCTTTCATTTCTTTATAGATGTACCCTTCGGAACTATACACACCGGCAAGGTAAGGAGTTTGTTTCTTTACTTCCTCCAATTCTGCCAGGGCTTCTTTATATTTCTGCATCTTTTGTAATAAAGCCGCGTAAGCCGATCTGTACCCCGTAGCATAAGGAATCAGCTCAATCCGTTTTTTGTAAAGGCTAAGTCCCTTATTTGTTTCTCCCAGCTGGATGTAACGGGCAGCCAGTCGATCCATGATATTGGCATTGAAGTATTTTTTTGTATAGTCCTCCATGATAGCGGTTGCATTCTTACTGTTTTTGTAAATGCTTTCTTCAATGAAGAACATCATTCCCATCATCGATGCATCCGAAGGATATTTCACATAGAGTTGTTTGATCAGCTGGATTAATTCGTCAATCTTTTTCTGAGAATCCAAAAGATTAATATCTCTCATATCCGAATCATAATTTTCACCGTATAGGGTTTTTATCTTTTTTGCAATGGTCTCAGCTTCAGTATATTTTTCAGTTTCCATTGCATCGTTAAATAAATTAACCAGTGCGATATATGATTCCGGATCGTTTTGTTTGATGTTTTCTATTTCCCGGCTGAAGTTTGTCTGGTTTTGCGCCCGTAGATACCCTTCTGATAAGCGGTAGCTGATATAAGAAGATTTAGGTGCTATTTGTTCCGCTTTCTTCAGGATACTAATACCTTCGTATGATTTGTCGTTTCTCAGGAAAATTTCTCCTAAAGCGATGTAGTTAAGTAGATTGTTGGGATCTTGTTTTATCTTTTCCTGAAAAAATACTTCCGGAAAAAAAGGCAAAAGATCATTCGACGGTTTGGCTTGTGACTTAGTATATTCGGAATATTTAGCTGAATTACTTAGTCCGGCGACTGGTTTTCCGTCGTTATCAGTGAACCTCATCAAAAAGTTGGCTGACGTAATTTCACTTTGTCCTAATTGAACCAGAATGCGGTTAATTCCTTTATTCAGTTTGACTTTATATCCGTAAACATCCAAATCACAATTGCGTTCCTCTTGAATATCAGCGATTTGAACATCATTAATCCAGATTTTCAAAGAACCGGATGTTCCGGTGCGCATAATAACTTCCCTTTCGTCAGGACTTTGTATAAACGACTGCGCATAAACAATTATATTATTCAGTGGAAAATAATAATCGAAAGCAAACCAGCCGTCGGGTTTATTTGCCAGTGGGGTGTACCATGTTATATCCGCTTCGACTTTGTTTTTGAACTTACTGCCGGGAGCGCCGTTTTCCACAGCTCCCCAGTTTTTATCGAAGCCGCTTCCGGATATGTTGTCGAAACTTCCCAGTACCTGCCATTGAGTGATTGCCCCCATTTGTTCGAAAACTTTTTGAGACTTCTGGAAATCGTTACAGTTCATATACTGTTCGCCAAGCTTCTGATAAAGCATCGCTTTTAAAGTCCCGTGCATTTTCGGGTCATTGACTATTTTTTCAAAGAAACCGGCTTCTGACGCTGTTAATATTTGCCTCGGATTCATAAACGGCATTGAAAATACCGCGTAAAGATAAGGATATGGATTATCAGTGCTTTGATAAAATTCCTGGAAGCGACTGAATGCATTTTTATCTTTCGATTCGAACCAATCGAGCAACACAAGGCTCAACAGCGCTTCGGATTTGGATTCCGGTTCGGATTTAACAGCCGACTCGAAATACTCCCGGGCTTTTGCTCTGTTGTTATCGTTAAATTCTTTCCAACCCAGATTGTAATTGTCCCGTGCAGCAAAAGCCGGTATTGCAAGGCAAATGATTAAACCGATAGAAATAATTTTCTTCGAAAACATAATTATAAAATTATTGAATGTCCTGGTCTTTCTTTTCTTCCTCTTTTTTGTCTTCTAATTCAGCTGCAGTCTTGTCCGGATTTTCCAGTTTCTGTTGTTCCAGAATTTCCTGAGAACGGGACAGCCACTTCCGTTTACCGAAGATTTTTTCGAGGTCGTCTGAATAAATAACTTCTTTTTCGAGCAAAATGTTCGTCAACTGATGATGCTGACCTGCATGTTCTGTCAATAATAGTTTTGCACGATCATATTGTTCGCCGATGATGCGTTTTATTTCTTCATCGATCAATAATGCGGTCTCGTCGCTATAAGGTTTGTTGAATCCCCAATCCTGTCCTGTCGCATCATAATAATTGAGATTAGGAAGCTTTTTGCTCATTCCGAAATAGACAACCATGGCGTGCGCTTGTTTTGTTACCCGTTCCAAATCGTTGGATGCTCCGGTAGAGATCATCCCCCTGAAGAGTTCCTCAGCAGCCCGTCCGCCCAAAGTGGCGCACATCTCGTCCTGTAACTGTTCGTAGGTTGTGATTTGTCTTTCTTCCGGTAGATACCATGCGGCGCCGAGGGCTTTTCCACGAGGGACGATAGTCACTTTCACTAATGGATTGGCATGTTCCAGCAGCCAGCTCAAGGTAGCGTGACCGGCTTCGTGCAACGCGATCGCGCGTCTTTCTTCGACAGTAGTTATTTTCGATTTCTTTTCCAAACCACCCACGATACGGTCGACAGCATTCATAAAATCTTCTCTCTGAACAAATTCCTTACCATTCCGGGCGGCTATCAATGCGGCTTCATTACAAACATTCGCAATGTCGGCACCTGAGAATCCCGGGGTTTGACGGGACAGGAATTCAGTGTCGACGGAAGAATCGATTTTGATGTTGCGCAGGTGTACTATAAAGATCTCTTTACGGTCGTTCAACTCAGGTAAATCTACATTGATCTGCCGGTCGAAACGTCCGGCTCTCAATAAAGCTTTATCCAGAATATCGGCGCGGTTGGTTGCTGCCAGGATAATAACTCCGCTGTTAGATCCGAAACCATCCATTTCGGTAAGTAGTTGGTTCAGAGTGTTTTCTCGTTCGTCGTTCGATCCCATATTCGGGTTTCGTCCGCGGGCACGTCCTACAGCATCAATTTCATCGATAAAAACGATACATGGTGCTTTTTCCTTAGCCTGGCGGAATAGGTCTCTCACGCGTGAAGCTCCGACTCCGACAAACATTTCGACGAAATCTGAACCTGAGAGGGAGAAGAACGGAACGTCTGCTTCTCCGGCTACCGCTTTGGCCAATAATGTTTTTCCTGTTCCCGGAGGGCCTACAAGTAACGCTCCTTTGGGGATTTTACCTCCCAGATCGGTATATTTAGTCGGATTTTTCAGAAAATCCACGATCTCTTCTACCTCTTGTTTCGCTTCCGACAATCCTGCTACATCTTTGAAAGTCACCTTTTTTGTCGGAGAGGATTTGTCATAAATCTGCGCACGGGCGCGTCCGACATTGAAAATGCCGCTGCCACCGCCTCCCGACATGCGACGAGCTAGGAAGACCCATAAGAGAATCAATAAAGCAAAAGGTAACAAATTCAGAAGTATGGACCATAACATGTTCTGATCTTCATCGTATTTTACTTCAGTAGTGATGCCCTTTTCAGCGACAATCTTATCATAAAAGTCCGAAAATTTGTCCGGAGAAGGTATCATTACAGTAATGGATGGCTCAGCTTCTTTCTGACCGAATAAATACCTGCTTTTAGTATTGATGCTATCCGATTTGAATACGTCGCTGACATGTTCTTTGCGGAGTGTTGCTACAACAACATTTTTCCGGTTGAAGACAACCATTTTACTAAAATAGTTGTCCTTCGTCATTTTCTGAAATTCGGTCCAACCGACTTCTTTGTTTGACGGATCTCCATTATTGGAGAAGAGAACGGCCAGAAGTACGATGACAACCAAAAGATACATCCAGTTCATATTGAACTTGAATTTCTGGTTTTTGTCACCCGGTCCGCCTGTAGGTATCTGAGGTTTATTATTTCCTGAGTTATTATCTGCCATAATTAATTTAGTATATGTCCGGTATCGTATTTATTTTACCATCTGCCCATAGATTTTCCAGATTGTAGTATTCCCTCATATCAGGTAGGAAAATATGTACAATGACAGTTCCGTAGTCCATAGCAACCCATTGGGATTCTTTCATCCCGATAGCACCAAGAGGTTTTTCTCTCATGTCATCGGAAACTTTATCCCACACAGAATCGGAGAGAGCCGAAACTTGTGTCGGGGAGTTACCTTCACAAATGACAAAGTACATACAAATGGAACCGTCTAACCCGGTCAGATCTATGGTAGTGATGTTATGACCTTTTTTGTCTTGCAGACTTTCAATAATCTTATTAACCAATAATGTTGTTTCGTTTTCTTTGCTCATCTAGATATTATTACATATAGTTTTTAGGATTACAAAGATAATCTTTTTATTAATACACCATATTCTAATTGTTAATATAATGAGTTTTATATAAGAATTGTTTTCAGTTTACCGCAATTTGTAGTCGCGGGTAAGTGATAGCGTAACCCATGGTTAAAACGGGTATCCGATTGCCAGGTAAAATGAGGAGTTGTTCTTGAAACTGCCTTTTAAAAAAGTCCAGCGGTTTCCTTCCGGTAGTGCGGGATCGTAAACACGGGTACCTCCATCGAGACGAATAATCAGGAATCCGAGATCGATCCGAAAACCGACACCTGTACCGATCGCAATTTCCTTATAAAACCTCGAAAGCTCAAACTCCCCTCCCGGTTGGTTAGGATAATCTTTGACTGTCCAGATATTTCCCGCGTCGATAAATGCTGCCAGCTCAAGCCATTTTATCCATTTGTACCGGTATTCCATGTTGAACTCCATATTGATATCCCCGACCTGGTCTCCGGAGTGATCGGTTGTATCTCCTTCCGCCACTGTAAATGAACCGGGACCAAGATAACGGGTATTCCATCCGCGGATACTGTTAGGCCCTCCTGCATAATAACGTTTTTCGAACGGAAGTATAGTGGAGTTCCCGTAGGGATAGGCAACTCCTAAAGCTGCATGGAAAGCTAAGCTGTTTTTTTTGTCTAGCTGGATGGTTTGTGAAAAATCGATATCGCCTTTGATGTACTGGGCAAAAGGATTTCCAAGAATATTGTACTGCCCGGATGATGATTTTTTTGCATCTGCCAGATTAAATATCCAGTTCAGTGCGTTCCCTGAAGATTCAGCATTAAAACGAATAGTATATAACCGTTGCCTGTATCTTCCGGTCTCTTTATTGCTGAAAATCAGGCTATATCCCATGCCAGCTGTGAAAACATCCTCATAGCTGTACCGGGTAACCGGATCCAGGGTGTTGAGATAATCATCATATTCTTCCGATTTCCAGGGCATCATCACATAGTTGATGTCCAATAAACTCAATGATTGATTGATCGTTTGTTTTTCGTTGTTCCACAATACTTTCCAGTTCAGGTTGAAGAAGTCGCGGGTATATTCGGGGCGCTTTTGTACATCGAACCCGATTCCGTATTGTGTACTGACATTAAACCTGTCCTTAATGGTTTTTCCGATGAAAGGAAGGTGTAATTTAGGAAATGTCAGGGTAGGATTAATGCCGAATTCATAAAAATTGTGAGTCAGGACATCATCCGATTCAGTCTGCACGAATTCATAAGCCCCACGTACGCGGATATTTAACCATTCGGCTCCGTTAAATAGGTTGTGGTGTCCATACGATACATTGGCCGCGATTCCGAGGTCTCCTGCTTTATTGGTACCATCAAGTCCGACCTGCATGCTGTGGATATTTCCAGGAGTAAGAAATATATTACAATCCAGAAGTGTTGAATCCGGATAATTTCCTTCGACGTATTGAACATTTACTCTTCCGATGTTCCCTAGTTGGTTGAAAGAATTATAAGTCCGGTCTCCCCGTCTTTCATGAAATAACGATCCCGGACGCATCATTACATTATCGCTGATCACCGAGGGACGAAGGAAGTGTACACTGTCGTAAAAAATATTTAGTCCTTTATAATTAATAGAATCAATGATTTTATAATTTTCCGCGTCCAACGGATCAAAACCACTGTAAACAGTAACATTGTTGATGTGATACGGTTTTATCTGGCTGGTATCGTTCATGATCAGAGTTATATCGACCTCATGAGAATTCAGAGTGGTATCAACCAGATAATGCAGGTTACTCTCGGTGGAGGTATAATACCCTTGATTCCGAAGTAAAGAACTCACAGTAGAACGTTCTTTCTCAAGAGTTTCCATATCGAACAAGGCTCCCGGCCTGATAACAATATCACGCTGTCTTCTGGTTTCGAGTATACTGTCTATTCTGGTATCCGGAATCTTGATGGTATAGTCCCGGATACGGTAAGGTTCATTGCTTTCGATGGAGTAGTGGACTTTAGCTTTTTTATTGGCGGTATCTGTTTTGGAGACTACAGTGGCATTCAGATAGCCTCTGTTTTTCATTTCCATACTTAATTCTTTGACAGATTGTTGTTCCAGTCGTTGACTGTAGATAACAGGAGGTTCACCTATTTGCCTGATCCTTCGATCGATCCATTTGTTTGTGTCTCCTTCCACCATGTTGTAGATCTTTAGCCGGAGTTTCGGGTCGTTTGGTTTTTGTTGTATATAGCCTAACAGATCTACTTTAGTAACGCTTTTAGTATCGATGTCAAGACTTACCTCATCCAGCAGATAACTTCCGTCAGGAATGTATTTCGTTGTGCTGCACGAGGAAATGAATAAACATAGTAAAATTAGAGTCGCCGTCGGGCATATTGCCGTCGAAATGACGGTATAGTGCCGGATGACAGTATATTTATTGAAAAACTTCATTTCTTGATAATAGATTTGATTTTCTGGAATAATCTTTTGAATGTCCGCGCCTCTTTTTTATACATTATACCTACTCCTTGCGTTCTTTTTGCTTGTTCAAAATATTGATTGTTGGTAATATCGTATACTTTGAGGATTACGTTCCCTGATTTTGTTAATTTGAACTGAATATCAAAATCTCCGGTAAAGTTACTGTTATTATTTGTTGTTGTTGAAGATGAATTCTTATATCCGATGTTACTGTTCACTGTCATCCGGTCATCGAACAGGCGGGTCGATACATTGACATCCATTTCAACATCCGATAAATTTTTATCCCCGGAATGTAATTCGGTTCCGATAGACCAATTCTCATTCAATACCCCGGTTAAGAGGTTGTTCAGTTGGGAAGTGATCGTTGATGAAGCCAGTGACATCCATAAATCGTTACCCACATTTCTGCTTTGTGTGGAATTTATAGGATAGAAAGTATTAAAAGCCAGGATATAAGCAAATTCCTTAATTTTGATATCGTCGGAATACATCAATCCATCAGCTTTACGCTTAATCTCTTCTTTCTCTGTCGGATATTCGAAGTCATATTTCAGATTCATTTTATTCAGATCGCCGGAAACAGATAAAGTGGCATTGACCGGCACTTTAGTATTATCCATGATCGTTTCAAAATTATGGTCTAAAATAGCGAGGTCGGCACGGGTGGAATATATAGCTGCAACATCGAATGCTGTCGACATCGGATCTCCTTTAAAAGTTAATGTTCCTCCTTCTTTGATCGTGAACGATTTTTTTGTGATGTTTTTCAAGGAAAGCGTACAATGACCTTCTTTGATTGTATATACACCTAATAACGACATCTTTGAGTTTGTCATATCGTATGAGAAATCAATATTCCCATTTCCGGTAACGGTGGCCGCATCTTTTGTCTGCTGATTGATTACAGCGCCTAACTTCAATCCCGGATCGACAATCAGAGACACATTTAATTTGACCGGAAGACTCTGATTGGCGGATGTTTTTCTATTTATTGCTGAATGATGGGTTGTATCTTCTCCGGTGTTGATGAATGTGATGCTGCTATAACGCTGGGCTTCTTCTGCAGATTCCGGAATTGTAGCCATAATAGTGGAATTCCGGCTGTTTGTGATCCGGGCGTTTAACTGGATATTTTTATCTTTGGATGTTACTTTGACATCTCCATTGATACGCAAATTTCCATAAAACAGACTATCAACCTGTTGGGCGTTATTTAAAACCAGGAAGTCGTTGAGGTTCAGATTCAGATTCGGATTGAAGTCTGAAAAATGCTTGTGTTTGATATTTCCGCTTAAAGTAGCAATATGATTGTTTTCATCTTTAATCCGGAAATTTTCAATATTGATTTGATCGGATGTAATATTAATAGTATCGGAAAATTTGTATTGCGTATTCAGCATAGAAACACCGATATTGGCATTATTTGTAAAAAAGATTCCCTTCAATTCAGGTGATTTCAGGTTCCCGGAAGCTTTGACTGAGATCCCTAAATCACCGCTCAGTCCGAATAAAGTTCCTGATGTAAAAGGACTTAGCCAGTCGAGCGGGATGGTGTTGATATTGGCTTCAGCCTGTATCTGGTTTTGAGAGGGAGAGATTTTTCCTTCGATTGTCGAACTCGGAATGTTTTCCCGCACAAGATCGAGTTTGAACATTAAGGCCTGAGCCTCTTTACTCCAATCGCTGATAAGATTCAGTGTGCCTATTTTTTTCTCTTCCAGAGATATATCCTTGATGGAGAATCCTTTGGTGAAAATCAGAGGGGTTGTTAACAGTTCTTTGAGAATGATTTCACCGTTAGCCTCTCCTCCCAGGTTTATATTTAATTTACCGACATCAGCTAATGTTTTAAGGTCAATGCCTGCAAAATTTAATTTTAATGAGTCTGACGGATTTTTCGAGACGGCACCGTCAACGTTCAGATGTCCGGCTCTATCGTGAATAATTCCGAAATTTTCAATACTGTATTTTTCTTCTTTCAGCAGTAGCGAGATTTGTGAGGCGGAAAGTCTAAAATATTCTTTATTTACAATGATTTCACCTGGTTGAATATCTATCTCTACTTTTTCCGGTTTATTCTTTTTATCTAATCCCAAATGTACATCAGCAGCCAATTTTCCGGAAATATTCACTTGAGGAGTTTTGTCGCTGATGTCGATGGTAAATGAAACACCTTTCTCTATGGTTTGAAGTTGAAGTTTGGCTATCAGGCTGTCAATGCCGGGTTCAAAGCTTTGAGTAGAGGCTGTCAGATCAATTTTCCGTAGTGCGGTATCTGTTTTTAAATCGATTGAAGTTCCGGAAAAATGTTTGTTGCCATAAATTAAATCGGAAATATCGGCTTGTAATTCCATTGAAGAACTTTCTGCAGAATATTTACCTTTCACAGATGTAGTCCCGGGTAAGGAGAAGGGAAAGTTGAATGCTTTCTCAAAAGTTTCGGGATTTTTAATATTGATATTAAAGCTTAATTGATCCTTGTATCCTGATTTTTTACCGGGTTTCGGATTGATGAAGGCTATGTATTCGGACAGGGTTTGTTGAAATACGTTTCCTATATTATTCAATATAAAATTTCCCGATAGAGATGCATCCAGAAGAGCTGAAATAACGGTCAGTTTTTTGCTGTTTTTATCTTCAGCCAGATAATTTATCTTCAGTTGTTTATCGTTGAATGTGTTTTTATGGGTTTTAAACATCAGACTATCCATTGTTACCGATGCTTTCATTTTTTCAGGATTAAATCCTTTAACTTCGACATTCAGTTTCCCGTATAGTTCGGCTCCGGGGTAGGCGGAAAGCCAGTTGGTTGAATCTAACCTCACATGGTTGATATTTGCTGTAAGTTTTACGGATTCTTTTGTTGGCTTGAGGTCTCCGGAAACGATAAGATCCAACGGAACATTTATATCCTTACTGTTAAGTCTCAGATTAATACTGTCGTTGAGATATTTTCCCTGCGCGTGCACGTTTTGGTAAGTATACCCATTATATCTGAAACGATCGATGGCCAGTTGTACATCGGCCATGGCTTTTTTTGTGTCATAAACATATCCTACCTTTCCGTTGACTTCGAATTTTGTCAAATCAGAGGAGGTCTGCAGATCGATATTCATATCAGGTAAAGTCCCGTATATTTTTCCGGAAAGATTGATATCTCCCGGATTCATAGACTCTGTCGGAGATGTTATTTGAGCTTCTTTAATGCCTTTTTCGCTGAGATATAGTTTATGTATGGAAACGTTCAATGCAGAAGTTTGCCAATGATTGAAATCCGCAATCCTGGCTGAAATATCCAATTCGGCTGTTTTTCCCATTGATGCCTGAAGCCGGGAGAGGTTTATCTCCGGAAATTGGCCTTCGAGTTGTCCCGACAGGATAACGGGATCTTTTAGTTTTTTCAGTCCGGAACTGAAAACAGCTAAATCACCCGGGAAAATCACGCTTTCTTTTAGATTCAGAGAATAGGAGGCGCTATTGATTATATTATTTATACCTGCCTTAGAGTAATCTAATCCGGCTGATTCCATCTGAAGATCGGAATGAGGTAGTTGTAACCTCAGTTTTTCCAGATTCATTTTCCCGTCTTTGGAATTTAGTTTAGCCTCCAGTTTTTTCAATTCAAACCCGCTTTGTTCTTTGAATGTCAGTTTTTTCAGGTTGATGTTTAATTTTTCCGGATCGATAGATTTTAGTTGTACTTCTAAATCAAAATCTCTCAGATGGATATGATTTGAGTCAAAAATATCCTTGCCCAGAGTATCTTCAGAGGCAATAAAGTATCTGATATTTCCATTTTTTATTTTTACATTATCGATTTCTATAATCATTTCTGAAGGTTCTTTCGTTTTGGTCGTATCTTTTGAGGCAAAAGCGTCTATAAAAAACTGGAAGTTGAAGGGAGCATTGAGACTATCCCGGTAGATATTTGCGGTAACATTATCAAGATCAACGGATTTTATAAGTAACCGGTTATTCAATAGTTTGAGAGGATCGAACCCTGCATTTAGTTTTCCAATATATAATAAAGTGTCTCCTTTTAGGTCTTCTACATATACTTCATCGAGTACTAATTTGTTGAAAGGTTGAAATGATAATTTTTTGATTACCATCTTGTTGCCTGTTTTTTTTGATATTTCTTTAAGGGCAATATCCTTTATTTTCTGCTGTACAGGCGGTATCCATAACAGTAGATTAACTGATAAAATCAAGGCCGGGATGGCAATGAGTACGGTTAATAATATTCGTTTAAGCCACTTCATCTTAACATCACAAAAATAACATTTTATTTTCTATTTATGTTTAAAAGAATATATTTGTTTTTTTCAATAAAATGCGTTACATTGCGAGTTCATAACAAAAACTTTATGCCATGTCTAATCAATTCGATATGTTCCGTATTGAAAATAATCATGTCGTTCCGGAAAAGGGAAGGGTATTGATTTCTGAGCCGTTTCTTGATGACCGGTATTTTGGGCGCAGTGTAGTTCTGTTGGTTGAGCACGATGCGGTTCATGGTTCTATGGGTTTTGTATTGAACAAGCCGATGAAACAAAAGATGAATGAGTTTTTTTCTGAATTTGAAAATTTACCGGATATCCCATTGTTTCAGGGAGGGCCAGTGGGCGCCAACAGATTGTTTTTTATTCATACCCTGGGAGATATTATCCCAGACTCAATAAACATCGGAGACGGACTGTATTTTGACGGTGACTTCGATGTTGTTAAGATGTACTTGTCCGAAGGTAATCCTATCGATAATAAGATAAAGTTTTTTATGGGATATTCCGGTTGGGATCAAAGTCAATTGGAACAGGAAATATCCAATAATTCATGGCTTGTCAGCAAACTGGATAATTCCCGCCTGATGAGCCGGGAAGGTGAGGCTACCTGGAAGAAAGCTCTTCATGCGCTTGGAGATAAATATCGTCCTTGGGCGAATTTCCCGAAACGTCCGTTCCTGAATTAAATAATTGATTTAGGATTTATTAATTGTAATACATTCACGTCGTCAAAGTGGTCACTGCATTTTAACCATTGTTTGAGACTCCCGGTTTGTTCATAGCCGCAATCGGAGAATAATTTCATGCTGATAATGTTGTTCTGAGGGACGTGGGCGTAGAGTTGTCTTAAAAGTAAAAATGTGAAAGCATAGTCCTGGATAAGTTTCAGAACTTGTTTCCCAATACCTCTTCCTCTGTATGTTGCGTCAAGTAAGATACCTACACCGGCGCGAAGGTTCATCGGATCGAAGTCGTACAGATCGATGGTTCCGATAGTACTGTCATTTTCTTTCAAAACGACCATCAAACGTAGCTGGCGCGACTGAAAAATATCGTGACGGGCTTCAGAAATATAGTCTCTTAACGCAAATTTAGAGTATGGAGCAAGAGTCGTTCCGTAAGTCCATAAGTCAGAGTCATTTTCCCACCGGAAAAGAGCATCCAGGTCTTCAGGTTCCAAAGCCCTGAGTTTAATCAGATCATTTTCAAATAAAGCCATGGTTTAGATATTTTTGTTTGTTAATACTGTTTCAGACGTGATAATTATTTTATTTTCAGGATGATAGATCCAGAAACGGTCTTTTTTGCTTTTGGAAGCATCCATTGTAAGTATAATATCCCTGTATGTTTTCTTCTGAGTATTAAATATCGTATCCTTTTTTAAAACGCTATTCTCGGTTTTTTGGTTCTCGTTGAGGCTTTTTCCGGTGATCCGGATGGATAATCTTTTGATAGCTGATAATCCCCCTGTTATATAAATTCCGGAATAGATCAGGAAACTATAAAAACGGCCGTAGTTATAATGTTTCTTGAAGAATATTAGCATGGCTTCATAAAAAATCTTCACATAACGGAGATCTTTTTTTGTGCTCTCACCTTTATAATGAATGATTTTTTCGGGCAGATAATAATTTTTATATCCGGACAGAATGATACGATAGGAGAGGTCGATATCTTCTCCATACATAAAAAAAGTTTCGTCCAGTAATCCTGTTTTTTCTAAAGTTTTCTTTCTTAATAACATGAATGCTCCGGCCAGGACATCTACTTGATGTGTTTCGTCCTCATTCAGGTATTTTAAGTGGTATTTAGCGAAAATAGGGGAATTCGGGAATAGTCTGGAAATTCCACTCATTTTACATAAAGAGTTCCATGGAGAAGGAAAGCCTCTTTTTGATTCCGGGAGAAAGGCTCCGAAACCATCGATCATTTTTACTCCAAGTCCGCCTGCATCAGGATGTTCGTCCATGAAATGACAAACATTTGTCAATGTATCTTCTGCAATAACAGTATCAGGATTCAATAATAAAACATACTCTCCTTTTGATAGTTCAATGGCCTGGTTGTTGGCTTTCGAAAATCCCGGATTGTCCTGATTCTCAATGAAAGTAACTTCCGGAAATCTAGGCCGGAGATATGATATAGAATCATCAGTAGAATTATTGTCAACCACGAATACCTCAGCTTCTATGTTTTTCATAGCAGCCAATACCGAGAGCAGGCATTGCTCCAGATAGTATTTGACGTTGTAGTTAACAATAATGACGGATAACTTCATAAATTATTTATATTTTTGTTTCGGGCTTTATCCCAGGCTTCTCCCAAACGAATAAAAAAATTCTTTTTAATATCCGGTTTATGAGAACTGTTTTGTTTCAGAAATTCATGGAAATCGAATGTACTGCGGTTCCCTGCATGAATGGTATTATAAATGATACCCCAATCGGGTAGTCCTCCGATATTTCTGTCATCAATAAAAAGGTCCGCAACCAATTTACGGGGCATGGAAAGTAATTCTTCATCCCGTTGATTTTTATTTTCCGCATAGAATTCCAGTCCCCGTTCTTTACAATAATTGATAGCTTCTTCAAGAAATTTCCCTTCACGCACAGTCCACAAAATGAGTTTGTGCCCATCTTCCTGGATCTTTTTCAAGGCCTCGATTGCAAAGGGGATAGGTTTCCCTATATATGGAAATTCATGTTCTACAATGGTTCCGTCAAAATCTACTGCAATAATCATGTTGAGTTATAAAGTTATAAAGTCAAAAAGTTGTAAAGTTGAAAGTTATATCGTGCGTAAGCTAACTTTATAACTTATTACTTTTATGTTCTGAATGAATCATTAAATGCTGTCCGGTTCACAATTGAACGTCCAAGTGTGATCTCGTCGGCGTATTCTATTTCATCTCCAATGGAAACTCCTCTGGCGATGACGCTTATTTGTACGTCCAGCCCGGAAAGTTTCCTGTAAATATAAAAATTGGTGGTGTCTCCTTCCATGGTGGTACTTAAGGCCAGTATAATTTCTTTCGCAGCTCCCGATTTTGCCCGTTCAACCAGGCTCTCGATTTCCAGGTCTGCTGGCCCGATACCTTCCATTGGGGAAATAATACCTCCTAAAACGTGATACAATCCTCGGAACTGACCTGTATTTTCAATGGCCATCACCTCTTTGATGTTTTCAACTACACAAACCAGCGAAGCATCCCTGCCCGGGTCGTTACAGATACCGCAAATTTCGTTATCACATATATTATGACAAACGGAACAGTATCTTACATTATTGCGCAGGTTGATGATCGATTGCCCAAAATTAGTCACTTCCTCCGGACTCCGTTTCAGGGAATGAAGAACCAGTCTGAGAGCCGTTTTTCTCCCGATTCCGGGCAGTTTGGCAAACTCATTGACAGCATTTTCCAATAAGGCAGAAGGATATTTTTGTATCATCGATTTTGTGAATTATAATACAAAAATAACTTATTTCCTGAAGCTTTGCAAATCTCAGGCGTTTTCTATATCTTTGTTGTTTAATAAATAAGAAGTCGGAGATTTTACAAAAGGGGATCGATAAGGATTCTTCACTTCCCGGTATGCGATTATATATACAATTGAAGAACAGTATGTTGTAATTCATCGAATAATACATGGTTCTGATTATTGATTAAATAAAATAAACTAATGAATACTGAAAATGAAAAACTAACGGGGCTCCCCGAAAATGCTTACCGGGAATTGAAGCCCGGAGAAGAGTACCAACCACTCATGTCGCCATTCAAAAAATATCCGGAAGTATCTGTCTGGTCGGTTTCCTGGGGAATTTTGATGGCTATTTTGTTTTCTGCGGCAGCAGCTTATCTTGGACTGAAAGTCGGACAAGTTTTTGAAGCTGCAATTCCGATTGCTATTATTGCCGTAGGCCTTTCAAGTGCTACAAAACGGAAAAACGCTCTTGGTGAAAATGTGATTATTCAGTCGATCGGAGCAAGTTCAGGTGTGATTGTCGCCGGAGCAATTTTTACTCTTCCGGCTTTATATATTTTACAAGCAAAAAATCCGGAATTAAGTGTAAATTTCTGGCAGGTATTTATCAGCTCTTTGCTTGGTGGATGCCTGGGAATCCTCTTTTTAATCCCTTTCCGTAAATATTTCGTTTCGGACATGCATGGGAAATATCCTTTTCCTGAAGCAACTGCCACTACAGAGGTGCTTATTTCAGGCGAAAAAGGTGGAAATCAGGCTAAGCCGTTGATAGTGGCTGGTTTAATAGGCGGTTTGTATGACTTCTTTGCAGCAACTTTCGGTTGGTGGAATGAGGTTGTGACAACAAGGGTTGTTGAAGCCGGGGCTGTATTGGCGGATAAGTTTAAATTAGTTTTTAAAGTCAATACGGGAGCAGCTGTTCTTGGTTTGGGATATATCATAGGTTTGAAGTATGCTGCGATTATTTGTGCCGGTTCATTTTTGGTTTGGTTTGTCATTATTCCGCTGATGTCCGGAATCTGGGGCGATGTAGTACTGAATCAATGGAATCCTGCAATTGTAGATTCGGTTGGTAATATGTCTCCGGAGTTGATTTTTAAAGAATATGCGAGAAGTATAGGTATTGGAGGTATCGCTATGGCAGGGATTATTGGGATTATTCGTTCCTGGGGCATCATAAAGAGTGCGGTAGGACTTGCTTCCAAAGAATTTAAGAGTAAGGGAGATGTTTCTGATAAAGCTGTATTACGTACTCAGCGTGATCTTCCGATGAAATTTGTCGCGATCGCAAGCGGTATTATCCTTGTTTTAATTTTTGTATTTTTCTATTTTGGTATTATCCATAATCTTCTTCATGCTTTAGTGGGTTGGTTGTTGGTGACTTTCATCGCTTTTCTTTTTACAACAGTGGCCGCAAATGCTATTGCGATTGTAGGGACGAATCCCGTATCGGGAATGACACTTATGACTTTGATTCTTGCTTCCGTAGTATTAGTTGCTGTCGGCCTGAAAGGGACATCCGGTATGCTCGCCGCCCTGATAATGGGAGGTGTGGTTTGTACAGCCCTGTCCATGGCCGGAGGTTTTATTACAGACCTTAAGATCGGGTATTGGTTGGGTACTACTCCGGCAAAACAAGAAGCCTGGAAATTCTTGGGAACTTTGGTTTCCGCAGCTACAGTAGGAGGTGTGATTATGGTACTTAATAAGTCGTACGGATTTACAAGCGGGCAGTTGGCTGCTCCTCAGGCAAATGCGATGGCGGCTGTAATCGAGCCTCTGATGTCAGGTATTGCTGCTCCATGGTTATTATACGGAGTTGGCGCGTTATTGGCTGTTGTTCTGACTCTTTGTAAAATCCCGGCATTGGCTTTCGCCTTAGGAATGTTTATACCTTTAGAACTAAATACCCCATTGTTGATCGGAGGAGCTATCAGTTGGTTTGTAGGTTCCAGGTCTAAAGATAAGGACTTGAATAAAGTACGGATGGAAAAGGGAACGTTATTGGCATCCGGACTTATTGCCGGAGGAGCCTTGATGGGCGTAGTCAGCGCTATTATTAAGTTTGTACAGTCTTCTATTGCCGATAGTAAAATTGCAGCTTTGGGAATAGACAAGGCTTCAGAACAGGCTGTTGCAATTACAAATCATTATAGTTTTATCAATTTGAAGTGGCTAGAAAGTAATGCTGCTGTTTGGGTTGCAGTAGGTATGCTCATCTTACTTTGTGCTTATCTTATCTGGGATAGTATGAGAGCAAAAAGAATATAAATCTTTTGTGGCTCTGCGTTAGAGATATAATAAATCCCGGTTTTCAACACGAAGACCGGGATTTTTCATCAACAGAACTAAACAAAATATAAGTCTAAAAAGGTTCTGGATTCGCGAGAGACTTAATGTCTAGAAATGTACTTACTATAAATGCAAAAACTAAAAAACGTTGCACCGTGTTGATTGAATATTCTAACTGTTTAAAAAAATAACTCTAAAAACAACAATAACGGGATGATTGTCAAGGAATTATGTTTTTCAAAATTTTGCAAGAATTGTTATTTCTGAAAAAAAAACAATATATGTTATAATTTCACTTGGAAGTAATAGTTATAATATGCATACAAATAAGGTCGTTTTATATGTAACAATGTTGTATTATAGCGCTCTGCTTTATGTTAGAAGTCCTGTGAAAAATATAGTTGTCAGGATATTCGGGAGACGGATACATTTAAGGATTGAGCTGTGAATTATTTTGAATTCTGAAACCAAAATTCTAATTTTGTATAGAAATATAGATATACAAATGGTAAAAATAGGCGATAAAGTACGGTTTTTGAATTCTGTAGGAGGTGGAATCGTCCGGAGATTTCAAACAAAGGATGTTGTGTTGGTAGAAGAAGAGGATGGATTCGAAACCCCTGTTCTGGCGCGGGAATGTGTTGTTGTCGATACGGATGATTTTCAAGCGCGTAAAACTTCTAAGGCGGCAGCTGAGAAGGTAGAAATTCTAGCTCAGGAGGCTCTTAAGCCTCAGGAGAATTATAAACCGGAAGAATTTTCGGGAGGAGATAAATTAAATGTTTATCTGGCATTTCTTCCTACTGACATTAAAGAATTAGGAAAATGTGATTATGAAACATACCTGATTAATGAAAGCAATTATTATTTGTTCTTCAACTATATGAATCGTGAAAATAATGCATGGAGAAGTCGTCATACGGAATTGATTGAACCTAATACACGATTGTTTGTTGAAGAATTTACGAAGTTGCAACTTAATGAGCTGGAACGGGTTTGTATACAGTTTATAGCATTTAAGAAAGATAAACCTTACAGTATTAAAAATTCCTATAGTGTAGAACTCCGGATCGATGGAGTGAAATTTTATAAGTTGCATAGTTTCCGTGAGAATGATTTTTTCGAGGATGAGGCATTGATCTATCCTTTGGTGACGAATGATACTGCAGAGCGGGAAATGCTGGTCAGTGCGTCTGATTTGCAAGAAGCGATGACTCAAAAAGCAAAAGTGGATACTCCTCAAAAACAGATTATTCACCCTAAAAAGCCTATAAATCCGGTGGTAGAAGTGGATTTGCACATCAAAGAATTACTTGATTCTACCGCAGGTTTGGGTAATGCTGAGATGTTGGGGGTTCAATTGAAAACATTTCATGAAACGATAGAGAAATATAAATCTCAAAAAGGTCAGAAAATTGTATTTATTCATGGGAAAGGAGAAGGGGTCTTGAGAAATGCCATCTTGAATGAGTTGAAAACGAAATATAAAAATTATCCGTTTCAGGATGCCTCTTTCAGAGAGTATGGTTTTGGGGCGACAATGATTACAATAAAATGAAGTGAAATGCCTAAGAACCAGGTAGTTTCACAATAAGTGTTAAATATATTAAATATTTTTCGCGAAAATTTTCTTAAAATCATTAATAACACGTAGATTTGCAGTTTAAATCCAGTCCCTGGATGTTTAGTTTAGATAAAAATAAAGTAAATTATACACAAATCAAAATTATTAATCTTTAATGTATTCTAAAATTATGAGCAAAAAAATTTATTTGCCTCTGTTGGTTTTGTTAGCTGTGGTGGGACTTTCGTCCTGTTCATCTAAGTTGAAGCCTCTGGCCGCGGATTACATCAAGGTCGAGCCTCAACCATTGGAAGAAGTGGCAGGAAAAGTTCCGGTAACTATTAATGCTACTTTCCCACAAAAATGGTTCAACAAAAAAGCTACAGTGGTAGTGGTTCCCGTATTGAGATACGAAGGAGGAGAAGCTTGGGGAACATCTTATACTTTCCAGGGTGAAAAAGTTGCCGGAAACGGACAGGTAATCCCTGAAAAAACAGGAGCAAATGTAACGATGACATCCAGCTTCAATTACATTCCTGCAATGCAGAAATCAGAATTGTTTCTGACTTTTTCTGCTAAGATAGGCAATAAGGAAGTTGCTCTTCCTGAATTGAAAATTGCTGATGGCGTTTTGGCAACGGCTGCTTTGGCTGATGCGGGCGCTGAAGTTCCGGCTATTGCTCCGGACAAATTCCAACGCATTATTAAAGAAGCTTACGATGCGAACATTATGTTCTTGATTCAACAAGCTGAATTGCGTTCAACTGAGTTGAAAAAATCTGAATTGGCAGACTGGAAAGGTATTGTTCAAAATGCTGATCAGGCTCCTAATCAGAATGTAAACATTGAGATTTCAGCTTATGCGTCTCCTGATGGAGGTTTGGAATTGAACGAAAAATTGGCTGAACGCCGTGAGAAAAATACCAATGAATACCTGTCGAAAGAAATGAAGAAAGCAAAAGTAGAGGTTCCTATGACGGCTCGCTACACTGCTCAGGACTGGGAAGGTTTCAAACAATTGGTTGAAAAATCAAATATCCAGGACAAAAATCTGGTATTGAGCGTTCTTTCAATGTACAGTGATCCGGAACAACGTGAACGTGAAATCAAAAACATTTCTTCTGTATTCTCAACTTTAGCTGACGAAGTTCTTCCTCAATTGAGACGTTCTCGTTTGACTGCAAATGTTGAAATTATTGGTAAGAGTGACGAAGAGATAAGCAATCTTGCAGCTTCTAATCCAAAGGCTCTGACAGTTGAAGAATTGCTTTATGCCGCTACTTTAGTAAAATCAGCTGATCAAAAAGAAGCTATTTACAAAAAAGCCAGCGAACTTTATTCAAATGATTTCCGTGCTTATAATAATATGGGTGTAATTGAATATGCTAAAGGTCAAATTGCTAATGCTGAACAACTTTTCAATAAGGCTGCTCAATTGTCGGCCTCTGCTCCTGAAGTAAATTGCAACCTTGGTCTTGTTGCTTTGACAAAGGGTGATAAAGATAAAGCTCAACAATATTTCGGAAAAGCTTCTGGTGTTGCTGAATTGAATAATGCACTTGGTGTTTTGGCTATTCAAAACGGACAGTATACTCAGGCTGCTGCTTCTTTCGGAAATTCTGTAAGTAACAATGCTGCTATCGCTCAGTTGATGAACAAAGATTACAGCAAAGCTCAAGCTACTTTGAATGCAGTTGCTAATCCAAATGCTACTACTGCTTATTTGAAAGCTATTGTTGCCGCTCGTACAAACAATTTGAACGGAGTTGTAACTAACTTGAAACAAGCTATCTCTGTTGATTCTTCTTTAGCGAAAAAAGCTCTTAACGATCTTGAATTCGCAAAATATATTACAAATTCAGATTTCCTGAATGTTGTGAAATAGTCAGACTAGTCAATAATACAAAAAGAAGCTGCCTGGATTTTTTCCAGACAGCTTTTTTTGTATATGTCAGATCACGGATCACCATCCAAACCCTGTGTTCAAGAATAAATTTTTATCTTTGCTAAAAAAAGAAGATGAATCAAACCGTCTTATTGTCATTAGCAAAATATGTTCTCGGAAATGAAATAGTTGATTATTTCAATTTGGTAAGAATAGAAGAGTTAGGACACACATTGCATTTGTATTTGGAGGAATCCAATATTATACCTTCAGAATATTCGGAAAAAGAATTATCTCCTAACGGATTTTATGAAGAGTCAACCATCAAAGACTTTCCCTTGCGAGATAAGAAAGTCGTTCTTCATATAAAACGTCGTCGATGGCTTGATAATGAAGGAAAAAGTTATTGTCGAAATTGGAATTTAACGGCAGAAGGGACACGCTATTCGAAAGAATTTGCGTATTTTTTAAAAGAAGCATTTGGATACTTACCCGATACCAGCCCAATCTCTTGAAAAATACTATCACATAGATGGTTCTCAGTTGGAGCGTCATTACAAAGATCATTTAAGTGA
>JAVBTA010000053.1:0-35517 GCA_031556375.1 Bacteroidales bacterium | reverse complement strand
TATCATCATCACCCGGGCGAGCATGGGCGGTGGGTATCATCAACATACGGGGGTTAACACCCCCGCCTACAGAGCCTGCACCGCTCACGCGGTGATGGGCTAACGCACAAAAACGCAAATTCCGCCCCCCTTTAACTTCCTTTAACGCCCTTTAATTCCCTTTTATAATTCACAGATATCGAATCAAATACAGCCTTATTTCCTTCCGAAATCGGTTCTACCGGAGGCGATTCTATTGTTAACGGATTAATCGGTTTTCCATTCATCCATACGCGGAAGTCCAGGTGAGGACCTGTAGAGGTTCCCGTACTACCAACATAGCCAATAACTTGTCCCTGTGACACACGACTTCCTACATTTATTCCATCTCCATACTTAGATAAATGAAGATAAGCTGTAGTATATACACTATTATGGCGAATCTTAACAGTGTGGCCTCCTCCCCCGTTGAAACCTTTTGCAATCACAGTTCCATCTCCAATCGACATGACCGGCGTTCCGGTTGGTGCTGCATAATCAACCCCGGTATGAGGCCTCACAATTCTCAGCACCGGATGATTACGGGCATACGAGAAATGAGACGATATTCGTGAAAACTTCAGAGGAGCTTTAAGAAATGCCCGTTTCAGGCTATTACCTGATGCATCCCAATAACTTCCGACACTATCCTGTTCAAAATAAAAAGCATTAAAACTCTTCCCTCCGCTAACAAATTCAGCGGCATGAATCCGTCCGATCTCGACAAAAGTAGTATCATCGATATATACTTCATCGTATATAACCGTAAACTTATCGCCTTTTTGAAGTCCGAAGAAGTCAACTGTCCATGCAAAAATGTCAGACAGGTTAAGAGCCAACATCGGAGATATATTACTTTCCACAGTTGCATTCCATAACGAAGACGTTATTTCCGCATGACTTTTCCTGCGACGAATCTCTGTCGGTTTCTTACCTTGATAAACGTGAAACGAATCGGCAAAGCAGAATACACAATAATCTATCGGATTTTTCTCATAAATGAAATAATCTAAAATCCTGGAACTATCTTTTCCTGTATAAAATGCTTTACATTTATTTCCGGCACGAACTGTCCGTACATCAAAATCTTCCTTGCTCAATGCTCCGACACAAGCAACATTACCCTGTGTTGCCCCTAACTTATATAAAACATCCGAAAGATAAGTATTAGGTTGAATAGTAAGTTCTTCAATCTGAAATGAATCCACAGACAAACCATATTCCAACACGGGAGGCGGTGGCGGTGGTATTTCAACCTGATTTTCTACTTCTGTATTTTTTAGAAAAAGCCAATAAAACAGACAAATAATAACAATAATAGCAGTAATTACAGCGACTGCTATAAGACTCTTTGTGTTTCTCATAAATGCAAAGATAATTTTTTTTCAATAAAACCGAAAGAAAAATTGGCTTGGATGCAAATAATATCTTATTTTTGTTATCATGATTCGACGAATATTTCTCTCATTATTGTTACTATATTCTTCTACCGTTTGTTCCCAAAAAGTGGGATTAGTATTAAGCGGTGGTGGCGCCAAAGGGGCTGTTCACATTGGCGTCATCAAAGCTTTGGAAGAAAACGGTATTCCTATCGATTATGTCGCGGGAACTTCTATTGGAGCGATTGTAGGTAGTTTATATGCCATGGGATACACACCGGAAGAGATGTTGGATCTTTTCTCGTCAGATGAATTTCATTACTGGCAAACCGGAAAAGTTGAAGAAAATTATTTTTATTACTTCAGGAAGCCTTCCAGTACTCCTGAATTTACTAAGTTCATGGTTCCGATAAAAGACTCTGTCGATTTAAAATCGGTGATTATGCCAAGCAGTCTGATCAATCCGATACAAATGAATCAGGCCTTTATGCAATTGTACTCACGGGCCAATGCTTATAGCAGAAATGATTTTAACAATTTATTTGTCCCTTTTTTATGTGTCGCTTCCGATACTTATAATAAGAAACCCATTGTTTTCCGCGAAGGAGATCTGGGTGATGCAGTAAGAGCGTCAATGACTTTCCCTTTCTTTTTCAAACCGATACAAAAAGACAGTATTCCTCTTTTTGACGGAGGGATATACGATAATTTTCCTGTCGGAGAAATGAAAGAAGCTTTTCATCCTGATTTCATTATCGGTAGTTCCGTTGCAGGTTCATCGAAGAAAAAACCATCAGAACAAGGCTTATATGATCAAATAGAGGGGATGATCATGCAACATACCGAATATTATGTAGACCCGAAAGATGGCGTTATCATGAAATTCAAACTGGAGAACGTCAGCCTGCTTGACTTTAATAAATCCAAAGAACTTTATGAAATAGGGTACAAAAGAGGACTGGAAATGGCCGATTCTATCAAAGAACGGGTCTCCAGAAGGGAAAACCTTGACGATTTGAATATAAAACGCCAGAATTTCAAGTCAAAATTACCGAAACTCATTTTCAAAAATATTTATATAACAGGTATCAGTGAATCCCAAAAAATCTATGTAGAGAGTCAATTCCGCAGGGAGGAAGACGGAACTTTCAAGATGCATGATTTTAAGATGGCCTATTTTCGTTTACTGGCCGATTCAAAAATCAAAGAGATTATTCCACATGCTACATATAATCCCGAAAATAACACATTCGACCTTCATCTGGATGTTCATATCAATAATGAACTGATGGTCGCATTCGGAGGGAATATTTCTTCCACAAACGCCAATCAACTTTACCTGGGTCTGGGATATCAGAGTTTGACAGAATACTCGCTGAATGTCAACCTGGATATGCAGGTCGGCAATACTTACACCGGAGTTATACTACATAGTCGACTGGAATTACCGGAAAAATTTCCACTTTATTTAACCGGAACTATGGCATACAACTTCAGAAAGTATTACGAAAGTGAAAAATTATTCATTGACACGGAATTATCCACATTTATCCAACAAAGGGAAAGTTACGGAAAACTGGGTGTGGGCTTACCATTCTTATCGAAAGCAAAAGTAGAATTTTTGTTGGGGTATGGCGTAATAGAAGATAAATACTATCAAAGTAATCAGGAATCATATTTCAATACCAATTTTGACAAAAGTAAGTATTCTTTATTTCAAATAAGTACCTCAATTAAGAAAAACACTTTTAACGCTAAACAATATCCGATACTTGGACAAGAGCACCTTTTCATTGCGGACTTTTTATCCGGAGATGAAGAGTTTACTCCTGCAGATCCAAAACTTTATCCGCAAGACGGAATATATCAATCATGGGTACAATTACGAGGAAGAATCCACAACTATCACCAAATAAGTTCTAAATTCAACCTGGGATATATCACCGAAGTTGTAGCTTCAAGTAAAAACCTATTGAGCAATTATACAGCATCTGTACTTCAGGCTCCGGGATTCACTCCTACCCCACATAGCCAATTGGTATTCAATGAGGCTTTTCATGCCAACCAATACATTGCTGCCGGAATAACTCCAATATGGAAAATGAGTTCAATTGTTCATCTACGAGGTGATTTTGATGCTTTTCTACCACTCTATCCTATCAACAGGGGGCAAAATGGCAAAGCCGTTTATGGAGATCTTTTTAGCAAGACTTCTTATATGGGAGAATTGTCTTTAGTAGTTCAATTACCATTCATGTCAATCGGATTCTATGGGAATTACTATGATTTTCCCAAAAGTAACTGGAATTTCGGGCTGAATATCGGGTACTTAATCTTCGGGCCGAAGTTTATTCAATAAAAAAACGTTCAAAGTATTGTGGAATATAAATATTATCCCTACCTTTGCACCGCAAAAGAAAAAATAATGGATTGGCTCTGTAGCTCAACTGAATAGAGCATCTGACTACGGATCAGAAGGTTACAGGTTTGAATCCTGTCAGAGTCACCAAGAGAATCAGGCACTTACGAAGAAATTTGTAGGTGCTTTTTTTCTTTCATAAAATATATTATGAATTTGTCCGACAAAATATATTCTGTACTAAAAGAAGCCTATCCTGCACTTAAAACCCTTGAAGATGACTGGTTTATCATCGGGGCATCCGGATTAGTCCTGGCAGGTGTAAAACTTGAGAAAACGTCCGATATAGATATCCTGACCTCTGTCAGAGATGCTCAAAAACTAAAAACAGCATGGGAAGACCGGAGGGTTAAAGATTTCGATTCATCTAATACCGAGTTATTCCAGTCTGACTTTTCCAGATATAACTTTAGGGTTATGGACGTCGAAATCATGGGAGGATTAAAAGTTAATAAATCAAATAATTGGACAGCATTACAAATAACAGATCATGTCGGCATTTCCACTCCTGATTTTGAAGTGAAAATCCCAACATTAGAAGAACAGAAAAGAATATTTTTATTGTTCGGAAGAGAAAAAGACCTGCAAAAGATAAAACTGATATCTTCCTAACAATTATTTATATTCATCCCAACTTTTGATCGGTATGGCTTGTAAATCCAACTCACAGAATGCATGAATAAAAGCAGAAGCCAACCTTGAATTTGTGAATAATGGAATATTGAAATCGATTGCCGCACGCCTGATCTTATATCCATTCGTCAATTCTCCTGGAGTCAGGTTCTTTGGAATATTTATAACCAGTTCCACTTGTTTTTCTTTTATCAATTCTAAAGCATTAGGCCTCAGATCTTCACTGGGCTGATAAACCAATATAGAAGGTACATTATTTTCCGACAGAAATTTATGAGAGCCACTCGAAGCATAAATCGTATATCCTTCTTCATGCAATAAACGGGATGCCGCCAATAAATCGATCTTCGATCGTATAGTTCCGCTGGAAATCAGCACATTCTTTTTCGGAATACGCATTCCTACTGAGAGCATTGATTTCAATACTGCTTCGTAATAATCATCTCCAATACAACCAACCTCTCCGGTCGACGCCATATCAACTCCAAGGACAGGATCTGCTTTTTGTAGTCTGGAAAATGAAAACTGAGAAGCTTTAATCCCCACATAATCAAGATCAAATTCACTTTTGTTTGGCTTCTCGACATCCTCACCCAGCATTACCCTCGTTGCTATTTCTATAAAATTAAGTTTTAAGACTTTAGATACAAACGGGAAACTACGTGACGCCCTCAGGTTACATTCAATTACCTTTATATCATTATCTTTTGCCAAAAACTGGATATTAAATGGTCCTGTTATTTGCAAAGACTCGGCAATTGCCCTGGCAATCCGTTTGATACGCCTCACTGTTTCAACATAAAGTTTTTGCGGTGGAAACTGAATTGTCGCATCTCCGGAATGGACTCCGGCAAACTCAATATGTTCAGAAATAGCATAAGTGACCACCTCCCCTTTGTTAGCGACAGCATCTATCTCTATTTCTTTTGCATTTTCAATAAACTCGCTGACAACAACAGGATGTTTCTTTGATACATTGGTTGCCAGTTTCAGGAATTGTTCAAGTTCCGTAGAGTTCGAACAAACATTCATTGCCGCTCCGGAAAGAACATACGAGGGCCTTACCAACACAGGGTATCCAACATCTTCGACAAACAGGTTGATGTCTTCAAGAGAACTAAGCTCTTTCCAACGGGGTTGGTCTATATCCAAACGATCGAGCATAGATGAAAATTTATGCCTGTCCTCTGCATTATCTATATTGACAGCCGAAGTCCCAAGGATAGGCACTCCCGACTTATCCAGAGCAAGAGCTAGGTTATTTGGTATTTGTCCCCCCATCGAAAGAATCAAACCATGCGGATTCTCAAGTTCTACAATATCCATTACCCGTTCGTAGGTTAACTCATCAAAATAGAGCCGGTCACACATATCATAATCGGTAGAAACTGTCTCCGGATTATAATTGATCATTACCCCTCTCCATCCTTTTTCGCGGATAGTATTCAGGGCATTTACAGAGCACCAGTCAAATTCCACACTACTTCCAATCCGGTAAGCGCCCGATCCTAAGACGATTATCGACCGGTGATCGCCAAGATACTTTACATCATTTGCCGACCCGTTATAAGTCAGATAAAGATAATTTGTTTGAGCAGGATATTCCGCAGCAAGAGTATCTATTTGTTTCACTACAGGAAGAATACCGAGGGACTTTCGCCAATTCCGAAGATTCAACTTTTCCTCAGAAGCCTTATCATCATCCTTGAAAAGAAGTTTTGCAATTTGAAAATCGGAAAATCCTTTCTGTTTTGCATCTTTCAACAGGTTTCCCTGCAACTCATTTATCGAATTGTACTTCTCTATTTCTTTGGAACACAGATAAATATTCTGCAATTTTTGCAAAAACCACAGATCTATCTTTGTCAGTTCATGTATTTGTTCAATAGTATAACCTTTTGCCAATGCCTGGGATATAATGAAAATCCGCTTGTCTGTAGGTTCGGAAAGCGCTCTATCTATATTATCGATTTCCAGTTCTTTATTTGCGACAAAGCCGTACATTCCCTGGGAAATCATCCGAAGACCTTTTTGAAGAACTTCTTCAAAGCTCCTTCCTATAGCCATCACTTCACCGACACTCTTCATACTACTTCCGATCTCATGCGAAACACCATGAAATTTTCCTAAATCCCAACGAGGAATCTTACATACTATATAATCCAGAGCCGGTTCGAAAAATGCGGTAGTAGACTTGGTCACGGAATTCTTCAATTCATTCAAGCCGTACCCTAATGCCAATTTGGCCGCGACAAACGCCAGAGGATAACCTGTTGCTTTCGAAGCCAGGGCCGACGAACGGCTCAACCGGGCATTTACCTCGATCACGCGGTAGTCTTCAGAAACCGTATCAAAAGCATACTGGACGTTACACTCTCCCACTATACCTATATGACGTATAATCCGGATTGCCAGTTCCCGTAACTTATGATATTCCTGGTTTGTAAGTGTCTGAGATGGAGCTACGACTATACTCTCACCGGTATGAATTCCCAGCGGGTCGAAATTTTCCATGTTACAGACTGTAATACAATTATCGTATTGATCCCGAACAACTTCATATTCAATCTCTTTCCACCCTTTCAATGACTTTTCAATCAAAAGTTGATTAGAGTAGTTGAATGCTTTCTCTGCCAGCGCCTGTAGTTCTTCGCGATCATTACAAAACCCGCTTCCTAAGCCTCCAAGAGCATATGCAGCACGGACAATCACAGGAAATCCAAGCTCTTCTGCTGCCGAATGTGCGTCATCAATGCTCTCGACCGCAATACTTTTGATGGTCTTCACATCTATTTCATCCAATTTATGGACGAATAGCTCCCGATCTTCCGTATCGATAATAGATTGAACCGGAGTTCCCAGAACTTTTACATTAAATTTTTCGAAGATACCTGAACGAAAAAGTTCTACCCCACAATTCAATGCTGTTTGTCCCCCGAAAGAAAGCAAAATTCCATCCGGGCGTTCTTTCTCTATAACTTTTTCCACAAAAAAAGGAGTAACCGGAAGAAAATAAATTCGATCGGCAACCCCTTCTGATGTTTGTACTGTAGCAATATTCGGATTTATTAATACAGTGAAAATTCCTTCTTCTTTTAAAGCCTTTAATGCCTGAGAACCGGAATAATCGAATTCACCGGCCTCGCCTATTTTAAGAGCTCCGGAACCGAGCAACAATATTTTCTTAATTACGTCCATAAGTCTCAATTAATTCAATAAATTTATCAAACAAAAACCTCGTATCAGTGGGACCACTAGCCGCTTCCGGGTGGAATTGCGCCGAAAAAAACGGCTTTGTTTTGTGACGAATTCCCTCATTGGTTCCGTCATTCATATTTACAAAAAGCTCTTCCCAATCCTCGCCCAAGGTACTTATATCAACTGCATATCCGTGATTTTGAGAAGTAATAAAACATTTCTCACCTTTAGACCCCGGCATTCCTGATGTAAACTTAACCGGTTGATTATGGCTACGATGTCCGTATTTTAATTTGTAGGTAGATGCACCTCCCGCTTTAGCCAGAAGTTGATTTCCCATACAAATCCCACAAATAGGCTTTCCCGTTTCCATTGCCTTTTGAATATTCCGAACCGTAGCCTCACAATGCTCAGGATCTCCCGGACCGTTAGAAATAAACAATCCATCGTATTCCAGGGTATTAAAATCATAGTCCCAGGGTACCCGGATTATATTGACGTCATATTGCAACAAACATCTGATAATATTGTGTTTCACTCCACAGTCGACCAAAACAACTGTTTTTGAGCCGTTTCCGTAACGTAAAACTTCATTACAACTGACCTTCTCAACCAAATTTTCCTTCGAAAGATCTACAAAATCAATTTCATCAGGAGAATTAAAAACTATCTTTCCTTTCAAAGATCCCTTTTCCCGGATCAATTTTGTCAGTTCCCGGGTATCAACTCCATAAATAGCTGGAATCTGATGTTCTTTCAACCATTCCCCGAGACTTTTGGCCGCGTTCCAATGACTATACTGATGAGAATACTCTGATATTATGAGTCCACTAACCTGTATTTTTTCAGATTCATAAAACTCAGATAAATCATCGACAAACTTGTCTTCCGGAACTCCATAATTTCCAACTAAAGGATAAGTAACTGCCAGGATTTGTCCCGCGTAGGAAGGATCGGTGAGACTTTCAGGGTAGCCCACCATTGCGGTATTGAAAACAACTTCTCCGGCAACCGGCTTTTCGTAGCCAAAAGAAAAACCATCAAAGCTTATCCCATTTTCCAATACCAAAGTAATCTTTTTATCCATGTATATTTTAATCAGTATAAAACTCGACAAAGTTAATCCATTTGATTTTTTATTTATTATAAATTCATCAAAAATATACCATAATGTACATTTTTTAATAAACATTTAATCTTTTTGGTTGTTTTTAAATAAAACAAAAACAAAAAGATTAAATAATTTGCAAACAAACAACAATATTACTAATTTTGCAGACGGGATATGTCTTTTTATTTGAAAACCATTTAGATAACAAACATAAGGTATGAAGTTTACCAAAATGCACGGAGCTGGTAATGATTATGTATATATCGACTGCTTCAAAGAACAAATAAATAATCCGGAAAACTTATCCACACAAATAAGTGATCGTCATAAAGGTATTGGCTCTGACGGGTTAGTTTTAATCATGCCTTCCGACAAAGCGGACTTCCGGATGCGGATGTTCAATTCAGACGGCTCTGAAGCCCAGATGTGCGGTAATGCTTCCCGCTGCGTAGGAAAATATGTCTACGACAATCATTTGACTTCAAAAACCGAGATTACTCTTGAAACTAAGGCCGGGATTAAATATTTGCAATTTTTTATTGAAAATGGGAAAGTACAGAAAGTACGGGTCAACATGGGAGAACCAATATTGAAGACCCGATTAATACCGGTTAAATCAGATCTGGATATAATTGTAAATGAAATCTTCGATTTTGAACCGGAAACTTTCAATATTACCTGCGTGTCAACGGGTAATCCTCACGCAATTATATTTACAAATAATATAGATACTGTAGAATTAGAAAAAACAGGCAAAAAGATTGAACATTTCAGGTTATTTCCCGAACGTATTAATGTCGAATTTGTAGAAGTAATCTCTTCAAATCACGCAAAAGTACGTGTCTGGGAACGTGGCGCGGGTGAAACCCAGGCCTGTGGGACAGGAGCTTGCGCCGTACTAGTCGCCGGGGTATTGAATGGAATGATGGAGCGCGATTCCATCATCTCCTTACCCGGGGGCAATCTCCAAATCGAATGGAGCCCTTCAGATAATTGTGTTTACATGACCGGAGAGGCTGTAACTGTTTTTGAAGGAGAGTTTTTTGAATAATCATTAATTCCAATAAAGTGATCTTAATTAACGAACATTTTCTGAAATTACCCGGGAGTTATTTGTTTTCCGAAATAGCAAAGCGGGTTAAAGCTTATAAAGAATCTCATCCTGAAGCTCAAGTAATCAGCTTAGGAATAGGCGATGTAACCCAGCCATTGGCACCGGCAGTGATAAAAGCCATGCATAAAGCTGTCGATGAAATGGCTAATGAGCATACAATGCATGGATACGCCCCAGAATGCGGCTATCCATTTTTGATTGAAGCAATTATCAAGAATGATTTCAAATCGAAAGGTATACATTTAGAGCCTGATGAAGTTTTTGTTAGTGATGGTGCAAAAAGTGATACCGGAAATATCGGAGACATACTAAGTCCTGAGAATGTTGTCGCTGTCACCGATCCTGTTTATCCTGTCTATCTGGATACAAATGCGATGGCCGGACGTGCCGGATATTTCAAGGATGGGTTATGGAACAATATTGTATATCTGCCTTGTACTCCTGAAAACGACTTTGTTCCGGAGGTAATAACAAAACCTGTCGGTATGATTTACTTATGTTACCCAAACAATCCAACAGGGACAACCTTAACAAAAGAACAACTAAAAAAATGGGTTGATTATGCCCTGGAGAAAAAAGTTTTGATCTTGTTTGATGCCGCATATGAGGCATTTATCACCGAAGACAATATTCCTCACAGCATATATGAAGTCGAAGGAGCAAAACAGGTAGCCATTGAATTCCGGAGTTTTTCCAAAACAGCAGGATTCACAGGAGTTCGTTGCGGATATACTGTTGTTCCCAAAGAATTGAACGCCTGGGACAAATCCGGAAGGAAATACGGAGTAAATCAGTTGTGGCGCCGTCGTCAATCGACTAAATTCAACGGAACAGCTTATATTGTACAACGTGGAGCTGAAGCGATTTTTTCTCCCGAAGGAAAAGAACAAATACGAGAAACAATCGGTTATTATATGGAGAACGCACGGATCATAAAAAAAAGCCTGGAATCCATGGGATTTGTAACTTACGGCGGTGTCAATGCTCCATATATTTGGGTAAAAACTCCGGGAAACATATCTTCCTGGGAGTTTTTCGACCAATTATTGAACAAACATCAAATTGTTTGTACCCCTGGGGTTGGGTTCGGGAAAAGTGGTGAAGGATTTGTCCGTATGACCGCTTTCGGCAAACGGGAAGACACAGTTGAAGCTCTCAGAAGAATCAAAGATGGAAGAAATTAAGCACGAATGTGGCATCGCTCTGGTCAGGTTGCTCAAACCGATTCAATATTATGTTGAAAAATACGGTACATGGCAATACGGATTGAATAAATTGTATTTGCTGATGGAAAAACAACACAACCGCGGACAGGAAGGTGCTGGTCTGGCTTGTGTGAGCGCAACAGCGCCTCCCGGGACAGAATATATCTTCAGGGAGCGTGCCATGGGAAACGGAGCCATACTGGAAATCTTTGAAAATGTGCACAAATCAATCGGAATAACCCCTGAGGCCACTCCTTATAAAAGTATTCCCTTTTGTGGAGAAGCTTATATGGGTCACCTGAGGTATAGCACAACAGGACGCTCCGGGATAGATTACGTCCATCCCTTTCTACGAAGAAACAACTGGCGTTCGAGAAGCCTGATGCTTTGCGGAAACTTTAACCTGACAAATGTCGATGAGATTTTCGAACAACTGGTCAGGCAAGGACAGCATCCCCGCCTCTACTCCGATACGCTGATGATCCTGGAAACCATGGGCAGTCTTTTGGACGATGAAGTACACGATCTGTATGAACGATACAAGTCTCAATATCCTAATGGGGAAGCTATCAATAAGAAAATCGCTGAAGAAATCGATCTTGCAAAAATATTACGCCAATCGTCCCAAAGCTGGGACGGAGGTTATGTGATTTGTGGAATGACCGGGACTACTCAGATGTTTGCCTTTCGCGACCCTTGTGGAATTCGTCCTGCATTCTATTATTATGATGAAGAAATTGCGATCGTGGCATCCGAACGTCCTGTTATACAGACAGTAATGAATGTCGACGCTGAAAATGTAAAAGAACTTCTTCCCGGGCAATCTTTCCTGATAGATGAAAATGGCGAAATAAGCCTGGAACAAATTTTACAACCTCAAAATATAAAACCTTGTTCTTTTGAACGGATCTATTTCTCCCGGGGAAGCGATCAGGATATCTATGCCGAAAGAAAAAAGCTAGGAAAAACTCTGGTACAACCTATTCTGGAAACTATCGATTACGATTTGAAAAACACCGTATTTTCTTTTATTCCGAATACAGCGGAAGTTGCTTTTTACGGAATGATGGAAGGTTTAGATGATTATATTCGCAGTCAGAAAATGGATTTCAGGGTCCGTCAGGAAAAAGTCGCTATCAAAGATATCAAATTAAGAACTTTCATAACTGAAGGTAGTAGCCGGGAAGATCTGGCGGCTCACGTATATGATGTCACTTACGGATCAATTCGTCCATACCAGGATAACTTAGTGGTAATCGACGACAGTATTGTCCGCGGCACAACCTTAAAACAGAGCATCATTAAAATATTGAATCGACTCCATCCTAAAAAGATCATCATTGTATCTTCTTCTCCACAAGTATGTTATCCCGATTGCTACGGAATCGATATGAACCGGATGGATGAATTCGCAGCCTTCCGCGCGGCAATTGCCTTGTTAGAAGAACGGGGATTGCAACATATTATCAAGGAAACATATGATAAATGTAAAGCTCAGCAATACTTTCCAAAAGAAAAGATAGTAAACTATGTAACAGGCATTTACAAACCATTTACAGTAGAAGAGATTGCAGATAAAATGGCAGAAATGCTGACTCCTGCTGAAACTAAAGCCGAAGTACATATTGTTTTCCAATCATTAGACGGACTGCATGAGGCGTGTCCAAAACATCAGGGGGATTGGTACTTCTCAGGAGATTATCCTACTCCGGGTGGAAATCGGGTTGTGAACAATGCATTTATCCGGTTTTACGAGATATGTAAGACAAATCCAAGGTTTTAGCCTCAAAAAAATCTAAAATTCTTATTCCGGTCGCTTTCCTGTTATCGTAATGGAATAGATACCACATTATCAGCTTTATATTTTGCAATGGTGGCACTATCCAAATGTTCTTCCAAAACTTCATCGGGAATGGTTATTGTTTTTGTCCGTTCGACTTTAATATCGGAAAAATTCGCTTTTTCTATTTCGCCCAAATATTCTTCTCGTTGAATGGCGCTGGGGCAATGCAGCCCGCATACATGGCAGCTTATTGGTAAATTCTTTCGGGAATACGCCATTAAGAACTACATCGGAAATACAGAAATGCCCGCCCGGTTTCAGTACCCGGTAAATTTCTTTGAAAATACGGTCTTTGCGGGGCAACAGGTTCAGCACGCAGTTACTTACCACCACATCGGCGGTTTTATCAGGCAACGGCATATTTTCAATGTCGCCCTCCATGAACTCTATGTTTGTAAAACCCCGGCGGGTGGCGTTGGATCTTGCTTTGACAAGCATTTGCGGGGCAAAGTCGATACCGAAAACGTGACCGTTTTCGCCTGTTTCCTCGCGAACGATGAAACAGTCGTTACCTGCTCCACTACCTAAATCGACAACGGTATCGTCTTTTTGAATCCGCGCATATTGCGTGGGCAATCCGCAGCCAACGCCCAAGTCGGCATCGGGTTCATAACCTTTCAACTGACTGTAATCTTCACTCATTATAGTAAACACCTTCTTTGAAGGAGCGGCAGGAGCCATCGGATTACAGCCTAATTCTTTTTATATCAAAGTGTTCGTATCTCCCCGTATTTTTTGTAATTTTGTAGCATAAAACCAGATATTACAATGTCCTTTTTAGAAAAATATAATTTACAGGTCTCAGAGGCCCGTAAACGCTTGAAGTCGGTTGTTAAAACAAGCTTGTTACAATTTAACCAGAGAATTTCCAACAGATATTCGGCAAACGTCTACCTCAAAAGAGAAGACCTGCAAATCGTACGATCCTATAAAATACGGGGAGCATACAACATGATTAGCAGTTTAGACGACAAAACCCTGCAAAAAGGAGTTGTATGCGCCAGTGCAGGGAACCATGCACAAGGATTTGCTTACAGTTGTAATGCACTGAAAATAAAGGGGATTGTATTTATGCCGGTCATCACTCCAAAGCAAAAAATCAAGCAAACAAAGATGTTTGGAAGTGAATACATTGAGATTATTTTGGAAGGAGATACATTCGATGACTGTGCCGAATCTGCCAAACGATATACAACAGAGCATGGTATGACTTTCATACCGCCATTCGACGACACCCGCATTATTGAAGGACAAGCGACCATTGCTGCCGAGATCCTGGAAGAATTACCCCAGGTCGATTATCTTTTTCTCCCGGTTGGAGGAGGAGGGCTGTGTTCCGGTGTTGGGGCTTATTTCAAGACCCATTCACCTCAAACAAAAATCATTGCGGTAGAACCCATGGGCGCTGCATGCATGAAAGCAGCTATTGAAGCCGGACATCCGGTTACTTTAGATAAAATTGATAAATTTGTTGATGGCGCTGCCGTAAAAAGAGCAGGCGATCTCACCTATTCTATTTGTAAGGAAGTCATTGATGATATCTGTTTGATTCCGGAAGGAGAAGTTTGTTCTGCTATTCTCCGGATTTATAATGAAGACGCTATAGTTATTGAACCGGCCGGAGCGCTTTCAGCGGCAGCACTTAAACATTATAAAGAAGAAATAAAAGGAAAAAATGTTGTCTGCATCATTAGTGGGAGCAATAATGACATTGACCGGATGGCTGAAATAAAAGAACGTTCTTTGCTTTTCGAAGGATTAAAGCACTATTTCATTATCCGCTTTGCCCAACGCCCCAACGCCCTTAAGAATTTTGTCAACAACGTCCTCAGCGAAAATGACGATATTGTCAGATTCGAATACTTGAAAAAGACAGAGAAAGAAAGCGGCCCTGCTTTAGTTGGTATCGAACTTAACGACAAAAACGACTACGAGAGATTAATCGAGCGCCTGAAAGCAAATGATTTTGAGTTTAAAGTTCTGAATCAGGATAGCGATTTGTTCGGATATATTGTATAACGAAAAAGGCGCCCAATCGAGCGCCTTTTTTGTACCTATCATAAGGAATAATTATTTTACCTTAGTAACAATTGCTTTGAAAGCTTCCGGATGGTTCATCGCTAAGTCAGCCAAAACCTTACGGTTGATTTCGATTCCATTTTTGTGCAAAGCACCCATCAAACGGGAATAAGACATTCCTTCCAGGCGTGCAGCAGCGTTGATACGTTGAATCCACAAAGCACGGAAGTTACGTTTTTTAGCACGACGGTCACGGAAAGCATAAGTTAAACCTTTTTCCCATGTATTTTTGGCGACTGTCCATACGTTCTTTCTTGCGCCATAATATCCTCTCGTCAGTTTGAGGATTCTTTTTCTTTTAGCTCTTGAAGCTACATGATTTACCGATCTAGGCATAGTAATAAAAATGTTTAGTGTTAGCGCCACATTATTTGTGGTCTTTTGCTGCTAAAACTCTGTTAATAAATCTTTTAGAAAATCACTGAAATTAGGCTTATTTCAACGCCAACAATTTTTTCACACGTCCTTCATCGGCAGTGTTAACAGTTGCTGTGTGAGTCAGTCTTCTTTTTTGCTTTGTAGTCTTCTTTGTCAAGATGTGACTTTTAAAAGCGTGTTTTCTTTTGATTTTTCCTGTTCCGGTAAGAGTAAATCTTTTTTTGGCACCGGAATTAGTCTTCATTTTCGGCATTGTACTTATTATTAATAGTTTATACTTAGCAGGCCATCAGGCCGTTTATTTTTTCGTTTGACAACCCTCACTCTCCCACTTCCGAAGCAGGCTTCTCCTCTTTTGCAGAAGGGGGAACCGGAGCCGGTTTCACAACCGGTTTAGGTACTGCTACAGGCGCTTTTTTAGGAGCCAGCATGATGATCATCTTCTTGCCTTCCAAAGCAGGCAATTGCTCTACTTTAGCATAATCTTCCAAATCATCGGCAAAACGTAACAACAACACTTCGCCTTGTTCTTTGAAAAGGATCGAACGTCCTTTGAAAAATACATAAGCTTTCACTTTTGCTCCGTCTTCAAGGAAACTCTTAGCATGTTTAAGCTTAAAATTATAATCATGATCGTCAGTTTGAGGTCCGAAACGAATCTCCTTCACAACGATTTTTACGGATTTAGCCTTTTGTTCTTTCTGGCGTTTCTTCTGTTGATAGATAAACTTCTGATAATCAGTAATTCTACATACAGGGGGATCTGCATTCGGGGAAATTTCAACCAGGTCTAATCCTTGTTCTCGGGCAATCTTCTGGGCTTCCATAAGAGAATAAACACCTTGGGTTACATCATCTCCTACTAAACGCACCTCTCTGGCACGGATCTTTTCATTTACTCGATATTGATCCTTAAGATTGTCTTTCTTCATTCAATAATAGTTATTCTACTTTTATATTATTTTTATTATTGTCGTTGCCATTGATTCATCTGTTTTTCAGACTCATCATTCAAAATTTCGGCAAAGGTAGTAATTTTCATTGAACCGCCATCACCTTCACCTTGTTTTCTTACAGAAACTTCATTATTTTCAGCTTCTTTCTCCCCGACAATGAGCAAATATGGTATTTTTTTCAATTCATTGTCACGAATTTTACGGCCTATTTTTTCATTACGATCGTCAACCAACACACGAATATCCTGTTCGTTAAGTTGTTTTGCCACTTCGTAGGCGTAATCGTTAAATTTCTCACTGATCGGAAGGATGACTGCCTGATCCGGAGTCAACCAGATCGGGAATTTACCGGCAGTGTGTTCGATCAACACGGCCACAAAACGTTCCATAGAACCGAATGGAGCGCGGTGAATCATCACCGGACGGTGTTTTTTATTATCAGCTCCGACATATTCCAGCTCGAAACGATCCGGCAGGTTGTAATCGACCTGGATAGTACCCAGCTGCCAACGGCGACCTAAAGCATCTTTCACCATGAAATCCAGTTTAGGGCCGTAGAACGCGGCTTCACCTAATTCTACACGGGCCTTAATACCTGATTCCTGGCAAACCTCGATAATCGCGGCTTCTGCTTTATTCCAGTTTTCTTCCGTACCTATATATTTTTCTTTGTTATCCGGGTCACGCAATGAGATTTGAGCTTCATAATCTTTAAAATCCAAAGCTTTGAAAATAATATTGATAATCTCCATTACTTTTTTGAACTCTTCTTTTACCTGATCAGGAGAACAGAAAATATGTGCATCATCCTGAGTAAACCCTCTAACACGAGTCAAACCGTGCAATTCTCCACTTTGTTCATAACGGTAAACCGTTCCGAACTCAGCCAAACGAAGAGGAAGATCTTTATATGAACGAGGAAATGCCTTATAGATCTCACAGTGGTGAGGACAGTTCATTGGTTTCAACAAAAACTCTTCTCCTTCTTCCGGAGTATGAATCGGTTGGAATGAATCTTTTCCGTATTTCGCATAGTGACCGGAAGTCACATAAAGTAATTTATTACCAATATGCGGGGTCATTACCTGTTGGTAACCATATTTACGTTGGATGCGTTTCAAAAAGTCTTCGAGTTTCAAGCGCAATTGAGTTCCTTTCGGCAACCACAAAGGCAAACCTTGTCCCACATTCTGAGAAAATGTAAACAATTCCAGTTCTTTACCGATTTTACGGTGGTCACGTTTCTTAGCTTCTTCCAACAATTCCAGATATTCATCCAGCATTTTCTTTTTAGGGAAAGTGATACCATAAATACGGGTCAATTGGCGACGTTTTTCGTCTCCACGCCAGTAAGCACCGGCAACTGACATCAATTTCAAAGCCTTGATATAAGATGTATCCGGCAAGTGAGGTCCTCGGCACAAATCAGTAAAACTACCTTGAGAATAAGTAGTAATAGTACCGTCTTCTAATTCGCCGATCAGTTCGGTTTTATAACTTTCGCCACGATCACCAAACATTTTCATCGCTTCGGCTTTCGCAATATCTTTACGAACGATAGCTTCTTTCCGTGCGACCAATTCCATCATTTTAGCCTCGATCTTAGGAAAATCGCTATCTTTAATAGCAACACCTTCTCCCGGATCGACATCATAATAAAATCCATTCTCAATAGCCGGACCTATTCCGAATTTGATTCCAGGATACAGTTCCTGTAAAGCTTCAGCCATCAGGTGAGCCGAAGAGTGCCAAAAAGCGTGTTTACCTTCTTCGTCTTCCCATTTATAAAGTTTTACAGATGCATCTTCATTAATAGGACGCGTCAAATCCCAGGTATCACCATTAACACCTGCGGCAATGACATCCTGAGCTAGCCTTGAACTAATGCTCTCTGCAATCTGCAATGAAGTTGTTCCTTTTGAATATTCCCGAACCGAACCATCAGGAAATGTTATCTTAATCATAATAAAGCCTTTAAAAAAATCAAGCTACAAAGGTAATATTCTTTTTTTATTTTGTCCTCATCGAAGGCTTGGTATTTTTTGCAGTCAAACACACATCAGCATTTTAAATATATTTAACAATAAAAAGAAATCAAAATGATAACGAAATAGCTATCTTTGAGACATCATTGAACCAAAACCAAAAATATGAAATACTCAGAATTTCATCGTAAAATAATTAAGAATGGCTGGAAATTTATTTCCGCAACAGGAAGTCATTATTTTTGCGAAAAAGATAGCGAGTTATCACCTCCAGTACCCTATCACGGATCAAAAGAGATGTATGAGCCTTTAAGGAAATCAATTGAGAAACAGATGAGACTAAAATAGTCTCAATAAATTTTAGATATTTATGGAGAAAATTATCATTACAATAGGAGCCAGCAAGGATCACTTTGGAGCTTACGCCGAAAATTGTCCCGGAATATATGGTGGAGGCAATACAGTGCAAGAAGCAAAAGAAAATGCTTTAGAAGGAATGAGACTATTTATCAAGACTAGATCTAAATCAGAATTACCCGAAATCCTAAAAGGCGAATATAAAATTGAATACAACTTCGATATTCCCTCTTTTCTAGCCTATTACTCCGGGATATTTACCAAATCAGCATTGGAAAGGATTACCGGAATAAATCAGAAACAGTTATTTCACTACGCCTCGGGGATTAGAAAACCTTCAGAAAAAACAATACAAAAAATGGACAAAGCCCTTCATAAATTCACTGAAGAATTAAGTCAGATACGTCTCACATGACAAGATAAATCCCATCAAGGTAAGAAATGAAGCCTCAAAGTCGCACAGTTCATAATTTTTGCGACTTTGAGGCTTCATTTCTTACCTTGATTAAGAGGTTTATTTTTTCTTTGCCAATTTAAGCGCCTCTGTTGTAGTATAATACTTCGCAATCATATTCGGCACTTCCCATGTCGGCATTTGCTTATCCTTAATAAATTGCAAATATTTTTCTGTTACCTGACCGAAGTGAGCTTCATGCCCATTACGGTAACTATCCGGAATGCTTACTTTCCATATTATATCCGAAACTTTCTCAAGACCGATACCCGGATATTTCTTTTCTACGTCTACAAATGTTTTCTCCATCTCGGTTACATAGTCAGCGGTAGGCTTTGCTACAAGCTCAATATAAAGCTCAGGCTTATAATTTTGTTCGGCACCCTGACGGATTACAAGATTCGCTCTCGAACCACGCATAACAGAGAAATGGGTATCACCAGCACCTTCCGGAGCCTGATAGTTCCATATTACAGATACTTTAGCACAAATACCTTTCAAACGATATACGATTTCACCATTAGCGTAAACCTGCAATACATTGTTTGCAACATCTTTCTGTAAATAATCAGGATAATTTTCCAATCCGGTAGCTTGTTTGAACTGAGGAAGATCTACAGCTGTAGTCCAACGCTTAGCATTCAACAATTCAATATCCTTTTGATAGTCGATAACTTGTTCCGGAAAACACTCCCATTGTACTAGGTCAACCAGGTGAGTATTTACATCTACAATACCTTCTCCTTGTTGTTCCACATCAAAAAACCACGCCGGACGTTTCACAGGGCTTCCTGAAACCATTTTGAAAAAGTGATGTACACTTTCCTTTGTTACCGCCGGATTTTCAGGTGTTCCTTTTTCTAATTCACCGAAAATAGTCGGTTGCAGAGATAATTCACGCTGAAGCATTGTCGTGATCTCATATCTTTCAGTCATGATATCGTACAACAAAATATTTTTTTCTTTTGCTATTTCAAAACATTGTTTCAACATCTCAAAATTTTCAGGAACAATAACCATTGGCTTATCTGCCAATACATTAATTCCAGCCTGCAATGTTTTAAGGATATACTCGGTTTTCAATTTATTATTTCCGGCAGTCACCATAACATTACCTTTTTTCTCTGAAAGCATCTTTTCAAGAAAATCCGAGCCGGTATAAACAATTTCATTCCAATGTGTCGGCTCTTCCGGACGAGAGTTGTAAGCTTCTATTTTCTTCAGATATTCGTTCAATTCATCACCTCCGGGTGCGTACACGTAAACATCGTTAGAAACTTGCGGATAAGCCATTTTCTGAACTAGAGCGGCATGAAAATGTCCGGGGTCAAGCGTAATCAGCTTAACGTCAGCGTCCTGTTCAACAGGCTTTTGCTCAGTTTTTGATTTACAGCCGGGTAATAAGAAAACAGCTGCTGTCATTAGATAAATCAGTTTTTTCATCTCAAAGTTATTTATTTATATTAATCATTCACTCGACATACGTTTGATGATATTATATGCGCGAACAATACCCAATTCACCGGCTTTACTCAGGTCTTCAATCCCCCGTTTGGTATCTCCGAGAGAAAGACGGGAAAGTCCCCTATTAAAATAAGCTTCTGCAAAATCAGGTTCTCTCCTGATTGCTTCATTATAATCCAGGATAGCAGCCCTGAAATCCTTTTGAACACAACGCATATTACCCCTGTTAAAGTACGCATAAACAAAATCAGGATTGATTTTCAATACCATATCATAATCCCTGATAATCATATCCTGCTCATAAAATTTTTCAGGATTCGAATTCGACTCCTGAATTTTTGTAATCCCATATTGAGCTCCGGGCACAGGAGACGAGGTTCTCTTTCCTGCTTGTAAACTTATGGACAAACCGGACGAAGTTTCTGATGAACCGGAATTATAAGTATTCAACTCAATTTGTTTGTATCGGACAACAGCTCGGTTAAAATATGCCATGGCAAATTGCGGATCCACTGCTATAATTCGTGTAAAATCAGCTTCAGCTTCAACTAAATCCTGCAAAACCATATAATCCAAAGCTCGTCCGAACAGAGCATTTACATCCTTTTCATTTTTCCCGACAAGCAATGAATAATCATTAATCGATTGAAAATGGAAATCGGCCTGTTCATCTGTCAACGCAGCCTCATCACTGATAATTTTCAATTTAAGTTTAAGTAACTTACGATTATTGAAATCTTCAATCATTCTATCCGCATGAGAGGATTTCCTCAAAGCATCATCTTTTTCATAATAAGTAATTACAAATTGTGACAAAAGGTCAACCTTTACTTGTTTGTCTTGCACACGTCCTCTCAATTCACTTTTATAACGAGACTGGTCCTGTTCATCCTTATCATAGATAACCAGTTTATTGAATTTTTCAATATTTTTATCCGATTTTTCCCGTGTTTTTTCATCCTCATTATTGTCTGCAACTGCGGTTCCCGGCTCTACAACACCTTTACCGGTTATCTGTTTACCTTTTTCACGTTCCTTACGCAAATTCTGATCCAGATCATAAGCATACCAATAATCACGGTCAGCACCTTTTGTATCGTTCATCTTTCTTTTTATTTCGGAACGATAATAAAATCCGGGAACAAAATTAGGGTATTCCTTCAATACGGCATTTAAGTCTGCTATCGCCCCCCTATTATCTCCGGTCTGCTCTTTTAATATCGCCCGGTTATAAACAGCCATAAAATTATCGGGTTCCTGCGCTATGACTTCATCAAAATCTTCAATAGCTCTATTATCATCTCCGACCTGAGCTCTCAATAATCCCCTGTTAAACCGGGCTACAAGATTCTTAGAATCCCGCAACATTACCTGATCATAATCAGACATAGCGCCTTTCAAATCATTGAGATAATAACGTGCCAACCCCCGGTTAATAAAGAATCCGATATTTTGATCATCCAGCTTGAGTGCCTGATCAAAATCCGCCACGGCTTTACGGTAATCACCTTGTTGTAAATACAACAACCCTCTTTGCCCATACGACGGAGCATAATATTTATCCAATTCGATTGCTTTTTCGAAATTTACCAGGGATTTTACAGTATCGCCTTTTTCTGCGAACAGAGCACCCCGAAGCATATATGCGCGGGAATACTTAGGTTGGTGTTTTAATAATAAATCAAATGTTTTCTCAGACTCATCATAGTTCTTAGCCTGAAGATAAGCAATCCCCAGGTTTACCATCGACTGTTGATCCTCCTGTCTGACTTTCAATGCTTCCTGATAATCCGAGATTGCTCCCTGGTAGTTTCCCAGACTTTGGCGCGCGGCTCCTCTGCATTGGTATGCATAAAATAAAAATGGATTACGTTCGAGAGCTAAAGTAGCATCTGCTTCCGCTCCCTGATAATCATCAAGGCTAAATTTGGCCATCGCCCGAAAAAGATAAGGCTCCGGTAAATATGGTTTTACCCTTATAACCTGATTAAAATATTGAATAGAAAGAATATAATCTTCAAAATATAATGCATTCCTCCCTGTGGCTAAAACCCGATCCGCATTAATTTGCGAACAAACAGATGTAGCAAAAGTGGTTAAAAGTAAAGTTAGAACAAGTCTAAAAGATCTTCTCATTTTATAAAGCTTACGAAACGACGACAAATATAATCAATAAAACAAAAAAAGAAGCTTAATAAGCATCTTCTTTTGTTTTTTTATGATTTTCTTTCGTCTTTTTTCTGATTACTTCAATGCTACAGGTTTCACTTTATAAGAACAATTAACTTTTCCTTTAAGCATATTATTCAACTTTCCTTTAATCAACTGTTTCCTGATACCGGAAATATGATCCACAAACAAAATTCCCTCTATATGATCATATTCATGTTGAATAACCCTGGCCTTATAACCCTCAAAATATTCATCCTGAGGCTTCAGATTCTCATCCAGATACTGTATGCGGATTCTGTCTTTACGTGTCACATTTTCATGAATTCCAGGGATAGACAAACATCCTTCTTCAAGAACAACATCTTCCCCATCCCGTTCTATTATTTGAGCGTTGATAAATGTCTTTTTAAAACCTTCGAATTCAGGTTTTTCATCTGCGAATATATTCAGGTCAACTACAAAAATACGGTAATCTAATCCCACCTGAGGGCCAGCCAATCCTACTCCGTCTGCATTATACATCGTTTCAAACATGTTTTCAATTAACTGTCCCAAATCCTTATAATCAGCAGGAATATCCTGGCAGACCTTTCTTAAAACCTGTTGTCCACAAATATAAACCGGTAAAATCATATTCTGTTTGCTTCTAAATATGTTTGTAAAATAATTGTTGCACTCAATTGATCGACAATTTCCTTATTCTGACGATCTTTTTTCTTTAAGCCTCCATCAAGCATCGCGCGATGAGCCAATACTGATGTAAATCTCTCATCCACCATCCTAATTTCAATCTCAGGAAATGCTTTTTGCAGTTGTTTTTTAAAAATAGCCACCCATTGCATATTTTCCGAAGGTTGATTATTCATTTGTTTGGGTTCTCCTAATATAAACAAATCAACAGGCTCCCTGGATGTGTAATCCCGCAAAAAATCGATCACTTTATCTCCGGGAAGCGTAGTCAATGCACCTGCTATCAGCCTCATCACATCGGAAACAGCCAATCCTGTCCGTTTACGGCCATAATCTATTGCTATAATTCTTCCCATCAGACTACAAAGGTAATACTTTTTCAGTAAGCATTCTTCTCTCCGCGGAACATATTAAAAATTGTCACCGCGACAATTTTGAGATCCAGCAAGAATGTCCAGTTTTCAAGGTACCAGACATCCATTCTTACTCGCTGCTCCATCTGTTCCACCATTTTCGTTTCTCCCCGGTAACCGTTCACCTGAGCCCAACCTGTAATACCAGGCTTTACCAAGTGACGTACCATATACTTATCGATCAACATGGAGTATAGCTCTGTATGTTTCAACATGTGAGGACGGGGACCGACAATACTCATATCCCCTTTTAGAGCATTATAAAATTGAGGAATCTCATCCAGATTAGTTTTTCTCAGGAATTTGCCTATTTTAGTTGTACGAGGATCATCTTTTGCCGCCTGTTTTTCATCAGCATCATCATTCAACTTCATTGACCTGAACTTATAACAATAAAAATCTTTCCCATAAATTCCGGTTCTCAGTTGTTTAAAAAACACCGGTCCTGAGGATGATAATTTAATCAACAATCCAAAGATCAGATAACAGACCGGAAATATTGTTATTAAAAATATTAAAGAAAAAACGACATCAAAGACCCTCTTAATCATACGGTTATGAATATATTGCAAAGGTTCTGAACGCACCATCATAACAGGTAATGATTCTATATTTTCCAAAGTCATTTTTTTCTTCAGATAACGATAAAACTCCGGAACAATATAAAACCGAACCATATTCTTTTCGGAAAAGTTGAGTATCCTCACAATTTTTTCATCCTGTGAATTTGGTAAGGTACAATAAATCTCATCTACAGAATTTCCCAGGACATACTCTTCTACTTCATGAGTCATTCCCAGATAATTAGGCAGTGAATTTTTCAACAACATATTATCGTCAAAGAAACCGAGCACCTGATATCCATAAGCCATTTCTTTTTTCAGCTCGGTGTACAGATCCATTCCATTTTTACCAGCCCCGATGATAACGACCTTTTTAAAATTTCGCCCGATTCTTCGATAACGTTTCAATGCTTCTCTGGCCAAAATACGCCATATAGAGAATATCGGAAACAGCAAAACATAATAAACAACAAGAAACTTTGTCGGAAAATCACTTGAATTTATATCCAGAAAAGCTAAACATGTGACGAAAAGAATCACATGAAGAGCTACCAAAGATAATGAACGTTGAACGACCTTGTCCGTATAAAGAACCGGTATATCAATTTTAACAGGGACAAAATAAAGAGTAAAAAGATAACAGAAATTCAACAATAGAATTACAATCTTCAATCTGCCTGCAAAATCCGGAAGTTCATATGATCTTGTCCAGAAATATACCAGAAGAAATATCAAATTAAAGACTAAGACGTCTCCTAAGACGACCAGCCATTTAATCAAAAAACCATAACCTTTTACGTTCTTCATTCATTTTTAAATCGGTTTACAAAATTAGTCTTTTTTTAATTAAATCCCAAAAGAGACCGGCATAAAAGATTAAGGCTCTTTGTCGTCTCCAGAACATAACAGGAGACAACAAAAAGCCTTAAAAACACAAAATAGTCAAGGTTTATTATTCTTCTGTCATAGCATTACGGATTAGTTGATCCTTTTGCCTGGACTTCAGCCATTGATAGAACCGCGGATCCGGAAGTACTATCCGGCATCTTCAGTTTCAGGTATCTTCCGCGGGCAGGAACAGGCAATGCCACCCACTTTGTCGCTCCACCGGAATCTCCTGAAACATAAGCAATTGTCCCCACCTTCTCTCCGAAATCATTAGGATTATTACTTACATAAATCTCGACAGTCTTCAGTGATGTATTACCTGGTCTACGAGTAGTTGCAACTTTCGACAACACGATTTCTTTCTTCATGTCGTAGGTTATCCAGGCTGGCAGTTCCGCTCCGGAAGAAGTCCACACAGAATGCCAAAACGTTGTCAGATCGCCATCGATAGTACAACTTGCCCGTCCGTTGACAGCCCCTTCCCCTGAAGTCTCTTCCGATTGGAAATCAATGACAGTCCATGATTTTTGGTTGATATCTTCTTCAAACAAAGGTGTGACTGTAAATGATTTAGGCGTACTATACGCATTCTTTCCGTCTCCTACCTGCACCTCTACGACCTGGGTTTCAATAACCATATTATCAATACTCAGAGTGTCAGCCTGTTTACGGGAGTTTTTCACCGAAGATGTTTTCCCATTTGTTTTATCCACATAATTAATTTTTACCGCCACTTCTTTTCCTGTCGTATTTTCCCAGGTAACACTCACTCCACCAAAAGCGGGTTCGACATTAATTGTTGTTGCGACTTGTTCAAAAGCAGGTTGTAAAGGATTTCACTGTGATACTTACTCCGGGCAAGGTTTCTGCAGTTTTGGCATCGACAACAGTACCATTCACAGCCAGGCCTTTTTGTTGTTGACGGATAGCAGCCTCAGCTCCCGCTTTAGCTATAAATACCTGCTTGTCTTCGATATAATAAGTATTGTCTGTATCCGCAAACAACTGCTCCAGAACTTTATCTAAGGTCTGTTCTTTAACAGAAATGTTAACCTTTCTGTTTACATCCAGCACATCATCATAATAGAAAAAAACATATTCGGTTTTTTTCTCTATTTCCGTAAACACATCTTTTACGGACTTACTGTTTACATTCAGCGATAAAGTCGTTACCTGGGAATACATAGAAGTGGCACTCACAATTCCTATTTTCAAAAACAGGAATAAAAATAATAATCTAGCGATATAGATCATCTTCGTTTTACGACACGTTGTTGGCGTGTCACTTAGTTTCTTAATCATCATTTAACAGATTAGATTTAAGTTTATAAATTTAAATACAAGTATCTAAGGAGACTAATATCCCCACCCTGGTTAAAATAATTTTCAATCAGCATGTTTCATTGGCATTTACTTTTATTTGATTAATATATGATATTTTCCATCTACATAATCACATTGTATCGGTACTGTTTTAGCTATCCCATCAATAACAGTTTTCAGGTTATCCCTCATATTCAGTTTTCCTGTACATTTCAAGACACTCACAGAAGAATCAAATACAATATCTTCTCCGTAGTAAAGGGCCAGACGTTTCAGAATAACTCCCAGACTTTCGCTTTTGTATTGATATAAACCTTTGCACCATAATATATAATCATCCACATCGACCTGCCTGACCGACAGATCTCCTTCTTCTGAGAAGGTATACATCTGGCTTGGCTGAAGGTTTATTTTTTCTTTATTTTTACCGGTTACTACAATCGATCCGGAAACCAGAACTACATTCTGTTCCGAACTATTTTCATAAGCATTCACATTAAATTCTGTTCCATAGACAGTTACATTTATTTGAGAAGTTTTTACGACAAATGGTTTGTTCGGATTACGGGCAACGTCCAGATAAGCCTCTCCATCCACATAAATCTCCCTTTTTTCAGGACTGAATTCAACCGGATATACGACTCTGCTACCGGCATTCAGCCACACTTTCGTTCCATCAGGAAGAGATAAAGTCGTTCGTCGTCCGGCAGGTACCAAAATCTGATTATAATCCATCCGGGAGCTTTTACCCTTAACCTCAGATTCTTCAATCACCAACTTCTCATTATTCACTTTTACCCCATCCGAATCATATCTTATCTCCACATCTGCACCCTGAAATGAAACTGATTTCTGGTCTGTTAAGACAAGGCTTACATCTGATGTTAAGATATCCGGTTTCTTAACATTTTCAATCCCAGTCGATGCCTGATCAGATTTCTGGTATTGATAAAAATAGAAGAATCCGGCCAGCACCATTATAAAACAAACAGCAACAGAAGTTATAGCAAAAAATCTTTGATGTTTTTTTCGGGACTTTTTATTTGATGATTCCAGGAGACTCCAGAACTCGGTTATTTCCACGGAATCCATCCTTTCCCTTGGTGATTGCACTGTCTCAATGAATAATCCGGCGGATTCATATACAGTAGCATCCAAAATTCCGTTTTCGATCTGTGATTGCCAGAATTGATCAGAGAATTTTGTCGGACTAATCATTGATCTAACAAAAAAGTCATCTAGAAGAAGATCTTCAACTGTATAGTTTGAGTAATCAGTCTTTATGTCATCGGAACTCAACTTCATTCTACTTCGTTTTATTATGAATAACTTTTATAGCTGCACCTTTCCGGGTTATTACCTCTTCTTTTTTCTTAAGTATCTTCCTTATTTTTTTGATTGTACGTAAAAGCAGGTTATGTACAGACTGTTCATTCATATGCATAATTTGTCCGATTTCCCGAATTTTCAGGCCCTCCATAAACCGATAATGAATAATTTCTTTCTGGTGAGGAGTAAGTTGAGACAACATATTTACAATATTATCTTTTATTTCAAGATCATCCTCTTCATCAATCATTTTTTGTTCTACCGTATATTCCAAGTTAAATACAGGTTCCACAGTATCTATATTATACATATTACCTGTTTTATCAAAAACATTAAATAAAGAATTTTTCAGAGCTACATAAAGATAAAACCTGAGATTCTGAACCCGGGTTAATTGGTACCGGTTATTATATATCTTCAAAAAAACATCCTGCATACAATCTTTGACTATTTCCCGATCATAAGTAAACCTCATTCCATATGAAAATAGATCTTGAGAATATTTTTTATAAATAAATTCGTATGCACCATCATCTCCCGTCAGGAATCGATCCCACAGATTCAAATCATTAAGATTGTCGAAGTTGAATAATTTCATTAATTACTTCAGTTTAGCAAAATCCTGAACAATAAATATAAGACAATCTGGATTTAAAAACCTACTCACTTTGTAAACATTTTTTTTAGAAAAAATATCAATTTTAAGTAAGCCAATCCTGATTTTCAATTAAATACAAAAAAAAGAAGATGTGTTATTTACACATCTTCTTTTTAATCGATAGAATATTACGCTGTATATTCCAAATTCTTATTGAGCGCTCATGATTACAACGCGGTTCCAGTTATTTTCCGGATATGGTTGTTCGTCAGAACCTTTCCATTCTACTATAATATTTTCAGTAGGAATGTTATATTTTGTATTAAGTTCTTTAGCAACGGCTTTAGCACGTTTTTCAGACAATTTCAAGTTATAACCACCTGTTCCTGTTTTTTGGTCAGCGTAACCTACAACTTTAATTTTTTCTCCTGTATTCTTCATGAACTGAGCTGTGTTATATACGCTAATTTGTTGATTAGCATCAATTTTAGAGCTGTTCAAACGGAAGAATACTACATTAGGAACATAATTCACTTCGTTAACTACAGTAGCAGGAACTGCTTTTGGACACTCAGGGCAAGAAACCGGACGTTTTGACAACTGGTCGTTTTCTGAACGAAGGGCATTGATTTTGCTGTTCAAATCGTTAATCAAACCGTAATCCATTGGTTCAACAACTTGGAAATCAGTTTTACCGAATTTAAATGTGAAACCGGCAGAAGCAGTAGCAATGACTTCGTTTTCAGCTTTTTGAACTGTTCTGTTGAAATAATCAGGAACAACTGCACCACCTAAATCGAAATCAAGATTTACTCTGTTACTCAAACGGAATCCGAATTGGATACCTCCGTTAACAGAAAGCGCATTTGCATAACGCTGAAAACTACCGTTCACAGTATTCAAATTCAATCCGGCAGGAATAGTCTGATTGTTTTCAAAACGGTGAGCAAAACCAAGACCTACATAAGGAGTAAAGTTGAACAATTTAGTAGGAGTGTATTTTCCCCAATAATTTGCAAGGTTCCACATAGCATCAATGTGTACATTGTAATACTTGTCATGTTGCATGAACTTTGCATCATTCTGGAATCCACGTAATGCACCACCTTGAGCTTTCAAACGGAATCCCCAGTATGGGCTGAACCATTTACCAAGAGAGATTGTCGGAGCCAGAGTTATTCTGTCTGTCATGTCTGCCTTGTCATTGAAATCAGCGAAATAAACCTGACCACCAGCACCAACGTGTAAGAACCAGTTATCTCCTGCATTGTTTCTTTTGAAATTGGTTTTGAAACCGGCTTGGTCTGGATAAGTTTGTTGAGCATCCTGAGCATATCCAAGATATGAACATCCCAACAATAAAGCAATAAGTAAGAATTTTGTCTTCATAACTAAAATATTAAGTTAATTAAATTAAATATCAAATTATACTAAAACCTATTAAAATAGTCTAAATTTCGTTTCAAATTTACGCATTAATAATGGATTCACAAAAAAAAAGTTCACTTTTTAACAAAAACACCACTTTATCATGACAAACCTTGTTGTTAAAACAACGAAATAGGGAAAAAGTTTATTATTTTTGTTTATTTATTCAAAATAATTCAAAATTTTATAGCCACCTTCTTTAAGATATGCCTCTTTTTTCATTTCCTTGATATCACTATCCATCATATCTTCCACCAATAACGGCAATGTATAATGAGGCTGCCATCCTAAACGTTCTCTTGCTTTTGTCGAATCACCAATTAAAAGGTCGACTTCTGTCGGGCGGAAATATTGCGGATCTATTTTCACAACAGTATCTCCAATCCTATTTTTGAAAGACTCATAATAGTGATCTCCCAGTTTTCCGTTGAACATCGCCTCATCCACAGCAACAATCGTACCAATCTCTTCGATTCCTTTTCCAGTAAAGGCTAGAGACACTCCTATCTCTGCAAATGACATCGAGATAAAGTCCCTGATAGAGGTTGTTATTCCGGTCGAAATGACATAATCATCGGGGTTATCCTGCTGTAATATAAGATACATGGCTTTTATATAATCTTTGGCATGTCCCCAATCTCGTTTGCTGGATAGATTACCCATAAAAACTTCACTCTGCATACCTAAAGCGATCCTGGAAACTGCACGGGTTACTTTACGGGTAACAAACGTTTCTCCCCTCAACGGAGATTCATGATTAAATAAAATTCCGTTACTGGCATGCATTCCGTAGGCTTCCCGATAATTAACAGTAATCCAATAAGCATACATTTTTGCTACGGCATAAGGACTACGTGGATAAAACGGAGTGGTTTCCTTTTGCGGAACTTCCTGTACCAATCCATAGAGTTCAGACGTCGAAGCCTGATAAATACGGGTTTTATTTGTCAGGCCGAGCAAGCGCACAGACTCCAATATCCTCAGGGTACCCAAACCATCAACATTCGCAGTATATTCCGGTGTATCAAAACTCACTTTCACATGACTCATTGCTGCCAGGTTATATATTTCATCCGGTTGTATCTCCCCGATTATCCTTGTCAGATTCATAGAATCCGTTAAATCCCCATAGTGCAGTATTAAATTGCGATTCTCGACGTGGGGATCCTGATACAAATGATCGATCCTATCTGTATTGAACAATGATGCACGACGTTTTATTCCATGCACTGTATATCCTTTTCTCACTAAATACTCAGCCATATAGGCCCCGTCCTGTCCGGTAATACCGGTTATCAGCGCTACTTTTCCCATAATTTAATTGGAATTGAGAATTAAAACTCTCAATTATTTATATACCATTTATAAAGTTTTTCAATTCCTGTTTCAATATCTATTTTGTGTTTCCACCCTAAGCTATGTAATTTTGTCACATCTGTCAGTTTTCGCATCGTTCCGTCCGGTTTTTCCGAATTGAAATAAAACTCACCATCAAATCCGACATTTTTTGCAATAAGTTCAGCTAAATTCTTGATGGATATTTCATTGCCTGTCCCAATATTTATGTGAGTATTCCGGATTTCAGCCCCTTTAAGCAACAAATCTTTGAATTCGACATTTTCCATAACAAACACACAGGCATCCGCCATCTCTTCACTCCAGAGAAATTCACGCAAAGGAGCGCCTGTACCCCAAATTTCAACCTTATTTGGAAATATTCCATACTTAGAAAGAACCGTTATAATTTCATCCCGGGATGATTTACCTGAAACATTCTCAACCGGACGTTTGTTCAAATCGGCTTCTACTGCCGACCAGTTTTCTTCATGTATCATTTTTGACAGGTAAATTTTTCTTAACAAAGCCGGGAGTACGTGCGACTTTTCCAAATCAAAATTATCATTCGGACCATACAAATTTGTTGGCATTACTGCAATATAATTAGTTCCATATTGGACATTATAGCTTTCACACACCTTTATCCCAGCTATTTTTGCAATCGCATATGGCTCATTTGTATACTCCAGAATATCCGTCAACAAACAATTCTCCGGCATAGGCTGAGGCGCTTCTTTTGGATAAATACACGTTGATCCCAAAAAGAGAAGTTTCTTCACGTTATTCAAATAGGATGCATGAATCACATTATTCTGGATCATCAGATTTTCATAAATAAATGATGCCCTGTAAGTATTATTGGCAACAATCCCTCCTACCTTAGCCGCAGCAAGAAAGACATAATCCGGCTTCTCCCTTTCAAAAAAAGCAAAAACTTCAGATTGATTGGTCAAATCCAGTTCCGAATGATTTTTCAAAATAAAATTTGAATATCCTTTGGACTTCAGATTATTCAGGATTGCTGATCCTACCAAACCATTGTGGCCTGCGATATATATTTTATCTTCTTTTTTCATACATTTTTTTCAGACAATAAATTGTGAGCATTGTAGGTTGGCAAAAAATAATACTATATTCAAACGTCAAACTCCGCTTTTTGTTGCCGGATATTTTAACAAAAACATCCTATTTAATGCAAATTCGTTTTGAATTTGAACGATAATTATTACATTTGTAACAATTAATTAAACAACACTAAACTCATCATGATTATCGATTCTTTAGCAAATAGTTCTCAATATGAGCAACTTAATCCTTACTTCAAACAAGCATTCGACTACATCAAATCTCTCGATTTTTCGAAAGTTGAACCGGAGAAAGTAGTATTGAAAGACGATGCACTGATTATCAATATCAATGCTTCAAAATTAAAGTCTCCGGCAGATGCGAAGTTGGAAGTTCACAACAAGTATATTGATATCCAATTGCCTCTTTCATGCAATGAAACCTTTGGATGGAAACAACGCAAAGAGTGTAAAGATACTACTGTTTCCTATAACTTGGAAAAAGACATCGAATTTTATGGGGATTCTCCAACGACGTATTTTACACTCCATCCGGGAGAATTTGTAATTTTCTTCCCTGAAGATGGACATGCACCATGTGTAGGAGAAGGTGATATCAAAAAAATTATTGTAAAAGTTATTGTAAAATAAAAATCGAATCCATGAATATAGTCCAAAATGATCCATGGCTGAAGCCATACGAAGATGCCATTAAAGGGCGTTACCGGTATTTCAGAGATAAAGAGCAACAACTCACTCAGAATGGAGCTATTAGTCTGAATGACTTTGCGTCAGGCCATCTTTATTTCGGACTACATTCTACCGACACCGGATGGGTTTTCAGGGAATGGGCCCCAAGTGCAACCGCAATATACCTGATCGGAACGTTCAACGATTGGCAACAACGGGACGAATATAGCTTGCGACCAATTGGATACGGGGTTTGGGAACTTCAATTACCACAACAAGCTCTTCACCACGAAGACCTCTACAAACTTATGATCCACTGGGACGGCGGCTGTGGAGAACGTATCCCGGCCTGGTGCAGACGGGTAATTCAGGATGAGAATACCCATATTTTCAGTGCTCAGATTTGGAATCCGGAACAACCTTACAAGTCTAAAATTAAGAATTTTAAGCCGGACATTTCTCCCCTACTGATTTACGAATGTCATATCGGTATGGCAACAGAGCAGGAGAAAGTGGGTAGCTATCGGGAATTCAGGGAAAATATTCTTCCCAGAATAGCTAATGATGGTTACAACGCAATACAAATCATGGCGATACAAGAACACCCTTATTATGGTTCGTTCGGTTACCATGTATCCAGTTTTTTCGCAGCATCTTCGCGTTTTGGAACTCCCGATGAATTAAAAGAACTGATTGACACTGCTCATTCTATGGGAATCGCAGTCATCATGGATATAGTACACTCTCATGCGGTAAAAAATGAGACTGAAGGTTTAGGCCGGTTTGATGGTTCTTACTATCAATATTTTCACAATAATGAACGTAGGGTACATTCCGCTTGGGATTCATTATGTTTTGATTACGGTAAAAATGAGGTACTCCATTTCCTTTTATCTAATTGTAAATTCTGGATTGAAGAATATGGTTTTGATGGGTTCCGTTTTGACGGGGTTACATCAATGCTTTACTATAGTCATGGATTAGGCGAAGATTTTTCCAACTATGGCGACTATTATAACGGACATCAGGATGGCGATGCGATTTGCTACCTGACATTAGCAAACCAATTGATACATGAAGTCAATCCGAACGCGATTACTATAGCTGAAGAAGTCAGCGGAATGCCTGGTTTGGCTGCAAAAATAAAAGACGGAGGTTATGGTTTTGATTATAGGATGGCAATGAATATTCCTGATTTTTGGATCAAAACATTGAAAGAGAAAAAAGATCAGGACTGGCACCCAACCGCTATCTGGTGGGAAACAACCAATCGCAGAAGCGACGAAAAGACAATCAGCTATGCGGAAAGTCACGATCAGGCATTGGTTGGAGATAAAACAATCATATTCTGGTTAGCCGATGCAGCAATGTATTGGCATATGAATAGCGATGACAACGATCTGGCTATAGGCAGAAGTCTTGCGCTCCATAAAATGATCCGTCTTGTTACAGCCTCTACAATCAACGGAGGATATCTAAATTTCATGGGTAATGAGTTCGGACATCCTGAATGGATCGATTTTCCCCGCCAGGACAACGGTTGGTCTTACAAATACGCCCGTCGCCAATGGAGTCTGGTAGATAACCAAGATTTAAAATATCATTATCTGGGTGATTTTGATAAAGCAATGCTGAGCCTCATCAAGGGTGTCAGAAATTTCCAGGAACTTCCGGTTATCAAAGTTTGGGATAACGATGGAGATCAGGTTTTAGCTTTCCAACGCAACGATTTGATCTTTGTCTTTAATTTCAATCCGGAAAAATCATTTACCGACTATGGAGTATTGGCTGCAAAAGGCAAATATCAGATCATACTGGACTCGGATCGGTCTGAATTTGGAGGATTCAACCGAATTGACGACAATATGATACACTCTACACACTTCGATCCTTTGTATAAAAATGAAAATAAAGAATGGCTTAAATTATATTTACCATCAAGAACAGCAATTGTGTTAAGAATGAATAAATGAAAAATATGTTATATCCATTAATATTCAACCCTATTTTAAAATCGATCATCTGGGGAGGCGATCAAATTTGTATTTTTAAAGATATGGAAACGAAAGAGCATGGAATCGGCGAAAGCTGGGAGATTTCCGATGTCGAAAATAATGTTTCTGTTGTTGCCAATGGAGAGTTAAAAGGAAAATCTCTCGATGAACTGATCCATACATACGGAGAAAAATTGATAGGCAAAAAGGTTTTAGATCGTTTTGGAACTACGTTTCCGTTATTAATAAAGTTCATTGATGCGCGAGATGCCTTATCAATACAGGTACATCCGGATGATAAGCTGGCGAAAGTACGACATAATTCTTTCGGGAAAACTGAAATGTGGTACTTAATCGATTGTGCTCCGGGTGCATTTCTCTATTCCGGCTTTTCAAAACAACTGACACCTGAAGGTTATGTGAAAAGTCTAGAA
>JAVBTA010000011.1:0-197311 GCA_031556375.1 Bacteroidales bacterium | reverse complement strand
GCGATGGGTGAGCTGACGCACAAAAATGCAGACCTGTTTCCTCTAACTCCCTCTATTTACAACAACGCAATATCCAAAACCTCCTTAATATCATCCACATAGTGGAATTTCAGACCTTTAAGATACAGCTCGTTGATTTCGTCAATGTGTTTTTTATTCTCTTTGCAAAGGATAATTTCTTTGATTCCTGCACGTTTGGCTGCCAGGATCTTTTCTTTGATACCTCCGACAGGAAGAACTTTGCCCCGTAGAGTGATTTCGCCGGTCATGGCAATACCTCTTTTTACTTTGCGATTGGTGAAAGCCGATGCGATTGAGGTGGCCATAGTGATTCCGGCTGATGGGCCATCTTTCGGAATAGCTCCTTCCGGAACGTGTACGTGCACATTCCAGTTTTCAAACATCTCCTCATCTATTTTGAGATCGGAAGCATGGGCTTTTATGTATTCAAGAGCCAGTACTGCAGATTCTTTCATGACATCTCCCAGATTACCGGTTAATGTAAGTTTCGAGCCCTTTCCTTTGCTCAGACTGGTTTCAACAAAAAGGATTTCTCCTCCGACGGCGGTCCATGCAAGTCCGGTGACAACTCCGGTATATTCATTTCCCTGGTATTTTTCTCTGGAATGTTCAACCGGACCAAGGTATTCATAGAGATTTTCAATTTCCAGGTTGACAGGATAATTTTCTTTTTCTGCTATTTTCCGAGCTACCCGGCGCATTATTTTTGCTAATTTTTTATCCAATTCACGGACTCCGGACTCACGGGTATATGATTCGATGATGGTTTCTAATGCTTTTTTGGGAATATCGAATGTATCTTCCGGGATCCCATGTTTTTCCATTTGTTGAGGAACTAAATGCCGACGTGCAATCTCGATTTTTTCTTCCAGGATATAACCGCTGACATCAATAATCTCCATCCGGTCGATCAATGGTTGGGATATTGTGTTTAATGTATTTGCAGTGGCGATAAACAGAACTTTTGACAAATCGTAATCTATATCGAGATAGTTATCATGGAAAGCAAAATTTTGTTCAGGATCCAGAACTTCCAGTAAAGCCGCAGATGGATCTCCTTTATAATCCCGTCCTACTTTATCTATCTCATCGAGGATTATTACCGGATTAGATGAACCTGCTTTTTGAATACTATGGATAATACGCCCGGGCATAGCCCCGATATAAGTACGTCGATGTCCACGAATCTCCGCTTCATCATGTAATCCTCCTAAAGATAAGCGGATATATTTTCGATCTAAAGCTTCGGCTACAGATTTTCCTAAAGATGTTTTACCAACTCCCGGAGGGCCGTAGAGGCAAATAATAGGAGATTTCATGTCTCCTTTCAGTTTTAATACAGCCAGGTGTTCTATGATACGTTCTTTTACTTTTTCTAATCCAAAGTGATCCTTATCCAGTACTTTTTTTGCTCTTTTCAGGTTGAAATTGTCTTTTGTATATGAATTCCAAGGTAAAGAGATAATATTCTGAATATAGGTCATTTGAGTTGCATGATCGGGCGACTGAGGGTGCAGTCGTTCTAATTTTTTCAACTCTTTATTGAAAGTTTCTCTCACTTCAGGAGAGAAATTGATTTTTTCAGCCTTAGCTTTGATTTCTTTGATCTCAATGTCGTGAATGCCTCCTCCTAATGCTTCCTGGATATTTTTCAATTCTTGTTGAAGGAAATATTCGCGTTGTTGTTTGTCTATCTCCACCTGTGTCTTTTTTCGGATAGACTCTTTTATTTCCAGCAACTGAACATCATGGTCGAGTAAAGAAAGTAATTTGTTTAGCCGTTCTTTCAGGTCATTACAAGCCATTACTTCCTGTTTTTGTTCAGCACTGGCTTCTACTGAAGAAAATGCGAGATTGATTAGGTAATCATTATCTTTTGATTTTTGAAGAGAATCCATTACAAATTCAGGCAGAGTCATTCTTGTCGACAACATCTGCATTGTCATATCCCGGATCGAATTGATCTGAGCTTTGAATTCCTTATCTGATTTTGCAGGATGTATATCTTCCAACTGGGATACTTTCCCTTTCAGGTATGGCTTAGTTGTAATAATTTTGTCAAGATGGATTCTTTTTACTCCCAGCAACAAAACAGTCATGCTATTTTCATTTTCCTGTATGACATTGACAATTTTTGATGCAGTGCCAACAGGAAAGAGTTCATTCATTCCCGGATCTTCATCATTTGCGTCTTTTTGGCAGAAAACACCGACTAATCCTTCCCGTTTTTGCATATCCTGTATCAATTTCAGGGATTTAGCCCGTCCGATATTAACAGGTGTCGGTATTCCGGGAAGAAACATCATATTCTTTAAAGAAAGAATTGGGATGTCTTTTTCCAGATCTTCCGGGTTAAAAGGTTTATTTTCTATAACAATTTCCAAAGAAGGTGCAATATTGTCAGTCATTTGAAGTAATTTTGTCAGTTAGTGGTCGATGAATCCGATTTTTAATGTCTTCTGTAAGATGTCAAATCTTATGCCAATAATTTTCAAAACATTTATAGTGTTTTGTTTGTTTTTTTAATAAATCACTAAAAGAAAAGGAGGATTTTATGGAACTAGTTGAAATTGCTACATTCACTTTCCCTAATGATACAGATGTATTGGAAAGTTTGTTACAGGCTGAAGGAATTGAATATTTTCTGAAAGATCAGAACAGTTCAATGTTGGTTCCGGGAGTAGGAACCTCTGTTGCTGTGAAAGAACCGGATGTAAAGCGTGCGGTTGAAGTAATTAAGCAGGCGGGTTTTGAATCGTTTATTAATCATCCTTTCGGAACGATTTAACTTATAATTTATAGATTTAATTAATATGAAAAAAAGTTTATTTTTAGTTGCAGTATTTTCAATGCTGTTTGTGTTCACTGGTCAGGCTCAACTGAGATTGGGAGTAAAAGGTGGTGTTAATCTTAATAATGTGTCATTAGATGGTGCTGATTTTTCAACGGATAATATGACTGGATTCCAGGTCGGTCCGACGTTGGAATGGCTGTTTATAAAGAACTTTGGTATTGAAACCGGCGTTTTTTATTCGCAAAGGGGTATTAATATTAAAGAAGCAAATATTGATAAAAATATAGGTTATCTGGATATTCCAGTTAGTGCTAAGTTAATGATTGGGTTAGGAGATAATTTCAAGCCGTATGTAGCTGCGGGACCTTATGTTAGTTTCAATTTATCCGGATCGGATATTTCAGATCAGTGGGATGCCAAAAGTTTTTCGGCAGGAATTAATATCGGTGCGGGTATCCAATTATTTAAGTTTTTGCAAGTCGGAGCCAATTATGGTATTGGCTTGACAGATGATTATAATACTGTCTCAGGAGCCAGTTTGGGAGATCTTACTGCAAGAAGCAAGACTTGGTCGATTACGGCAGCTATTTATTTTTAATTGGTATAAAAATTGATTATTTCACATAAATTTCACTGATTTCACAAATTATTTAATTGTGAGACCAGTGAAATTTGTGTGAAAAAGAGTATCTTTGTCATCCTAATAAGTTTTTTACAACGAAAATTCATTCCTGTGGCAAAAGGTATAGTAGAGACCCCTTTAATGAAGCAATACTTCGAAATCAAATCGAAGCATCCCGACGCAATTTTATTATTCAGAGTCGGCGATTTTTATGAAACCTTTTCTGATGACGCAATTTCAGCTTCTGAAATACTTGGAATTACTTTGACCCGTAGAGCTAATGGTACGGCTCAATCTGTCGAATTAGCCGGATTTCCTCATCATGCTTTAGATACTTATCTGCCTAAGCTGGTAAGAGCCGGAAGACGGGTAGCAATTTGTGATCAGCTGGAAGATCCGAAATTGACAAAAAAATTAGTAAAGCGGGGAATAACCGAATTGGTGACGCCAGGTGTTTCTATTAATGACAATATACTGAATCATAAAGAGAATAATTTCCTGGCTGCTGTTCATTTTAACAAAAGTATTTGTGGCATTTCGTTTTTGGATATCTCCACCGGAGAATTTATGACAGCGGAAGGGGCTGTTAATTATATAGATAAATTATTGAATAGTTTTTCTCCGAAAGAGGTACTGATAGAGCGTACTAATCGAAAACAGTTTGAAGAATCTTTCGGATCCCGTTTCCTGACATTTGAACTTGAAGACTGGGCTTTTACCGAAGATTCGGCAAAAGAGCGACTTCTTAAACAATTTGAAACAAAGAGTCTGAAAGGATTCGGGGTAAGCCATCTCACAAATGGAATTATTGCTTCAGGTGCGGTTTTACATTATCTGGATCTGACACAGCATAACCAGACAAGTCATATAACTTCTCTTTCGCGGATCGAAGAAGATCGATATGTACGCCTTGATCGCTTTACTATCCGTAGCCTGGAACTTCTGGATACGATGAATGAAGGGGGGAAGTCCCTCTTAGATATCCTGGATAGAACCATTACTGCGATGGGCGCGCGGATGTTAAAGCGTTGGATAGTATTTCCACTTAAAGAAACCAAACTGATTGAAGACCGTCAGTCTGTTATTGAATATCTTTTTCGAGATCCGGAGTTGAAAGATCTTCTGGATCAACAATTGAGTCTCATCGGCGATTTGGAACGGATTATTTCTAAAGTATCGGTCGGTAGAGTTTCTCCTCGTGAAGTAGTGCAGCTCAAAGTCGCTTTGAATGCTATTGAACCCATAAAAGAGGCTTGTTTGGCTTCCGAAGATTCGAGTCTTCGCCAAATAGGAGACCAGCTTAACTTATGTAAGATAATTTCTGAAAAGATAGAAAAAGAAGTCGATCCTGATCCTCCGGTATTGTTGAATAAAGGAAATGTTATCCGGAAGGGAGTAAATGAGGACCTCGATCAATTGCGCGCAATTGCATTCTCAGGGAAAGATTATTTGCTTCAGATTCAGCAGAGAGAAAGTGATCGTACCGGAATTCCTTCATTGAAAGTGAGTTATAATAATGTATTCGGATATTATATTGAAGTCCGGAATACTCATAAAGACAAAGTTCCTCCCGATTGGATACGCAAACAGACTTTGGTTAATGCAGAGCGCTATATAACAGAAGAATTGAAGATCTATGAGGAGAAAATATTAGGCGCAGAGGATAAGATTCTTTCGCTGGAGACTAAACTTTTCAATGATCTGGTATTGGAATTGATGAATTATATAGCTCCGATACAGACAAATGCCAATTTGGTTGCCCGTTTGGATTGTCTTCTGTCATTATTTAAAGTAGCAGAAAGAAATAAATACATCAGACCTTTGGTCGAGGATAGTGATGTCATTGATATTAAATCAGGCCGTCACCCTGTGATTGAAATGCAATTGCCTGCCGGAGAACCATATATTTCGAATGATGTATACCTTGATAATGAAAAACAACAAATCATTATCATTACCGGACCTAATATGGCGGGTAAATCAGCCTTATTGCGACAGACAGCATTGATCACTTTGATGGCTCAGATAGGTTCGTTTGTGCCTGCCGATTCAGCCAGAATAGGTTTAGTTGATAAAATATTTACCAGAGTAGGGGCCAGCGATAATATTTCGTTGGGAGAATCTACTTTTATGGTAGAAATGAATGAGGCCGCCGATATTTTAAATAATTTATCTACCAGGAGTTTGATCTTGTTTGATGAGTTAGGGCGTGGGACTTCTACTTATGATGGGATATCCATTGCCTGGGCTATTGTAGAGCATATTCATGAGCATCCGAAAGCACGGGCTAAAACCCTTTTTGCAACACACTACCATGAATTGAATGAAATGGAAAAATCCTTTAAGCGGATTAAAAATTACAATGTTTCAGTCAAAGAAGTAAACAATAAAGTAATATTTCTTCGTAAGTTGGTGAAAGGTGGTAGTGAGCACAGCTTTGGGATTCATGTCGCAAAAATGGCCGGGATGCCGCAAAGTATTGTAAAACGTGCCGATGAAATATTATCCCAGTTAGAAACAGATAATAGAAAGACAGGTATTTCCAAGCCAATGAAAAAAATATCTTCCGAAAGAGAAGGTTTCCAACTTAGCTTTTTCCAATTAGATGATCCTGTGTTGTCTCAAATCCGGGATGAAATAAATAATCTGGATGTGAACAATTTAACGCCTGTAGAAGCGTTAAATAAGTTGAATGAAATAAAGCGGATTGTGAAAGGAAAATAACATTGAATGAAGAATCATCTGAAAATAGGAGTTGTAGGTTTAGGTTATGTCGGATTACCTCTAGCTGTTGAGCTTGCAAAAAAATATTGTGTTGTTGGATATGATATTGATGATGAACGTATTGAGCTTCTTAAAGCTGGAGAAGATCATACCGGAAGTGTAGAGAAAGAGGAGCTGAAAAGGCTTGTACGGTTGTCATCAGACGAACTTTCGGAAACAGGATTTTTTTTGACAGGATTACCTCAACTGGCAGATTGTAATGTTTTTATTGTAACGGTTCCTACTCCGATAAACGATTTTAAGACTCCGGATCTCACTCCTTTACTCAATGCGACATTTATGATCAGTAAGTTTTTGAAAAAAGGCGATATTGTCATTTATGAATCCACTGTCTATCCCGGTTGTACGGAAGAAGAGTGTGTCCCGGTTCTGGAATTATCAGGTTTGAAATATAATGTTGATTTTTTCTGTGGCTATTCTCCGGAACGGATTAATCCGGGAGACAAAGTAAATACACTGACTACAATTAAAAAAGTAACCTCGGGTTCTACTCCTGAAATAGCAGATAAAGTGAATGCTTTATACGCATCAATAATTACAGCCGGAACACACAAAGCGCCTTCTATAAAGGTTGCAGAGGCTTCTAAAGCGATAGAAAATGCTCAACGCGATTTGAATATATCGTTCATGAACGAACTGGCTTTGATTTTCGACAGAATGGATATTGACACGACTGATGTTTTGGAAGCAGCCGGTACGAAATGGAATTTCCTGAATTTCAAGCCTGGATTGGTTGGTGGACATTGTATTAGTGTGGATCCTTATTATCTGCTACATAAAGCTCAAAGCCTGGGGTATAATCCACAGGTGATTTTGTCCGGAAGGAATGTCAATGACAGAATGGGAGAATTTGTTGCTCATAAGGTGCTTAAGTTGATGATCAATAAAGATATCAAGATAAAAGGAAGCAACATATTAATTCTAGGAATTGCTTTCAAAGAAAATTGTCCGGATATCAGGAATACAAAAATAGTCGATATCTATAAAGAACTTCTTTCCTTTGGGGCAAATATAGATGTATATGATTATCTGGCTGATAAAAAAGAAGTGGAGAATGAATATGGAATTGGGTTGCTGAACAATGTTGATTCATCCAAACACTATGATGCCATAGTCCTGGCAGTTGCACATGATGAGTTTAAGTTAATTAATTTTAGATCTTACAAAGAGTCAGGAACTGTTATTTTTGACACCAAGTCATTTATAAATAGGGAATTAGTCGATTTGCGATTGTAATATGAAACAGTAATGTCATTGACCCGATTATACAGAAAATTTGTTCCGGAAACATTTAGGAATTCGATATATAAATGTTTTCTGAGATCAACTCTGAAATTTGTGAGAGATGGCAAGGTTTCTATGATGGCAAGGTTTATTTATACTTTCCAATCCGTATTACCTCGTACTGAAATTAATGAATTATACCGTTTTATGTCAAAGTATGGAATAACAGCATATCCCTATGGTTATATGTTGCCATACAAAAAAATGGACTTTGATGTTTTTGAAGATCCCGGAATATCATTGAAATATGTTATTCATGATAATAAACGTTTATATTTTCCAGAAAACCTGACTGCTAAAGATGTGAAAAATACTTATCGTTCATTGATAATAGAACAAGATATAAATTGTGCCCACAGATATGTCGAGTCTTATGAAGAACTGAGAGGGAAGACGTTATTGGATATTGGTTCTGCTGAAGGTATTTTTGCTTTGGATACAGTCGAATATGTAGAAAAGGTGTATTTATTTGAATGTGATCCGCTGTGGACAGAGGCTTTGCAGGCTACATTCAAACCGTATAGAGAAAAGGTTGTGTTGGTTCAAAAATATGTTTCGGATGAAGATGGAATAGATACGACAACTATAGATTCTTATTTGGACGCTAAATCAATTGAAGATCTGTTTATTAAGATGGATATTGAGGGTTATGAAGTCCAGGCTTTAAGAGGAATGCAGGATACATTGAAAAATACGAAAAATATATCGTGTTCGATTTGTGTATATCACAGAGATAACGATGCTTCTGAGGTTGAGGAAATATTGAAGAATAACTCTTTTGAATGTGAGTTTACAAAAGGTTATTTATTCATGAATCAGAAATTCAGAAAAGGAGTAATCCGGGGTTCAAAAAGATAATGGTAACAAGTCCGGATAAAACTAGAAGAATTTATACTTTGGATAATTTTTGATTAAATTTCCCGTTTTATTAAAATATGAAGAAAATAGTTTTTGCAACAAATAACCCGCACAAGCTTCAGGAAGTACGTGTAATTTTCGGTAACCTCCTGGATATTGTCTCATTACAGGATATTGGTTGTTTTGAGGACATTCCTGAAACGGCTGAAACATTAGAAGGAAATGCTCTGATGAAGGCTTGTTATGTAAAGGAACATTACGGTTATGATTGTTTTGCAGATGATACCGGTTTGGAGGTTGCTGCATTGGATAACGCACCTGGAGTATATTCTGCGCGGTACGCGGGAGAGTCAAAAGATTCCGGAGCTAATATCCAAAAATTGTTGAAAGAGTTGGAAAATGAAAATAATCGGAGAGCTCGCTTCAGAACGGTGATAGCCCTTGTAATGGAAGGACAAGAAGTCCTGTTTGACGGGATTATAAACGGAATTATTGTTGAATCGCCGAGAGGAACTGCCGGTTTTGGGTATGATCCGGTTTTTGCTCCTTCCGGTTATTCGGAAACATTTGCAGAAATGGGCAGTGAAGTTAAGAATACAATCAGCCACCGGGCTTTGGCTGTTGAAAAATTGAAAATATATTTAGATAATAATATATGAAGGATAGTATTTTAGGATTGGCATTTTGTCTTGCTTTTTGTTTTTGTACAAGTCTGAGTATAGATGCTCAACGGGCTGTAGGGACGTGGAAAGAATACAAAGCATATCAGGAGGCAATTGCCGTGGCGGAAACGTCGACTAAAGTTTTTGCCGTATATGATGGAGGTATTGTTGATTCTGCGACATATATTTCAAATGGACAAAGGTATGGATCTTTGATGTCATATTCTCCCGAAGATCAGTCGGTAAAGCTTTATAGTAAATCGGATGGACTGAGTGATGTCGGAATTTCTTATATGGCTTATAGTCTTGAGGCCGGGGCTTTGGTACTTGTTTACGGACAAAATTCAAACATTGATATTCTTACGAATAATGGATTTACAAATATTGCATCATTGAAAGATAATCTGAATTTCCAGGATAAAACCATAAATAATCTGGAGATTGATGGGCACTTGGCATATCTTTCAACAGCATTTGGAATTGTTGTTCTTGATTTGAAGAAATTGGAAGTAAAAGCTACATATCCGTTAAATAAAAGGACTGCATCCGTTTGTCGTTCAGAGCAGTACCTTTATTCTGCAAGAGAAGACGGAGTCTATCGTGGATTACTGACAGCGAATCTAGCTGATAAAAACAATTGGAGTCAATATAATATTGTTTCGCCAGAAGAGGATAAAAAAATTAAAAAGCTTCTGGTTTATGACAATCAGATAGTACATTATCGACCAGGAACAGGAGTCTTTTACAAGGGAACTGATGGTGTGAATCATCAAATACAAGGAGGCGTTTTTAGGCAACTTTCTGTAAATCAGAATCAATTGGTATTGACAGGATTGGGGTATATTGCATTTTTTACAAGCCTCACACATGAAGATGCTTCCCTTCCTATTAATGCATATGGAGTTAATTCTCTTAATGATAAAACAAATTTCTGGATTGCTGCCGATTCGACCGGATTGATGAGTGTCAAGAAAGAAGGTAATGCAAGTACGTATACCGTAAATACTGCAGGTATAAAAATTAATAGTCCTAGACGGGATTTAGCTTATTACCTGACTTTCAGTCAAAACAAATTGTTAGTTACAGGCGGCTCTGTAGGGGGGGGGAGTGGGCAAAGAAGTAATTCTCCGGGAACCCTGATGGTTTATGAAAAAGACTCGTGGTTTAATTTTAATGAGAAGGAGATAGAAAAGAAAACAGGGATACGCTGTCTGGATTTTACATCAGCGATTGTAGATCCGCGTAATTCCGGTCATTATTTTGTATCCAGTTGGGGAGAAGGACTTTATGAGTTTCAGGATAATCAACTCGTGCAACGGTATACCCAAGGAAATAGTACGCTGGAATGGTCAACTCCCAATGATTATGCATCTATTCGTGTAGATGGATTGGCTTATGATAAATCGAATAACCTTTACATGGCTAATACAGAGGCACATGATTGTATTGATATATTTTCGTCGGATAATCAATGGTCTAACTTATTTTTTGAAAATATGACAAGTAGCTCGGCACTTGTTCAACATATACTGATTGATAAAAATAACCGGAAATGGGTAAATATCCCACGGAATAAAGCCGGAGTTTTAGTTTTTAATGATGTTGGTGAAAATCAATTCAACTATTATTCACAAACGTTTTATGATCAACAGCAGAATAATGTCAATGCTAAAGGTTTTTACTGTGTTGCAGAAGATTTGAACGGAACTATCTGGGTGGGCACGGATAATGGACCTATTTCATTCTCAAGTCCCAATCAGGTAAACCAGGGAAGATGTAACCGCGTTGTTATTTCCGGCGATTCTTCGGAACCATATTACCTTCTTTATGGCGAAAAAGTTACAGCAATAGCAGTCGATGGAGGCAACCGTAAATGGTTTGGTACAGGTGGTGATGGTGTTTTTTGTATTGATATTAATGGGGACGATATTAAAGTTACGAATTTCACGACCGAAAACAGCATGCTGATTTCGGATGTAATTAATTCTATTGCAATAGATAACAATACAGGAGAAGTTTTTATCGGCACGGACAAAGGCTTGGTGTCCTATATGGGTGATGCAATTGTCGGCAAGACAGACTATTCAAATGTATATGCTTATCCGAATCCGGTTCGTCCGGCCACTGACAATATGGTTGTCATTACAGGACTAATGGCTAATTCTACTGTGAAAATTACCGACTTGAATGGTAATTTGATTACACAAGGCCTTTCTGCCGGAGGTCAGTTTACCTGGAACTGTACTAAACGCAACGGACAAAAAGTAACCAGTGGAATTTATCTGGTATTGGCTTCCACTCCTGATGGAAAGGAAGGTGTCGCGACAAAAATTATGGTCATCAAATAGATGATCGTATCCGCCATTCCTGAGGATATAGATTATTCGCCCGGTTTCCTATGTTTTTGATGAAGCCTAGGTGATATCCATTGTATGAAACGATATTATAGCCTTTGGGACAGTCTTCTGGTAGATTGAATAGCGCCTCTTTTCTTAAATAGTTAAGAGCTTGGATTTTATCTAGTTTGAGCTCTGGAAATAAGCTTTGATTGAGAGCAGTTGAAAGGGCTAGATTATGGCATGGAATAATGTCTTTCCCTTTTAGTTCTCCTATCTGTATTCCTGCGTAAAGAATCTTCAAATGTTCTCTAAAGGTACGAAATCTCTCCCAATGTATCATCGGAATTGCTGAAAAAACACTTTTTTCTTCGAAAAAATGGTATTCTTCCGGGTTGGATATCCAGGATGTTATTTCCTGCGGGATTCTGGCCGATTTTTCGTTGTAACTCCTTCTAACTCCTTTTAACTCCCTGTAACTCCCTTTAACTCCTTCTAACTCCCTCTCTTTTTGTATTACTGCCATGAAAAAACCTTCACCTTTGGTTTGGTGGGGCATGAACCGGTAAACCGGAAAATTCCCTTTTAAATTCCCTTTGATTTTCCAGGAATTATCGGTTGGAATTTGAAGGGTATCTCCTCCCAACTCTTCCATGATCCAGGTAATGTTATCTTCATTTTCCTGAGTGTTGTAGGTACAGGTACTGTAGATAAGAATACCACCAGGTTTTAGAGATGGCCAGATATCGGCAATGATGCGACGCTGACGTTCGGCGCATAAATTGACATTCGCAGGAGACCATTCATTGATGGCCTGAGGGTCTTTGCGGAACATTCCTTCTCCTGAACATGGAACATCGGTCAGGATAAGATCAAAACAATCTTCTAACATGCCAATATCTGCAGGATCGTTGTTCGTAGTAATGACAGACGGATTTCCCCACTTGATGTTATTCTCGGCAAGAATATTTGCCCGGCTGCGAATAACTTCGTTTGAAATCAAAAGACTATTTTCCGGGAGCAGGGATAATAAATGCGTAGATTTTCCTCCCGGAGCAGCACATAAGTCCAATGCGCATACAGGCTCGTTTACAGATGCTTTGATAGCTTGCTCTAAAAACATGGAAGAAGCCTCTTGCACATAGTAACATCCGGCATGGAATTCGGGATCAAATGTGAATGATGGCCTGGTTTTGAGGTAATAACCACAACTACACCAGGGAATCTGACTTTCATAATTCTCTGATAAAATTTCCGGATTTTGGGCTGTTTGTACAACATCTCCAATTCGGGTAATGTTTGTCCTGATGCTAACAGGTACGCTATCACTTAGAGATGCAACAAATGCAGGATATTCGTCTCCGAGTAAATCCTGCATTTGCATTATAAACTTTTCACTTAAATTCATTAAATGGGGGTATATGGTAAGTTTAAATCATTAGCGATAGCCTCATAAACCAATTTCCCTTCACAAACATTCAATCCTTTGGCTAAAGCAGGATCCTCTTTTAATGCATTTTTCCATCCTTTATTGGCAATATCTATGGCATAAGGGAGGGTTGCATTGGTGAGTGCCATTGTTGAAGTGCGAGGAACTGCTCCAGGAATATTGGCAACGCAATATTGTACCACATCATGTACATAAAAAATAGGCTCTTTATGTGTTGTCGGCTTAGATGATTCGAAACAACCTCCCTGATCGATAGCCACGTCGACCATTACGGAACCTTTTCTCATGGAGGAAATCATGTCATTGGTAACCAGTCTCGGAGCTTTGGCTCCGGCTACTAAAACAGCACCGACAACCACGTCCGAATGTTTGATTTCTTCACGAAGAGTCCATGGACTGAACATTACCTGTTTACAATTAGCTGGCATTACATCGCTCAGGTAGCGTAAACGTTCGAGATTGATATCCATGATCGTAACATCCGCCCCTAAACCACAGGCCATTTTAGCAGCATTGATTCCGACAATACCTCCGCCAATGATCAGAACTTTGGCTGGAGCAACACCGGGAACACCTCCAAGTAAGGTTCCTGATCCTCCTTGAGGCATCTCCAGGAAACGGGCAGCTTCCTGGATCGACATCCGTCCTGCCACTTCGCTCATTGGTTGAAGCAGAGGAAGACGTCCACCCGGTAGTTCTACGGTTTCGTATGCAATTGCAATGCATTTACTATTCATGAGAGCTTTGGTTTGTTCTATGTCAGCGGCCAGATGGAGGTAGGTGAAAACAATCTGTCCTTCTCGTAATAATCCATATTCGGAAGGAAGAATTTCTTTCACATGCATTACCATATCGGACTGTGCAAAAATTTCTTGCGGAGTCTCTGTGATTTTTGCTCCAACCCGGCTATATTCCTCGTTGGAAAATCCGCTACCTAATCCCGCATCTTTCTCTACCATTACAGAGTGCCCGTATAATACCATAAGTTCAACTCCAGCTGGAGTCATCGAAACACGATTTTCCTGAGATTTAATTTCTTTTAATATTCCGATTTTCATAAATCTAAATTTTATTAAGGTATAAAACAACTTACAAAAGTACAGAGAATTTCGGCAAAATATATTTATCAGAATATGTTTTTAATCATATTTATCGGATTTTTCAGGTGTAAGTGTGACAATTTGATAATTTAATATTTATTCTTCTTGTTTTTTACAGAATTAATTTGTACCTTCGGCGATAATGTTTTGTTAGTCATCCTCTTATGAAGAAAGAAAAATTCAATATCGAATACGTTTTCGATAAAGCTTCCAAAAAAAATCTTTGGAACCATCTTACCACGTCATCCGGTTTGTCGGAATGGTTTGCCGATGCTGTCATATCCCGGGGAAATACATTTGAATTTATTTGGAATAAACAGATGCTTGAGGCCGAAATGTTGGTAATGACTCAAGATTCTTTTGTCCGTTTCAGATGGATAGGAGAGGAGGATGACGATGCATATTTTGAGTTTCGTCTCCATTCCAATGAGCTGACAGGCGCTTTACTACTTGAGGTCGTTGATTTTGCTTATCCGGAAGAAAAGCAAGATTCTGTCTCTCTTTGGGATTCGCAGGTTAAAACACTTGTACGAAGGCTTGGTCTCTAAAAAAAGACGGCGGGACTCACGTCCAACCGTCTTTAACCGTTTAATCAAAAAAGTTAGTTTAAAAATGAAATAGTATATTTGTTAGTTTTCTTTTTTACTAATTGAGTCCAGTACTTTTAATCCTGAAAGATTCATCTTTTCAGAATATTTTACCAGTCTTTTCAAATCAATATCTCCATAAAGAGAAATCAAGCTGAAATTTATGTCTTTGTCTCCTTGAAGTAATACCAATTCCCGGATAATACCTTTGGATTCTCTGGCCATTATGACTAATTCGTCTTTTCCTTCTTTAGTAGAGAGTAAAGGTTCGAATCCGTTTTTCTTTTTAGTCAGAATTTCATAAGCCGAATTATAATATTCACTGCTCAATGTCGAGTCTTTTGATGATATGACTATTATCTTTTCGAGTCCTTTGATTGCCTTGTTGAAATCCTCATTATCGGAAGAAGCGTCTGCCATCATCTGAAACATTTTTTTTCCAATGGAAACGATTTCCAGATTATCATCATTATTGAACCGCTCTAAAAATAAATTGGCAACTTCCTGAGAAAATGTCAATTGCGACAAGCTCAACAAAACAATAAGTAAATATTTCTTCATTCTTCGTTTTCGATAATCAGTTCTTCTGCATTTATTTTTTCCTCCGGAAGAATAGAATCTTCCTGTAATTCCTCAATGGAATCTTTTGCCTTCAAAAGCGAAGAAGATACTTTGTCGAGTACAGCCTGCGTCTCTTTGATTGCATCTTGAGGATCGGAATAAGTTTCAGAAAAAACTTCTCTCAGGAATTCTTCCTGTTGATGATGAGTATACACTCCTATTCCTGCGGAAACAATAATCAAAACAGAAGCTGCAATTTTCAATGCCGGATAGAATTTTATAGAAGGCAAATAACTTATTGCTTTCTTTGATACAGATACAGGAGCTTCTGTCTTTTGGAAGTTATTCAACGCCAGAAAATTCTTTCTGTATTTCAATAAGTCTTCCGGAACATCATTTCCTGCAAACCACTCCCGAAGAATTTGTTCTTCTTCCGGTGAGGTATTACAATTCCAATATTTTTCTAACAGTTCTCTCATTTTAATTTTCGTAAGAATCCAATAATTCTTTTATTTTTTGTCTTGCCCGGAACAAATTCACTTTTACTTGGTCTTCCGGAATATTCATAATACCGCTGATCTCTTTGTAACTTAGCCCTTCCAAATCTCTTAGTAAGAAAATAGTTCGTTGTTTCTCAGGCAGGGATTTTGTCAGACTCTGAATCATTTCCAGGCGTTCAATATCTTCAAAAGATTTTTCCGGGTCGAATCCGTGTAAATCTAATTTTTCAGGCATTGAAGCCAGTTGGTTATCTTTCAGAGATATCTTGTCTAATGCGATATTTCGCGCGGATCGGATACAATAACCTTCCAGATTGGAAATTTTATCCCATTCATTCCTTTTTTGCCAGACATTCAACATTGCATCCTGCACGACGTCCTCTGCGTCTTGCTTGTTACCTGTGATACTTAAGGCCAGACGGAACAACTTATCCGCAAGCGGAATAATCGTATTTTTAAACTTTTTGTCCTGCCTCATTACTTTGTTGACGGTTGAAGAACGAAAATGTTACACAAAATATAAAATTAAACATCTTTTAACATAGCATTATCATCAGAGATAAGCAAAAGAACATCTTTAGGGTATAGTTCGGTAGAGCCTGTGGGGATCAGATACAGTTCTCCCCGTTTTACCATAACAACCAATGTATTGGGGTGCAGGGATATATCTTTGATCATATTTCCGTTTTTAAGAAGTTCTTCGTCGACGATGTATTCTTTCATTACAGAATTAATATCGTCAGAAACTTCAATCTCGAATTCGGAAAGTTCAGGTCTTTCCTCCGGTTTTTTTGCCAGTCCCAGCCAATTTGCAACAGTTGGGATCGTTGTTCCCTGGACTAACAACGAGACAAGAGTCACAAAAAATACGATGTTGAAAATCATGGATGATTGTTCCAGTCCGGCAGTGAGGGCATAAGTTGCAAAAATAATAGGAACGGCACCGCGAAGTCCGACCCAGGATGTAAATGTTTTAGCCTGGAATGACATTTTCCGGAAAGGGATTAAGCATAGAAATACACTTAACGGGCGTCCGAGGAGAATCATAAACAACCCTATGATAAGTCCGATTCCTGCCACCGGCAATAATTCTTTAGGATTAACTAATAATCCTAAACAGAGGAACATAATGATCTGAAATAACCAGGTTAATCCTTCAAAGAAACGTTTGGATGAAAATTTTTGAGTAAACCTGGCATTTCCGATGACTAGTCCTCCGATATAAACTGCCAGATAGCCATTTCCATTCAAATCGTTAGTCAGCGCAAAGGTGAAAAAGCAGATAGCCATTAGCAGAACGGGATATAATGAACGGTTGGGCAAATTAATTTTGTTCAGAACCCAAACAAATAGTTTTCCGGAACCAAAACCCATCAGGGCTCCGAAAATAAACTGGAAAAGAAAAAATCCGATGGTATTCCAGATGCTGCTTGTTTGTACCTGTATCATCTGGATGAATGTAATGGTCAGCAAATAGGCCATAGGGTCGTTACTGCCACTCTCGAATTCGAGAAGCGGCTTTATATGTTCTTTTAATGAAATTCCTTTCGATCTTAGTAAATTGAATACGGATGCAGAGTCGGTCGAAGACATTACCGAGGCCAGTAATAATGCTTCCAGCAAAGTAAAAGTGAGAGTCTCAAAAAAATTATTGGTTAGCCAGAATATAAAAAATCCGGTGATTAGCGCTGTCAGCAGAACACCTAGCGTTGCCAACACAATCCCAGGAATAGCAATAGGCCGGATATCCGAATATTTTGTATCCATACCTCCGGAAAACAGGATTACATTCAAGGCGATCATACCTACAAATTGAGCAATATTCGGATCATTGAACTGAATACCCAGACCGTCGCTTCCGGATAACATCCCAATAAATAAGAAAAGGACCAGAATAGGAAATCCTAATCTAAAGCTGGCCCGACTGGCAACAATGCTTAGAAACAAAAGGATACTTCCAATGAGTACAATATTATCGATAGAGAGATTCATATATAAGGGGCTTTTGACAAAAATAATATTTTTTTCCGGAAGATAAAATATTCGTACCTTTGTATTTTTGAAATAGATATAGAATGTATAAAATTAGCAAGCAATTTTCTTTTTCTGCATCACATGTGTTGGATAAATTATGTGACGGACATCCCTGTTCCCGTTTGCATGGTCATAACTATATGGTAACAGTCCATTTACGCAGTGATGTGCTTGATGAATACGGTTTTGTAAAGGATTACAGGGCTTTGAAACCAGTCAAGGAATATCTGGATAAAGAACTGGATCATCGTCACCTGAATGATGTTGTGCCGTTTCATCCTACGGCGGAGAATATCGCGCGCTATCTCTTCGATAAGTTCAAACCTGATTTTCCGGAGTTGTATGCAGTGGAAGTGAGTGAAACACCAAAAACAAGTGCCGTTTATGAAGCTTAAAGTGAATGAAATCTTCTACTCGTTGCAAGGCGAAGGTGGCCGTCAGGGCGAAGCATCTGTTTTTATCCGGCTTTCGGGGTGTAATTTGAATTGCGACTTTTGCGATACGGAATTTGAATCCGGAGTTTGGATGGATTTGGATGAAATCATGTTAAAAATTAAAGATTTCCCTTGTAAATGGATTATCTGGACAGGGGGAGAACCATCTCTTCAATTAAACAACGAAGTTTTATTATTTTTTAGAGAAAAAGGATATAAACAGGCTGTTGAAAGTAATGGGTGTTTTCCGTTTCCCTCATTATTGGATTACACGGTTTGTAGTCCCAAAGGTAATCCTGTATACGCAAAAATTAAAAATGAAAAGGTAGATGAGGTTCGTATTCCGGTCAGGATAGGCGACCGCATTCCATTAATCTCTGAAATGCCGCAAGCTGATTTTTATTTTTTAAGCCCGGTTTTTGAATCAGAAGAGGAAATAACAGCTGCCAATGTAGCGTTTTGTGTTGAGGAAATAAAGAAAAATCCCATGTGGAGACTAAGTTTACAAATGCACAAGTTGATTGGAATAGAGTAGTGGAACGTTTTGAGTTAAATATATTAGGATGTGGCTCAGCATTGCCGACGACACGTCATTTTCCAAGTAGCCAGGTTTTGAATCTGCGGGATAAATTGTATATGATCGATTGTGGAGAAGGCGCTCAGATGCAGTTGCGTTCAATGCACTTGAAATTCAATCGATTGAATCATATTTTTATTTCACATATGCATGGAGACCATTGTTTTGGTCTTCCGGGATTATTATCGACATTAGGTTTACTGGGTCGTACGGGAGAGTTTGTGATTCATGCCCATCCTGATGCGCAGAAAATTTTCGGACCGGTACTTGAGTATTTTTGTAGAGAATTGCCGTATAATGTACGGTTTAATCCGGTCGATCCTTACAAATCAGAATTGGTCTACGAGGATCGTACGGTAAAAGTGTATTCTATCCCATTGAAGCATCGTATCCCAACTTGTGGTTTTTTGTTTCAGGAACTACCTAAGAGTGCGCATATTATCCGGGAAATGATTGATTTTTACAAAATCCCGGTTAAGCAAATCTCAAAAATCAAAGAGGGAGCTGATTTTATAACGGAAGAGGGTGAGGTCGTCCTAAATCAGCGTTTGACCCGTCCGGCAAATCCTCCGAAAAAATATGCATACTGCTCGGATACAGCATATTCGGAGAAAATAATACCGATTATTCAAGGAGTTGATCTGCTTTTTCATGAAGCTACTTTCTGTGAAGAAGATTTGGCAAGGGCTAAAGAGACATTCCACTCATCGGCAAAACAGGCGGCACAAATAGCAAAAGCTGCTGAAGTTAAGAAGTTGGTGCTAGGGCATTTTTCTGCAAGATATCCGGATAACTCAATATTATTGGAAGAAGCTAAAACTGTTTTCCCGGATACTGTATTGGCATATGAAGGTTTAGTTTTAAAAATATAAATAATGCAAGACAATAAAATTTTCTTTGAATCCGATTCTGTGGAGTGGATCGAACTTGGCGGAGGAATGAAACGCCAGATCATGGGTTATGATGAAAACATCATGTTAGTTAAAGCTTCTTTTGAAAAAGGAAGCGTGGGCGTATTACATGCGCACCCTCATGTGCAGACGACTTATGTCGCCAGTGGTAAGTTTGAAGTCGATGTGGATGGAGAAAAGAAGATCTTATCTGCAGGAGACGGTTTTTATGCTCCTTCAGGGAAGACTCATGGAGTAACTTGTTTGGAAGCAGGCATCCTGATCGATGTGTTTAACCCTATGCGGAAGGACTTTCTGAAATCTTAAAAAGAAAAACTTCCGGTAAATAATAATGAACCTTTCATAAGGTTATGTCCGCCGGATTCACTGTTATCATCCAGATAAGTCAGCCGGCGGGCATATTCTACTCTCAGGAATTTAAAAATATTGGCTAATCCGACATTAGTTTCAATATATGGAGTATTACTTAAAGGGTTGACTCCCTGATTGAAAACGAAAAGCTCAGGATGGATAGCCGGATTATTATTATCCGATAAAGGTCCATAAATAACCCGGGCCCCTAAAGAGGTTTTTATTTTATCTTTTGGGTTAAACAGTTTGATCGGCGACCAGTTAAACATAAAATTCATATTTCCGGCAATGTAGTTGTCTGTCGTGAATTCATAAAAATTCATACAATTATATCCTTCCTGTTCAAAAATATAACTCTGGTTTCCCTGTGGGATGAACAAAAGAGGAAAAGGTACCCTGTTCCATATTTTTCCAGCGGAAAGATGGACATCCAGGTTTCCGCTGTTTTTCCATAAATTGAATTTTTTATATCCTTTAAATTCGGTTATCTGGTAACTGTAATCGGATCCGAAGAGATCTTTGAACCCAATCCTGTGGTTAAGATTTAATTCAACATCTCCTCTCCGGATAAAAATCCGTTTGTCACGATTCTGAATAAATTTTTCTTTGGGCGAAAACCGGGCGGTGAGCTGTATCTCAGAGGTAGAAATACTAGAAATATAAGAAGTATCGGTTCCCTGTACCTGCATGTACCGCACAATCCCTTTCGGTTCGTCGTATTTGAATTGTCCTCCGATCTTGAATGAGATTTGTTTGGCAAATTCATTCTCAAATGTCAATAGCCCTATTTTTTGTAATGACATATTATTGGTTGAGGCATGGGAAAAAGAGTAGATAAAATTATCGCGGTTTGTTGTCAATAGATCTTGCCCCGGGATATTCAGGTCGTTGACGTATGTAAATGAGATTAATCTTTTGGGATATTCCCAGATGTATTGGCTTCTGGGATGAAGGGAATAAATCAAATCTCCTCTGTACTTTACCTGATGATCGTCAAACCCATAGGCCACGTAGCCTCCCAGCAACCATTGATTGAGAAGTTTGACAGTAGTATTTCCTCCCAGTCTGAGGCGAAGTCCTTCCATGCTATTGTAGCTTATAAACTGAGTAAGAGGACCAATTTCAGCAGTTCCGTTAATTCCTCCTATTTTAAGATGATTATTTAACAAAATTGGAATTGTATTTTGAATATTCAGGAATGCATTGCTTCCTGTTACTGTTTTAAGCAGTTCTCCTATCTGGCTTTGCGCTGGAGTCAGAGGGATGGGGCGGATATCATTCCAGTAAATATTGTCTTTTTCACTATAACCCGGACTGTTCTTATTGATCCAGATATCGGAAATCTCGGAATTTGAAAAAGAAAAGTGTTCATAAATGATAGTTTTGTCGGCTATCAAACAGCCTTTTACGTCATCTCCGAGTAATACCTGGTATCTTTTTTTTTGGGGTAATATTTTTTCTCCATTTGAGGTATAGGTATGTGTAATAAGTATATTTTGAAGAAAATTCATATTTGAAGGATTGTTCAATGTGAATTTGGCTTCTACGAGAGAGTAATTTTCATCGTTTGAGATATAAAAATATCCGGAGAAGGCATTTTCTTTCATATTTTCACAGAAGAATGCTACTTCAAAACACAGCTTTTCATTTACAATCTTTGTTCCCACAAGTTTATAAGAATATATTTCTTGAGCATCTTTTCCTAATGGACTTTTGAATTCCAATAACATGATCTCATTTTCGTCCTGATAAAGATCGATATCTCCGAAGACTTCATCCAAAAGGTAAGAAATATTCTGTTCTCCGATACTTTCATACAATCCTTGCGCCTTGGACGCGTTCAGAATCGATCCTACGAGATTTTTGTTCTTGTTTTCAAAGACAGTTTTGTAATCTTCGAAAAGTAAAGTCGTAAGAGCTAGAAACGAAGGATTCTTTTCAAGTGGAGACGCATGTTTAATCCATGGTTCAAAAGGGCGGATAAAATATTTGTAGGTAAAATTATTTTTCGAATGATAGTCCGAAAGTTGTCGGTCGAGAGATTCTTTGCTGATTACGATATCTACCGAAGTCTTTTGATACAGGTCATATTTCAGGAATTCTTCTCCGGCAAGGGAGTTTTTTTCTTTGTTCTGGAATACTTTTTGCATAATATCTGAAGCATCGGTGGCATCCGGATGAAACCGCAAGGCTCTCATTCCGATAACACCATACCTGATATCAGATGGTTGACTTTGAGCCAGTCCTATTGTTGATGACAGGCAAAATAGCATTAAAAACGTTAAAAAAGAGATTCGAGACTTAATCATTCAGATAAAAATAGTTAATTTGCAAAAGTAATATTTATTACTAATAATTCTACTAATTCTACGAACATGAGAACGAGATTAACCATTATATTGTTGTTCTGCTACTTGTTTTTTTTACGGGCAGAAAATCCTCAGAAAATAGAAATTGATTTTGGCAGTCATACCCGGCAATATTTATTGTATATTCCGGATTCATATAATCCTTCGAAAAAGTCCGGATTGATTGTTTGTCTACATGGTTTTAACCGGACTATGGAAGATTTTTTTGGAACTTACCCGATTAAACCTGTTGCGGATCAGTTGAATCTGCTGGTATTGGCTCCTCAGGCCCTTCCGGAACAGGATCCGGAGGTTATAAATAAAGCGAAAGATTTAGCCTCTAAAGGTATTGATATTCCATTGGAAGCGGCTTGGGGCTGTGGCTTGAAAGTGAAAGCAACAGTGGCGTTAGAGGCTATAACCCTACTTAATGAGGAACTGAATAAAAATGTGGATGATGTCGGATTTATAAAGCAAATTGTAAACACAACGAGTTCTCAATATTCTATAGATGCTGATAATTTTTTTATATTCGGGACTTCCATGGGAGGGTTTATGTCGTATCAGTACTCGATGACTTATGGGAAGGATCTTGCCGGTTTGATCTCTGTGTGCGGTTCAATGGGGACTGCAATCAAAAGTGCAGCAGAAAATATAAGCGTTCCGATCTGTGATTTTCATAGTAAGACAGATGAAGTGGTTCCTTATGGAGGTACACTTTCCTACGGATCTGGTATCTTTGAAGTTAAAGTGTCTCTTTGTCAGCCGAAAAGCGATGTAATTAGTTTTTGGGTAAATAAAAACAGGGCAAATACTATTCCTCAGGAGGAGAATGTAGCTTATTATCCTTCTACAAACAATATTTCTGTCAAAAAAATTAGATACGACGCACTGGCCTCTGCCATTAGTAGCGAAGTAATTCATTATCAAATTGATGGAGCATCTCATAGTTACTATATGAATAAGGGTAACGGAGATTGTATGGATTATAATGAAGAGGTTATTAAGTTTATTCGATCTCATTATAAAGATTCGCCAACGGGTATTGAATCTGTTATAGCCCAAAAGCTTGTAGTTTCTCCGAATCCTGTTCAAAATCGGTGTACGGTATATGGTACGCGGTGTACGGAAGGTGATATTCGTATTTTTGATATGACCGGAAGATTAAAAGGTATTTATCAGGCAAATGAAGAACAGACAGAAATTGACTTTTCCGGGTATTATCGTGGAATTTACCTGTTGAAGTATAATGGCAAAACATATAAGGTAATCAAGAAATAAGAACTGCAAGTTAGATACTTTGCAATTATCTGCATACTCTCCTGAAATACAGCTTTGCGTAGTAAGTAATGGATATTGCAATATCCGCATCCAAGCTACTAAGGGAGTAAGGGAGAATTGTGGATAAATCGAAGATATTTCGTTTATAAAAAATAAGGAAATAAAAATTATTTTTTTATTAAACAGGCTCCGGCAGAATATCCACCTCCAAAAACAGAGATACAAATGATATCTCCGGATTTAAACCGGTTGTAATTTTGAGCAAATACCAATATTGAGCTTACAGAGCCTGTATTTCCGAGTTCGCGGATGTTACTGAGGACTTTTTCTTCCGGAAGTCCCAGTTCCTTTCCAACATGACTCAATATCCGCATATTAGCTTGGTGCCCGATAAAATAGGAGAGATCGGACAGGTTATAATTGTTTTTTTCGAGAATATCTCTCGTGTTCCTGGCAATATAAGTGCAAGCCTGTACAAATACATCTTTACCGTCAGGCATACGGATTCCGCCTTTGGGATTCAGGGTGACGCCTTCGGGTCCTTTTCCTATGTGGCCAAGACCTTGAGTGATAATGTCTGCTACTTCAGGCTCTTGCTCATTATATTTTTCTTTGGAAAAAAAGATAGCAGTCGCTGCATCTCCCCACAAATGGCCACATGACGGGTCATTCTCATTGCAATAAGTAGAGTTTCTGTCGGCAGATATCAGTAATGCCTTTTTTGCAAGACCTGTCTGGAAAAAAGAACTGATGATTTCCATTGCGTTGATAGCAGAAGAACATGCAGATGAGATCAAAAAGGATTTTGCGTTTTCAATACCGAATTCCCGTTGAATAACATGCGCAGTAGTTCCTACCGTGTCAGACGGAGTATAGGAGGCAAAAATAATGAGATCTGTTTCTTTTATATCGTAAGGAAGCTTAGTCATGGCATCTTTAACAGCCTCAGAACACATCATATCCATTGTTTCTTCACATGTGGCTTTGGATCGGGAAGATATTCCCGTACGTTGAAATATCCACTCATCAGTTAAACCATTTACCCCTAGAAAATAATTGTTGGGTATTCTTTTTTCAGGGACATAATGTCCCGTAGCATTAATAAACATGTTTTTTTATTTTAATCCCTAAATGATAGTGTGCTCTTCATTATAAAGCAAAGTTCGTGCAAAAGTAAGAAATTTTATTAAAGATTATGATCTTCTTTGAGAATTCTTAATCCTGTAATATATCTTAATTTGTAATAGTCGGATTTTTCCAGTTCTTCAATTTTAATTCCCCGGTTACAGGAAGCGTGGATAAATTCTATGTTTCCTTCAGGTTCGTTTGAAATGACGATTCCGACGTGTCCGGTATAATTGGATTTTGAATTTCTACCTTTAAAAAAGATAAGGTCGCCGGGTCTTAATTGGTCTTTGCCGATCTTTTGACCCTTCTCTATCTGGTCGCGGCAACTGGCTCCAAGTGTATATCCGAAATGTCCGTATACATAATGTGTAAAACCTGAACAATCGAAACTGTTTGGCCCTTTAGACCCTCTGCGATAAGGCTTCCCCAGATATTGTTTTGAATACTCGATGATTTGATCTGCCAATTTATTTATTGCAGTAATTGAATCCGGATTCTGGTTGATAGAATCAGAAAACGGAAAAAATGGAGTATTCTTTAGTATGTTTGCATTCTCAAAAGAAGGAAAGTTCTCAGAAATAAGGTTATTACTCCGTTCTATTTTTCCATCTTCTGTAAAAATCAATGGAGTTTCAGGAAAATCAAGTTTAGTGAGACGTTGTATTTCTTTGGCCGCGGACTGTTTTTCATCCAAAACCGGGCCTGTTTTGTCTAATTGGAGGCCAGAAAAAATTTGTCCGGATATAAATCGTCCTGTTTTATCAGTAATAACTTTTACCATTGGTGCATAACCGCTGATTCCACTAATACTGAATGTGCCAGAAGTGCAGAAGTTCCCAAGACTATACGCAATGAAGCGGTCTTTGTATAATTCAGTAGCGCGTACTACATGAGGTCCGTGCCCAAATACCACATCTGCACCCGCATCAATTACTGCGTGAGCAAATTCATAAACATTCCCGCGGTTCTCGCCATAAAATGTTTCGGATTTCTTAGGTACACGGTTGAATTTTTTTCCTTCGGCGCCACCGTGAAATGAGACGATAACGATATCGCAAATACTATCCAGACCACTGACCAGTTTTTTCGCATATTCAATATCTGTGATTCTCACAGTGCCTGTATTCGGTGCAAATCCGCAAAAACCGTACTTAACTCCGTTACGTTCGAAAATACTGGTTTCGCATACATCTTTTAACCCGGCATAGGCCAAACCGGATTCTTTTAAAACTTTAACAGTATTGTCCCGTCCGGCTTGTCCGAAATCACCCATATGATTATTGGCGACATTCATTACGTCAAAACCAGCGTCCAGTAGGTAGTTAACATATCGTTCCGGTTGCCTGAAAAAGTAGCAACCTTTTTTACACGGTTTAGGAGTTCCTCCTGAATTAAGTATGCAGCCCTCCAGATTGCCGAAAGTAACATCAGCATTCAAAAGAATGTCTTTTACGTTTTTTAATAAATCTTTACCATCGTTAACTGGTAAATTTTTGTCGGAAGGATAGTTAGATCCTAACATGACATCACCGACCCCAATGATGGAAACGGTGTCAATAGAAATTTCTTTTTTTGTGTAAGTCTTTGAGGATCCGGATATTAATGTGGCGAGACCTATGATTACCAGTCCTATCTTCAACTTGAATAGTTTCGTCATAAAATTGTTTTTTGTGATCGAATTTTTCTTCAAGGTGCAAATATAATAAAATCACATCAAATTCCAAAGGGCATCACTTGCATCACTTGGCATTCTCCAGTCTCCTCGTGGAGATAAATTGATAGATCCTACTTTTGGTCCATCGGGGATACATGAACGTTTGAATTGCTGACTGAAAAAGCGTTTGTAGAATGTTTTCATCCATTTGTAAATGACTTCAGGAGTGTATCTTTCTTCGAATGCCTGTTTAGCCAGGTAAAGAATTTTTTCCGGAGTAAAACCGAAGCGAACAGTATAATACAGGAAAAAGTCATGTAACTCGTATGGCCCGACGATTTCTTCGGTACATTGGCTGATGTTACCGTCTTTAGACGGGATCAGTTCCGGACTCACCGGAGTATCCAACACGTCCTTTAAAATTAAGGCCGTTTTGTCGTTAGCCTGAGTTTCGGAAAACCATTTAACCAGGTAGCGTACCAATGTTTTAGGAACACCGGAATTTACTCCATACATCGACATGTGATCTCCGTTGTAGGTTGCCCAGCCTAAAGCCAGTTCCGACATATCGCCGGTGCCGATTACAAGACCGTTCATCTGGTTTGCTACATCCATCAATATTTGTGTCCGTTCGCGGGCTTGAGAATTTTCGTAAGTAATATCGTGTATTTCCGGATTATGACCAATATCCTTGAAATGTTGCTCACAGGCTGCTTTTATGCTAATTTCCCTGATTGTAATCCCAAGAGATTGCATCAAAATAACAGCATTCTTGTAAGTCCGGTCTGTAGTGCCGAATCCAGGCATGGTTACTCCGATTATTTTATCTCTGGAGATTCCTAATTTATCGTAAGTATTGACGCAAACTAATAATGCCAATGTGGAATCAAGACCTCCTGAAATGCCTATTACAGAAGTCTCAGCTTTGGCATGCCGGATACGTTTGGCCAGACCGAAAGTTTGTATGGAAAAAACTTCCATGCAAGATTTTTCGTATAGATCGTCGGAAGGTATAAACGGGAAAGGATTAATTGTCCGATATAACTTAAGAGGTTCTTTTTCTGTTTTTTCGCGTTCATCCCAGTTTATTTCTTCTACGGTAGGAACTTCACATTCGAAATAGTCTTTGTGATCGGTAATAGAATCTCTGAAAGAACTTGAACGCAAGCGATCACTGTCTAATCTTTCCAGATCGATTTCACTGATAACTAATTGCTCCCCGGGTTTAAAACGTTCGGATTCGGCAAGTAAGATGCCGTTTTCGTAAATCATCCCGTTTCCTGTGAAGACAATATCTGTAGTCGATTCACCCCAACCGGCGGAAGCGTAAACATATCCTGAGATAGAGCGGGCTGATTGTTGACGGATCAAAGATTTGAGGTATTCATTTTTTCCTGTCAGTTCGTTGCTAGCAGAAAGGTTAAATATCAGGTTGGCTCCGGCCAGACTGTGATGGGAACTTACAGGAATAGGTGCCCATAAGTCTTCGCAAATTTCGATCGCAAATTTTTTATTACCTTCGCCAAAAAGTTGGTTAGTTCCGAATCCTACACCGTATCCGGCATAGTACATTTGTTTTGGGAAACCTTTTGGAGCGGGATTAAACCATCTTTTTTCGTAAAATTCCGAGTTATTCGGAAGGAAGGATTTCGGAACCACTCCCCTGACTCTCCCATTTGAACATACAATCGCGCAATTGAATAAACAACTGTTTACTCTGACTGGCGCTCCGATGATGTAGGTGATAGGTAAGTCCCCAATTTCATCCACCAGTTCTTCAATAGTATTTTCGGCTTCTTCAATGAGCTTGTTTTGCAAAAGCAGATCTCCACAGGTATATCCAGTGATGGAAAGTTCCGGAAAACAAACGATTTCCACTTCTTTTTCAACAGCCTGGAACAATAGTCCTTTGATCCTTTCGGCATTGAATTTACAGTCGGCAACTTTGAGTTCCGGAATTGCCGCCGCTACCCGGATGAAACCTAAATAACTCATAATTTACTCATTTACGGATAAATAATTCTTAACAGGAAAAGCATACATTTCCATTAATTTTTCCGAAAGATAAGCAATATCTTTATTAGGTAAGTCGATTAAATCCAGTTTTTTCTGCATATAATCATCGAAATTGCGGATATCTTCTTCCGAATATTTTTCACTAAATGCTTTATTATCGCCCCATAGACGATCGTATGCAATGTAGTTGACAGGATAAAAGCGATAATTTAAGAAGATTTCCCGGTCAATAAGATTCGCAACAGCAGAAACAACTTCGTTTTTGTCCAGATTTTTGTCTATTTCCGGTAAAAAACGATTGATTGGTCTGCCAATTTGGAAGTGAATATTTCCTTTGAAACCAAAGATCCCGGTTTCCATATTGTTCAGGTCGTCCTTGGGCGATTTTTTGAATTCGGGATTATCCCGTTTTTGTTGGAATTCCTTGGCTTTTAAGTAGTCGCAAGGGTCATATTCGTATGAAAGGGAAAGTGGAGTAATGTTTAATTCTTCAATGCTTTCAAGGAATTTTTTATCACTTCCCATGCTTAACATTTTAAGTAAACTATCCTGCGTGCGATCGTCTGAATTTTTAGCCCGTCCTTCTCGTTGAGCGATCCAGACCGATTGTTTTTTCTGAGTGATAGCGTAATGAATGTATTCCGAGAGATGTTTTGATATCTCAAACATCTGGCGACCGGCAACACCGCGTTTGACGATAAAACTTTTGTTTAGTCTGACGATATCGTTTATCCAGGGTTGAATCAATAAATTGTCTCCAATTGCGATTTCGGATGTGTCACGGCCATTTATAGATAATAAGGAGCACAAAATAGATGCGTCTAACACAATATCCCGGTGATTCGAAACGAAGGTGCAGGCTTGATTATTTTCTATATTTTCGAATCCTGAGCAATCGACTTTTTCTGCTGATTTACTCAAAAGGAAGAATACCATATCTTTTACTATGGTATGTTGAAAATCATGAGTGTTATTGAACGATCTCATTGTTTTTTCAAATTCTTCCCAATCTACAGAAGGCATTATGAAATGAATAACCCTCTTAAATTCCGGGTCTTTTAAAAGCCGTTCAATGGTGGGAACAACTTCTTCGTCGCGATAAGGACGAATGTCATCAAATTCCGCCATATTTTCCATAATTATGATATTTTTAATTCAATTCGTTTTCTATAATCTCGGTCATTACATCTTTGATCTCCAATCCGGCAGCTCTTACCTGCTGTGGGATAAAACTGGTAGTCGTCATGCCTGGGGTTGTATTGACTTCCAGTATCCTGATTACATTTTCCGAAGATATGATATAATCGGCCCGGATGATGCCTTTTGCCCCGATCATATCATAAACTTTGGATGTCAGGGATTGTATTTGTTTCGTTAATTCCTTGGAAATACGGGCCGGAGTAATTTCGTCTACTTTATCCGCATTGTATTTAGCCTCAAAATCGAAAAATTCATTTTTACTGACAACCTCGGTCAAGGGAAAAACGACTTCTTTCCCTTTTATTTTATAACACCCACAAGTCACTTCTATCCCGGACATAAAGCTTTCAATAATAACTTCATCTCCTTCGTCGAAGGCTTTTTGTATAGCCGGAATCAGCTCTTCCTGTGATTTTACTTTTGTTGTTCCGCAACTGGATCCACCGTCATTCGGTTTTACAAATACTGGAAGGCCCAGACGTTCAACGACTTCAGCGGACACCGGGAGTTGTTTGTTCATTAACCGGATAGAGTCGGCAGTGAGTATACCCATACTTTTCAGGTAATTATTACAGACAAACTTATTGAAGGTCAGGGCAGCGGCTAGAACACCACAGCAAGAGTAGGGCAGTCCGATCACATCGAAATAACCTTGTAATCGTCCGTTTTCGCCCGGAGTGCCATGGATAGTGATATATGCAAAGTCAAAACAAACTTTCTTTCCATTGAAAGTAAAGCTGAAATCGTTTTTATCGATTGGAGCAGTCTGATTATTTCCCAATTCAACGTGCCAGTCTCCTTTTTTGATTAATACAATATATAAATTGTATTTTTCTTTATCTATAAAAGAATAGACTCCTTGTGCGCTTTTCAGTGAAATTACGTATTCTGAAGAGTCCCCTCCGGCTATAATTGCAATATTTTTTTTACTCATCGTTCAATAAATTTGAATAATTTCTCCATTTTTCAATCAGTTGTTTCATATCATTCGGAAGAGGAGTCTCGAAAAAGATTTCTTCTCCTGTTACCGGATGGACAAAGCCCAGTGTTTCGGCATGTAAAGCTTGTCGTGGACATAATTCGAAGCAGTTCTGAATGAACTGTTTATATTTGGTATGATGATTTCCTTTTAATATCTGATCTCCACCGTAACGGGTATCATTAAATAGGGTGTGTCCTATGTATTTCATGTGTACCCTGATCTGATGTGTGCGTCCGGTTTCTAAACGGCATTCTACCAGAGTGACATAACCTAATCGTTCAAGGACTTTATAATGTGTGACTGCCGGTTTTCCCAGGTCACCATTAGGAAAAACAGTCATTTGTAATTTATCTTTCGGATTTCTGGCTATATTTCCCTCTATAGTTCCTTCATCGTCTTTTACATTACCCCAGACTAGAGCAATGTATTTCCTACGGGTTGTTTTGTTGAAGAACTGATGTCCCAAATGGGTTTTTGCATTAGGATTTTTTGCAATAACTAATAAACCGGATGTGTCTTTATCTATACGGTGTACAAGACCGAGTCGCGGGTCTTTTGCATCGAAATCGATATTGTCTTTCAGGTGCCAGGCGATTCCGTTAACCAGAGTGCCTGTGTAGTTCCCATGCCCGGGATGTACCACCAGACCGGCAGGTTTATTGACCACCATTACATCGTTGTCTTCATAAACAATGTCGAGGGGGATATCTTCCGGAATTATCTCTAATTCACGACGAGGATAATCCATCATGATGGTAATGAGGTCGAGAGGCTTGACTTTGTAGTTAGACTTGACTGGTTTTCCGTTTACAAGGATATATCCCGCGTCGGCAGCTTGTTGAATACGGTTACGGGAGGCATTCTCGATACGTACGGATAAGAATTTGTCAACTCTTAATAAGCCTTGCCCTTTATCCGCAACGAAACGATAATGCTCATAAAGTTCTCCGGTGGAATCTTCCGGAATCCCGGATTCGTCCAATTCGTCTTCTATATCGTCGAAAAAATCTTCCATGAGGTTAGAACCAGGATTCTTCAGAAGTGGTATCAATTACAACAGAGTCAGCTTCTTGTGTAGAGCCGTTTCCGGAACTTACCAGTAATGTTAATCTGCTGGTCGCTGGTAGTTTATCGCCTGCATTTACATCTTTTCCGTTGGCTTTTAGTCCTACAACAAGGTCGCGATAAGCTCCACTCACCATTTCGACGTTGATTCGTTCGAATCCGATGGCGGAAAGCATGGCTGTAGCCTGACGTTGAGACAGATCTTTTACTTCAGGAATTGCAAATAATTGAGTAGAGAACGCGTTGATGGTAAGATATATAATGCGGTTTTCCTTTACCTTAGTTCCCGCTTGAGGTGTCATTTCGACAATACTTCCCGGAGTTTTATTCTTGATAAAAGAAGAGTCTACCACTTCATAACGTAAAGTGTTTTTTTCAAAGAATGAGGCGGCTTCAGAGACTAACAAGCCTTTAACATCAGGAACAGTAACAGCTTTGCCGTGTTGAGTATAGATACTGATTCCCCAAAGTGTCGCTATAATTAATACAAACAGGATTCCTGTTGCCAATAGGATTGTTCTTATGTAAGGATTGTCCCAGATAAAATTCCAGATTTTTTTCATACACGCGTTTTTGAAATGCCCAAAAGTACAAAAATATATAATATGAGTGAAACAAATAACAACAAAAGGGAATAAACCCGTAAAAAGTTCATTCCCTTTGTGTATTCGATAAATATTTTAATTAACCGTTATACTCGTCAGATACGGATAATTTTTTTCTTCCTTTTGCGCGGCGGGAAGCTAATACTCTGCGTCCGTTAGCTGTTTCCATTCTGCTGCGGAAGCCATGTTTGTTTTTTCTTTTTCTGTTTGAAGGTTGAAATGTCCTTTTCATGACTATGTTGTTTTTATTATTATTTCTATATTTTCCGAAGTAAATCGGGCTGCAAAGATATGTCTTTTTTTTCAATAGGCAAAAACTTTTATCGCTTTTCTCTGAAAACTTTTCATTTTCAATGATTTTACATACCTTTGCGACAAATAATTAAGATTTTGAACCAATAAATTTATTTTATGGCTAGTACAGCAGATTTTAAGAACGGGATGTGTATTGATTTGGAAGGACAATATTATTATATCATTGAATTCCTTCATGTTAAGCCCGGAAAAGGACCAGCTTTCGTTCGTACCAAACTTAAAAATGTAACAACAGGACGTGTCCTGGAAAAAACATTTAACTCCGGAGTTAAAGTAGATGAAGTCCGGATTGAGAGAAGACCATATCAATTCTTATATAAAGATGACATGGGCTATAACTTTATGAATAACGAAACTTTTGAACAGGTATCGATTGACGGGAATCTCATTACAGGTGTAGATTTCCTGAAAGAAGGAGATCTTGCTGAAGTTGTAGTACATGCGGAATCAGAAACAATCCTTTTTGCAGAGCTTCCTGCTCACGTAGTGCTTCTGGTAACTTATACCGAGCCAGGCCTGAAAGGAGATACTGCAACTAATGCAACTAAACCTGCAACTCTTGAAACGGGAACTGAAATCCGTGTACCATTGTTTATCAACGAAGGAGAAAAAATCCGTGTAGATACTCGTGATGGTTCTTACGTTGAAAGAGCAAAATAAATATTTGGTTGAATCCTATCAAGATAACCGAATTTTAATAAATTTAAACCGAATCAAAACTGGGTAGTTAAAACCTTATTTTGCCAAGCTACCTTAGTAGCCTTGATTTGGCGTCTACAACCTACCTTATTCCCTTATTATTTATGGATGATAAGGGAAATAAGGGTTACTAAACCATATTTTTATGCCAAAACTATCTGTGAAAAACTGGGCGGAAGAAGACCGTCCCAGAGAGAAAATCCTACTCAAAGGCATTCATTCCTTGTCGGATGCCGAATTACTTGCAATCATTATTTGTTCCGGAAATAAGAATGAATCGGCTGTCGAGTTATCGCAACGGATCCTTCAATCTGTCGGAAATAGTCTCAATCAATTAGGTAAAGTTTCAGTAAAGCAGCTGATATCATCTTTTTATGGTGTCGGAGAAGCCAAAGCGCTGAGTATAATGGCTGCAATGGAGCTGGGGAAAAGAAGAAAAGCTGAAGATGTCTTCAAGCAGGCCCGGTTTACCTCAAGTTATGATATTTACGAATATTTCTTTCCTTTGATGAGCGATTTGCCTCATGAAGAGTTTTGGGTTGCTTTCCTGAATCGTTCGAATCGTGTTATTGATCGTTTGAAAGTCAGTCAGGGCGGTGTCTCGGAAACTGTTGTAGATATCAAGCTTATTTTGAAAGAATCAGTGATCCGTCTAGCTTCGAGTATTGTACTTTGTCATAATCATCCTTCCGGGAGTGCAGAGCCCAGTTGGCAGGATGATGGAATTACCCGGAGAATAAAGGATTCTTGCAGGATGCTGGATATCGCAGTGCTTGATCATCTGGTTCTTTGTGATGGTAAATATTACAGTTATGCTGATGAAGGGCGAGTCTTGTAATTTTTTAACCCCCACATATTTGGGCAACTGCGAAAAAAACGTTTACTTTGCAAGCTAAAATTTATTGTAAACTATGGCACAGCAAGAAGATGTTTTTAAAAAGTTAGTTTCGCAGTGTAAAGAATATGGTTTCGTTTTCCCCTCTTCTGAGATTTATGACGGTTTAGGTGCCGTTTATGATTATGGGCAAAACGGGGTAGAACTTAAAAATAATATCAAAAAATATTGGTGGGATAGCATGACGTTGTTGAATGAAAATGTAGTAGGAATCGATTCTGCTATTTTCATGCACCCTACTATCTGGAAAGCTTCCGGACACGTAGATGCTTTTAATGATCCTTTGATCGATAATAAGGATTCTAAAAAACGTTACCGTGCCGATGTGTTGATTGAAGAGCAAATTGCAAAATTTGAAGATAAAATAAATAAGGAAGTTGAAAAAGCCTCCAAAAAATTTGGAGAGGCTTTTGATGAAAAACAATTTCGTGAAACAAATGCCAGAGTGTTGGAAAATCAGGCAAAAATGGAGGAACTACATGCTCGTTTTGCTAAAGCTCTGAATGATAGTGACCTGAATGACTTGCGTCAGATCATCCTGGATTACGAAATCGTTTGCCCTATATCCGGAACCCGTAACTGGACAGAAGTACGTCAGTTCAACCTGATGTTTGCCACCGAAATGGGGTCTACGGCCGATGGAGCAATGAAAGTTTATCTTCGTCCGGAGACAGCCCAAGGTATTTTTGTGAATTTCCTGAATGTGCAGAAGAGCGGGCGGATGAAAATCCCTTTTGGTATTGCTCAGATTGGTAAGGCTTTCCGCAACGAAATCGTTGCCCGTCAGTTTATATTCCGTATGCGCGAGTTCGAACAAATGGAAATGCAATTTTTTGTACGCCCGGGAGAAGAACTCGATTGGTTCGCAAAATGGAAAGAAGCCCGTTTGAAATGGCATAAAGCGCTTGGTTTGGGTGATGCTAAATATCGTTATCACGATCATGAAAAATTGGCTCACTATGCTAATGCGGCTACTGATATTGAATATGAAATGCCATTTGGTTTTAAGGAAGTGGAAGGAATTCACTCCCGTACAGATTTTGACTTGGGTAGCCATGAGAAATTTTCCGGAAAGAAGATCCAATATTTTGATCCTGAATTGAATCAATCGTATGTGCCTTACGTGGTTGAAACTTCAATTGGTGTTGACCGTGTGTTCTTGAGTATTATGGCAGGGTCATATTGCGAAGAAACCCTGGAAGGAGGCGATATCCGTGTAGTTCTGAAGTTACCTGCTGCATTGGCTCCGGTTAAACTGGCAGTATTGCCGTTGGTTAAAAAAGACGGATTGCCTGAGAAAGCTCGTGAGATCATGGATAAATTGAAATTCAATTTCAATTGTCAATATGATGAAAAAGATACAGTCGGGAAACGTTATCGTCGTCAGGATGCTATTGGTACTCCATATTGCGTCACTGTAGATTATGATAGCTTAAATGATAATTGTGTAACGATCCGTTACCGGGATACAATGGAACAGGAACGTGTTCCGATAGCTGAGTTGGAGAATATTATTTCCGATAAGGTAAGTATGAAAAATTTATTGAAAAAAATTGCTGAATCATGAAGAAAAGTTTAATTGTTATTATTGTACTGGTCGTTATCGTTGCAATAGGTTTCTTTTGGTATACAGGAACTTATAATAAACTGGTTAAATCCGACGAGGCGGTTACTGCACAGTGGGGTAATGTGGAAAATCAGTATCAACGTCGTTCAGATCTGGTTCCTAATCTTGTTGCTACGGTAAAAGGCTATGCCCAGCATGAGCAAAGTACCTTGGAGGGCGTAATTAATGCCCGTGCTAAGGCTACACAGGTAACAATCGATCCTACGAATCTGAATGAACAAACAATGGCTCAGTTTCAGGCTGCACAAGGGGAATTGTCTTCGGCCTTGAGTCGTTTGCTTGTAAGTGTCGAACAATATCCTGATTTGAAAGCAAATCAGAACTTTATGGATCTTCAGGCTCAGTTAGAAGGCACTGAAAATCGTATTGCTTATCAACGGGAAGAGTTCAATAAAATAGCCCGTGAGTATAATACCTTAATTCGTAAGTTCCCGAATAATATTATTGCAGGAATGTCCGGATTTGTTGCAAAACCGTATTTCAAAGCGGAAGCCGGAGCTGAAAAAGCCCCTAAAGTAGAATTTTAATTGCACCTTGTTTTAAAATATATATAAATGAAGAGAAAAATATTTTTATGGATGCTTTGCCTGCCTTTGGTGTTGGCATTCACGTCGTGTAAGGATGATGACGATAATGATGATACCTGGCGTAATACAAATGAAGCTGCTTTCAATGCCGTAGCAACCAGCACGGAATATCAGGCTGTAACTACTCCTGAAGGGCCTGGTACCATATATAAGAAGGTCATTAAATCAGGTGTAGGAACGGAAAAGCCGATATTTACATCAACAACAAAGGTGTTTTATAAGGGAATGTATTATGATAAAACAACTGTTTTTGATCCAGGTACCAGTGTAACGGGAGTTCCGGTTACCATGCCAGTGTATACTGGTTCCGGAGGTGTTATTGCCGGAATGTCGATTGCCTTGCAAAATATGGTCGTTGGAGACAAATGGGAAATCTGGATTCCTTGGGATTTGGGGTATGGATCTGTAGGGAAATCGCCGATTCCTGGTTATACTACTCTTGTTTTCGAAGTAGAGCTTTTAAGTATCGATCAATATCCGTACGAAAATAAATAAAATTTCAGGTAGGTTATTATGAGAAGACTGTTTTGCACTTGTATATCAGCGTTATTGATTACAGCATGTTCTCAAACCGGGAAAGTGGAGACTATCGATACCGGAAAAACAGAGAATTGGATTACCACGGGTAATGTAAACCTGAGTTCGGAAAGCCTGAAACTTGTTGGGGCTGATGCTTCAGCATGTACAAAAGCTTCTGCTAAAAATTTTGAACTGGAATTTGAGTGTCAGACTGCAGATAATGCAATTGGTGCTGTTTATTTCCATTCTGCAGGTGCAAACAAGAAAGATTCCGGGTATGAAGTACTAATCAATAATAATGAGAGTGCCACAGATTGGCGTAAGACAGGAAGCCTTTCTGCCGTTAGGAATTTTGGTGTTCGTACAGCTGATAATAATGCCTGGATTCCTGTAAAGATTGAAGTTGCAGGAAAACAAATTAAAGTATGGGTCAATAATGTGTTTGTAACAGATTACGTTGAGCCGGAAAAGCCTTATCGTGAGCCTGCTAATGCCGGACGGATACTCTCTAAGGGTGTATTTGTGTTTGCCGGTTTGACTGATGTTCCGGTCGAATTCCGTAATATTCGCCTGATAAAATTGCCTGATGATTTAACCGCTCAATCAGAGCCAATTGATGAGCAAACAGATGAAATAATTCGTTTGCAACAACAAAATTTTCCGACTATCGACTACCATTTACATCTGAAAGGTGGTTGGACGAAAGAGCAAGCGGCGGCTCAATCCCGTAAATACGGAATAACTTATGGTATTGCTCCTAATTGTGGAAAAAATTTCCCTATAACAGATGATGCCGGTATCAGTGCCTGGGTAGATTCAATGAGGCATCTGCCTTTCCTGAAACCAATGCAGGCCGAAGGTCGAGAGTGGGTTGAGATGTTTTCGCGTGAAGCTATGAATAAATTTGATTATCGTTTCACGGATGCAATGACCTGGACAGATAATAAAGGTCGCCGGATGAGGCTTTGGATTCCTGAAGAAACTTTTGTCGACGATAAACAGCAGTTTATGGATATGTTGGTAGAAAGAGCTTGTGGTATCTTTAATAGCGAACCTATCCAGATTTATGTGAATCCTACATTTATTCCTCTCGATATGATGTCGGAGTATGATGTTCTTTGGACTCCTGAACGTATGCAAAAAGTGATCGATGCTTGTGTGAAAAATAATATTGCCATAGAAATCAACAACAGGTATCGTATTCCTTCTGAGGCATTTATTAAAATGGCAAAAGCTTCAGGCGCTAAATTTACGTTCGGAACAAACAATACTTCTCCGGATGATGTTGGTAAGCTGGAATATTCCATAGAAATGATTAAGGCTTGTGGTTTGACTGCTGCCGATATATTCATCCCTCAAAGTAAAAATATCTAATAATCCGTTGGTTGATGCTTTGTATCGACAACCTCCATACTGATATTTATTTTAATCTGGCTGCTGAAGAATATCTTCTGAAAAATATTCGGGAAGATGTTCTGATGCTTTGGCAAAGTATGCCGGTTGTAGTAGTTGGAAAATATCAATGTGTTGAAAATGAGGTTAATGCAGGGTATGCGGAATCCAATAAAATACGTATTGCCAGGAGAATGACCGGTGGTGGAGCTGTCTACCACGATTTGGGAAACCTTAATATAACTCATATTGAGCGTAATTCTTCCGGTGATTATTCTGTTTTTACGGCACAATTAGCCGAATTATTCTCTCCTTTAGTAAATGGATTACGGACAGATGCCCGTAATAATTTATTTATTAATAACCTGAAAATATCAGGAAGCGCTCAGTGTATTCATAAGAGTTCTTCACTGCATCATTGTTCCCTTCTTTTTTCCTCACACCTGGAAAGACTATATAATTCATTGACTCCTGTTGGCGTCCCCGTGAAATCCAGAATTAAAGCTGTAGAATCAGTCAGGAGTAAAGTTACGAATATAGTAGATCATTTGATTAGCGAGATAAACCTTTCAGAATTGAAGCAAATGATTTTTGATTATTTTCTGAATCTTGATGCTGATAATAAATTTTATCAATTTTCTGATTCGGAAAAAATTACAATACAGTGCCTTGCGGCGGAGAAATACCAAACGCCATCCTGGATTTATCGATATTGATTTGTGCTGGAATTCATTGATGCAATGGTGGTGTCATCACCCGGGCGAGCGTAGGCGGTGCGGGTTGGCATCATACGGGGGTTGACACCCCCGCCTACTAAGATTACACCGCTCTCGCGGTGATGGGCTGACGCACGAAATTTAGGCTGACGCACGAAATTATGATGAATGTTTTTGCTCCACTTTTTTATTTGAATAAAACCAGCTTTGTTTCAATGATTTAAACTTATCAACATCCTGTTGAAAACTTTTTTGCATGATTTTTGCATAATTATGTGGGGAAAAGTGGAGAATATTGTATCTTTACCCTGAATTATTGGCTGAACTTCTTAAATGGAAAGATTTTTGGGAAATATAGACGCAAAAGCAGACGCAAAAGGGAGACTTTTTGTGCCGGCTGTTTTTCGCAAAAACCTGCAGGCATCAGGTGTTGAGAAGCTGGTGCTACGCAAAAATATTTTCCTGGATTGCCTGGTTCTGTATCCTAAAAATATTTGGGATGAGGAGTTGTCCGAGCTTCGTTCGAAACTGAATCGTTGGGATGAAGAACAAGAAATGATATTCCATCAGTATGTAATGGATGCAGAGGAGTTGGAGATGGATTCTAACGGAAGAGTCCTGATTCCGAAGCGTTATTTGCAATTAGTAGGAATTGCTTCGGAAGTCCGGTTTGTCGGAATGAATTACACAATCGAAATCTGGGCGCGTAAAAAGCTGGACAAGCCGATGATGACTCCGGATGATTTCAAGAAAGGACTACAGAAATGGATGGCAACTTAAATTATCATGTTCCGGCATTGCTAAGTGAGACAATTGAAGGGTTAAATATTTATCCGGAAGGCGTTTATGTCGATGTTACTTTTGGTGGTGGCGGACATTCACGTGAGATTCTTAAGCAGCTCAAGGGAAAAGGCCGGTTGTTCGGATTTGACCAGGATGAGGATGCCGAAAGGAATATTTTTAAAAACGGACATTTTACTTTTGTAAGAAGTAACTTTCGTTATCTGTCCAATTTTATGGATTGGTACGGGATTGAGTCTGTCGATGGTTTGCTTGCCGATCTAGGTGTTTCTTTCCATCATTTTGACGATGAGACCCGTGGATTTTCTTTCCGTTTTGATGGCGAGTTGGATATGAGGATGAATAAGCGTTCCGGAAAGAAAGCCTCGGATATCCTGAATGAGTACTCGGAAGAGGCTTTGGCTGATGTCTTTTATTTTTATGGAGAAATAAAAAATGCCCGGGCTTTGAGTCGTTCGATAGTAAAAGCAAGGGACGGAAAAAAGATAGTAACAAATCAGGATTTTCTGGATATAATCAAGCCATTTTTTGGAAGAGAGAAAGAAAAAAAGCAGTTGGCACAAGTGTATCAAGCCTTACGGATAGAGCTTAATAAAGAAATGGAGACTCTGAAGGAGATGTTATTGCAGGCGAGGGATCTTCTGAAACCAGGAGGCAGGCTAGTCGTGATTACTTACCATTCTTTGGAGGATCGTTTGGTGAAGAATTTCTTTAAAACAGGAAATTTTGAAGGAGAGGTAGATAAGGATTTTTATGGAAACGTTCATTCTCCGTTCAAAGTGATAAATAATAAGGTAATTATACCCGGAGAAGAAGAAATTGAGAGTAATCCGAGATCCAGAAGTGCTAAGTTGAGAATAGTGGAAAAAATATAATGGAAGAAGAAAGTAATTACAGGGAATATAAAACGGAAACCCGGGAATTTTCAGGTAAAAAGAAAAAGGTTTCCATTGGGAGTGTTCTGGGTGGGGACATCCTGAAGGAAGACTTTGTGGTAAAACAATCCAAACTGATTATCCTGATTACATTTCTCTTTGTGCTGTTTATCAGTAACCGCTATTCCTGTCTGAAAAAATTGACGGAAATCGACCGGTTGAAGACGGAACTGAAAGATGTGAAATATGAGAACCTGGTGATTTCTACGCAATTGACTACAAATAGTCGTCAGTCGCAGATAGAGGCATTGATTGTGGAGAAAGGACTGAATTTATCCAGCTCTAAGACTCCTGTATACGAAATAAAGAAATAATATGGCAAAAAAGACCCTGAATAATAAAATCCGGAGGAACTACTTTATTGTGGCTCTTGTCTTTGGACTTATTGTCATCGCGATAATAGGCAGGGCTTGTTATACTTCTTTTGTGACAGGAAAGACATGGCGAAAACTGGAAGCCACTCTGAAGCGACCAAATAAAGAAATTCCTGCTGCCAGAGGAAATATTTATTCTTCGGATTACAGGTTAATGGCGACAAGCGAATCGCTATACCATTTATATATAGATTTTTGGGCGGATGGCTTACAAAAAGACACTTTAATGAAGTATGTAGGGCCATTGGCCGAAGGTTTGAGTAAAATGTATCCTGAAAAATCGGCAGGATATTATAAAAATCATATTCTGAACGGCTGGAAAATGCGTCAGAATGAGGCTAACCAGATCAATAAAGGAAAAACGATCGCAAGAAAAAGCCGGGAATATTCTCTTCTGGACAGAAGAGTAAACTATTTGGAATTGAAAGAGATCCGAAAACTGCCGTTTCTCAGTCAGAGCCGGAATAAATCAGGATTGTATACCAAAGAATTTTTAAAACGAAGCAAACCTTTTGGAACTCTTGCATCCCGTACAATCGGAGATATTTACGGAGATTTCGAAAAAGGAGGAAAGAACGGACTGGAATTGGAATACGATTCTCTGTTGAGGGGAATACCGGGGGTAAGTATGATTAAGAAAATCTATGGTAGGACAACAGCCGAACCGCTTATTTATCCGGTAAACGGGAAAGATATTGTTACGACTATCGATATAGAGATTCAGGATATTACAGAGAAGGCCTTATTGAATAAATTGAAGGAGATCGATGCTGAATCCGGAACCGCTGTTGTTATGGAGGTAAGTACAGGTGAGATCAAGGCCATTACGAATATGGGGCGTATCAGGGAAGGGGTTTGGACGGAAACTAAGAACCATGCTGTGGCGGATGAAACAGAGCCGGGTTCTACTTTCAAAGTCGTTTCGATGATGGTCGCACTTGAAGATGGTGTGGTTCATCCTGATGACACTGTTGAAACGGGGAATGGCCTGTATACTTATGCAGGTTCTGTTGTTCGTGATCATAACGCACACAGAGGAGGGTATGGTACAATTACGGCCTCAAAAGCAATTCGTTATTCTTCAAATGTGGGTGTGGCAAAAATTATTCTGAAAGGATATGAAAACAACCCGTCTAAGTTTGTGGAAGGAATTTATAAAATAGGTCTGAATCAGGATTTCAAACTTGAGATTCCGGGAGCGGGACGTGCGAAAATACGTTCTCCGAAAGATTCTGCCAGGTATTGGTCAAAAACAACCTTGCCCTGGATGTCTTTTGGTTATGAAACTCAGGTTCCGCCAATCTATACGCTTACATTTTTCAATGCAGTTGCGAATGACGGAAAAATGGTTAAACCGTTCTTCGTAAAAGAAATCAGAGATGATGGAAGAGTTCTGGAAAAGAGGAAGCCGGAGACTATCAACAAACAAATATGTTCTCCAAATACGTTGAAACAGATTCGTATAATGCTCGATGATGTGGTTAATCAACCGGATGGAACCGGAAAACCAGCATACTCGGAATATGTAAGAATATCGGGAAAGACGGGTACGGCGCAAATATCGCAAGGAGCTGCCGGGTATAAAAGTGGAGGACTGACACACCAGGTGTCATTTTGTGGATTTTTTCCATCAGATAAACCAAAGTATTCATGTATAGTACTTATCAGAAAGCCTCGCAACGGAGCTCCTTCCGGAGGACTTATGTGTGGAACCGTGTTTAAGACTATTGCAGAAGAGGTTTATGCCCGTAGTTTGTATGATGAGGCAAATAAATGTGAGAAAGATACGATCAATCCGCTTGTTCCACGTATTAAGAATGGATTTTATACCCAAACCGAATACGCGTTGGATAAGCTCGACGTATTGTATAAAGACAGTATGGAAAGCAATAAAAACCTGGTTAGTGCTAATATTGTAGGCAGTAAACTGGTGTTGAATGATCGGAAGGTGGCGGATAATCTGGTACCTAACGTTGCAGGTATGGGAGCTAAAGATGCTGTTTTTGTGCTTGAAAATGCAGGGTTAAGAGTTAACCTCTCGGGACGGGGAATGGTTTATAGTCAATCGATAACTCCGGGAACGAGGGTAGTAAAAGGGCAAACAATATCCATTCAACTAAAATAGAGCCAGATATGCAACTCGAAGAATTAATCAGTATTATTCCTGACGCGAAAGTCACCGGATCACTTGCAGTGGAAGTGACCGGAATTCATGCCGATTCACGTAAAATTGAACCAGGATTCCTGTTTATTGCTGTTCCAGGGACACAATCCGACGGACATCAATATATTGATAAAGCTATTGAGAATGGTGCAAAGGCAATTGTATGTCAGACTCCTCCTGAAGCGAAAGTTGACAGTATCACTTATGTTCAGGTGGCCGATTCAGCCGATGCTTTAGGTAAACTTGCTTCTATGTTTAATGGAGAACCTTCTGTCCAACTAACATTGGTTGGAGTTACCGGTACGAATGGAAAGACTACAATTGCAACTCTGTTGTATGAATTGTTCCGTAAATTAGGATATAAAGCAGGCTTGTTATCTACGGTTTGCAATTATATAGATGGATTGGAAGTGCCTGCAACACATACGACTCCCGATCCTGTTGAGTTGAATAAATTATTGGCTCAAATGGTTGATGCGGGATGTGAATATGTATTTATGGAAGCCAGTTCGCATGCTATAGATCAAAAACGAATCAGTGGATTGTATTTCAAAGGAGGTATTTTCACAAATCTCACCCGCGATCACCTGGATTACCATAAAACATTTGAGGCTTATCGTGATGCCAAGAAATTATTCTTTGATAATCTTCCGTCAACTGCATTTGCGTTGACTAACAAGGACGATAAGAACGGAATGTTCATGTTGCAAAATACAAAAGCGGATAAAAAGGCATATTCATTACTTTCGTTAGCGGATTTTAAAGGAAAAATAATCGAATCCCATTTCGACGGGACTATCATGTCTGTCAATGGAAAAGAAGTCAATACCCGGTTTGTAGGGAAATTCAATGCCTATAACCTGTTGGCAGTATATGGCGCTGCTGTTTTATTGGGAGAGGATCCGGAAGAAGTACTGCTATTGCTGAGTACTTTGACTTCTGTTGCCGGCCGGTTTCAGGTGCAGCGTTCATCGAAAGGTTATTCGGTTATTGTCGATTATGCTCATACTCCGGATGCTCTGACAAATGTGCTGAATGCTATCCATGAAGTGTTGGAAGGCGGTGGAAACGTGATCACTGTAGTTGGCTGTGGCGGTAACCGGGATAAAGGAAAACGTCCGATCATGGCTCAGGAAGCCGTTAAAAATAGTAACAGAGTGATTTTAACTTCCGATAATCCCCGATTTGAAGAGCCACAGGATATCATTGATGATATGGTGGCCGGATTGGATATTGTGGAACGGAAGGCAACTCTTTGTATCGTCGACAGGAAAGAGGCTATACGTACGGCTTGTATGTTGGCTCAGAGCGGCGACGTGATTCTGATTGCAGGCAAAGGACACGAAGATTACCAGGAGGTGAAAGGGGTAAAACATCACTTTGACGACCGGGAAATCGTGGAAGAAATCATTAAAAATGAATAGTCATGAAAGCAAGTCCAATCAAAAGAATAGAATTAAGCGGTCTTCTGGACAAATACTCTTTGAATTGGGACCTGAACGATGATGTCAATATTCTCGTTGGTATCAACGGTAGCGGAAAAAGTACCGTTTTGCGAAGTATAGATGCTTTATTGTCGAAAAAATATACCTATCTGAGTAATAAAAAGACAGGCATTCAGATCAATATTAAGTTGGTGATTGAAAATATGTCTACAGAAGAGGTTGATGATGAAACAATATCGTATGAGAAAGGGGTTACAAAAGGAACGGATATTAAAGTCAAATATGATTTTATTACCACTTTTGATGTCCCTATAAGAGATAAAAAATCAATCAGACAGATGGAAACTCCTTTGGATAAGGAGCTTAATGAGCTGATTTATACCGTAGGGAAGGAGAGCCCTTCATTCTCGAATTATCGTTTTAAGGCAACTAATTTTCCATCTGAGGCAAAAAAAATCAATGCGAGGATAAAAAATTTGTTCGGGTTTATCGATGAGATTTTCTCCGAAACAAATAAAAAGATAAATATAGATCCGGAGACAAATGAAGTTTATTTCAGGCGTAATGGAAGTCACATTGCCCTGGAGCAGTTGTCTTCCGGAGAAAAACAAATACTGATCATTCTGTTCACTGTATTTCTGATGGAGGAACAACCTTATATCCTGTTGATGGATGAGCCGGATATATCCCTCCATATCAGCTGGCAACAGAAACTGATCGATATCATCCATGAATTGAATCCTAATTGTCAATTGATTCTTTCCACCCATTCACCTTCTATTTTTGGTAAAGGTTGGGGTGACAAGATATTTTTTATTGAGGATTTGATGACGCTTACTGAAAAATAGTTCAGAAAAATGATTCACGATAGAAACATATATTATAAAGAACTGGCATTGTACTATAAGAATACGGCAATCATGTTTCGAAACGATGCGGCAGTCCATGTGGAAGCCGCAGCAGATGAATCTTTCTGGAAAAAAGTATTTGAATATTATCATCCGGATAAAACATTCAACTTTATCACTTTTTCCCGTACCCGTGAAAATGCGATAGCTACCGGATGTGCAATGTGTTTGAAATACAAAGACTTAGGGTGTCTCTCGAAAGAATTCTTTGTTTGTATTGATAGCGATTACCGATATCTTTTGCGAGAGAAGAGTATCGATACTAAAAATTTTGTATTTCAGACATATACATATTCTATTGAGAATCATTGGTGTTATCCGGAGGGAATTAACAAGGCTTTCGAAAAAATCGGACTGAACAACAGGTTGTTTGATTTTGAAGTATTTTTGAAATGGTATTCACAGGCTTTGTATGAGTTGTTTATTTATCATTTATTATCTGTTTCAAAAAAAGATTATATTTTCAACAAAAAGCTGTTCCGTTCTTTTTTAAACATAGAACCTGTGAATCTGAAAAATAGCGGCAAGGATATTATTGATAACCTGAAAGCGAAGATAGAGCCTGAATTAAGCAGAGTGAAAGCATTGTATCCGGTATCGGAATTTGAAGAGATAAAACAATATTATTTGAAATTCGGAATAAATAAAGACAATGCCTACCTCTATTTTAGAGGGCATAATGTTTTCGAACAGGTTATTCTGAAAATAGCGAACAAAGTAAAGATGCACTTGGAACGTAACATTGGCGATACCCTGGCGGATGAAGAGAAAGAGTCTTTTTTCTCAATACGAAGAAAGCTGTCTTTGAATCTTCAGGATAATATCTGTTTTGATGAGTATCCGGAAATAAATAGAATTAAGAATGACATTCAACTCTTTTTTAACTGAAAAATAAATCGATATGCTATACTATTTTTTTGATTATCTTAATAAGCTGGATTTTCCCGGGGCGGGGATGTTTCAATATGTTTCTTTCCGTTCTTCGATGGCGGTTATTTTTGCATTGTTGATCTCTACTATTATTGGACGAAAAATCATCGATATGCTTCAACTGAAGCAGGTTGGAGAAGTTATCCGTGATTTGGGAGTAGAAGGACAAATGTCGAAAAAAGGAACTCCGACGATGGGAGGTATTATTATCATAATCTCAATCCTCCTTCCGGTATTACTTTTTGCCCGTTTGGACAATATTTATATTATCCTGATGATTATCACGACGATATGGCTTGGAATAGTCGGTTTTGTAGATGATTACATCAAGGTTTTCAAGAAGAATAAAGAAGGTTTGAGTGGTAAGGCTAAAATTGTTGGGCAAGTTGGGTTAGGATTGATTGTTGGTCTGACTCTCTATCTGAGTCCGGATGTTATGATACGCGAAAATGTGGAAATACGGAAAGATAATGTGATCACAGATGTGGTACATAGTCCTGCTGTGAAGTCTACTCAGACGACAATCCCGTTTATGAAGAATAATAATTTCGATTACAGGGATTTGGCTTCTTTTATGACTAACCATCGTACGGCAGTAACCTGGATTATATTTGTGATCATTACAATTCTTATTGTAACGGCAGTGTCTAACGGAGCCAATCTTACAGATGGACTGGATGGTCTTGCCGCCGGGAATTCGGCAGTTATTGGAGCTACTTTAGGAATATTGGCCTATGTTTCGAGTCACGTGGAATATGCGGCCTACCTTAATATAATGTATATACCACACTGTGAGGAGCTGGTAATATTTGCTGCCGCTTTCATTGGGGCTACAGTCGGTTTCTTGTGGTATAATGCATACCCGGCTCAGGTTTTTATGGGAGATACGGGCTCGTTGACTTTAGGAGGGATTATAGCCGTATTTGCTATTATCATTCATAAGGAGCTTTTACTTCCGATTTTATGTGGAATTTTCTTCTTGGAAAGTTTATCTGTAATAATGCAGGTAACGTATTTCAAGTATACAAAGAAAAAAACAGGAGTAGGGAAAAGGATATTCAAAATGACCCCATTGCATCACCATTTTCAAAAAGCGGGAAATGCAGGGATCGATGCGATTTTGCAAAAACCGATTCGTCCGGTACCGGAGTCGAAGATTGTTGTTCGTTTCTGGTTGATCGGAATCGTTTTGGCAGTTTTAACGATTGCTACATTAAAGATGAGATAATTGTGGAAAGAATAGTTGTATTAGGAGCCGGAGAAAGTGGCGCGGGTGCTGCTGTATTAGCTAAGAAACAGGGATTTGATGTCTTTGTCTCAGATGCTTCCGATATTAAGCCCAAATATAGGGAACTATTGGATAATTATGGAATTAAGTATGAGGCGTGTGCGCACACGGAGTCTTTAATTCTGAATGCTGATGAGGTGGTCAAAAGTCCTGGAATTCCAGATAAAGCTCCGATCATCAAAAAAATAAAAGAAAAAAATATTCCGGTAATCTCAGAAATTGAATTTGCAGGAAGGTATACCAATGCAAAAACAGTTTGTATAACGGGTAGTAATGGTAAGACAACAACAACAATGTTGACTTATCATATATTGAAAGAAGCCGGATTGAATGTCGGGTTGGCCGGCAATGTGGGAGACAGTTTTGCTTTGCAGGTCGCTGAAAAAGACTATGATTATTATGTGATCGAATTAAGTAGTTTTCAGTTGGATGGAATGTATGACTTCAAAGCAGATATTGCTGTATTGTTGAATATCACTCCGGATCATCTGGATCGTTATGATTATGTGATGCAGAATTATGTTGATTCTAAGATGCGTATTATTCAGAATCAGACAGAAAAGGATGCATTTATTTATTGGAATGAAGATCCGATTGTTTCGGAAGAAATGAAGAAAAGAAATCCTAAGGTCACTCTTTACCCTTTTGCAAAAGAGAAAAAAGACGGACTGGCAGGATATGTTGACAATAATCAGATATTTATAAAAACATCAAATGGGGATTTTGATATGGAAGAAGATTTGGTAGCATTAACAGGAACACATAATTTGTATAATTCTCTTGCGGCAGCGATATCGTCAAAATTACTTGATATCAAGAATGAAGATATCCGTAAGTCGTTGAGTAATTTTCAGGGAGTGGAGCACCGCCTGGAGAAAGTAGCAAAAGTGGGAGGAGTAGAATATATCAACGATTCGAAAGCAACGAATGTCAATTCTTGTTGGTATGCCCTGCAGAGCATGAAAACAAAAGTTGTGCTTATCCTGGGAGGAACAGATAAAGGAAATGACTATTCGGAAATAGGGGAATTAGTTAAAGAAAAATGTCGTGCGTTGATCTTCCTGGGAGTCGATAACGCTCCATTGCATGCTTTTTTTGACGGAAAGATTGACACTATTGTCGATGCCCGTTCCATGCAGGAAGCCGTTTCACAAGCTTATGAGTTGGCTCAAAAAGGAGATACAGTGCTTTTGTCACCCTGTTGTGCAAGCTTCGATCTGTTCAAAAATTATGAGGACAGAGGAAAGCAGTTTAAAGATTATGTTAGAAGACTTTAATAAATATGCATAAGTGACGCACGACAATTAAGTAAAACGTAAATTATGGATTTTATTAACAAAATATTCAGAGGAGACCGGGTAATATGGATGATTTTCATGTTCCTGTGTTTGATTTCGATTGTCGAGGTCTACAGTGCGAGTAGTACGCTTACTTATCGTGTAAATTACTGGGAACCGATCGGTCGCCATACCATGTTTTTGCTGGTGGGAACAGCGGTGGTATTGATGGCGCATAGCATCAAGCCCCGTTTCTTCTCGGTATTGGCATTGATGGTACCGGTTGCCTGGGCATTGCTGGCTGTAACAAAAGTTATGGGAAATTCGGTTAATGGAGCCGATCGCTGGTTATCTATTGGTGGTATTTCTTTTCAACCTTCGGAATTAGCGAAATTGTCTTTGATAGCCTTTACTGCATTTATTTTAAGCAAATATAAGCTAGGGGACAAGAAAGACAATCGGTTTTGGTGGATCATAGGATTTGCCATCCCGACCTGTGCAATTATTTTGTTGGATAATTTCTCCACAGCGGCTCTTTTGTTTGTCATTGTGTCTATTATGATGTTTATCGGACAGATACCGTGGAAAAGAATGCTTCAATTGGCTGGTGTTCTGGTAATAGGATTGGTTATGTTTGTCAGTTTTCTCATTTTTGTACCAGCGGATACTATCAATAAAGTATTTCCCCGTGGAGTTACCTGGAAAGAGCGGATCAAGGACTTTAATCATGATAAAAAAGATATAACTGATCCGGCCATTGCATTTAGCGATGATAATTATCAGGTAAGTCATTCTAAGATAGCGATCACCAGGGGTGGTGTATTTGGAAAGATGCCGGGAAATAGTCTGGAAAGGGATTTTCTGCCTCAGGCCTATTCTGATTTTATATTTGCCATCATCATAGAAGAAATGGGGATTATTGGAGGAATATTTGTCATGTTGCTCTATGTGATTTTCTTTATCAGGGCGGGAATTATCGCTAACCGGTGTGAAAAGATCTTTCCGAAGTATCTGGTTATTGGTTCCGCACTGATTATTGTTTCCCAGGCTCTGGCAAATATGGCGGTTGCGGTCAATTTGATACCGGTTACAGGGCAACCTTTGCCATTGATCAGCCGGGGGGGGACATCGACGCTTATCACTTGTGTTTATGTTGGTATCATACTCAGTGTGAGTCGTTTTGAAAACCCTAAGGGTGTTCAGAGAGAGGTAGCTATTGCTCTCGAATCTGAAGAAGAAAAGAGAGAAGCCAATGAAGCGGCTTTTGAAGAAGAAAATATTAATGCAGGAGAATTCTAATGAAAGCGATTATCAGTGGAGGAGGAACCGGCGGTCATATTTTTCCCGCTATTTCCATAGCAAATGAGATAAAAATAAGATTTCCGGAAGCCGAAATATTGTTTGTGGGAGCGGAGAACCGTATGGAGATGCAACGTGTTCCTGCTGCTGGTTATAATATTGTAGGACTTCCCGTTGCCGGATTTGATCGTAAAAACCTGTTTAAAAATATAAGTGTTCTGTTCAAACTTTACAAAAGTTTATCGTTAGCTAAGAAGACAATCCGCAGTTTTGCGCCGGATATAGCTATCGGAGTCGGAGGATATGCCAGTGGTCCTACTCTGAAAGTGGCCAACCGGCAGGGGATTCCGACATTGATACAGGAACAGAACTCATATGCCGGTGTTACTAATAAGTTGTTGGCCAAAAAGGCCGCGAAAATATGTGTTGCATATGATGGTATGGAACAGTTTTTCCCTAAGGAAAAGATTGTAATGACAGGGAATCCTGTTCGCCAGGATTTAAAGTGTACTCCGGAAGGAAGAGAAGAAGCTTACGGTTATTTCAAATTAGATCCGGATAAAAAGACGGTTTTAATACTGGGAGGAAGTTTAGGAGCCCGGACCCTCAACCAGAGCATGATGAAATGTTTAAACTTGATTGAAGAAGGCGATGTTCAATACATCTGGCAAACGGGTAAATTTTATTATGAAGAAGCTCTTAGTAGCATCAAAGATAAAAAAGGTCTGCCGTTACATTTAACGGATTTTATTTCTCGCATGGATCTGGCATATTCAGTTGCTGATGTTATTGTCTCCAGGGCAGGAGCCGGCTCTATTTCTGAGTTTTGCATTATAGGAAAACCTGTAATTCTGGTGCCTTCACCGAATGTGTCGGAAGATCACCAGACAAAAAATGCGATGGCTCTTGTAAATAAAGAGGCTGCAATAATGGTAAAAGATAACCAGGCTATATTAGAATTGATTCCATTGCTTCAAAATTTAATGAAAGATGAAGCAAAACAGATTTTATTGAGTACAAATATAAAAAAAATGGCGTTGCCCAATGCGGCGAGCCATATTGTGGATGAAATCGCCAATATTGTGGAGGCATCAGCTCCCATCGCGTGAGCGATGTTATCTCAGTAGGCGGGGGTGTTAACCTCCGTGTGGTGGTGATACCGGATATGTTGTTTTCCCAATACGGAATGTTTATATAAAACAAAAATAATGAAAAATTTAAACAATATAAAGTCATTATATTTCATTGGTGCTGGTGGTATCGGCATGAGTAACCTGGTACGTTATTTTCTGTCAAAAGGAAAGGCAGTAGGAGGTTATGACCGCACGGAATCTTTCCTGACAAAGCAACTTAACGCGGAAGGTGCGGAAGTCCACTATGAAGATAATATAAACCTGATTCCTGATTATTGCAAAGACAAAGATACAACTCTCGTAGTCTATACCCCTGCTGTTCCAAGTGATCATTCCGAATTAGTTTGGTTTCGTGAAAACGGTTTTGAAGTTATGAAACGGGCTCAGATATTGGGCGAAATTACAAAGCTAAACCGGGGAATTTGTGTGGCTGGAACCCATGGGAAGACTACAACCTCTTCTATGATAGCGCACTTGTTAAAACAGTCCCATGTTGATTGTAACGCATTTTTAGGCGGTATATTAAAAAACTACGATAGTAATTTATTGTTGTCGGAAAAAAGTGATCTGACTGTGATTGAGGCCGATGAATACGATCGCTCCTTCCACTGGCTGCACCCTTATATGGCAGTGATTACCTCAGTAGCTCCTGATCACCTGGATATTTACGGCACAGAAGAGGCTTATCGTGAGAGTTTTATACATTTTACTTCATTAATTCAGGAAAATGGGGTGTTATTGATGCATGAACAGGTAGATATTGAACCTAAACTGAAAAGCGGAGTTAAATTATACAGATATTCGGGAGAATCTTCTTCTGATTTCTATGCGAAAAATATTCGTGTAGGTAATGGCGAAATTGTATTCGATTTTGTAACACCTAAAGAAATCGTAGAGAATGTCAATCTTGGAGTACCGGTAAGGATAAACATAGAGAATGCTGTTGCTGCAATGGCTATTGCATGGCTGAGTGGAGCAACTCCTGACGAATTACGTACGGCAATGGCATCTTTTAGTGGAGCTAAACGCCGCTTCGATTTTCATCTGAAAACTGATAAAATAGTTCTGATAGATGATTATGCTCACCATCCTGAAGAACTCGAGGCTAGTATACGTTCGGTTAAGGAATTATATCAGGAAAGAAAGCTTACTACTGTTTTTCAACCACACTTGTATTCCCGGACAAAAGATTTTTACAAGGGATTTGCCTCTGCGTTGTCTCTATCAGATGAAGTAATCCTGATCGATATTTATCCTGCCCGTGAAGAACCTATCCCTGGAGTAAGTTCCGGTATGATTTTAGAGCTGGTAACAAGTCCGGAAAAGCAGTTATGCAGCAAAAAAGAATTGTTGGATGTCGTATCAAAAGGAAAATATGAACTGGTACTCATGGCCGGAGCCGGAGATATAGAATTGTTGGTCGAACCGGTAAAAAGTTTATTGTCTCAAAATGATTTGAAATAAATAAGATCATGATAAAGAAAATTGCACTTATATCTTTGGCATTGATATTGTTGATATATATCTTTCTTGCCGTTTTTGTGTTAAATCCGAACACGGGAACCGGTGTGTGCAATAACCTGGAAGTGATTGTGAAAGATACTTTAGACCGGCATTTTGTCGATAGTAAAGAAGTTGCAGTGATGCTTCGTAACGCAGGACTGAGTCCAATAGGTAAAAAGATGGCTGAAATTAACACAGAAGCGATTGAAAATAAGTTAGAAGAGAATAAACTGGTAAAAAAAGCAGAATGCTATAAGACACCAGGAGGAAATATCAGGGTAGAGATCTCACAAAAAATACCTATCTTGCGGGTATTTTCCACAGAGGGGAATTTCTACGTCGATAGTGAAGGTGAAATTATGCCGTTGCCGACTTCGGTTTTCTCTGCATATGTCCCTGTGGCGACAGGATACATACCTAAAGAGTTTGCTTCGACCAAATTATATGAATTTGCATTGTTTTTGCACGATAATAAGTTTTGGGATGCACAAATTGAACAGATTTATATTGCCTCAAATCAGGACGTAGAATTAACTCCACGGGTTGGAAATCATCAAATAGTACTCGGAAAATTGGATAATTATAAAGAAAACCTGGAAAAACTCAGGGTTTTTTACGATAAAGGTTTGAACGAGATTGGTTGGAACAGATATTCTGTAATCAACCTCAAATTTAAGAATCAAGTGGTTTGCACAAGAAGAAACAATAATCTCAATTGAGAAATTATGGCACAATCGGAATTTATTGCAGCATTGGATCTTGGAACTTCCAAGATGATTGCGATGGTCGGAAAGAAAAATGAACAGGGACTCCTTTCGGTGGTTGCATCTGAAAAGATAGACTCAGGCTTGTGTATGCGTAAAGGTTACGTATATAATGTAGAAGATACAGGGGCAAAAGTGGGTCTGCTCATTTCCAGAATGAATAATAAACTGAGTCCTAAAATAGAAAAGGTATATGTCGGGGTTGGTGGACAATCTATTCATATGGAGCTTTACAGTGCATTTCGCCAGGTCGATGGAATTGTAAGTGAGTCCGACCTGCTTGCCATGTCAAAAGAATGTAGTGCATACGATCCGGAATTGTACGAAGTTATCGAGATATTATCTCCGGAATATTATCTTGACGGTCACCTGACAGTGGAGCCTAAAGGATTGGAATGTAAAAAGATAGAGGCTCGTTATAAATTGATTTTAGGCAGACCCTCCATTAAAAATAATCTGAAAGTCAGTATAGAACAAAAGGCTAAGACAGAGATCGCCGGATATTTTACTATTCCGGTGGCTTCGGCCGAAGCTGTTCTTATTGAGCGAGAGAAGGAGCTTGGCTGTGCCCTGGTCGAATTCGGAGCCGGAGTAACATACGTGTCGGTATATAAGAATTCGTTTTTGAAACATTTGGTAGCCATTCCTCTTGGCGGAAATGTGATTACAAAAGATATTTCCACGATGAATATCCTGGAAAATGAAGCCGAAAATCTGAAAGTGAACTGGGGAAGTGCAGTTGTGGAATTGGATGATCAGGTTAAGATAGAAGAGCATCCTCAGATTAAAATTAATGATTTGAATGCCGTTATTGAGGCCCGTTTAGATGAAATCCTGGCCAATGTACTGGAACAGATTAAAATTTCCGGATTTGAAGATGTCCTTGGAGCCGGAATTATCATAACAGGAGGAGGTTCTAACTTAAAGAGAATTGCGGATGCTTTACGTAAAAAATCAGGTTTGGAAGTCCGTTTGGCCGCAGTAAAGAAATCTCTTGTAAATCAAGCGGTGGATTGGGCAAATGATAATTCAAATTCTGCTGTTGTCGGTTTATTATGCCTGGGAAAAGAAAATTGCGCGGCACCGGCACCGATTGTAGAATCAAACGGACAAATTCCTATATTTGGCGATCAGGAGTTTGGTGGCCCTAAAACAGGAGATACACAAAAAAACAGAGGGACACGTACAATGCCTGGTACAGGGTACTCTTCTTCAGGCTCAGACAGGCCTAATCCGAATGCCGGTGATAACAATAAAGGACGTAGACCAGGGTTTTTTGATAGAATAAAGGAAGGTATTGGAAAGACAATTGATAACGTGGGAAAAGATCTCTTTGATGATAGTGAATCGGAAGAGTCCGAAAATCAAAAAAATAAATAGAACAGAAGAAAATAAAAAATAATATCAAACACAATTGCAATTATGGATGATTCCCTTATAAATTTCGAATATAATGCCGATCGTCCTTCGATCATCAAGGTTATCGGAGTCGGTGGAGGTGGCGGAAATGCTGTCAACCATATGTATCATGAAGGAATCCATGATGTTACCTTTGTGCTTTGTAATACCGACAGCCAGGCGTTATTTAAGAGCGATGTCCCTAATAGATTACAACTGGGGAAAACCGTAACAGAAGGTCTGGGTGCGGGTAATCGCCCGGAAAAGGCGCGTCAGGCAGCGGAAGAAAGCGCCGATGATATCTGGAAACTGATGGATGACGGGACTAAAATGGTCTTCATCACAGCAGGTATGGGAGGAGGTACCGGTACCGGAGCTGCTCCGGTTATTGCCCGGATTGCCAAAAGTATGGAAATCCTGACCGTAGGTATCGTCACTATTCCTTTCTTGTTTGAAGGTGAACGTAAAATTATTCAGGCTCTGGATGGTGTTGAAAGAATAGCTGCAAATGTAGATGCACTTTTGGTAATCAATAATGAGCGTCTGCGTGACATTTATCATGACCTTGCGGTTCCGAATGCATTTCAGAAAGCCGATGATACATTGACAATAGCAGCAAAGAGTATTGCAGAAATCATAACTGTCCCCGGCTATATCAATCTCGATTTTGCCGATGTACATACCATCTTGAAAGATGGGGGTGTCGCCATAATGAGTAGTGGACAGGGTATAGGAGAAAACCGTGTGTCGAAAGCTATTGAGAACGCGTTAAATTCGCCATTATTGAATAATAATGATGTATTCAATGCTAAAAAGATACTCCTGAATATTTCATCCAGTACCGAGTTTCCGTTGATGATGGAAGAGATGAATGAGGTACATGCTTTTATGTCTCGTTTTGATTCTGATATCGAGGTGATTTGGGGAACGGCGATCGATGAAAGCCTGAAGGAACAGGTTAAGATTACTGTACTTGCAACCGGATTCGGAATGACCGATATTCCTTTTATGAAGGAAAAAATCGAAATGAAGGAACGGGAAAAATACCAGGACGAACAAGATCGTTTGGAAGCTGAAGAACGTAAACGCGAAGAAAACAGGAGACGAATCGCAGTTGTTTATGGCGAGAATGCCTTAAATAACCTGAATAAAGGCGTTCGGCCTAAGCCATTTATATTTACACTGGAACAAATGGATGACGATTCATTGATCGATATCATTGTGAAATATCCGGCATATAATCGTGATTCGAAGAAAATGATAAAAGAAATCAATCAATTGGATGCCAAGTATGCCGATTTGGGAGACGATGACGAAGTTGAAATATTACCGGCGGATATGGATCCAAATGATAAAGAAGATGAAAATGTTATTGAATTTTAAACTTATTACTAAAAACTTTAAACTTATTAATTAACAATGAATTTATTTGATAAAGTCAGTGAAGATATAAAAAATGCCATGTTGGCGAAAGACAAACTTCGTTTGGAAGCCTTACGCGGAGTAAAAAAAGAATTTCTTGAAGCTAAAACCGCCAAAGGTGGTGATGGCGAGCTAACTGATGATGCGGCTACTAAGATCATCCAAAAAATGGTGAAACAGCGCAAAGACAGCGCTGCGATCTATACAGAACAAAATCGTCCGGAACTGGCTGAAAAAGAGATCGCTGAAGTTTCAGTCCTGGAAGCTTACCTCCCAAAACAATTGACTGCAGAAGAACTGGAAGCTGAGATTAAATCTATTATTGCGGAAACAGGAGCGTCTTCTGCCCAGGATATGGGAAAAGTGATGGGAGTTGCGACTAAGAAACTGGCGGGGAAAGCCGAAGGCCGACTTATCTCAGAAGCGGTTAAACGGTTACTTTCGTAAAGTATTCAGTACTTAAAACTCATACTGAATAGAAAATTTGTTGGACGTAGATTATAGCCCGTATAAAAGGTATTAACTCCGTCAAATGAAGTATAGCTGTATTCCTTTTGATTGAGAATATTTGTCCAATCGAAAGAGAATTCCATTGATTTTAATTGGTATTTGACTCCGATATCCCCGAAAAATAATTCTTTACTTAGATTTGAGGTGATATCGTTGTATAAATATTCTCCCTGGAGTTTGATTTGCCATTTCTTAACCGGGAAAATGAAAAAGTTGAAATTTTGTATGGTCTGGTTGAGTTCGGCGTTTTCTGTTTCATGGAAATAATTCCGGTTATTGATCCAATAAGCTTTGTATGTGAAAGCACCCCATTCTCCTAATTTTGTGTCGGTTTTCAAGTCTAAAAGGATCATTTTATAGGTGACCGGCATTATCGTATTTTGTTGTTTTTGTTCAGAATTTGTCTGTGTATAACTTGTTGATAACGAGATGTTTGTTTTTAATCCGTTGAAGTATTTTCCCATTTGGGCTCTTATCGATCTGATATCACGATGATTTTCTATTTCTTGTTCTTTTGATATAGAGTAATTTTTTATAAACGTTCTGTTCGACAGCAGATTTTGTTTCATAGGCCTGTATGATATTCTCATATTAAAAAACAGAGTATTTATTGCATCACGGAAGGATAGTCTCCATGAATAGTTTTGATATTCCCGTTTCTCCATAACACCGCTTCCTTCTTTGAAATACCTGTAATTTGACATGATCAGGCCATTTGTGAGATCAAAGATATCTCCAATTTCATTTCTGTATTCGGCAGATAGTGAACTCTTCCAGAATTCATTGAAATTATAGATCAAATTTAATGATGGATTCACCAGTAAATAATTGTAATGATCTTTTTTATCCAAGGAATAATCATTCACATATAAGTCGACCAGGTTGACCGGAAAACCGAAGTTTAGTACAAAGAAGTAATTATCGTAAGTATAGGATGGAGAAACAATGTAATTGAACCGGTTCCAGCGTATATCATTAGAAAGGTTTTTCTCCGGCAATGGGATAAAGTTCATATTGGTATTCAGATCTTCCAGGCTTGCTTGTAAGTTGAAATCTACAAAAATTCTGGATTTAGGATTGAATTTGTATCCCCAGGAAGTTGCATTGTCGGTATAAAAAATAGACCTGGATGCATTTTGGCAAACATTTTGTTCCGAATAAATCAAAGAATCGAGCGATACTGTCAACTTCTGTGGCTGATTGGAATAACGGGTAAAAGACGTGAGTTTAAAAACATTATTTCCGTTTCGTTTCGTTAGGTCCAAATCATTCTGAATGTAGAATAGGGGTAGGTCATAATTTTTCCTGTACCTTATTTGTCCCTGTTATGGATGAAGTTTCTGATGCCCATTTTCCGCTTAGCTTCAAGGCATTCTCAATAAAATGCCCGGGAGAATTATCTGTATAGGTTAATTTGATATCTGCAATATTGTTATAACTGTTAAAGTTATCGTTTTCATTAATGATTAAGGTGCTGTCGGAAGATGGGAACCCGTATTTGTTGAGTTTGATTATTTCCTGCGATCGTTCATCATAAACATAATCGACATTGATCCTTATCTGGTTATTCTCAGCCATTTTCCAAAGGTTATTGACGCTAACCAGGTGGGCCTTGTTAAACAGGTCCGCAGTGTATATTTTTACAGGAACTTTCCCAACAAATTCGTACTACTTTTTCCTGTTCCTGAGTTGCAGCAGTGCTAACTCCTAACGCACTAATAGAGATGATTCCGAAAATAAATAATTTTTTCATGATAATTAAGTTTAAAGTATTTAATGATTGATTTTTTTTTACGTAACCTACTTTGTATTTTACAAAGTGGATACGCCAAATCTGCCGGATTATCCCTGTCCGGGATTTTGGGTGTTGGTAATAATTTTTATCTGCATGCCTTCTTATGATTAAGTTAAACATAGAAAGCCGAGGTTTCGTAATTTTTTCTTTTCAGATGGCAAGCCTCAAAGTTATCCTCAATAATTACAGTAGCTATTTTGCAAATTAAAACAATAAATTTGACATTGAGAAATATGTTTTAAAATATTTTTCATGTTAAACAACACATGTTGCCTTTTTTGTTTTCACATTTTGCTCAAGAGAAAAGTCTTATTAATGGCTCTTTCTTTTGTGGGAAAAGTATTGCCAAATAAAAGGGATAGTGGTTATAATAATTAGTCCGATAACGATCCATTCCAGGTTTCCTTTTACGTTAAAGTTGTATTTTTCCCGTAAAAATTTATCCAGGTAATGTCCGGCCATGGACATCGATACAATCCAAAAGAAACATCCGAGGATATTGTATATCATGAATTTTGTTTTGTTCATGCCTACAACTCCTGCAACTATTGGAACGAAAGTGCGTACAGTGGGAAGAAACCTTGCAAAAATAATGGTTTGTCCTCCATATTCATCGTAAAAATTTTTGGCCTGTGTCAAGTACTTTTTCTTAAATATCAATGAATCTTTTTTATTGAACAAATATGGTCCGCTTTTCTCGCCAAACCAGTATCCGACCATGTTTCCGGATATTCCGCATGCGCACAATAGAATAATAAGGATCAGCAGGTCTAAAAAGTCACTTCCGGTCCCCCCGGGGATAAGGCTGTCTATGAGTTGGCTACTATAGATCCCCGCAATAAAGATAAGACTATCGCCCGGAAGAAAAAAACCGAACATCAACCCTGTTTCTGCAAATACGATGAACAGTAAGAGCCATATACCTCCATGGTTGATATAAAATTCAGGGTTGAATAAGTCAAAAAAGCTCATATTGTTATAATTGTTTTTTAAGAACAATCAGAATTAACTTTTGTTTCATTTTGAAAGTGAACAAATCCGGGTTCTTTACGGTTTTAAAATTACAAAAGTAAGTAAAATAAAAACTAAAAGAAAAGATTATGGCAAAATTGAACAACGTCGGGTTGGATGTAGAAGTTATGAGACCCGTAATCGAGGGATTAAGTAGTTTGTTGGCAGATTATCAGGTGTTTTATACAAATTTGAGAGGTCTGCATTGGTTAATTGAAGGGGATAATTTTTTTGATTTGCATCCTATTTATGAGGAGTACTACAATGAGTTTGCAGAAACGATTGATGAGTTGGCAGAAAGGATTATTATGCTAGGAGGAACTCCGGAGTCCAGGTTCTCGCAGTATCTTAAACAGTCTGAAATTCAGGAGCTTGTCGAGGTGCGAAATTGGAAAGAAGGTGTGAACGCAGTTATTGCAGGATTACAACAATCTCTTGTCAAACTGCATAAAGTTCAGGAGTTGGCTGTTAAAGCCAGGGATACGGGAACCGTTAATCTTCTGGTACATTATATCAGGAGTGCCGAAAAGAAAATCTGGATGCTTTCGGTTTATATTAAATAACATCAATATATGCTTCGAACGCCGATTCCGGGCAAATCGTTCAATATGATTTTTCCTTTTTGAATGGTCGTTCCGGTAAAACAATCGTTCGAAATCAACAATGCCCCGTCGAGGTCTGCAAAGTCAGCGGCGGGGCATAATTGTGATGCCGCGGATATTGCACAGGATGTTTCGGTCATGCAGCCGATCATTACTTTTAGTCCCAGTGATTTGGCCAGTTCAAACATTTTCCAGGCTTCATACATTCCGGTACATTTCATCAGTTTGACGTTGAGCCCGGAAAAAACACCTTTCAATCGTTCTACATCTGATAAGCGTTGGATGGATTCGTCTGCAAAAATAGGTAGCGGACTTCGTTCAGTCAGCCATGCAATATTATCCAGGTCGTATTTAGGCATAGGTTGCTCTATCATTACAATACCTTTTTCTTTTAGCCAAAGAATCATGTCCAGAGCCTGGGATCTGTCAGTCCAACCCTGGTTTGCGTCGATAGCTATTGGGAGATCTGTAACCGAGCGAATGGCTTCAATGATCTGTTTATCTGTATTACATCCTAATTTGACTTTCAGTATTTTGAAATGAGGAGCAGCTTCTTTTGTTTTCAATTTTATTGTTTCTTCATTGTCAATACCTATTGTAAAAGTCGTGTCGGGAGTATTTGCTTTATCTAAACCAAGTATTTTATGCCAGGGTTTGTTTTGTATTTTCCCTGCTAAATCATGTAATGCAATGTCTATAGAGGCTTTGGCGGCAGTATTTCCTTCCGCAATCCCATCAATATAGGAGATAATTTCATCTAATTGACAAGGATCTTTAAATCCGGAGAGGTCTGCTTTTTTCAAAAAATCAATTACAGATGACTGAGTCTCTCCCAAATAGGGCGGAAGAGAGGCTTCTCCATAACCAATCAGTCCGTCAAACTCGATTTGCGTGAGTACGACCGGAGTGGTGGTGCGTGATGAATTAGCCAACGTAAAGACGTGTCGTAATTGCAACTCATAAGGTTTCCATGATAGTTTCATCTGATAGATATTTGGTCGCAAATTTACAATAAGAAGTTAAAAGCAAGAAACAAAGTGGAAAAAATAACTCAATGACTGTTAGTCTTGATGTTGTTTCCTTATTTTTTATTTTGCTTGTTATTTAAAAATAGTTGTATTATGTTTGTAAAAGTGGTTGGAAACAATAAGTTTGAGATATTATGAAAGCTTTTATTTACCTATACGTATTATTTGTAGTATTGTGTTGTTCCTGTGATAAGGAATCTACAGAAAAGCTTCCGGATGATGTATCTGTAACCTTATTTGTAAAGAATTCTAGTGATTTTATATCCTAATCTTTTACTCAATTATTAATCAGGGATAATTGACCGGATAAATTTAGAATATGATGAAAAACTTTCGGAGAATGCGTTAGTGGAGTTGTATGTGACAAGTTCGTATCTATGATTTTTATAATGTTAGCATAATAATTGAATCCGTTTTTATATTTTTGTGGAATATATTTCCTGAAAATATGAGAATTTTTCTTTTATGTATTTATTTTCTGATTTCTGCCGGTCTGTTACATGCCCAGGATAATTCTGTAATTGTCGGCGCCCAATGTACAAGCGAATATTTTCCTTTGATTAAAGGAAAACGTGTTGCTGTAATGTCTAACCACACAGGAATGCTTGGAAACGAGCACTTGGTCGATTTGCTGAAACGTTCGGGTATCAATGTTACAGTCGTCTTTGCTCCTGAACATGGGTTTCGTGGAGATGCCGATGCCGGAGAAAAAGTTTCTGACTCCATAGATTCCAGGACAGGAATTCCGATTCGTTCATTATATCAAAATAAAACAGGCAAGCCTTCCGCAGAAGATATGCTGTTGTTTGATGTGCTTTTGTTTGATATTCAGGATGTTGGATTGCGGTTTTATACCTATTATATCTCGATGTTCAGACTGATGGACGCCTGTGCTGATTACAAGAAAACAATAATTGTTCTTGACAGGCCGAATCCTAACGGTCATTATGTCGATGGCCCTATTCTTAATATGAAATACAAATCAGGAGTGGGTTGGTTGCCGATTCCTGTTGTGCACGGGATGACATTGGGAGAATTGGCTCTTATGGTGAACGGAGAAAAATGGTTGCCGGAGAATAAAAAATGTGACTTACAAGTAATAAAATGTAAGAACTATACACATCATACAAAGTATCATTTGCCAATTGCTCCGTCCCCTAATTTGCCCAATATGAAATCGATATATCTCTATCCATCTACCTGCCTTTTTGAGGGGACTCCGGTTAGTCTGGGGCGTGGAACTTTGTTTCCTTTTCAGGTTTACGGGCATCCGAAAATGAAAGGATATTCTTTTTCTTTTACTCCCAAAAGTATTGCGGGAGCAAAGAATCCGCCACTGTTAAATCAATTGTGTTATGGAGTTGACCTGAGGAATATTTCTGATGAAGTTGTTTGGGAAAAAGGCTTGGATCTGAGTTACATTATTGATGCTTACAGAAATCTTAAAATGGGAGACAAATTCTTTACTTCTTTTTTTGAGAAATTGATTGGCGTCGATTATGTGCGTACGATGATTGAAAAAGGAAAGACTGCTGAAGAGATCAAGTTGGTCTGGCAGGATGATGTGAAAAAATTCAAGAAACAGAGAATCCCGTATCTATTATATTCCGAATAAAAACTCCAGATAATATGATTCTTATAGCAGACAGCGGATCAACAAAGACAACTTGGAGCCTTTGCCGGAACAGGAATGAAGTAAAAACTTGTACAACAAGCGGAATTAATCCGTTTTATTTGGAAAAACAGGAAGTCTTTCGTATCCTAGACGAAGAATATCTGCTTCCTGAATCCGGAATTGAGTCTGTCTTTTTTTATGGCGCCGGATGTATTCCTCCCCGGATATCGGTTGTGTCCGATGCTCTGAAAGAATATTTCGGAATTGAAAATATTCATGTAAATACGGATTTGTTGGGAGCCGCCCGTTCGTTGTGTGGCCGTCATCCGGGAATTGTCTGTATATTAGGAACAGGCTCTAATTCTTGTTTTTATGACGGAGAAAAGATTGTCCGGAATGTGTCTCCATTGGGATTTATTTTGGGAGATGAAGGTAGTGGTGCTTCGCTAGGACGGAAATTAGTTTCTGATATCCTTAAAAATCAGTTTCCAAAAGAAATTAAAGATGATTTTTTTTCTGATTATCAGCAGACTCCAGCGGAAATATTGGAAAATGTTTATAGAAAACCATTCCCAAATCGTTACCTGGCTCAGTTTACTCCATTTTTGGCGAAACATATCGCCAATCCGGAGATTTCAAATTTGATAGAGTCGTCTTTTGATGAATTTATTCAAAGGAATATTTTACAATATCCGGAATGTAGGACAAATAAAATGTCGTTTACAGGCAGTGTAGCTTATTATTTTAGAAATAATCTGACGAAAGTAATAGAAAAACGAGATTTGGTTTTGGGTGAAATCACTCAAAGTCCAATAAATGGTTTGAGTGATTTCCATGTCATTTAAATTCACACAAAAAGATAACCGGATTGTCATCAGATTTTACCCTGTCGATCAAGTCTAATGTTTTCTGTGTTATTGCTGAGGTTTTATTTTCCTCTATCATTTTCTTTAGTCGGACGAAGTAGCCTGGATTTATTAAGAAAGCAAGAGTGTTTTCTTCATTTTCAATATGCTGCATTCTTCCTGAATAGATACCGTATTGACTTAGAAACAATGATTGGAAATGCTTAAGAGTTGTATCCTGTTTCGAGTAAATATAAAAACCGATTTTATTTGTCTTAAATGATAAATAATTTGAATTCTCATTTATTTCCGAAATAGAGTAGACATAGGGACTTTTTACACTTACATCCCTTAATTCATCCTGAGTCACATTATTGTTTTGATATTTCTCCGGTAAGTTCTCATTTCCAAAATCAATGATATATGCTTTTTCTATTTCGTTATCAGTTATTCGATATATGAAATTGTTGTACCGGGTAGAAAATGTAACTCTTTTCCCTTTTGTCAGAAGATATCCGGAATCAAAAAATGGGCTGTCCGGAATATTCGGTTCGGTAAATAAACAATTCTCCGTGAAAGATTTGTTGTCAACTATGGATAGGAAGCATGGGTTGTCGTTCTTCCTATAGGGTAATAATCTGGTAAGGTAAATATTATCTCCGTCAGAAACGATTTCCCTATACAATTCCTTTATTGGTTTTTCAAATAAAAATTTACCGGAATAATCGAAATACATCAATTTATTAGGGTAATCAGGACATAATATGATTTGTTTGTCTTCAGTATTAAGGCAAACGTCTGTTAATTGTTTGTATTCTCCAGGGCCAATGCCAACACAAGAAATCTCGGAGATGTATTCTCCCGTTTTGTTAAAGATGACCACACGGTTCATCGGTCTGTCGAAAATAAACAGGAGATTGTCATCGACCATTATTTTATCAATTTTCTTTATTAAAGATTTTTCATTCGTTTCCAATAATACAGGAACACTTGATTTAAAATATTCGATATCTGTACAAAACTGTTCCTGTTTGTCGATGGTTAATCTTTTGGTAATCCCTTTATTGACCATAATGTGGCCGGAATTTTGACAAGAACAAATTATAATTAGATAAAGAGTAAAAAGGTACTTCATATAAGATAATTTATTGTTTATTTTGTGCCGATATAATCCAGATCAAAATTGTAGTTGGGAGTACAGCATACATACCCCCTCAAATAACCATTACAGACAGTTTCTGTTTCTGTAAATTGCCAAACGTCACGAGTCCCATCTCCAACAGGATAAGATTCCTGCCAGGTTGAGGTACAGGTTGAACTACTTGTATAATAACAATTTTCCCTTTCATTCTGGGCAAGTGCTTCTACATTTTCTAGATTTAAATTTAGAATATCGTTCGTATTATAAGAAGTTAATTTGAAATTGAATAAAACTCCCAAAGCAACAATACAAGTACAAAAAAATAATTTAGCATTATTCATAATAAATTAATTTAAATGAAATTTAATAACTAAAGCCAACATGATCAACTGTAGTTGAGAATTTGTAAGTACAACAAATACTTCCCTGCCCATAGCCATCACAATATGTTTCAGACTCTGTAAACTCAAAAATAGCACAGATTCCAGCTGTTAATGGCATATATTCATGCCAAGTATAAGAGCATTCTTTTTTCGAAGAGTAAACGCAATTTGAAGTCTCGCCTTGTGCAAGTGCCTCTACGTTACTAAGATCTAAGTTTGATATACTATCACCCTCATAATTCAGTTTTACGTTTAATCCAATAATTACAACAAACGCTAGTGTTGTGATTCTTCCTAAGTGTTTTGTTTTCATTTTTTAGATTTTGATAGTTTAATATATTGATATAACACGATAAATTATTCCCTTTAGATACATTTGAAGGGCGAAAATTATAACTGATGTCAATTTTATAAATTAATATTTCGTAAATATAATGGATATCCTTTGATTTTCTTCCTCTGAATTGTAACTCAATTGTAACTCAATTGTAACTTTTTTAATAAGCTTTTTGAGGTTGGAATTTACTCTCAGTTGTAGTCAAAATTGGGATATGGATTTAGGATATGTTTGGAAATTTTCATGATATACTGAATGAGTCCGAAAATTTATTGTATTTTTGACTTTATTTTTTTAAAAGCATTTCTATTTAGTAAACAATGCAAAACATAACAGAATCCCCATCGAATTATCCGAATCTTGATCAGATGTCTATTCCTGAAATACTAATCGGAATGAATCAGGAAGATATTTCCGTACCTTTGGCTGTCGGAAAGGCAATCCCACAGATTGAATACTTGGTGACGCGCATACTTGAACGTATCCAATCCGGAGGACGGGTCTTTTACATCGGAGCCGGGACCAGCGGACGTTTAGGGGTTCTGGATGCATCCGAAATTCCTCCGACCTATGGCGTCTCCGGGGCTTTTATCGGTTTGATTGCCGGCGGAGATACGGCCTTGCGTCGTCCGGTAGAATCGGCTGAAGATAATAAAGAGCAGGCTTGGACAGATATGGAAGAATGGGATATTTGTGAAAAAGATACTGTAATCGGTATTGCGGCGTCAGGTACGACTCCTTATGTTATAGAAGGCGTCAGGAAAGCCCGTAAAAATGGATTATTAACAGGATGTATTACTTGTAATCCATGTTCTCCGTTGGCAGAAGTTGCCGAGTTTCCAATCGAGGTATTCACTGGCCCTGAATTTGTAACAGGCAGTACACGTATGAAAGCCGGAACGGCACAAAAACTGGTTTTGAATATGATTTCGACTTCCCTGATGATCAAAATGGGGCGTGTCAAAGGAAGCAAAATGGTTAATATGCAGTTGACCAATAAAAAATTAGTCGACAGAGGCAGTCGCATGATCCAGGAAGAATTGCAAATCTCGATTGAAGAAGCCCGAAAATTACTTCTGGAGCATGGTTCTGTGAAAAAAGCCTTGGAAATAAATCGGAAACCTGATAAATAATACCTCCTTAAGTCCGCGAAGCGGGCAAATCTGAATAACCTCAGGGAACGTAGTGTCCGGAGGATGTTAGGGAGAGATATTGGGTAATATTGACATACAAATTTAACAAAAACTTCCAAAAATTGTAATCTCGACTTTGCAATTTATCGGATAATCATTATATTTGCGTCCTAAATTCAGGAATGTTGACATGGATTCATTTTACAGAACGCATCAATATTTGGTAGAACACGTTAACTCGCCTATCCGCCGACAGCTGATGGACCAGATTGATTGGAACGACCGGTTGATAGGTATCAAAGGATCCAGGGGGGTTGGGAAAACAACTTTCCTATTGCAATATGCCAAAGAAAATTTTGCTCCGGACGATAAAGAGTGTTTGTATATCAATCTGAACAATTTTTATTTTACCTGTAAACCATTATCTGAATTCGCAGATGAGTTTCAGATGAAAGGAGGCAAAGTATTGCTTGTAGATCAGGTGTATAAGTCCTCGGATTGGTCGAAAGAATTGCGTAAGTGTTATGACCATTTTCCGAATTTGAAAATTATTTTCAGCGGATCGTCGGTGATGAGGCTGAAAGAAGAAAATCCGGATCTGTCAGGAAAAGTAACATCGTACAACCTGAGAGGATTCTCTTTTCGTGAATTTCTGAATTTGATGTCGGAATCGGATTTTCCATCCTATAAACTGGAAGATATACTGGAAAATCATGAAGAGATTTCTGATAAAATATGTGAACAAATCAAGCCATTGGCATATATGGCAGATTATTTGCACCATGGTTTTTATCCTTTTTTTCTTGAGAAAAGAAATTTCTCGGAAAATCTGCTTAAGACTATGAATATGATGTTGGAAGTTGATGTTTTGTCAATCAAACAGATTGAGCAAAGTTATCTTCCGAAGTTAAGAAAATTACTTTATCTGATGGCATTGACTACTCCCGGTAGCCCGAATGTCAGTCAGTTAAGCTCAGATGTAGAGACATCCCGGGCTACGGTAATGAACTACCTGAAATATTTGAAAGATGCCCGGTTAATTAATATGTTGTATCCGGAAAATGAAGAATTTCCTAAAAAACCGGTAATGGTCTATCCTCAAAACCCGAATCTGATTCATGTTATGAGACAGGTTAAGACCAATGAACAGGCGGTAAGGGATACGTTTTTCTATAATCAGATGCATAAAGATTACAGGGTTAATGCCGGTAAAAAAGAAGCACAATTCCTGATTGAGGGAAAATACAATTTTAAAGTGTTGGGAAGCTTAGGAGGAAAATATAAACCCGATGTATTCTATGCTGTGGATAGCATGGAAAAGGGTAGGGGAAATGTGATTCCGTTATGGCTTTTCGGATTTTTATATTGAGAATGATTGAACTAAAATAAATTAACGATTATGACAAAGCAAAAGAAATTCATCACATGTGATGGTAATCAAGCAGCTGCACATATTGCTTATATGTTCAGTGAAACTGCTGCGATTTACCCAATCACTCCATCGTCCACAATGGCTGAATATGTCGACGAATGGGCTGCTGCCGGACGGAAAAATATTTTCGGCGAAACAGTGCGTGTCGACGAAATGCAGTCGGAAGCCGGTGCTGCCGGTGCAATGCACGGATCTCTGCAAGCAGGAACCCTGTCCACTACTTTTACAGCATCACAAGGTTTATTGTTGATGATCCCTAACATGTATAAAGTCGCAGGAGAATTGTTGCCGGGCGTTTATCACGTATCTGCTCGTGCATTGGCTTCTCATGCTCTTTCTATTTTTGGTGACCATCAGGACGTAATGGCTGTTCGTCAGACAGGTTGTGCGATGTTTGCCACCGGTTCTGTTCAGGAAGTGATGGACCTGGCTGCTGTTGCACACCTTGCAGCAATCACATCGCGTGTGCCTTTTGTACATTTCTTCGATGGTTTCCGTACATCTCACGAAATTCAAAAAATCGAAATGTTGGAGAATGAAGATATTGCTCCGCTGATCGATCAAAAAGCATTGGCTGCTTTCCGTAACCGTGCGTTGAATCCTGAAAATCCGGTTGCCCGTGGTACAGCTCAAAATCCTGATATTTACTTCCAGGCTCGCGAAGCATCAAACGTTTATTATAACGAAGTTGTAAGTATCGTTGAAAAATATGTAGACCAATTGAGCGCTTTGGTTGGTCGCAAATATGGTTTGTTTGATTATTACGGTGCGCCTGATGCAGATCGCGTGATTATTGCTATGGGTTCTGTAACTGAAGCTATCAAAGAAACTATTGATTATCTGAACGCTAAAGGTGAAAAAGTCGGTTTGGTCGCTGTTCATTTGTATCGTCCTTTCTCTGCAAAACACTTTCTTGCGGCAGTTCCTAAAACAGCAAAAAGAATCGCTGTATTGGACAGAACTAAAGAACCGGGAGCAACGGGAGAGCCATTGTACCTTGATGTCAAAGATTGTTTCTATGGATCAAAAGATGCTCCTACAATCGTTGGAGGCCGTTATGGTTTGTCTTCAAAAGATACTACTCCTGCTCAAATCCTTGCTGTTTACGAAAATCTAGGACTACCGGAACCTAAAAACGGATTCACTATCGGTATCGTTGACGATATTACATTCACTTCTCTGCCACAAAAAGAAGAACTGGCATTCGATGGTGGACCGTTCGAGGCTAAATTCTATGGATTGGGAGCTGATGGTACAGTAGGAGCTAACAAAAACTCAATTAAGATCATCGGTGATAATACTGATAAATATTCTCAGGCATATTTTGCTTACGACTCTAAAAAATCAGGAGGTTTTACCTGTTCTCACTTACGTTTTGGCGACAAACCGATCCGTTCGACTTATCTGGTAAATACTCCGGACTTTGTAGCATGCCACGTTCAGGCTTATTTGCGTCTGTATGATGTTACAAAAGGTTTGAAGAAAGGTGGTACTTTCCTTCTGAATACTATCTGGAATGAAGAAGAAGTGAAAAAGAATCTGCCGGAAAACGTTAAAAAATATCTGGCTAAAAACAATATTAATTTCTATATCATCAATGCGACAGGTATTGCTGAAGAAATTGGTTTGGGGAACCGTACCAATACTATCTTGCAATCCGCATTCTTCAAAATTACAGGAGTAATTCCGTACGAACTGGCTGTGGAACAAATGAAGAAAGCCATTGTAAAATCGTATGGTAAAAAAGGAGAAGATATTGTAAAAATGAATTACGCAGCGGTAGACCGTGGTGGTGAGGTCGTAAAAGTTCAGGTTCCTGCTGAGTGGGCTAACCTCGGGGAAGTTGCTCAAGCTGCGAACGACAATGTTCCTGCATTTATTGCAAACATTGTTCGCCCGGTGAATGCTCAGGCAGGGGATGATCTTCCTGTTTCTGCGTTCAAAGGTCGTGAAGACGGTACCTGGGATCAGGGAACTGCTGCCTACGAAAAACGTGGTGTGGCTTCTCATGTTCCTGTTTGGATTCCCGAAAACTGTATCCAGTGTAACCAGTGTGCATATGTTTGTCCTCACGCTGCAGTTCGTCCGTTTGTTTTGGATACGGCCGAACAAGCTAAAGCTCCTGCCGGAATGACAACTCTGAAAGCTCAGGGAAAACAATTCGAAGGAATGCAATTCCGTATCCAAATCGATGTTCTCGACTGTATGGGTTGTGGTAACTGTCCTGATGTTTGTCCGGGTAACAAAAACGGTAAAGCATTGCAAATGATGCCTATCGAAACTCAATACGATAATCAACCTAATTGGAATTTCTGCAGCAAGGAAGTAAAATCGAAACAACATTTGGTAGATACTTCATTAAATGTGAAAAATTCTCAGTTTGCTACTCCTTTGTTTGAGTTCTCCGGAGCTTGTGCCGGTTGTGGTGAAACTCCATACGTGAAACTGGTTTCTCAGTTGTTCGGTGATCACCAGATGATCGCTAACGCGACAGGATGTACTTCAATCTATTCAGGTTCAGCTCCGTCTACTCCATATACTAAAGACGAGTTCGGCCGTGGTCCGGCTTGGGCCAACTCATTGTTTGAAGACAATGCGGAATATGGTTTGGGAATGAATATCGGTACCGAAAGAATGCGTGACCGTGTAGAACGCCTGATGAAAGAAGGTTTGGCTTGTGATTGTTGTTCCGCAGAAATGAAAGAATTGTTCCAGGAATGGATCGATAACCGCGGAAACTCTGCTAAAACCCGTGAAATCACAGATAAACTGGTTCCGATGGTAGAAGCTTGTGATTGTGATATCTGCAAACAACTGACAACATTAAAATCTTATTTTGTAAAACGTTCACAATGGATTATCGGTGGCGATGGTTGGGCTTATGATATCGGTTTCGGTGGATTAGATCACGTAATCGCTTCAGGTCAGAATATCAATATCTTAGTTGTCGATACTGAGGTATATTCAAATACAGGAGGTCAGTCTTCCAAATCAACTCCGGTTGGTGCGGTTGCTAAATTTGCTGCGGCAGGAAAACGTATCCGCAAGAAAGATTTAGGTATGATCGCTACTACTTACGGTTATGTTTATGTAGCACAAATTGCTATGGGTGCTAATCAGGCTCAAACACTGAAAGCGATCCGTGAAGCGGAAGCTTACGACGGACCATCTATCGTTATTGCTTATTCTCCATGTATCAACCATGGTTTGAGAAGCGGTATGGGTAAAGCGCAATCAGAGCAAAAAGCTGCTGTAGAATGCGGATACTGGCACTTGTGGCGCTACGATCCACGTTTGGAAGCAGAAGGCAAAAACCCATTCCAATTGGATTCTAAAGAACCGGATTGGAGTAAATTCCAGGATTTCCTGAAGAACGAGGTTCGTTTCTCTTCTTTGGCAAAACAATTCCCGGAAGATGCTAAGGTCTTGTTTGAAGTAACTGAAGAAAATGCTAAATGGCGTTTAGCCGGCTACAAACGTTTGGCTGCTCAGTCATTTGATGCAGAAGTAACAGCAGAATAATTTTAGAATTATAAAAATATTTAATAAGAAAGAGTTTGCCGCCATTTTTATGGTGGTAAACTCTTTTTTTATTACCTTTGTGCCCGAAAAATGACATCTTGTCATTCCCAATCAGGAAAAATCGATAAAATTTATTTATAAACCCAATAAAAAAACGAATTTATGGAAATTGTAAAAATCGTTGGTAGAGAGATTTTGGATTCAAGAGGTAATCCTACAGTAGAAGTTGATGTACATTTGTTGTCAGGCGTAATCGGTCGTGCTGCTGTTCCGTCAGGAGCTTCAACAGGTGAAAACGAAGCTTTGGAATTGCGTGACGGTGACAAAAAACGTTATTTGGGAAAAGGCGTTTTGAAAGCTGTTGAAAACATCAATAATGTTATTGCTCCTGCTTTGATCGGTATGAGTACTTTGGAACAACGTGCTATCGATAAAAAAATGATCGAAATGGACGGTACCAAAACTAAATCAAACTTAGGTGCTAACGCTATTTTAGGAGTTTCTCTTGCTGTTGCAAAAGCTGCTGCTGAATATCTTTGCATTCCATTATACCGTTACATCGGTGGAACAAATACATTCGTATTGCCGGTTCCAATGATGAACATTATCAATGGTGGTTCTCACTCTGATGCTCCTATCGCATTCCAGGAATTCATGATCCGTCCGGTTGGTGCTCCAACTTTCCGTGAAGGTTTGAGAATGGGTGCCGAAGTATTCCACTCTTTGAAGAAAGTATTGCACGACAGAAATTTGAGTACTGCAGTTGGTGACGAAGGTGGTTTCGCTCCTGCATTGAATGGTACAGAAGATGCTTTGGAATCAATCATTAAAGCAATTGAATTGGCAGGTTACAAAGCTGGTTCTGATGTTATGATCGGTTTGGACTGTGCTGCTTCTGAATTCTGCAAAGATGGTATCTACGATTATTCTAAATTCGAAGGACCTAACGGAGCAAAACGTAATTCTGCTCAACAAGTTGAGTTCTTGGCTGAACTGGTTGCCAAATATCCTATCGATTCTATCGAAGACGGTATGGCTGAAGGTGACTGGGACGGATGGAAACTGTTGACTGACAAAATCGGAAGCAAATGTCAATTGGTTGGTGACGACTTGTTCGTAACTAACGTTGAATACCTGAAGAAAGGTATCGAAATGGGTTGTGCTAACTCAATCCTTATCAAAGTTAACCAAATCGGTTCTTTGAGCGAAACATTGGATGCAATCGAAATGGCTCACCGTCATGGTTACACTTCTGTAACTTCTCACCGCTCAGGTGAAACAGAAGATGCAACAATTGCTGACATCGCTGTAGCTACTAACTCCGGACAAATCAAAACAGGTTCTTTGAGCCGTTCAGACCGGATGGCTAAATACAACCAATTGCTTCGTATTGAAGAAGAATTGGGAAATTTGGCAGTTTATGGATATAAAAGAGTAAAATAATCTGACCATATCAATATATAGAGCCCGGTTGATGCAAATCAATCGGGCTTTTGTTTTAAGATTCTATTTCCAAAAATAAAATTTATTTTCGACTAAAAGATTAGGCAAAATTATTACATTTGCAAATTAAACTTAAATCACAATTGATAATGAAATCATTAAAACTTGCTTTATTATTGTTAATTTGTTCTCTAATTGGGACAAACCTCAATGCACAGGGTTTGAAAGCATTTAAATTACCCAATGGCCTGAGTGTTTTCATCTGGGAAGATGCCACAATGCCTAATGCTTTTGGATTGGTTTCAGTGAATGTCGGAGCCAAAGAAGATCCTGAAAATTATACCGGTTTGGCGCATTATCTGGAGCATATGATGTTCAAAGGAACGGAAAAAATTGGAAGTCTTGATTGGTCAAAAGAAAAACCGGCTTACAACCAGATTATTGCCAAATACGATGAAATGGCAAAAACAACCGATCCGGAAAAGAGAAAAGCAATCTCAAAGGAAATTAATGATCTGACAAAAGAGGCCGCGAAATATAGTTTGTCGAATGAGTTTTCTAACCTGACATTGGCTATGGGTGGTGAAGACTTGAACGCCGCTACTTCTTATGACTACACAGTCTATCATAGTTCTTTCCCTGCGGGAGAAGTTTATAAATGGTTGGAATTGAACTCAGAACGCTTTATTAATCCTGTTTTTAGAAATTTCCAACCGGAGTTGGAAACTGTTTATGAAGAATATAATCGTGCTCAGGATCAACAAATGCGCAGGGTAAATGAATTTATTACCAGTAACTTATTTGCTGGTCACCCTTATTCACGTTCAGTTCTTGGTTTGCCACAACACTTGAAAAATCCTCAATTGAGTGAGTTGATCAAGTTTTATAATACATGGTATGTACCTTCTAATATGGCTCTTATAATTGTCGGAAATGTGAAGACGAATGAATTGTTCCCGATAATTAAAGAAAAATTTGGTCGCTTGGAAAACAGGCCGGTTCCTCAAAAAAAAGTATATCCTGAAACTCCAGTGAAAGGTCGCCAGGAATTTTCTGCGAAACTTTCCCGTACTCCTCAGGTATTGTTAACTTATAAAGGAATTACTTCAAGTAGTGAAGATGATATCGCGTTAGATATTTGTGTTGGTATTCTTTCTAATAGCAATAGAACCGGATTATTGGATAAATTAGCTCTTGACGGTGATGTGATGGGTGCGGGAGCTTATAATGAATCTTTGTTGGATAGAGGAAATATTTCAGTTTATGCAATTCCTCCTTATTATGATATAAATCAACGTCGTTTTGAATCGTTGAAATCTGCTGAAAAACTTGTCTTGAAAGAGATTAAAAAAATGCAGGAAGGACAATTTGAGGATTGGCTGGTTCAATCTATTAAAAGCAAAATGATCCGCGAATACGATTTGATGATGGAATCGAATGAAAATAAAGCAATGGCTATATCTCAGGTATTCTTAACCGGACGTAACATGGGAGATTTACTTGAATATAAGGAAAAGGTATCTTCGATCACTACAGACCAAATTAAGGAAATGGCGAAGAAATATTTCGGGCCTGATTATATTGCTTTCATGTTGAATGACGGAAAACCTCCCAAAGGAGAAAAACTGGAAAAACCTGAATATGAGCCGGTATTGCCGGTTAGAGGTGCAGAGTCGACATATGCGAAAGAATTTGCTATCCTCCCTGTTAAAAGAGGAGCTGCTGATTATGCTAAAATGAGTGATATTCAGGAGCGAAAAATCAATGACAGATCTAAATTATATTACACTAAAAATCCTGAAAATGAGATATTTACTCTAACCCTGAAATTTGGAATCGGAACGGAAAAAATGCCAAAACTGGCGTTGGCTGCGTCTTTGATGAATAATGCCGGAATTATGGGACAGATGGATGCTCAGGCTACTAAACAGGAATTCAGTAATTTAGGAGCATCATGTTTTTATGGTGTTGATGATAATTATCTGTATGTTACTTTGAATGGATTTGAACAAAGTTTGGAAGCTTCCTGTAATTTGTTGACACGTCAGATTTTGTTGCCTCAATTGGATGAAAAACAATTGAATAATAGAAAAGGCCCTTATTTCCAACAAAGAGCAATGGAGAAGACTTCTTCTGAAGATATGGCAGCTGCAATGAATCAATATGTATTGTATCAGGATAAATCAAGTTATATAGATCGTTTATCTTTAGAAGAGATCGGTGGCATAACAGTCAGTAACCTGACCGGAGAGTTCCAAAGAGCTACGGATTATGCCGCAGAAATTCATTATGTAGGTGGAATGGATCTGGAAACAGTATATGATATCTTGAGTAAAAACCTTCCGCTGAAAGAAGGCGAGAAACCTTCTACTTCTCCGGAAGTGAAAGATAGAGCCGAATATAAAGAAAATACAATTTATTTCTTGCCAAACAGTGATGCTCAACAAAGCTCAATTACGTTTTACATACAGGGAGATGACTATAATCATGCTTCCGATGTATATAGTTCTGCGTTCAATCAATATTTTGCAGGTGGATTCAGTGGCCTGGTATTGCAGGAGATTCGTGAATACCGCTCAATGGCTTATACTGCGGGTGCTGCGTATATGACTCCTCCTGTAGAAGGAAAGAAAGCACATCTTATAGGACGTTTGGGAACTCAATCCGACAAAACATTGGAAGCAGTAGAAGTTTTCATGGGTTTACTGAATAATATGCCTGAATATTCTGATCGGATGCCTATGATCAAAAATTATATGAAGGAAAGTGCCCTTACTGAAAAACCACGTTTCAGATACGCCAGTCAGATATATGAAGCCTGGAAAAGAATCGGTTATACACAATCTCCAGCCGAAACCAATATGGGAAAAATTGAAAATCTGACATTCAATGATATTGTTAAATTCTACAATGAAAATGTGAAAGGTCGTCCGGTTGCAATCGGTATCGTTGGAGATCCGAAACAAATAGACCTGAAAGCTTTGGAGAAATACGGTAAGGTGATAAAAGTCGGCACAAACAAATTGTTTAGCGATAAATAATTCATAAGATTGTATTATAACCGGAAAAGAGGAAATGATTGTAACATTTCCTCTTTTCTATTTTAAAAAATTGAACAAAAATGACTATATTTACCGCTCTTTAATGAAAAACATAAACTTAATATAATCCTATGAGAACTAACAGAAGGGATTTCCTCAAAGCACTTGGGGGAATTGCGGCATTTTCTATTGTGCCGAGAAACGTTTTAGGAGGAAATGGATACATTGCTCCTAGTGATCAACTGACAAAAGGAATTATCGGAACCGGAAGTATGGGACGGGGACACTTGAACTATGCCGGAACGCGTCTTGTCGCAGTATGTGATGTGGACAAAAAACACCTTGAATTAGGAAAAAATCTCGTGAAAGAAAAAATCGCGGCTTATCACGATTTCCGTGATCTGATTCTGGATCCGAATGTCGATATAGTACATATTGCTACGCCTCCTCATTGGCATGGTATTATGTCGGTCGAAGCAGCTAAGGCCGGAAAAGATATCTGGTGTGAAAAACCGATGACACGTACTATCGGAGAGGGAAAAAGAGTAATGGAAGCTATGCAACAATACGGACGTATTTTCCGCCTGAATACATGGTTCCGTTTTGCCGATCCGTTCTATGGATTGGGTACTCCTGTAAAACCTTTGAAAAAATTGGTTCAGAGTGGTATGCTCGGTTGGCCGTTGAAAGTGACTATCAGTAAACATACCGGTTTCGACTGGAAATTCTACTGGGTAGGGAAAGAATACCTTGAACCGGAACCAGTGCCTGCTGAATTGGATTATGATATGTGGTTAGGTCCGGCGCCTTATCGTCCGTATAACAAACACCGTACACATGGTACATTTCGTGGATACTGGGATTATGACGGAGGCGGATTAGGCGATATGGGACAACATTACATCGATCCTGTGCAATATATTCTTGGAAAAGACCATACAAGCCCTGTAAAAATAGAAGTAGATGCTCCTCAACAACATCCGGATGCTGTAGGTACATGGCGTTCTATTACTTATACGTATGATGACGGTTGTCAAATCGTACTTTGGGGTGGTGATTTCGGAGATCCTGATACTCCTTATATTGCCGGTCCGAATGGAAATGTATATAAAAATTTTGTTTGTGATATTCCTGCTTGGGAAAAGAAATTAGCAGCTTATCCCGAACCAGAACCGCAGATTACTGATTTTCTTGAAAGTGTTCGTACCCGTCAGCCTTTTGCATTGAATGAACGCAATGGTTTCCGTTCGGCTACGATTGTGAATCTGGGAATGGTCGCACTACGCTTGAATCGTACGCTGCATTTCGATCCGGTGAAGATTGAATTTATTGATGATGAGGCTGCTAACAGGTTACTGGATCAGCCTATGCGTGCACCGTGGAACATATAATTTATAATTGGTAAATCGGATAAAAAGGAATATTATGAAGAAGATATATATATTATTGGTCGGAATCCTTTTGTTGGGAAATGTGCTGATGGCTCAGACTCCGGTAAACAGGACCGCAAAAACAACAGCTGCCGATGTTTTGGCTCAAATGCCGGCAAACAAACAGGCAGCTTATGACAAGTTGATCGCCGAATTGGCATCGACAGAGGAAGATGGAGTCATTTACCTTGTAAAGATGATTAATGCTCCTGGAAAAGGAACAAATGCTCCAATGGATTATGCATTGAGCGGATTAGCCAATTATGTGTCAGCAAAAGGACAGGAGAGCGCCCGTTTAACCGTTTCCAATGCTTATGTGAAAGCGCTGGATATGGTGACGGAAAGAGAAACAAAAGCTTTTATTATCCGTGAACTACAGATTTGTGGGCAGGATGAATGTGTTGAGGCTTTGGGACGCTATCTGAATCAGGAAGATCTTTGTGGTCCTGCAGCCCGTGCTTTGGCTAGTATTAATACTGAAAAAGCGAAACAGGCTTTACAAACGGCTTTGTTGAAACGTATGGGAACGGTTAAAACACAGCAGGATGTAATATTAGCTATCGGAGAAGCTAAAATGAAAGTAGATGAAAGCCTGATCGCAAGCCTGATCGGAAACGGCGATGAAAATATGCAAAAGGTAGTTCTTTATACTGTAAGTCGTATTGGAACAGATAAATCGCTGGATGCTGTCGGAAAAGCAGCTGCCGCTGTCGGTTATAAAATGGATAAAACCGGAGCTAACGAAGCTTATGTTGCGTTGATCAAAAAAGTTGCAGCGGAAGGAAATACTCAAACAGCAACAAAAGCTGCTGAAGATTTATTGAAAGCAGCTACAAAAGCGGGACAAACAAGTACTCGTATTGCGGCTTTGGAAATATTGTTTTCACAAAATTCAAACCCAACGAAGCTGTTGTCAACTTCATTGAAAGATTCGGATAAAGCATACCGGAATGCCGCATTGGATTTTGCTTCTGCTTATTCCAATAAGGGTATGTATACGGATGTGCTGAAATCAGTGTCAAAAGCAAAAGCGGATGTTAAAGTGGATGTTCTTAGCTGGATTGGACGGGAAAGTAAATGTCCTGAGAAAAATACGATCATTAACGCTCTGATGAATGATCCGGATTCTCCTTGTAAAAAAATCCTTCTTGCTCAGTTAAAAGATACTGATTTGAATGTGAAGAATGCTGCATCATTTGCTCTTGTGAAAATAGGAGGTGTGAGTACAATTCCTGCATTGACAGAATTGTTGGCGAATAAAGACCCTCAGGTTGTGAAAGTCGGACAAAATGCGTTGGAATCTTTTAATGGAAATATTGTTCAATCGTTGGTAAGAACAATTCCGGAATCTACAGATGCGGGAAAAGTAGCTATATTACAACTTTTGGCATTGAGAAAAGCTGATGTTGCACTGAATACCGTATTGGAGCAGATCAAATCGGGTTCTCCGGAAGTGAAAAAAGCAGCTTATACAGCCTTGAAAGATGTTGTTTCCGAAAGAGACTTTCCGTTGCTTTGTGGTATGCTCGAGACGGCTGATGGTAATGCGATAGTCCCTCTTCAACAAGCTGTAATTGCGTCCATAGCCTCTCAATCGCCAGCAGATCAGGCTGCGAATGTTAATAAAAGAATGGTTCAGGCGGGTGAAAGCAAGAAGTATCTCTATTATATAGTATTATCAGCTACTGGAGATAAATCGGCTCTGCCGGTTATCGTTTCAGGATTTAAAAATGGAAAGGGTGTTGCTAAAGATGCAGCTTTCGATGCGATTTATAATTGGGAAGGAACTGAGGCTGCGGGTGAATTGTATGCCGTATGTACAGATCCTTCGGGCGCTACATATTTTGATAAAGCGATGACAGCTTATGTCCGTTTGGTGTCTCTTCCTTCTCTCACACCGGAAAACCGTCTTATTTTCTTGCGAAAAGCGATGGAAATTGCTAAGACCGATGATCAAAAGAATAATATTCTTCGTCGTATAGGGCAAACAGGAACTTTTCTGGCGATGCTCTATGCTGGAGATTTTCTTGATAACAAACCGGTTCAACAAACTGCAGCTAATGCAGTGATGACTATTGCAGCTAATCATCCGGAATATACAGGGCAAATAGTTCGTAATCTGTTGGAAAAAGTGATTCGGGTATTGGATAATCCGGATGCAGGTTACCAAAGAGAGGCTATCCGTAAACAACTGAACGAAATGCCAAAAGAGGACGGTTTTGTTTCTATGTTTGATGGTAAAACTCTGAATGGATGGAAAGGATTAGTTGAAAACCCGATCAAACGGTCGAAAATGAAACCTGCTGATTTGGCAAAAGCCCAGGAAAAGGCTGATGAACAGATGCGTCAGGACTGGAAAGTGGAGAATGGTTGCCTCGTTTTCGATGGAAAAGGGTATGATAACCTTTGTACAGAAAAGCAATATGGCGATTTTGAAATGTACGTGGACTGGTTGCTCGATCCATCCGGGAAAGAAGCTGATGCCGGTATATATCTTCGTGGAACTCCTCAGGTTCAGATCTGGGATACAGCCCGTGTAAATGTTGGAGCTCAAGTGGGATCCGGTGGTTTGTACAACAACAAAACACATGAGAGTAAACCAACCAAAGTCGCGGATAATAAATTAGGTGAATGGAACTCTATGTATATCAAGATGGTCGGTGACCGGGTAACTGTCATCCTCAATGGGGAAAAAGTTGTGAATGAAGTGATACTTGAAAATTATTGGGATCGCAAACAACCTATTTTTCCGATAGAACAAATAGAGTTACAAGCCCATGGAAGTAAGGTGTTTTATCGTAACTTATACGTAAAAGAATTACCTAAAAAGGAACCTTTCAAACTTTCCGCTGAGGAAGTAAAAGAAGGATTTAAAGTCTTGTTCGATGGAACTAATATGTATGAGTGGACAGGAAATACAGTCGATTATACTTTACAGGACGGTACTATCTCCTTGATTCCAAGTCGTAGTTTTGGTGGTAACCTATACACAAAAGACGAGTATGGAAATTTTGTCTTCCGTTTTGAATTCCAGCTAACGCCTGCTGCCAACAATGGATTGGGCATCCGTACTCCGATGGAAGGTGATGCTGCATATGTCGGCATGGAACTGCAAATTTTGGATAGTGAAAGTCCTGTATATAAAGATCTGCAAAAATACCAGTATCATGGATCGGTTTATGGTGTGATTCCTGCAAAACGAGGGTTCCTGAAGCCTGTAGGAGAATGGAATTATGAAGAAATTATTGCAAACGGAGACCATATCAAGATCACTTTAAATGGAGAAGTGATTTTGGATGGAAACATTCGTGAAGCAGCTAAAAATGGTACGCTGGATGGAAAAAAACATCCCGGATTGTTCAATAAAACAGGCCATATAGGCTTCTTGGGACATGGTTCGCCGGTAAAGTTCCGCAATATTCGTATCAAAGAACTGAAGTAAATTAAGGGTACTTAAGATAACTAAAGCAGAGGTCTCTCTGCTTTAGTTATTTTTGATTAGCTTTGTTCCCTCTAAATAAAAAAATATGAAAACAGAATTTCAAGGCCGGTATTTTAATGGAGTCGTTTCAAAAACTTTTCCTTGTGAAGTAACGCTTGACAGACACGCAATTGTAATCCGGATATTAAGTGAAACAGGACAGATACAGGAAGTCCTGACATGGAGTATAGATACTATCTCAAAGAAAGATATGGAGATAGGTCGTGGTAAACTCAGAATAAAATATGGAAATTATCCTTTTCAGGTATTGGAGATATTTGATAAAAAAATCCTTTCTTCTTTCAAATTTGTTTATCCTAATTTTTCTTTCGGACAGAAACATTTGTCTTCTTTTATGTCAAAAGGTTGGGTTATCCTGCTTGGTATAATTCTTTCTCTATTGGCTGTTGCCGTTTTCCTTTTCAAGGTTGTTATTCCTGGTATTGCGGAATATACCGCGACTAAGGTTCCTAAATCTATGGAAAAGTCGATTGGAGATGCTGCATATGAGAGTTCTGCTGAATCATATGTTGAAGATACCATAAAAGGGGCTTTGCTTCAGGAATTTTTTACAGAAATGAATTTGGATCGCGAATATGATTATACAATTACTGTATTGAATTCGGAAACTGTAAATGCGTATGCTCTCCCGGGAGGACGTATTGCCGTTTACAGCGGAATCATTGATGAAATAGAAAAGCCGGAAGCTTTGGCTGCATTGCTGGCTCATGAAAGTTCCCATGTCGAATTACAGCATTCATTAAAGAGTATATTCAGATCTTTGTCCGGATATTTTGCTGTCTCTTTGGTATTGGGAGATATAGGAGGAGTCACTGCTGTCGTTTTCCAGAATATTAATCAATTTCAAGGGCTGGAATATTCCCGCAGCATGGAAAAAGAAGCCGATGTCAGGGCATTGGAAGTAATGCAAAAATCAGGCATTGATCCTCAGGGAATAATTCAATTGTTTAATACAATCTCTTCTGATGATGAAAATACGGACACGAATGATTTATCGGAATTTGTGAGTACTCACCCATTAACAAAGCATAGGGTTGAATATATTCAGGAATATTTAGATAAAGATACAAAGAAATATTCAGATAACCAAAAACTGGATTCGTTGTTTTTGTTGATAAAGGCGAAACCGGAGATAACTTCAATAAATTTGGAATAGGATATCAGGCCCGGAAAAAAATCCCGGTCAGCTACAAAATGTAGGTAGACCGGGATTTTTCTATTCTCGCGAATAAGATATTGCAATTTAAATTTTCGGTAATTTCCATGGTTCTCGGTAATGAGCTTTAATAAACTCATTGGCCTGTTTGTCCGATCCGAAATTATTTGCTTTGGCATCCCAATTCAATCCACGTCCAAGGCGGCAGGAGATATTGGCTATATGAGCCAGTTTTGCAGCTTCAGATCCGATTTCAATGTCCGCATTCGGTAGTTGACGGGTTTTCATACATTCCAGCATGTTACCGGTATGGTTATACAAACCTTTTCCTTCGCCTTTTTTCCATTCTATGGCTTCCATTCGTGGAGTAGGGGTTTTACGCTCATTATCACATGGATAACAATAGGGGAAGTTTCTCCCTGAATTGGTTTTTTCGGCCATCACTTCCCAACCTGAACGGGTAAGCAAAAGGGTTCCGTTTTCACCGAAGAAAGCCACTCCTTCCGGGCGGTTGAATAATCCTGTACCGATGCCACAGGCGTGATCCCAGATAATATTGAAGTCTTTATATCTGTAAGTCGCCATCAGGGTATCGGGAGTTTCCATCGCATCGTCCGGGTAAGCAAATTTGCCTCCCGAACCATTAACATATAATGGTAGTCCTACATTCATCCCTTTCAATGCATAATCAAGAAGGTGAACTCCCCAGTCGGCCATCAGTCCACCTGCGTAATCCCAGAAAAACCGGAAATTATAATGGAAACGATTATCGTTATATGGACGTTTGGGAGCCGGCCCTAACCACATATCGTAATCTACTCCTGCCGGAGGTGTGGAATCCGGTACCTTAGGGAGAGTCCATTTGCTGGTTTGATAAGCCCAGGCTTTTACAGTACGAATGCGTCCGAGTTGTCCCGATTGCACGAATGCAGCTGCCTCGTCCCAGTGCGGATCACTACGTTGCCATTGTCCGACCTGGACAATACGGTTATATTTGCGGGTGGCCCGTACCATCAGATCGCATTCTTCAATAGTATTTGCCAATGGTTTTTCTACATATACGTCTTTTCCCACTTCGCAGGCTGCTACTAAGGGTAGGCAGTGCCAATGGTCAGGTGTACCGATAATGACCAGATCGACCTCTTTATTGTCTATGACTTTACGCCAGTCTTTCACCATTTGTGCCGGTTTCTTTCCTGTTTTCTTTTCCAGTTCGGCCGAACGTTTTCCCAGCCATTCATCATCGATGTCACAGATAGAAACACATTCGGTTCCAGGGTGTTGAAGAAAAGCCTGGAGATTGCTCCATCCTTGATTACGGCATCCGATCACTCCGATACGTATGCGGTTACTTGGGGCGTCTTGCCCGAATACTCTTGAAACTCCTCCTGGAATGAAATTGGTGGCACCAAGAACGGCTGCCCCTGTCAGAGTATTTCTCAGGAAATCGCGTCTTTGCATGATATTAAATTTAAAATTATGATTCAGAGCAACAAATATAATAATTTTTCTTATAGCTGGAGCTATGAAGTTACGTTTCTGGTAAATTTGCATTATATTCTTTAATGTAATAAAGGGGACGTCTTTTAGTTTCTTTATAAATAATGCCTAAGTATTCCCCTATAATTCCTAAAGCTAATAAAATAAAACCTCCTAAGAATAATATAGCGCACATTAATGATGGATAACCAGCAACAGGATCTCCTTGAATTAAGCTTTTCATCAGAACTTTTATGAAATACAAAAGTGCTACAGTTGAAATTATAAACCCAAAAATTGAAACAATGCGTAATGGTAGTGTAGAAAAAGATGTTAGCCCTTTTATTGCAAGCTGTATTAATTGCCAATAATTCCACTTGGTTTTTCCCGCAATACGAACTTCGCGTTCATAATACATTGCTTTTTTGCAAAATCCAATATATGAAAATAGTCCTTTCATGTTTCGTTCGTTTTCTTTAATATTTCGCAATGCATCTATAGACTGTTTATTAAACATTCTGAAATCTCCAGTATCTTTTAGAATTGGAATGTCAGATAGTTTTTCTAATAAAGTATAATAAATTTTTGATGTGCTGCGTTTAAGCCAAGATTCTCCTTTTCTGTTAATTCTTTGTGCATATATATCGTCATATCCCTTTTCTAGCTCTTTTAACATTTCCGGAATTAATTCAGGAGGATCCTGCAAATCAGCATCTATTATTACTAACGCATCTCCCTGTATATAATCAATACCTGCGCTCATAGCTATTTCTTTTCCATAATTTCTAGATAGATCTATATATCTAATTCTGCTATCTTGCTTTTGAAGATTCTGTATTTGAGTTAGCGTATCATCACGGCTCCCATCATTTATAAATAAAATCTCAGAAGGGCAGGATAATTTGTCTATTACTTTGCACAACCGTTCATGTAATATTTTTATACAATCGGATTCATTATATACAGGGATGAGAATACTAAGTAATTGTGGTTTCATACGACATTTTAGTTTATTTTAATTGTTTAAAGAACCGATTTTTTCGTAATTTAATTAATTTGTCAGAATCTTTGTCATACGAGAAAAGAACATATTTCACACGGCCAATAATGTTACGTTCATTCACAAATCCGATATGTCGACTGTCTATAGAGTTATCGCGATTGTCTCCCATGACAAAATAATAGTTAGATTTTACAGTATAATGACTTATTATTTCATTGTTTAAAGTAAACTTGTCGTTTTGATGAAATAATTCAAAACCAGTTTCTTGTAGTATTAGTTCTTTTAGTATGAAAAAATTTGAATCATTTAATTCTATTATATCCTTAGTCTTTGGAATATACAAATGTCCATAATTGTGAGATATCCATTCTAAGCCTAGTTCTGAAAACGATGTGGAATCGTTTTTTTTATAGTCCCTATAAATAATGGTACTTGGCAAATTTACTTTGTTTCCATTAATAAAGGCAAATCCTTGTTTAAGAGTTAATGTATCTCCAGGTATAGCAATAATTCGCTTTACAACATATGTGTCTGGATTCTTAAATGAATTAAAAACAATAATATCTGTATGTTGTATGGTTGTTGTGCCAGGTATACGGTGATATCCCCAGTTTCTTTGATAGTCATGGTAGTGAAATTTTTTTATCCATGTTAATCCATTTAAGAAAGGTATGTCAGCCCATCTCTTTGGAAGTACAGACCCATATGATAGTTTGTCTAGCCAGATCCAGTCTCCAATTGAAATAGTTTTCTCCATACTAGTACTGGGTACTTGACAAGGCTCTCCTATAATCAAACGAAATATAATGAGTGATAGAACTATATAAATGAAAATCATAGACTTATGTCGTCTTTTGGATATTCCTATTGTTGAATTTTTATAGTTATTTTTTTGCAAATTCTGTTGATTTATTATTAAAATAATATGAGTAAACATCTGCAAATGTAAAAAAAATGATCTAAAATGTATCTTAATTTGATTTTTTTTTTTAGATTTGCAGATGTTTACTTTATACTTACTATAAATTATATTTGAAAAAATATTTATGAATTTCATTCAGCAAAGTCTCAGTCATTATTTTTATCCGGTTATTTTGATAATTGTAGTACTGGTTGTCTTTTTTCCAATATTACAAAATGATTTTCTTTATGCTTGGGATGATCAGTGGATGGTTATGAATCAATACACTGAAGGCGGTGTGAATATACGTAATCTTTGGGCTATATTTACTGAATTTTATAATGGACAATATGGGCCAATAAATGAATATATTTTCCTTTTACTCTATACAATGTTTGGGTATGTTCCATTGCCTTTTCATTTTGTAAGTATGATTCTCCATCTGTCAAGCGTGTGTTTTGTGTATTATATAATTTTGCAATTATTTGCTCAAACTACCAGAACAAATTTTATAATTAAAAATGTAGAAGCAGTTGCTTTTCTAACAGCACTTATATTTGCAATTCATCCGCTAAATGTAGAATCAGTTGCTTGGATCAGTGCTGTTAAGGTGTTAACATATGCGTTCTTTTATCTTGCGGCAAGTTATACATATCTTATGTATTTAAAAAAAATGCAGCTAAGATATTACATATTTACATTTATTTTGTTTTTCTTTTCGTTTTTGGGAAAAGAACAGGCAGTTACATTCCCTGTGTGGCTGGTTTTAATGTATTGGATATTAGGATTTAATCTTAAAAGCAAAACTATATGGTTATGCATACTTCCATTCATTCTTCTTGCATTGTTTTTTGGTTATATTACTTTGTTGTCTCAGGCTCAAGGAGGTGAAGAATTAGTTGATAAGGTAGCCTATCCATTTTGGCAGCGAATTTTATTGGGGAGTTATTCGTTTGTTGAATATATATGCAAGTTTATTTTTCCATATAGGTTGTTATATATTTATCCTTTTCCGATGTCTATCGGAGAGCCGACTCCGTCATGGTTATTGGTATACCCCTCATTGTTAATTATAATCGTAGTTACTTTATGGAAACATTTGATAAATAAGCCCTTTATTTTTGGTCTTTTGTTTTTTATTATTCATATCGTTATCACGTTACATATAATTTCTTTGTCTCGTTCTGCTGTGATCGCAGATCGATATATTTACATTTCAAGCATTGGATCGTCGTTTATTGTAGCATATTATTTCATTCGAATGTATGAACAATGTCTGAAATGTAAAAGAATATATTTATCAACATTATTTTGTTGTTGTATTTTATATATGGGAATTTACTCAATGATTAGATGCCAGGCTTGGCGTACTAGTGATACAATAAAAAAGGAGTTTATTGATTTGATTAAGTATCAAAAAGGCTAGACTCCTGAAAAAATAAAAAAGCCTTATTTCAAAAAAAGATAGTAAGGTTCTTGTATTTATATTTTTATTAACGTATTAAATTCTAGAAGGATGAAAAAAACAATTATGACAATTTTAGGTGTGAGTGCTTTGCTCGTAGCTATGTGTTTGAATTTTCGGCATGCTGTCGATGATTATGGGATTAAAGAAAACACCATGTGGTCAGTGGCATTAGCTCAAACTTCAACGGGATTTCCTTACACCAATACTTTTTATGGAAGTTCAGGAGTAAAGAGTAAATATTGTAGAAGAGTGGGTTGTACCGGAACATGGAAAGGAACAGCTGACGTCTCAGGATGCGTAACAGTGTTTGGCAAAAAATATTGCAACTTTAGTGCGAATGCTGTAGTTACATTAACTATTTATGGAGAAAAAGAAAATTGCACAGGAGGCTCAGAATGGTATGATTGTAATGCATGTCAGTCTGATTGTGTTCCAAACTCTAGTAATACAGGTGTGTAATAATTTAGTCTTATCATTTGTTTCTAAAACTAATATCAATGTCATTTGGACCTTATGTATCTTGTTGTTTTATACAAACCCACAATATTGAAAGATCTTTTCCAAATGACATTGAGTGAAAAATGCAGAATATCAGAATGAAAATAAAAATATTACTTGGAATCGTATTTGTAAGTTTATTCTTAAGTTGTAATAATAAAATAAAGTTAGTTGAAAATCAGATTATAGAAGGATCTGAATCACATATAATTAAACCTACGTATTCTAATTTGTTTGATATATCTCCACTTTTGGATACAGTAAGGTATGTTAGGTTGGAATTGACAGATCAGTCTATAATTGGAAGTATAGATAAAGTTATTGTTTTTGAGAATCAGATTTATATTCTGGATAGACAAACAGCTTCTTTAATGGTGTATGATTCGGAAGGTAAATTTCTATTTAAAATATTAAAAATAGGACAGGGCCCGGGAGAATATGTTCAATTGGATTTTTTTGATATAGACAGAGAAAAAAAACAGATTGTATTGACAGATTTGATGAATTATTGGATTATGCGTTATGATTTGGAAGGAAACTATATTTCAAGACAGAAAATACCTTATTGGTCAGAAGGGGTTGCTCCTATTCACAATAAGGGAATTGCATTGTATGCAAATTTTAGAAACAATAAAGAGCAGCTAGAGGATGAGTATAATTTATTATATCTTGACTCTCTGATGAGAGTAGAAAAGGCATTCTTCTCCTATAATTCGTCTAATTTTGAGAATCCACTAGTAAGGTTCTCTATTCCCCAAGGAGGTTCGTTTTATTATTATAACAATGATTTCTATTTTTTCTCTTCAATTGAGAGTGTGGTTTATCAAGTCGCGCCCCAAGGACTTATCTCTAAATATAGGTTTGATTTTGGGAAAGACAACTTTGATTTATCTTATCTTGATAATCCAAATAAATTAAAAGGATACGTTGACAAGAAACCTTATGCTAGTCTTTGTAATGTTAATGAATCTGATCATCTGCTTTTTTTCTATATTTCAGAGTCATCCGTTCCCATTCTTAACCGAGGATATTATTCAAAAGATAGTGGGAATACACTATGTTCACCGATGTTCACCATTGGAAAAGAAGAGCCTTTTGACGGGAATGATATTGCAACTTATGACTCCTGGATAATTGCCGAAATCAAAGTTGATGAGTTGATTGATTGGAAGGAATCTGTAGATAAGCGGAAAAAAACATTTCAAAATCCTATACTGAAGGAGAAAAAAGCGTTAGCAGATAAACTTACGTTGGATGATAACTCAGTTTTGATGTTCTATAAATTAAAACCTTTTTGAAACTGATTGATTTTTGGGTTATGAATAAACAAAAATATATTTATTTATTTCTATCAATTATTAGTATTACTGTAATTTTCTCTTGGTTTAATACTAAAAAGAAGACTGGTGTCAATGAAAAATTTCAACAGGATAAGGAAATGATATTAACCAACAGGATAAAGGAGTTATATAGTATAAAAAAAGAGAAACTAAATCCATTAGACCTTAATAATTTTAATGATTCTTCATTTAATTCGATAGAAGAAAGGCTTCGTAAAAGTTCTCAACTTATTTTGTTTGTGCCTGAAGAACAATGTGGAGATTGTGTGACTGCAGAATATGAAAAAATGAAATTACTACAAGGAAATATACAAGATAATATTGTATTAATTACGAATTTTAGTAAAACTCGTGATTTGAAATTATGGATTAATTCGAAGAAAATAGATTATCCGGTATATAATGTCGGACATTTTTTTTTAGATGAAATAAATCAATCTAGGCAAATTGCCTTATTTTTACTAGATTCGACTTTAGTATTGCAACATTTGTTCATTCCAATATCATTTATGCCAGAATTATCCGATGAATATTACGAGTTTATTGAGAATTATTCTGAGAAAGTAGACAATGATTTGGTTCTTATACAGGAGGCAGAAGTGGAAATAAATGAAACAAAGCATGACTTTGGAAAATTAACGCTAAATGAATTAGCTTCAACTAAATTTGAAATTTTAAATATATCTTCCAGTCCAGTTGTCATATCTGATATTAAAACAACTTGTGGATGTACTGTAACGGAGTGGAGTAAAGACCCAATAAACAAGGGTGAAAAAACCTATGTGAAAGTTGATTTTAAAGCAGACAAATATGGAGTCTTTTCAAAAAAAATATTTGTATATTCCAATTCACAAAACAGCCCCCATCATTTAATGATAACAGGCCGGGTTGTAGAATGTCCGGATTAAATTTTAAGTTAGTTTGCTAGGTACATGCTAAGTACATGACAAAAATTTGAAAATATCTATCTCCCATCGGTTTTTTTGATTAAGTAGCACATTCGCTATCACTGTTAACCCATCTTTATTAAATATTTCGGAGAATCGTACGATTCGACGGGAATTGTAATAATTTTTCTTAACAAAAATGTGTGCGAACACGTTTTATTAAAAACAAAAAGATGATGTAACAAAAATGTAACAGAATCGTAATAAGATCATATTATTATCGTCGTAATCTTGTACTCGAATTAGTAAGATGTCTAAGAATAAACGATTTAATTTAATAGAAATGAAAAATGTATTGTATCTAGTTGTTGCTACATTATTGTTAACTGCTTGTGGTAGTAAACAGAATAAAGGAACTGGTTCAGAAATGGAAATTGCAGGGGCTGGAGCTACTTTCCCATTGCCATATTACAATATTATATTTAAAGATTATTCTGATAAAACAGCGAATAAAGTTACTTACGGAGGAATCGGAAGTGGTGGAGGGATCCGCAGTTTGATGGATAAAACCGTGGATTTCGGAGCCTCAGATGCATTTCTTTCCGATGAAGAGTTAAAATCAGCACCGGCTGAAGTACTTCATATCCCGACTTGTATGGGCGCTGTCGTTTTAGCTTATAACTTGCCTGATGTAAAGGACTTGAAACTGACAGGAACTGTTATCTCCGATATTTATATGGGTAAGATCACAAAATGGAATGATGCTGCGATCAAATCTTTGAATCCGGATCTGACTTTACCTGACAAGACAATTACTCCGGTCTACCGTTCGGATGGCAGTGGTACGACATTCGTGTTCAGTGATTACCTGACTAAAGTATCGACAGAGTGGGCTGAAAAAATGGGGGCTTCTAAAGCATTGAAATGGCCCGTTGGTATTGCTGCTAAAGGAAATCCGGGAGTTGCCGGTATTATCCAGCAAACAGAAGGCTCGATCGGATATGTTGGTTCCGAATATGGTTTTGCCCTTTCTATCCCGGTTGCAAAATTGCAAAATGCAGCAGGAAATTTTATCGAACCTAATACCGCCAGTATTTCTGCAGCCGCAAATGTGGATCTTCCTGCGGATATGCGTGCAATGGTGACTAATTCGCCTGAAGCCGGAGCTTATCCGATCAGTTGTTTCACCTGGATACTGGTTTACAAAAATCAGGCTTACGGCGATCGTACCGAAGATAATTCAAAAGCATTGGTTTCTATGTTGGAATATGTACTGAGTCCTGACGCTCAGGCTGTGGCTGCTAATGTGCATTATTCTCCGCTGCCGGAGGCTGCTTTGAAAAATGCTCAGGCTATTGTTGCCTCGATTAATTATACAAAATAAGACGCTGGACAAAAATAAGTCTTCAATCTTAAAAAATGAAAGATAAAATTTTCAAATCGCTTTTATTTACTGCCGCATTATTGATTTTATTCCTGACGGCAGGGATAGTCTATTCGTTGGTGACGCAGTCGACAGGAGCATTCTCTCATTTTGGATTTTGGAAATTTATCATGTCTCCGGAGTGGGATCCGCGACCTGATAGTGAACAATATGGAGCTTTTTCTTTTATTGCAGGAACATTAATGACCTCACTACTGGCGCTACTTTTCTGTATCCCGTTTTCCTTCCCTGTAGCTTTGTTTACCGGAGAATATTTCAAAGGAAAGAAAGTCGCTTCGATAGTAGGATCCGTTGTGAATCTTCTGGCGGGAATCCCATCGATTGTTTATGGTTTATGGGGTTTTTATACTTTACGTCCGATCATTATCTCTTTGGGCTTGAATGAACAGGGTTTCGGAATACTTACCGCATCATTGGTTTTAGCCATTATGATTATACCCTATGCATCATCTCTGACCTCCGAGTTTCTCAGTATGGTTCCCAACGATCTGAAAGAAGGGGCTTATAGTTTAGGGGCTACCCGGTTGGAAGTGATAGGTAAGGTGAGCTTCCCTGTTGCAGGATCAGGAATATTGGCATCATATATATTAGCATTGGGACGCGCACTGGGAGAAACGATGGCGGTGACTATGCTGATAGGAAATACAAATAATATACCTCATTCAATAACGGATACCGGAAATACAATGGCGAGTGTGATCGCAAACCAATTCGGTGAAGCCTCCGGATTAAAACTCAGTTCATTGATAGCGATTGGATTGTTGTTGTTTTTGATAACTGCGATTATTAATTCAGTGGCAAAGTTGGCGATGAGGGGAATGAGAAGTTAATTAAGAATTAAGAATTGAAAATTGAGAATGGCATTACAAACTTCTATGGGATTTCGGGACAAAAAAAATAAAGCATTCTTTATTTTTGTCTGTACTATGTCCGGAATTACCATGCTTCCTTTGTTCTTTATCATATGGGAGTTGTTGAAAAAAGGATATAAACAGCTTAATATCAGCTTTTTTACTGAGGTAGCTCCCACTTCGATGGATGCTATGCTGGCTAAAATGAGTCATTCTGTGATCCCGGGCGGAGTTTTGAATGGAATTACCGGTAGTTTATTGATTATTGGAATTGCAATCCTCTTTGCAATACCGATAGGAATTTTAGCAGGAATATATCTTTCTGAAAAAAAAACGACCCGTTTTTCCGGATTAATCCGTTTCCTTACCGACCTGGTGCAAGGAATTCCGTCGATTGTAATCGGAATAATCGCTTATGCCTGGATTGTTAAACCGATGCATAGTTATTCAGCGTTGGCGGGAAGTGTGGCTTTGGCAATTATGATGTTACCTTTGGTGATACGTTCGACGGAAGAAACATTGAATATGCTTCCGGGTACGCTAAAAGAAGCAGGACTGGCCTTGGGAGCTTCATATACCAATGTTATTCTGAAGATATTGCTCCCATCTGCCTTTGGCGGATTATTTACAGGTATTTTGTTGGCAGTGTCGCGGATTATGGGGGAAACAGCTCCATTGATGCTGACTGCTTTAGGTGCGGCTGCTATTAACTGGGATTGGTCTAAACCAACGAGCTCATTACCGTTATTGATCTGGGAATTTTATAATGATCCGAATTTGATCGATTTGATCTGGTCGTCGTCACTTCTGCTCCTATTATTAATTCTGACTTTAAACCTGATAGCAAAACAGGTGGCAAATAAATGGAAAATACAATGAATATATTGGAATTGAAAGATGTCTGTGTATCTTATACCCCTGGGAAAAATGCCGTGAATAATGTATCTGCTGAATTTCAGGAGAATACGATTACTGCAATTATGGGGCCATCCGGATGTGGAAAAAGTACTTTGTTGCGGGCTATCAACAGGATGCATGAACTCTATCCTAATATTAAGACGACAGGAGAAATCCTGTTAAAAGGAAAAAATGTCCTGGAAATGAATCCGATGGAAGTCCGCCGGAGAGCCGGAATGGTATTCCAACGCCCGAATCCGTTTCCGACAATGAGTATCTATGACAATGTGCTTGCGGGATATACCCTGAATGGAATTCGTCTGAATAAACAGGAGAAACAGGAAATTGTGGAAACAAGCCTTCGTAACGTAACTTTGTGGGATGAGGTAAAGGACACAATGAATAAAAAAGGATCGTTTCTTTCCGGGGGACAACAACAACGTCTGTGTATTGCAAGGGCATTGGCTCTTAAACCCGAATTGTTGTTGATGGATGAACCGACTTCAGCTCTGGATCCGATATCTACAAATCATATTGAAGAGTTGCTGTTGGAATTGAAAGAACAATATACAATTGTGATTGTGACTCACAATATGGCACAGGCAGCCCGGATATCCGACTACTCGATGTTTATGTATCTTGGAGATTTGGTTGAACATGATACTACAAAACAAATGTTTACAAAACCAAAAGACAAACGGACAGAGGAATATCTGACAGGAGTATTTGGATAGTTAAAATATAAAGTACTTAAATGTGTAATTCATTAGTAATAAGATTAATATAAATAAAAATGGTGACGATAAGATCGAAATATTTGGATAAACTGTCAGGCGATTTTCTATTACTTTCGGAGTTGGTACTGAAACAATTGCAACTTACCCGTCAAATACTGGAACAAGACCTGAGGGAAGGAACAATCCATGCGGAGGTAGAGAAAAATGAGGTGTTGATCGATGGATTAGACGTGATGATCCGGGATGAAATCATCAATGCCGTATTCCTTTTTTCTCCAAAGGCAACGGATATGAGAAAGTTGATTGCGTATATCGATATGACCTTTTTCCTTGAACGTATTGGAGATTTGGTACTGAATGTCGCTCATTTTACCATGAAAACCCGGTTTGATTCCGAAGCGTTTGCCGAATTTCGTTTAATTCTTGTTAAAATGTTGAAGGCTGCCGAAAAAATGGTGAAAAATGCAGTTTTTGCCTTTTCATGTGAAGACAATACCATGGCTCATGATACAATAGCCATCGATGATAAGGTAGACAAGTTATTAAAAGAAGTAAATGATAAAATACAGCAGTCTTTTACTGAAAAGTCATTATCTTCGCAAGACTTGTTGAATGTCACTTGCATCAACAGCATGTCATATAACATAGAACGTATTGCTGACAATGCAACGAATATAGCAGAAGCTGCGATTTATTTGATAGAAGGGAAAGATATTCGTCATGCAAAATAAAATTTAAAGAGTTACAGATATGTTGAATAAGGAAATTTTAGTTGTAGATGATGAGCTGGATATCCGGGAGATCCTGCAATTCAACCTTGAAAGTGAAGGTTTTGGTGTCGATACGGCAATCTCGGCGGAACAAGCTCTGAAGTTACTTGAAAATAACACTTATCAGCTGATTTTGTTGGATGTGATGATGGGAGGTATCTCCGGGTTCCGTATGGCTGAGAAATTAAGAAAAGATGGAAATCCAGTTCCAATTATCTTTCTGACAGCCAAAGATACCGAAAATGATATGTTGACAGGCTTTTCTGTCGGAGGAGACGACTATATTTCCAAACCATTCTCTATTAAAGAAGTAATTGCCCGGGTGAAAGCAGTCCTGAAGCGTACCGAAGCAGATAATAAAAATACGGAGAAAAAAGAATTCGATTTTGATGGGTTGGTTATTAATCTGAAATCCAAACAAATTCATATCAACGGACTGCCGGTTATGCTGACCAAAAAAGAATTTGAAATACTATACCTGTTATTTAAGAACCCATTGCGGGTCTATAGCCGCGAAGAGATCCTGGATAAAGTATGGGGCGATGAAAGTTATGTTCTTGAACGCACAGTCGACGTACACATCACCAGGTTAAGGAAAAAATTGGGTTCTCATGCCGTGTATATAACTAATCGTTCCGGATATGGATATTGTTTTAATCCTGAAATAAATTAAAGACATGAAACTGAATTATAAACAGAAAATATTTCTTTATTTCTTCATTGTATTTGCCTTGTTTACGGGAGCAGTGGTACTGTTTGAAGATTCTCGCGAGCATAAATATAAGAAGGAAATTTTTGAGTCCGATCAGAAAGTGTACACGGAATTTGTGCATTTATACCTGATTCAGAACAATATTGGTTTCGATAATATCGATGAACTGAAAGGATTATTGCCTCTGTTACCTCCTAGGTTAAGGATATCAATTATAAAAGATGATGGAACGGTCATTTTTGATAACGATATAAATACGACTGCATCAATGGCGAATCACCTGGATCGTCCGGAGATACAAAAAGCCAAAGTGAAGGAATTCGGGTCGGACATCCGTAAATCGGCATCACTCGATAACAAAGAGTTTATGTATTATGCGATCCATTACGATGGATTTTTTATCCGGATAGCTTCTCCGTACGATGTTTTGGTGAAAGACTTCTTCAAGTCGGATAATGTATTCCTTTATTTTATCATATTCCTGTTTTTTGCAGTATTGATAGCTCTGATCTATATTTCAAACCGTTTTGGAAAATCAATAGCCCAGTTGAAAGACTTTGTAGTTTCCGCGCGTGATGAGAAAGCTGATTTACAACAAATTGATTTTCACGACGATGAATTAGGTGAGATAGGAAAAGAAATAGTGCTTCTGTATAAAAAGCTGGAAGATAACCGGAAAAAACTTCTGGTTGAAAAAGAAAAGTTACTTCAACACTTTCAGTCGGTCGAAGAAGGAGTTTGTTTTTTTACTTCGAAGCGCAAAAAGTTGTATTCGAACTCGCATTTTATGCAGTATCTGAATGCTTTGTGCGATAGGCCGACGTTAAATGTTGATGCTATATTTCATGAGGAAATTTTTATTGGGCTACAAAACTTTTTGAATAAACCGGCTAAAGGACAAGGGGCCTTGTATGATGAAAAGATAGAAAAAGGAGGTAAGTATTATCAGTTGAAGTCTGTTCGATTTGAAGATAACAGTTTTGAAGTAACTATTGATAATATTACAAAGATGGAAAAAACCCGTCTGTTGAAACAGGAAATGACCAATAGTATCGCTCATGAGTTACGTACACCTGTGACAAGTATTCGTGGATATCTTGAAACCCTGAAAGAACAATCTATCGATGCCGAAAAAAGGCAGTTTTTTATAGATCGTTCGTATGCTCAGATTATTCGTTTATCCGAACTGATACAGGATATTTCAGTTCTTACCCGCATTGAAGAAGCGAGCGACCGGTTTGAAATAGAACCGGTAGGGATTTGTTCCTTGCTGGATGAGTTACGTACGGATTTATCCGATCGTTTTCAGGAACATCATATAGATTTTAAACTTCAGGTAGACGAATCTGTCAAAATAGAAGGTAACAGGATGTTGCTGTATTCGATCTTCCGTAACCTTGCCGATAATTCCATTGCCCATGCAGGAGATGATATTAGTATCAATATTTGCAGCTACATGGAGGATAATGAGTATTATTATTTTTCTTATTATGACACGGGAAGCGGAGTTGAAGAAAAATATCTTTCCCGCTTATTCGAACGATTCTACAGGGTTAACGAAGGTCGCACCCGCGATACCGGAGGATCCGGACTAGGTCTTTCGATTGTAAAGAATGCCGTTTTATTTCACAAAGGAGAAATTACAGCGAAAAACCGTAAGGAAGGAGGATTGGAATTCCTGTTTACACTAAAGAAAACAAGATAATTATATAAACACAAAGGCACAAAGATGCGAAGTTTCTTAATCCTTTTCTTCGCATCTTTGCGCCTTGAATTTATAAAAAAATTACCAGCTCATGTCTACAACTACAGGGAAGTGGTCTGATGGGAAACGTCCGTTATTCATGTCGGTCAGGACTCCATATTTCAGAACCTTTATTCTATTGTCCATAAAAATATAATCGATACGATCTTTTAACGCAGCTGTTAATTTGAATGAATTGAAAGTACCCACCGGACCGTATGGTTTTTGTGATGAAATCAGATAGGAATCATTCAAAATAAATTGTAAAGCCTTGATTTGTTCGGTTTCCGGAGTCGAGTTGAAATCTCCGGTACAGATAGACGGCAATTTACCTGCAATTTCCTTAATTTTTTGAACCATTAATTTCCCGGATTCTTTGCGGGCAACAACCCCTTCATGATCGAAATGTACATTGAAAAAATAAAATTCTTTTTTCGATTTTAAATCCTTGAATTTTCCCCAGGAACAAATTCTGTTACAGCATTTCGCATCCCATCCCTTGCCGGGCTCATCTGGAGTTTCGCTTAACCAGAAATCACCTGAATCAAGCAATTTGAAACGATCTTTTTTGTAAATAATGGCAGAATGTTCCCCGCCACTTTTTCCGTCGTCGCGACCATGACCGGTATAAGCGTAATTATCCAACTCACAAATCTCTTTTAATTGAAAATCATAACCTTCTTGTGTTCCAAAAATGTCGAAATCATGATATGTAATAAGGCTTTTTACCATTTCCTTGCGGTTTGGCCAGGCATTTTCACCATCATTGGCAGTTCCAAGACGCAGGTTATAAGATGCAACACGCATGTTGTCTTTTTGTGCAGCTACAGATAAACAGAATAAGCAGCATGCAATGAATAATAGTTTTTTCATTTTAAATATGTTAATAAATTATGCCGACAAAATTAGCAAAGTATTTTAAATTTGAGGTTAAATTTTTGATATTGTGAAAAACTCCTTATTTTTGGCGTAGTTAAATCTACTATATGAAACATCTCTTTTGGGCATTTGCTTTTCTTCTTATATTCCAGACTGGAATCTCGCAAAGAAATAATTTCGGACAGAACATTCCTATTGGTTGGGCTAATAACTCAATTAATACTGTTGTTTTCCGGAAAAACTCTCTGGTCACTCATGGGAATACACAAATTATGGCGTATTATAATCCGGATGGATATATGTGTCTGGCAAAAAGGATGTTAAGAGATTCATCCTGGAACATCAAAAGAACAAATTTTAAAGGAAATGTCCGGGATTCTCATAATATGATCAGTATTATGATCGATGGCGATGGCTATCTCCATGTTTCCTGGGATCATCATGCTAATCCGTTGAGATATACGAAGAGTAAAGAGCCTTTATCTCTGGAACTGGAAGAAATACAGCCAATGGATGGCGTTAAAGAAGAGAAAGTTACTTATCCCGAATTTTACAGGATGCCTGATGGAAATCTGATTTTTATCTGTCGTGACGGCTCTTCGGGAAATGGGAACCTGATGATGAAAAAGTATATAACGAAAGATAAAAAATGGCAAACTCTACATGAGAACCTGATTAATGGTGAAGGACAACGGAATGCTTACTGGCAGGTTTGTATAGATAGCAAAGGAACAATTCATCTTTCGTGGGTATGGAGAGAGACTGGTAGTGTAGAAACGAATCACGACATGTGTTACGCCCGTTCTACCGATGGAGGGAAAACCTGGCAAAATTCAAAAGGTGCAGAATATGCGATGCCGATCACAGCATCTACAGCGGAGTACGCGGTTAAAATACCACAGAACAGTGAGCTGATTAATCAGACCTCAATGACAGCCGATGAAGAAGGAAATCCTTATATCGCAACGTATTATAGGAAACAAAATTCGGATATTCCTCAGTATCATGTTATTTATCTGAAAAATGGAAAATGGAATGATCTGGATCTGGGGTTTCGGAAGACCCCGTTTTCGCTTAAAGGAGCCGGATCAAAATATTTGCCGATTTCAAGACCTCAGATTTTAGCTGAAAACAATAAAATATATCTGATCTTCAGAGATGAAGAGAGGGGAAAACATGCATCAATGGCTATTTGTGATGATCCGGTTAAGAATCAATGGACAATAACGGATCTAACCTCGTATTCATTGGGAGATTGGGAGCCGAGTTACGATACGGAACTTTGGAAAAATAGAAAACGGCTGAATATTTTTACTCAAAATGTGGAACAGGCTGATAATGATGCGACAAAAGATGTTCGTCCGCAACCTGTCAGAGTCCTGGATGTCAACCTTGAGGTGGCAGAGAAAAATCACAAAGCTTTCTACCCGGGAGAAATATGGCCGGATAATAACGGAACTCATATCAATGCCCATGGTGGAGGTGTTTTGTTTCATAAGGGAAAATATTATTGGTTTGGTGAACATAAAGGAGAAAACACAAATGCTGCTTGGGAAGGTGTTACCTGCTATTCTTCAGTTGATTTATATAATTGGACAAATGAGGGTATTGTAATGCCGGTGGTAAGAAACGATACAACCAATGCTATCACAGAAGGATGTGTTATCGAACGTCCTAAGGTGATATACAATCAAGAAACCGGCAAATTCGTGATGTATTTCCATTTGGAACTGCGTGGAAAAGGATATTCTGCTGCTCAGGTGGGAATTGCAGTCTCTGATAAACCTACAGGACCATACAAATTGCAGAAGACCCTTCGACCTAACGCGGGAATCTGGCCTCAAAATATGACAAAAGAGCAACAAAAAGCTGAGGCTAAGATTGAAGATTTCAAAGAATGGTGGACTCCTCAGTGGCGTAAAGCCGTTGATAATGGAATGTTTGTACGCCGTGATTTCAAAGGAGGACAGATGTCCCGCGATATGACTTTGTTTGTCGATGACGACGGAAAAGCGTATCATATCTATTCCTCAGAAGAAAACCTCACTCTTCAACTGGCTGAATTGACAACTGATTATTTAGGTTATACGGGAAAATACATCCGGATTGCCCCTGGAGGACACAATGAAGCTCCGGCAATCTTCAAAAAAGATGGCCGCTATTTTATGATCACCTCCGGTTGCACAGGATGGGATCCTAATGCGGCGCGTTTGCATATAGCCGACCGTATCATGGGCCCATGGACTGAATTACCGAATCCTTGTGTCGGACAGGATGCTGATCTGACATTTTCCTCTCAAAGTACGTTTATTTTACCTGTAGCCGGGAAAAAAGACCGGTTTATTTTTATGGCTGACCGTTGGACGCCGAGGACTCCAATCGATGGCCGCTATATATGGCTTCCGATCCACTTCGAAAATGGTTTGCCAATACTAAGGTGGCACGAAAAATGGGATTTAAATACCCTTGAAAGAGTTAGCAAAAATATTGCTATACCTGAGGTCCCCGGTTATCGTATAGTGTGGAGTGAAGAGTTCAACTACGAAGGAAAACCTGATCCCGATGCCTGGATTTATGAGAGCGGATTTGAAAGAAATGAAGAACTCCAATGGTATCAACCGGATAACGCATGGTGTAGTAATGGTGTCTTAACCTCACATCCTGGCAAATACCGCCTGGGGAACAGACGAAAAGCATAAAGCAAAGTGGAATACTCAAACAGTACCGTTTTCCAAGTTTACCGATAAAGATCCTCAATGGGCCGATAAATTTCATGTCTGGCGTATGGATTGGGATGAAGAAGCAATACGTCTCTATCTGGATAACGAGTTACTGAACGAAACCTTTCTGAAAGATACTCAAAATGGAGCCGTAGGAAAATATGTGAATCCGTTCCAACAGCCACATTATATTCTATTGAATCTGGCAATTGGAAAAAGCGGAGGAATTCCTGACGATTCAGCTTTTCCATTAAAATATGAAGTGGATTATGTTCGTGTTTATCAAAAAACGAAGAAATAGTTTTTTACTTGCCGTAGAGCAAGATTTGGTCAATCTGACAGAGATCTGGTTCTAGTTTGCCGCAGAGCGGCAATATCTTAGTAGCCAGGGGTATTAACCACCGGAAAATACGACATCATCACGTTGAACCGCGCTATCAGGATGTAACAAAATACAGCTGGAGCTACAATAAAGAAGGCGTGACTTTCTCACCAGAAGTAGGTAAGGAAACCGAGAATGAGACCTAGGCAACGTTTGGAACGCTGTCAGTAGGTACAGGCACGTTGAAAGTGACAATGGATCACCCATGCGGCACAAGAGGACTTACTCAAACGATCACTGTTCAATACCCGACAGGCGTAGAGGATGTAACAGCGACAGTAGTTACTGTTTATCCTAACCCGACTTCAGGAATCCTGAAAGTTTCTAATATGATAGCTAATCAACAGATCCGGGTAACTGATGTTACCGGTTCATTGAAAGGCGCTTTCAAGGCTCAGGAAGGAACGACAATGATCGACCTGACGGCGGGTTATGCCAAAGGAACGTATATGGTACAATACAATGGTAAGACTTACACGGTGATCAAGAAATAAGGAAACGACGGAGTTGCAAACTCCGCCGAACAACGGCTGATTTAGTGTTGTAAACTCCGCGATCTTACTAATCTTAAGAGATGAGCGTGTCAAAAAAAGGCATGCTCATTTTTTTTCGTACATTTGCATCCATATGCAAAATGAAAATTCAAATTCCCAGTCTAACAAAGCCCTGTTGCTACTTTCTATGTCGGCATTTCTTGTTCCATTCATGGGATCCGCATTGAATTTAGCTTTACCTGAAATAGGTAAGGCTTTTTCTCTTGATGTAGTGACATTAACGTGGATGGCAACAGTTTATTTGTTATCGTCCGCAATTTTTCAAATCCCTTTTGCCCGTTGGGCGGATCTTATCGGCCGGAAAAAAGTATACGTACTTGGAGTATTTCTGTTTTCATTAACTACTTTACTCTGCGCATTTGCAACTTCAGGCGAAATGTTAATTATACTTCGTTTCTTGTCCGGATTGGGAAGCGCTATGTTGTTTGGAACGAATACTGCTATCTTAACATCTATTTTCCCGGCAAGCCAACGAGGAAAAGTACTGGGAATTAATACGTCGGTAGTGTACTTATCATTGGCTGCCGGACCGTTCATTGGAGGGATATTAACTCATAATCTGGGTTGGCAGAGTATATTTTATATTCCAGCTTCAGTTGGATTTTTAGTGGTTATTTTATCGTTCTTTTTCTTAAAAGGGGAATGGATTGAGTCCAAAGGAGAAAGATTTGATTATACAGGTAGTATTTTATACGGACTTGGTTTGTCCGGACTTATATATGGGTTTACGCAACTGCCTGATTGGTACGGATTTCTTTTTCTGGGATTAGGCATTCTTTTGTTTATTTTATTTACTGTTTATGAACGGAAATGTATTTCTCCGGTATTTAATGTGAATTTGATTAGCCAGAATCGCATATTTGCCTTGTCTTCACTTTCCGCATTGATTAACTATGCTGCCACTTCAGCCGTTGCGTTTATGTTGAGCCTTTATTTACAATATATCCGTGGCTTTGATGCACAGACAGCAGGGTTGGTCCTTATATCGCAAGCATGTATTCAATCCTTTTTCGCCCTGATTTCAGGAAGATTATCCGATAAAATTGAAGCTTCAAAGCTGGCAACATTCGGAATGTCCGTTATTGTTGTCGGATTAACGGGGATGATCTTTATTTCTCCACAGATGCCTATTTCGATACTGATTGTGTTTTTGGTATTCCTGGGTATCGGTTTTGGTATATTTTCTTCTCCCAATACTAACGTAATTATGAGCTCGGTTGAGAAAAAATATTACGGACAAGCATCTGCAACTATGGGTACTATGCGGTTGACCGGACAGGCTTTCAGTATGGGAATTGCCGGTATGACTCTTTCTTTGTTTGTAGGCGGCAAAAAAATAACTCCGGAACTTTATCCGGATTTTATGAAAAGTCTTCATGTCACATTTATCATCTTTGCCGTACTCTGTGTGATCGGAGTTTATGCTTCATCACAACGATCAAAAAACGAATAAAATATGTAGAATCGCTTTACGGCATAATTTTTGTAAAGAAAGATTAATCTAAGCTAACTATTTCACACAATTAATATTTATATTATCTATCAATGAAAACAGAAATTTTATATCAAGGGTCAATGCCAGTCGTTTTGGCACATTTGGAAGCTAATGAGACATTGCGCGCAGAAGCCGGAGCTATGGTTTACATGTCTCCATCAGTATCAGTCGAAGGAAAAGCTCAGGGAGGAGTTATGAAAGGCTTAGGTCGTATGATGACAGGAGAGTCTTTCTTCTTGCAGGACCTTCGGGCCAATGATAAAGGTGGTGACGTAATGGTTGCTCCGACTAATATCGGTAATATAGTAGAAGTTGAAATGAAAGGAACAGGCTGGTTGCTTCAAAAAGGAGCTTTCCTTTGTTCAGAACCTACTGTTACGACTAAAGTTAAATCTCAAGGTCTGGGAAAAGCATTATTCTCTAAAGAAGGTCTGTTTATCATTCGTGCAGAAGGTCATGGTAAATTGTTCCTTGGTTCTTTCGGTGCAGTTCACAAAATTGAATTGAACAACGAAGAAATGATTGTAGATAATGGACACACTGTAGCATGGGAAGAATCGTTGGATTATAAAGTTGAAAAAGCTTCTAAAGGTTTGATTTCCAGTTGGACTAGTGGTGAAGGTTTGGTTACCCGTTTCAAAGGAACAGGAACTCTTTATATCCAAACCCGTAACTTCGACGGATTTTTGGCTCATATTGGAACCGTTAACGGAAAGCAAGGTCTTCTTAGCCGACTATTCGGTTAAATAATAGAGTTTTATGGAAAAAGAAAAGCGAATTCATTTTCTGAGTTCGCTTTTTTTTGTCGAATATTTTTTACCTTTGAGTTTTAAATATATATCTTTACTATATGAGAAAGTTACTTACATCCGGAACAGTATTGATTTCTCTTGCAGCTTCTGCTACTGGTAATCAGCCTGGAAATCAACCCAATATCATCCACATTATGTGTGACGATCATTCGTTTCAAACGATCAGTGCTTACGGTCATCCGATATCGAAACTGGCTCCGACTCCTAATATTGACCGGATTGCAAATTCAGGGATGCTGTTTAGAAAGGCATTTGTAGAGAATTCCTTATCTACACCAAGCCGGGCTTGTCTGATGACAGGTTTATACAGCCACCAAAATGGGCAGAGAACTTTAGGTAAAGGAATCGATTCTACTAAAACCTTTTTTTCGGAATTACTTCAAAATAATGGGTATCAGACTGGTGTCGTGGGAAAATGGCATATGCAGTGTGAACCGAAAGGCTTTAATTATTATTGCGTTCTTGATGATCAGGGAGAATATTATAATCCGAGGTTTAAAACAAAAGAGACCAATGGATATGTACAGGAGGAAGGATATTCTACTACTTTGATCACGGATCATTCGATTGAATTTTTGGAGAAACGCGATAAAAACAAACCATTCTGTTTGTTGGTGCATCATAAAGCTCCACACCGTAATTGGATGCCCGAAGGAAAATATCTGAACCTGTATGAAGATGTAGAATTCCCATATCCGGATAATTTTTATGATAACTATCAAAATCGTTGTGATGCCGCTCGTACGCAGGAAATGAATATCGGAAAGGATATGACTCTCATTTATGATCTTAAAGTCGATGAGTTGAAATACATTCCGCCGTATGATAAAGAATGGAATATTAAAACCTGGAATAAGGATCTGGAATGGTTTACTCCGGCACAACGAGAAACCTGGATGAAAGCCTATTCCCCAAGAAATAAAAAATTTATTGAAGCAGGATTGACCGGGGATGATCTTGTAAAATGGAAATATCAGAATTATTTGAAAGATTATCTGAGATGTATTAAAACAATTGATGATCAGGTAGGACGTCTCCTCGATTATCTTGAGAAAGAAGGACTGATGGAGAATACAATTATTGTTTATACTTCCGACCAGGGCTTTTACATGGGAGAACATGGATGGTTTGATAAACGTTTTATGTACGAGGAATCGCTGCGTACCCCTTTGATAATCAGCTATAAAGGTCATATTAAGCCAGGCTCTGTTTGCGATGCTTTAGTCCAGAACCTCGATTTTGCCCCGACTTATCTTAATTTAGCAGGTATCAACAAACCTGAAGAGATGAGTGGAGTTTCGTTGTCCCCTCTTTTCAATGGAAAAATGCCGAAAGACTGGAGAAAATATATCTATTATCATTATTATGATTATCCCGCCTTTCACCAGGTTCGTCGACAGGATGGCGTGAGAAGTGACCGGTATAAACTGATCCACTTCTATGGTAAAGGATTTGGTAAGAATAAAGGAAATGATATCAGTTGCAATGAGTTATATGACCTGAAAAATGATCCTACGGAAATGAATAACCTTTACGGAGATCCGAAATATAAGGATGTTACTCAACAATTACAAAAAGAACTTGGTAGATTCCGGACAACATTAAACGTTGATGAATTTTAAAGAAACGTAACTATTGATTTGTTAAAAAATGCAAATAAATACTTATTGATTAAACTTTCCTTTAAAAACCTGGTCAGTATTCTAAACATAATAGAATCACCTACTCATTATTATCGGGTTTATGAAAGGCATTAAGTTAGTTATCAGTAGTTTATTGCTACTTTGCTCTCTGGGAGTCATGGCAGACAATCAGTACACAATCACAGGGACTTTGGTTGATGGAACGACAAAAGAAAAGATTGAGGCTGCTTCAGTCAGTATTTTGAATGTAAAAGACAGTACGGAGGTCACAGGGAGTGTGACAAATAAAAACGGAGTTTATGCTCTGAAAGTGAATAAAAAAGCGAACTTCCTCTTGAGAGTGAATTATGTAGGTTACAAATCTGTTTACAAACCATTTTCCACATCTTCGGATGTAACGGTTAATTTAGGTACTATTGAATTATTTGAAGATGTCATTGAACTCGGTGAAGCTATAGTTAAAGGAAAAAGAGCTGAAGTTGTAGTAAAAAATGATACGATAGAGTATGATGCTGCTTCTTATAAGACAGAAGAAAACGCTGTTGTAGAGGATTTGTTGAAAAAGCTACCCGGAGTAGAAGTTGATAAGGATGGTAAGATCACAATTAATGGAAAGGAAATCAAAAAATTCCTTGTAGATGGAAAAGAGTTCTTCTCTGACGACCCAAAGGTCGCTTCCAAAAATCTTCCGGCAGAAATAGTCGAAAAGTTACAGGTGATGGATCGGAAATCAGATTTGGCCCGTTTAACCGGCTTTGACGATGGTGAAGAAGAATCGATCATCAATATTACGGTGAAACAGGGGATGAAACAAGGTACGATGGGTAATGCCGCTGCCGGTTTGGGACGCGATCTCAATATGGATAAGGATACCCGTTATCTGGCCGGAGGGATGGTGAACCATATGAAAAACAGCGACAGGTATACTCTCATGATCAATACCAACAATACCAATAATATCGGAGCTTCGGATATGGGAGAAGTCCGTTTTGGAGGAATGAGGGGAATGAGGGGCGCTTCAGGAGGAATTGTAGATGCTCAGAACTTTATGTTTGATATGAATAAAGAATTTTCTCCTAAATTATCATTGAATGGAAGCATTTCGTACAATGGTATGGATAGAAATACCAAATCGGAAGTGGAAAGTGTAACATTTTCCGAACGGATGTCCCAACAGGATAAATCGATAACTAGAGGTCAGAATCTTTCGGATAATTTCGGACTGAATTTTCGTTTGGAATGGCGCCCGGATTCAAGTAATACTTTCATATTCAGACCTACTTTATCATACAATAAAAGTAATAGTGACCAGGATAAACTATTTGCCCGATATAACTATAACACATTGGACACATTGTTTGACGGGGCTTCTAAATCACATTTTGAAGGAGAAGGATATTACCTTGGCGGCTCATTTGAATATTCGCACAAATTTAACAAACCAGGTAGGGTACTTAGTACTCAACTGAGAACTACATACAATGATAGTTATTCATACGGACATTCGGAATGGGAACAAAGAATGTTTGAAAACAATGTGTATGACCGAGATTCTGTTCGTAATCAGCGTTCTGAAAATGATAATCTGTCAACGAATATGAGACTGTTTGTTTCTTATGTAGAACCTATAGGACATGATAATTTCATACAGTTGGCGTATAGAGGAACATATGATAAGACTAAGGGCATAAATAGTACATATAATTTATATGGAGATGAAGCCGCAGAATTGGATACTGCCGTGCTTTACGGTAATCAAAGCCGCAGTACTTTACGTAATTCGTTGACAAACAGAGCAAGCCTTTCTTTTAAATCCGTTCGTCAAAAATATAATTATACAATTGGAGTAAATCTGGACCCATCGAGTTCTGAAAATAAAACATACCAGCCTTATGTAAATGAGTTGACTACCCAGATGGTGCCGTGGTCGTATGACAACCGCCTGCCGAATATACAAGGTGATTCTTTGATTTCCAAAGTCGATCAGAATGTAATGAACCTGTCTCCGGTCTTTAATTTCAATTATATGTTCGGACAACGTTCTAACCTGAGAATTGATTATGAGGGAAATACAAACCAACCCACAGCTAATCAGTTGAGAGATTACAGGGACGAAAGCGATCCGATGAATATTACATATGGTAACCCTAATCTGAAACCCGGATATACAAACGAGTTCAGAGCAAGGTTCAACAAGTTTGTTCCGGAGTCTCAGTTATTCTATAATTTCAATTTAATGGGAAATCTTTCGGTTAATGATATTGCTTCGGTAACAAAAATGCAGGAGAATGGAGGTCGTGAGACTACGTATAAAAATATTAATGGCAATTGGGACGTTGCATTGATGGGAGGTTTCAATGTCCCGTTGAAAAATAAGAAATTTACAGTAGGTAACTTTGTGCGTACTTCTTTTGATAATAGGAAAAGTTTTTCTAATGAACAGGAAAATACGCAAAAAAACATCTATGTAATGGATAATGCAAGGCTGAATTTCAGATGCAAGTTATTTGATTTGGGGGCAAGTGTTTCATTGGGCTACCGGAATGTTGAAAATGATATTAATTCAAAGAATAACCTGGAAACATTCGATTGGGGAGCAGGTGGTAATACAACATGGTATTTGCCTTATCAGATTACACTGGCATCTGATATCAATTGGATTAAGAGAAATGGGTATGCCGATGGCTTTAATATTTCCGAAGTAATGTGGAATGCGTCCGCGTCTAAACAATTATTTAATAAAAAATATGGAGCCGGAACTGTAAAACTGGCTATCTATGATATCTTGCAACAAAGAAGCAGTGTTTCCGGAGGAAGTACGACCAATGGTTATAATTATACCCGTAGCAATGTTATTCCTAGCTATTTCATGTGTTCGTTTATTTACAGATTCACTATATTTCCCAAAGGAAGTTCTGCTACGGAAAGCGATGTCAGAGGTAATACATGGGAAGGGCCTCGTAGAGGTGGAGATGGCGGTGGCGGTCGTGGCGGTCGTCCAGGCGGTGGCTTTTTCTGATCGTTCCATCAATCATGATATTATTTTGTAATTCCGGTTTTTCAACTTAACTTAGCGGTGTGAATGATAATCACTTCGCTGTATGGAAACACAAGTAATAGTCAGAAGTATCATACAGATAATTTATTTTATAACAGCCCTGGGTATTGTTTTTGTTATTATTTCGGAAAACCGGAATCCCTTGAAAACAATTTCCTGGGCCCTGTTGCTTTTGTTATTTCCTGTCGGTGGAATTATTATTTACTACTTCTTTGGCCAGGATGCCCGTAAATTGCGTATCATTTCCCGTAAGTCTTACCGTAAATTAAAGAAACATGCTTATGAACCCTTGGTCGTACTGCATAGTGATACGGAGGCATATGCTGAATATGCTCCACTGGCGAAACTTCTGAATAAAAACAATGATTCGGCGCTCCTGCAGGGAAGTGAGATCGAAGTTTTTACTAACGGTAAAGAAAAATTTGATGCCCTGATCCGGGATCTGGAATCTGCAACACATCATATTCATCTTCAGTACTATATTTTTGAAAATGATATGATAGGCAATAAAATCAAAGATGTCCTGATTCGCAAAGCCGGCGACGGAGTACATGTCCGCGTACTTTACGATGATGTAGCAAATTGGAAGGTGAAAAACCGGTTTTATGAAGAAATGGAAAAACAAGGAGTGGAAGTGACTCCTTATCTCAAAGTTCATTTTCCGTTGTTTACCAGTAAAGTAAATTATCGTAATCACAGAAAAATTGTAGTTGTCGATGGAAAAATAGGTTATATCGGCGGGATGAATATTGCAGATCGCTATATTGAAGAAGGTTGGCGGGACACCCATTTGAGGGTGACAGGACGCGGAGTTCTGGGTATGCAATCGGCTTTCCTCATTGATTGGCACTCTTCCGGTAAGGATTTTCTGACCGATAAAGTATACTTCCCTGAAATGCCGATTGTTACAAACAATGTGATGCAAATTGCAATGGGGGATCCGATAGGTGAGTGGAAAACGTTACTTCAGGCCACGAATAATATCATTATGCGTGCAAAACATTATGTTTATATACAAACTCCGTATTTTCTTCCCACAGAAGGCCTTTTCCAATCCATGCAATCGGCCGCATTGAGTGGAATAGATGTCCGGTTGATGGTGCCGGAACATTCTGATACCCGTTTTGTAGGTACGGCAGCTCATTCTTATTTTGAAGAAATGATGAATGCCGGAGTGAAAATTTATCAAATGGATCCTGATTTCTTACATTCAAAAGTGATGATTGTCGACGACTTTATCAGTGTAGTCGGGTCTGCCAATATGGATTTTCGTAGTTTTGAACATAATTTTGAAGTAAACGCATATATTTATGACGCCGATTTTTCGAAAAAGATGAAAGGTATTTTCTTTAATGACTTGCGAAAATGTACTCAAATTAACCTCAAGGATTGGAAAAGCCGTCCTCGTATTGAGAAGTTTAAGGAATCTCTGCTCAGGGTATTTGCTCCGTTATTATAAATTTTTATCTGATTTTTTTTTGTTATTACAGGGCTTTCTTCTATCTTTGCCCTTGAACTAATTATACTAATTTAAAAATTTTAGAGACATGGCTTATGTAATTTCAGACGACTGTATTGCATGTGGAACTTGTATCGACGAGTGTCCGGTAAGTGCAATTTCAGAGGGTGATATCTATAAGATTGATCCGGATCAATGTACGGATTGCGGTACTTGTGCGGATGTTTGTCCGACAGAGGCTATCCACCCAGCTTGATCTTGATCAGGCAAAAAAAAGTTTAAGGTCATTAATCGTACGGTTATTGACCTTTTTTAATTAATGAAAAAATTAACAAATATTAAATTGGAATCGGAATTTTATTTGTTAAATTTGTAGTTTGTACCTAAAAATAATTTTAAATCAACCCATAAAAACACCAGTTATGAAGGAAAATATTTTTGATCTGACTAATGAAGAACTGAAAAAAATAGCAAATGCTCTTCAGGAAAAAATAGAAGACGGTCTTAAAAAAGATGGTATGGAAATCTCTGATATTCCGACTCACATTCATCCTAAAGAAGATATTAATGACGGAAAAATCCTGGCATTGGACTGGGGAGGAACAAATTTCAGAGCTTCTGTCGTTGAATTTAAGAATGGTAAACCTTCTATTATCGAGGTTAAAAAGAAACCATTGTCAGCCAAAGAAACTGCTGGTTTTAAAAGAGATGACCTGTTTCGCGAAATGGGAGCTCTGATCAGCGAACTGCAAACTCTTGATGAAACTGTTACTCAAATAGGTTATTGTTTCTCTTACCCTGCAGCATCACGTCTGAATGGAGATGCAATACTTCTTCGCTGGACGAAAGGAATCAATATTCCTGATATGATCGAACAACCGGTTGGAGAATTATTACTTAAATATTTGAATAGTCATAAAGATATCGATCCGGAATTTACAAATATTAAAGTTGTGAACGATACAGTAGCTTGTTTATTTGCCGGACTTAGTGAACCTGGTTTTGATTCTTATATGGGATTGATCGTTGGAACAGGTACAAATATGGCGAGCTTAATGCCTTTGAATAAGATCGAAAAATTAGGAAGTAAAGATGAAAGTCTGATTCCTGTAAACCTGGAGTCCGGAAATTTCAATCCTCCACATCTTACTGTCATTGACGGCCTGGTAGATGCAATGTCAAATAATAAAGGCGCTCAACGATTCGAAAAAGCTATTTCCGGAGGTTATTTGGGCGAACTTTTCAAAACGGTCTTCAGCGATATCAAAATTAAATACGATTTTGACGGAGGCGATCTTGCCGATATAATCAATAATCCTCAAAAATACTCTGTAGATCAGGCGAATGTGGCTGGCTGGATCTATGAAAGATCTGCAAAATTAGTGGCTGCATCTCTTCTCGGACTTGTTCAGGTACTGATCTCTCAAAATCCTAATTTCAAAAATATCTGTCTCGCTGCCGACGGAAGTGTATTCTGGGGTAAAGGAGCCAACGATAAGTCAACTCCATATAAAGACATGGTAGATAAAGAATTGAAGAATTTATTGCCTGCAGGAGTAAGCGTTATGATTATTAACGAAATGAGTGATCCTAACTTGGTTGGGGCTGCAATTGCCGCGCTTTCTTGAAAATATAATGAAAAGTGAATAATGAAAAATGAATAATAGGCTTACGCACGAAACCTTATTATTCATTTTTCATTTTCTTATATAAACTTCGCCAGTCCTCCGGTCGAGGTTTCTTTGTATAAACTTGGAAGATCGTGTCCGGTTTGTTTCATGGTTTGTACCACTTTGTCGAATCCGACAAGGTGTTTCCCATCAGATAACATTGCAAAAGAACAAGCATCTAATGCACGTACTGCAGCAAAAGCATTACGTTCGATGCAGGGTACCTGTACCAGACCGCAGACTGGGTCGCAGGTTAGTCCCAAGTGGTGTTCCAATCCCATTTCAGCCGCATATTCGATTTGAGCGGTAGAGCCTCCGAATAACTGGGTCGCAGCTGCAGCTGCCATTGAACAGGCAACTCCGACCTCTCCCTGGCAACCGACTTGGGCTCCGGAGACAGAAGCATTTTTCTTGACTATATTTCCGATCAAAGCAGCGGTTGCCAGTGCTTTGATAATTTTTGAGTCCCTGAATTCATGTTTTTTCTTTAAATGATAAAGTACACCGGGAATTACACCTGATGAACCACAGGTTGGAGCCGTAACAATCACTCCACCGGCAGCATTCTCTTCTGAGGTAGCTAAAGCGTAGGAATAGATGGCAGCTCTGCTAGCCAGAGAGTCCCTGTAACTTTTTCCTTTTGTGAAATAAGATGACGCTTTACGCTGTAGGGATAGTCCTCCGGGAAGTAAACCTTCTGCTTCCAGTCCCCTTTCGACAGCTTTTTGCATGGTTTCCCATACCACTTCCAGATAATCCCAGATTTCAGGACCTTCGGTGTCGTCTACGTATTCCCAGAATGATTTTCCTGTTTGATGGCTCCAATCGAGGATCTCTTTCATGGAGTTCATCTTGTACACATCCTCTTCTTCTGCAACAGGGGTATTTTCATTCGATAAATCGCCACCTCCGATACTAAAAATAGTCCAGTCATTGGTTACCTGACCGTTCTGTATAGATTCAAACAACATGCCGTTGGGATGGAAAGGCAATACTATTTCAGGCTTCCATATAATCTCTGCCGATTTAGGATATAAAGCATTGATGATTGCAGCATCAGTCAAGTGGCCCTTTCCGGTCGCTGCCAGGCTTCCGTATAGGGTTACCCGGTATGAGTCGGCATCCGGATTTTTTTCTTTAAACATTGTTGCCGCTTTTCTTGGCCCCATAGTGTGACTGCTGGAGGGACCATTCCCGATTTTAAATATTTTATGAATGCTTTCCATGATTGATTTATAATTAATCCGGGGCAAAGGTAAGTATTATTTTGGCAGAAAAATCGTACCTTTGCGTTCTTATTTTTTTATAATGTCCTTAGAAAACAAAATTATAGTTAAAGGAGCCAGAGTCAATAATTTAAAGAATATAGACCTTGCTATTCCCCGTGATAAATTTATTGTTGTCACAGGATTGTCCGGTTCCGGAAAATCTTCGCTTGCCTTCGATACCTTGTATGCCGAAGGACAAAGAAGGTATGTCGAGAGTCTATCTTCTTATGCGCGTCAGTTCCTTGGACGAATGAGTAAACCGGAATGTGACTATATCAAAGGGATTCCGCCTGCGATCGCGATCGAACAAAGAGTGAATACCCGTAATCCGCGTTCAACAGTGGGAACATCGACAGAGGTATATGATTATCTTCGGTTATTGTATGCACGAGTAGGGAAAACAATTTCGCCTGTTTCCGGAGAAGAAGTTAAAAAGCATCAGGTAAGTGATGTCGTCGATGAAATGTTGACTTACCCTGATGGAACTAAAATAGCTCTGTTGGCTAAAATAAATCCTCGTTCGGGAAGAAGCATGAAGGAACAATTGGAAGTCTTTGCCAAAGAAGGATTTTCAAGGGTTGAGATAAATGAAAAAATACATCAGATAGAAGAAGTCCTGGAACAGGAAAAATTTCTGGAATCCAAAGAAATATTCTTGTTGATCGACCGGTTAACTGCATCGAAAGATCATTTGATGATGAACCGGATGTCTGATTCTGTCGAAATAGCATTTTTTGAAGGAGAAGGATATTGTACCCTTCGTTTTTATACGGAACCGGGTGTCGTAACCAAAGAATTTTCCAAAACAATGGAAGCTGATGGGATGACATTCGAAGAACCGAATGAAATGATGTTCAACTTTAATAGTCCTGCCGGAGCTTGTCCCACATGTGAGGGATTCGGTCGGGTGATCGGAGTTGATGAAGACTTGGTGGTTCCGAATAAAGCTCTGTCTGTTTACGACGATGCTGTTGTCTGTTGGAAAGGTGAAAAAATGGGAGAATTCAAACAGTGGTTTATGCAAACGGCTGTAAAATACGATTTCCCGGTACACAAAGCGTATTATGAGTTAACGGAATCAGAAAAAGATTTTCTGTGGAATGGGAATGATGAAGTAAAAGGTATCAATGATTTCTTCAAACACGTTGAAGAAAATTTATATAAAATACAATACCGGGTGCTTTTGGCGCGCTACCGCGGAAAAACGACCTGTCCGGATTGTAAAGGTCGTCGTTTGAAGCCACAGGCTCTTTATGTCAGGGTCGGCGGGAAGTCGATAGATGAATTGGTAGTAATGCAATTGGCTGAACTCAGGTTCTTTTTTGATCACATAGAGTTGAGTGAGCATGAGGTGATGATAGCCAGTCGTTTGATGATAGAAATTAAGTCCCGCCTTCAATTTTTAGTGGATGTGGGATTGGGCTATCTGACACTCAACCGTTTATCGTCTTCTCTTTCCGGAGGAGAAAGTCAGCGTATCAATCTGGCAACATCTTTGGGAAGTAGTCTTGTCGGTTCGCTTTATATCCTGGATGAGCCCAGTATCGGGTTACATTCAAGGGATACGGACTTGTTACTGAGAGTGTTGCGTCAATTAAAGACATTAGGAAATACTGTGATTGTCGTAGAACACGATGAAGAGATCATACGTGCTGCCGATTACATTATAGATATTGGCCCTGACGCGGGTCAACATGGTGGAGAGGTCGTTTATCAGGGTAATTTATCTGATATAGATAAAAAATCAAATAGTTATACGATTAAATATTTAACGGGAGAGGAACAGATAGAAGTTCCAACCCTTCGCAGGAAATGGAATAATTATTTGGAAGTGAAGGGGGCATGGCAACATAACCTGAAAGCTATCGATGTAAAATTTCCATTGAATGTGATGACTGTCGTGACCGGAGTGAGTGGTTCCGGAAAGTCTTCTTTGGTACGGGATGTGTTTTTTCAGGCATTGAAGAGCCATTGTGAAGAAAATAAGGATCTTTCAGTTCAGATGTCAGGTTCCGAGGGAGATTGGCATTTGATAAAAAATGCGGAGTTTGTAGACCAGAATCCGATCGGACGTTCATCTCGTTCCAATCCTGTGACTTACATCAAGGCTTACGATGAAATCCGGAAGTTATATGCAGATCAGGCATTGTCAAAACAAATGCATTTTACTCCTGCCCATTTTTCATTTAATGTGGAAGGCGGACGTTGTGAAGAATGTAAAGGGGAGGGTTTCATCACCGTAGAGATGCAGTTTATGGCTGATGTGGTGTTGGAATGTGAATCCTGTCATGGAAAACGCTTCAAACAGGATGTTTTGGATGTTGAATACCAGGGGAAAAATATATATGATATACTTAATCTGACAATCAACGAGGCTATTGAATTCTTTTCACAGGTAAACGGAAGTTCGGAAAAGAAAATCACTAAAAAACTACTCAGCCTGCAGGAAGTCGGGTTGGGCTATATCAAACTGGGGCAGAGTTCTTATTCTCTTTCCGGTGGAGAAAACCAGCGTGTCAAGCTCGCGTTTCACCTGAGTGAGGAACGTTCACAGCCTACTTTATTCATCTTTGATGAACCCACTACCGGACTGCATTTCCATGATATAAAAACTCTATTGAAAGCATTTGATGCTCTTATTGCACGAGGTCATACTATTGTTATAATCGAACACAACATGGACGTCATAAAATGTGCCGACCACATCATTGATTTAGGCCCCGAAGGTGGCGACAAAGGAGGTTACGTGGTGTGTACAGGGACGCCGGAGGACGTAGTGAAGTGCGAAGCGTCGTATACAGGGAGGTTTCTGAAAGAAAAATTGAGAATTGAAAATTGAGAATAGGCTTACGCACGAATTTATTCTCAATTCTCAATTCTCAATTCTCAATTTTCAATTTAAAAAATCGATTTCGCGATTCCCATCTCTAATCCTCTTAACTCTGCCAGTCCGCGTAAACGGCCGATACAGGAATAGCCTGGGTTGGTTTTCTTCTTGAGGTCATCGATCATCTGGTGACCGTGGTCAGGACGAATGGGAATTGATATATTTTTTCTTTTTTGCAGAAGTAATAACTGTTTCATTACATTGTACATATCTACATCTCCTTCGAGGTGGTTTGCTTCATAGAAGTTGCCTTCTTCGTCGCGTTGGGTGCTACGCAGGTGGGCAAAACCGATGCGATCGCCGAGACGTTCTACCATGCCTGGGAGGTCGTTGTCGGCGCGAACTCCGAAAGAACCTGTACAGAAACACAATCCGTTCGATTTGTTCGGAACAGCTTCAACTAATTTATTGAAATCATCTTCCGTACTCATGATACGGGGTAAACCAAGTATAGGATAGGGGGGATCGTCGGCGTGGATGACCATCAGAACTCCGACTTGATCGGCAACCGGACAAATTTCTCTCAGAAAATAAATCAGATTGGCGCGAAGACGTTCGGCATCGGTATCTTTATACCTGTCGAGTGCTTGTTGAAACTGTCCGACTGTAAAGCTCTCTTCAGAACCTGGTAATCCGGCGATCATGTTGCGGGTAAGAAGTGCGACTTCCTCTTCCGACATCGATTCGAAGCGTTTTTTTGCTTTTTCAATTTCTTGTGGAGTATATATTTTTTCTGCTCCCGGACGTTTCAGGATAAATAACTCAAAAGCAACAAAAGCCGCCTTTTCGAAGCGTAGCGCTTTGGAGCCGTCAGGCATGGTATAAGCCAGGTCTGTACGCGTCCAGTCGAGTACAGGCATAAAGTTGTATGTTACAGTATATATACCACATGCAGCCAGATTACGGATACTTTCTTTGTAATTGTCGATGTATTTTTGAAAATCTCCGGTTTGTGTCTTTATGTGTTCGTGCACGGGAACGCTTTCAACGACCGACCAGGTAAGGCCTACCGCTTCAATCATTTCTTTCCGTTTCATGATTTCTTCTTTTGTCCACACCTCTCCATTGGGGATGTGATGCAGGGCATTAACAATACCGGTAGCTCCGGCTTGCTTAATATCCCACAGGCTGACCGGGTCGTTTGGACCGTACCATCTCCAGGTTTGTTCAGTTAAGTTCATAATTTTTTGTAGATTAATATGTTATTTGAGTCTTATATTTTAAACTGCGACTGTGTGCGCACACAAATATACAAATCTTTTTTATAATTCGATGGTATATAACGATTTTTATATACCTTTGTTCTGAAATATTTTTTACCCTTATGAACTCTATACCACAAAAAATCAAGATCAAGGACATTGCTGAAAAAGCAGGTGTTTCGGCTGGGACGGTCGACCGGGTCTTACATAACCGGGGCAATGTGTCGGATGAAACCAGAAGGAAAATCCAGTCTATTCTGGATGAAATAAATTACAGGCCCAATCATTATGCAAGCGCTTTAGCCTCAAAAAAAGTTTTTGTTTTTTGTGCGGTTATTCCTAATTGTGAACCGGGAGGTTATTGGGAACTGATAGAGAAAGGGCTGCTTAGAGCGGAACAGGAACTGTATGATTTTAAAGTTGTTGTAAAAGTTCATTATTTTGATCAATATAGCCCTACTTCTTTTGCTGAGGCTATGGATGTGGTATTGAAACAGGATTCTGCGCCTGATGGAGTTTTATTGGCTCCTCTATATAAACCTAAAACATTGGTTTATGCAAAAAAGATGGAAGATCTGGAGATACCATATGTTTTTATCGATTCTTGTATGGAAGAAGGAAATCCTCTTGCTTTTTATGGTCAGGATTCATTTCGAAGTGGTTATCTGGGAGCAAAATTGTTATTCTCACAACGCTCGGATGTAACTAAAATAGCGATATTTAGTTTTTTTGATCCGGGTCAGACTCCGTCAAATCAGATTGCTTTGCGGATGGAAGGTTTTAAATCTTATGTTGAAAAAAATAACCGGTCATGTAAAGTTCTTCGAGGTACGTTAAGCGCGAATAATCCGGAAGAAAATGAAGCAATGATGAAGAAACTTTTCGAGGAAAATCCGGATATCAAAGGTGCCGCAATTTTCTCTTCCAGAGCTTATGTGGTTGCTGAGTTCCTTCAAAAATATAAATTGAGCAATGTAACCATGATCGGTTACGACTTGTTGGAGAAAAATGTGATGTATCTTAAAAATAATATTATCTCATATTTGATAGCTCAACGTCCTGAAGAACAGGCGTATAAAGGGATTAAGGCTTTTAGTGATAATTTTATATTTAAGAAAGAGGTTCAGCAAATTAATTATATGCCGATAGATATTCTTACTCAAGAGAATATTGAGTTCTATCTGGAATTTTGATATTTATTTGCAAAAAGCGGATAAGAAATTATCTTTTCAAAATGGGTTGAGAGCTTTCTGTAATTAAATTATTTCCTTGATTTTTGCGTTGGAATATCCCGAAATTATTGATAAGGATATTCGCATTAGTAATGGTATCTGGGAGATGAACCGATGCGGAAAAACTCCTAATCTTATTCATTCCCGGGGGCATCAATTTTAAGAAGCTACCATTGGCGAGGATTTTTTCTTTTTGTGTAATAATGGTGTCTTCACAGAAAACATAACATAACACTTCCGGTTCCACGCCTTTATTAAGCCCCAGGACATCGAATGATACTTCCAGATTATCTCCAAAGCTCCACTCTATGGAATCCACTTTAAAATGGACTGTATTCTGAAGTAGAGTTGCTGTTCTCAGGAAGATGCTGCGTTCCCCTTCGAAGATATTTATTCTGTTACGTTCGGCAATGAGCTTATTTTCAGCTTCAATCTTTTTGTCTAGTAATTCCATTTCGGCAGTATAACGTTTATTTACCTGGTCGCATATTTTGAAATATACTTCCTTATGAGCATTATACCAGACTAGTGAGGTGTCGAATTCTTGCTGAGTTATCTTATGTTTTTTGAAAACAGAATTTAATAATTCCTCCCTTCTTTCCTTGTTATTACTGAATATTGCATAGTTGTCGGCGATTTCATTTTCGGCAATATTCATGTCATACAGAACATCCGCCATTTTTTTATCAGGCAACACCCATGACGGACGGATACTACAAGCTGAAAAAAGAATGACCAGGAATAAACTGAAAATGAAAAAATGATTAGTCTTCAACTTCAATAGGTTTCTTTTCAAAACTCAAAGAGAATGTTTTTCTATAAAACAGGAATAAAATAGCTATTCCTACACTGATAGACGCATCTGCTATATTGAAGATATAGCTGAAGAAAACAAATGGAGTTCCTCCTACTTTAGGTACCCATTCCGGCCAGGTTGTCTCAAACAGAGGGAAATAGAACATATCTACAACCTGTCCGTGCAACCAGGTCTGGTATCCTCCTTCGGGAGGGAAAAGAGCAGCGACCTGATATGGAGTACTTTCACTAAAGATTTTTCCATAGAAAATGCAATCAATAATATTACCGATGGCTCCTGCGAATATCAGGGCAATACAGACAATAAATCCTAATTTATATTCCTTTTTACATAGGGTATAAAGGTAATATGCGATCAGGAAAGATGCGATAATCCGGAACATAGAGAGGAAAAACTTACCCATGACCTGGATGCCCATAGCCATCCCGTCATTTTCTACAAAACGAATATAGAACCAACTGGTTATCTCAAACCGTTGGTCGATAGTCATGTGTGTCTTTACCCAGATTTTTAATATTTGGTCGGCAGCCAGAATCAGTAAAATAACTACGACAGCCCAAAAACCTTTGGAAAATTTCATTTATTTCTGACTCATTTTAGCTTCGATACTCAATGTAGCATGTGGAACCGCGCGTAATCTTTCTTTTGGGATCAATTTGCCGGTTTCACGGCAGATACCGTATGTCTTGTTTTCTATACGAACCAATGCGGCCTGAAGACTTTGAATGAATTTCATCTGACGCTGAGCCAATCTTCCGGCTTCTTCTTTAGAAAGGGTTGCAGCTCCTTCTTCCAACACTTTAAATGTAGGAGAGGTATCTGTTACATCATTTCCATCAGAGTTCATTATTGTAGCTTTCAACAATTCATAGTCTCGTCTTGCAGCTTCCAATTTTTCCAAAATGATTGCCCGGAATTCTTCCAGTTCGGCATCAGAGTATCTAGTTTTTTCGCTCATGGCATTTCCTCCTTTTCTTTCGTTTTGGGTTATATAAAGTTATCCAAAAGTAATATAATTATTCTGAATAACAAATTTTCTTATATTTTTTCGATTTTAACTAATAATTTCATGTCATCGAGATCAAGTTCCGTGCCATCTGTTAAATTGTCTAATATAACGTTATTGGACAGCACTTGGTTCGCAATATATTCATTAAATTCATTGACTGCTTCGTTGATGCGCTCATCCGGTTGTATCACCACCCGGATCTTATCGGTTATCTCATAACCATTCGATTTGCGGATGTTTTGGATACGATTAACCAATTCGCGGGCAATACCTTCTTTTTTCAGATCTTCAGTCACGGTAATATCCAATGCGACAGTCAGTTTTCCTTCATTTGCAACTAGCCATCCCGGAATATCTTCAGAAATAATTTCTACATCGTCGATCAGGATCTCTGCCGTTTGTCCGAGGACGGAAAGTTCGAATTTACCTTCTTTTTCCAGTTGGGAAATAGATTGTTGAGGTAATTCACTGATTACGGTAGCCAGGTCTTTCATTATTTTTCCATAACGAGGACCCAGTTTTTTGAAATCAGGTTTGATTTTCTTCACAAGGATACCGCTTGAGTCATCCAGATATTTAATTTCTTTGATATTTACCTCATTCAGGATAAGACTCTGAATAGCTTCAATTGCTTGTTTTTGATGAGCATCCAGTACCGGAACCATGATTGATGATAATGGTTGGCGGACTTTAATATTCACTTTACGACGCAAAGCCAATACCATTGAAGATATATCCTGAGCAATTTGCATGCGTTCTTCAAGATCTTTATCTATCAGTGATTCGTTGACTTTAGGGAAGTCGGCCAAGTGTATGGATACAACATTATCTTTTCCGGTTGCTTTTGTCAGGTCTGAATATAAACGATCTGAGTAGAATGGAGCAATAGGAGCCATCAATTTAGCAACAGTCTCAAGACAGGTGTAAAGAGTCTGGTAAGCAGATAGTTTATCTGCGTCCATTGAGCCACCCCAGAAACGTTTGCGGTTGAGACGTACGTACCAGTTACTCAGGTTGTCGTTTACAAAATCGTTGATAGCACGTCCTGCCCGGGTCGGTTCGTATGTTTCGTAGAATTCATCCACCTCTTTCACTAATGTGTTGAGCAGCGAAAGGATCCAACGATCGATTTCAGGACGCTCATTGTACGGGATTTCAGCTTCTTTGTATTCGAAACTGTCGACATTCGCATATAATGCAAAGAAAGAGTAGGTATTGTAAAGAGTGCCGAAGAATTTACGACGAGCCTCTTCCACGCCTTCTACGTCGAACTTCAAGTTATCCCATGGGGAAGCATTGGTGATCATATACCAACGCAGTGGGTCTGAACCGTATTTTTCGATAGTTTCGAACGGATCGACCGCGTTTCCCAGACGTTTCGACATTTTATTGCCGTTCTTGTCCAAAACTAATCCATTGGAAATGACAGCTTTGAACGATACATTGTCGAAAATCATGGTTGCGATAGCATGCAATGTAAAGAACCAACCACGGGTTTGGTCGACACCTTCTGCGATAAAGTCAGCCGGGAAGATAAATCCTTTATCCAAAGCTTCTTTATTTTCGAAAGGATAATGCATCTGTGCATAAGGCATTGCTCCTGAATCGAACCATACGTCAATCAGATCCAGTTCCCGTTTCATTGGTTTACCGCTGTCGGAAACCAGAATGATATTGTCCACATACGGACGGTGCAGATCGATATTTTTAACTGAATAATTTTCAGCAGTATATTCTCCGGATTTGAAATCAGGATATGGATTTTTATCCATCAATCCCATTTCAATCGATTTATTTATTTCCGTCATCAATTCTTCGACAGATCCGATACATTTTTCTTCTGTTCCGTCTTCTGTCCTCCAGATAGGAAGAGGAGTTCCCCAATAACGGCTACGGCTGAGGTTCCAGTCCTGCAGGTTTTCCAGCCATTTACCGAAACGTCCGGTTCCGGTGGATTGAGGTTTCCAATTGATGGTTTCATTGAGTTCTATCATCCGTTCGCGGCAGGCGGTAGTACGAATAAACCAGCTATCGAGTGGGTAGTATAGTACGGGTTTGTCTGTTCTCCAGCAATGCGGATAGTTGTGGACGTATTTTTCTATTTTGAAAGCTTTGTTTTGCTGTTTCAGCATCACACAGAGGTCGATATCCAATGTAGGATCGTTTTCCGTCAACCGGTTATCGTATGCGTTTTTAACAAATCTTCCTGCGAATTCAGCATATAATGGCTCGTTGATACTGTTATTAACGAAATCAGCATCAAGATCATCCATATCGAAGAATTTTCCTGTCAGATCCACCATCGGACGGCGGTTACCATCTTTGTCGATCATCATCAAAGGAGGCACACCATTGGCTTTAGCTACACGGTCGTCATCCGCACCGAAAGTAGGAGCGATATGTACTATTCCGGTACCGTCTTCTGTTGTAACAAAGTCACCGGTGATTACGCGGAAAGCACCTTCCCCAGGATTAACCCAGGGGATTAGTTGTTCGTATTCCATTCCGGCCAGTTCCGAGCCTTTCCATGAACCGACAATTTTGAATGGAACGAGTTTGTCTCCTGTTTTATAGTCATCCAGGTTCAATTCAACTGCTTTTTCGTTGAAATGAGTGAAAACCAGATCCTTGGCCATTATTGCAGTGACCGGTTTTCCTGTATATGGATTGAAAGATTGTACGGCGACATAATCGATATTCGGACCGACACAAAGAGCTGTATTGGAAGGCAATGTCCAGGGCGTGGTAGTCCATGCCAGGAAGAATGCTTCTCCAAACTCTTTCATCTCCTGTTTAGGATTCAATATTTTGAATTGGGCGGTACAAGTTGTATCTTTTACGTCCCTGTAACAACCCGGCTGGTTCAGTTCGTGTGTACTTAATCCTGTTCCGGCAGCTGGAGAGTATGGCTGTATAGTGTATCCTTTGTAAAGTAAATTCTTACTGTACAGTTCTTTGAGTAACCACCAAAGTGTTTCGATATAACGGTTGTCGTAAGTGATATACGGATCGTTCATATCCACCCAATAACCCATTTTGCGGGTTAGGTCTTCCCATTCGCGGGTATATTTCATTACATCCTGACGGCAAGCAGCATTGTATTCATCGACAGATATCTTTTTCCCGATATCTTCTTTAGTGATTCCTAAAGCTTTTTCAACACTGAGTTCTACCGGCAAGCCATGGGTATCCCATCCTGCTTTCCGGTTTACCAGAAAACCTTTCATCGTTTTATAACGACAGAAAATATCCTTAATCGAGCGGGCAATAACGTGGTGAATTCCAGGCATTCCATTTGCAGAAGGAGGTCCTTCATAAAATACAAAAGAGGGAGCGCCTTCTCTGATTTCCAAACTTTTCCGGAAAACATCGTTATCATCCCAACGTTTCAGAATTTCCTTGTTGATGTCTGAGAGGTTGAACTGGTTGTATTCAGTGAATTTCTTGCTCATATACGTATTAATATTCTATTCAATAAATAGTTAATTTCAAAAAAAACAGGCACAAAGATAGTGAATTTAGTTATACATTGTACTAATTTTGTGCCATAAAACAATATTCGTCATGAAAGATAAAATTGTGTTCATAACAGGTTCTACAAGCGGAATAGGAGAAGCTTGTGCTCATAAATTTGCTGCAAAAGGAGCTAAATTGATACTGAATGGCCGGAATCCGGAAAAATTGGAAGAGTTAAAACATAGGTTGGAGAGCCGTTACGGAACGGGAATTTTCCTTTCTGTTTTTGATGTCAGGGAAAAAGATGCCGTAAAACAGGCTGTCGAATCATTACCTGCTGAATGGCAAGCTATTGATATCCTGATTAATAATGCGGGTTTGGTTATTGGTGTGGAAAAGGAATTTGAAGGTGATTTGAATGAATGGGATATTGTAATTGACACCAACATCAAAGGATTACTCGCTGTAACCCGTTTACTTGTACCGGAAATGGTAAAAAGAGGCCGTGGCCATATTATTAATATAGGTTCTATTGCAGGAGAAGCTGCCTATCCGGGAGGAAGTGTTTATTGTGCTACCAAAGCAGCAGTCAAAGTGCTCAGTGACGGATTGCGTATAGATTTAGTGGATACGCCTTTACGTGTGACGAATATCAAACCCGGACTTGTGGAAACTAATTTTAGTGTCACTCGTTTCAGAGGCGATAAGTCCAAAGCTGATGCGGTTTATACCGGATTACGTCCTTTGACCGGGGACGATATTGCGGAGACAGTGTATTATGCAGCATCTGTTCCCGAGCACATCCAGATTGCGGAGGTGCTGATTATGCCGACTAGTCAGGCTACAGGGACTATCACGCATCGGGGTTCCTGATCATCCCACTTGGTACTACACCAGATCCCGCTCTGGCCTACGCTTGCTCTTCCTCCGGTCGCACCAGAGATTACTTTGGTTTAATCCCTTCGGGATATATGGGTGGGAGAGACAAATGTTAAATTTTCTCAAAGCTGTTGTTGTCTAAAAAAATAGTCATATATTTGCGTCTGGTAATAAAAAATGTATGGTTATGATGCAATTGACAAAAGCGGAAGAACAGGTGATGCAGATCCTTTGGGAGTTGGAGAAGGGAACTGTGCAGGATGTACGAGAAAAATTTGAGAATCCAAAGCCAGCGCGGACTACTATTGCAACGGTACTGACTATCCTGGAAAATAAAGGTTTTGCAACTCATATTACGAATGGGAGGGTAAACACCTATTCGCCGGTAGTTGCGAAAGAGGCATATTCTAAAACACAATTATTTGGGATAATGAAGAATTATTTCAATAATTCGTTTGCTTCGATGGCATCTTTTTTTGCGAAAGAAAATAATTTGTCGATAGAAGAATTGGACGAGTTAATTGAAAGCACAAAGGAAGAATTGAGAAAAGAGCAGGAAAATAATCAAGAATAACTCGTTACTATTATGAAAGACATTATTTTCTATTTTCTAAAGTCCGGTATGTGGATTGGTGTTTTCAGTATGATATACTGGTTGCTTCTTCGCAGGGAAACATTCTATAAATTCAATCGGTTCTTTTTGCTGTTCGGATTGGTCGTTTCTTTTATATTGCCTTTCTGTGTTTACAAATACACAATAAAGTTGGATATAACTTCATTTATCACACCTGTTGCTACTAATGAAGAGGTGATTACAGATCCGGGTTTTGTGATTTCTCCATGGATAATACTTATCGCCTTGCATATTGCCGGAGCTTTGTTTTTATTGTTCCGACATTTAAGGGGAGCTGTAAAATTAAGGAATCTGATTGTACGTAACGGTTTTTCTAAAAGGTCAAAGACTAAGATTGTTTATGCGCAGGATGTTGACGCGACTTTTTCCATATTCAATTATATCTTCATAGATTCTTCATTAAGTATTTCCGAAATTGAACGGAAAATGATTTATGAACATGAATGTGCTCATATCAATCAGTATCATTGGGTTGATTTGATGATTATTCATATAGTTTGTATTTTCCAATGGTTCAATCCTTTTGTCTGGATATATCTGAATTCAATTAAACAGAACCATGAATTCCTGGCGGATCAGGAGGTGTTGAAGAATGGAAATTCTCCGGCAATTTACCGTGCAGCTCTGATTAACTATACATTGAAAACACCGGTGTTCGCTTTTGCCAATGCATTTGCGCAATATAATAAATTTAAAAGGATCGATATGATGAAAAAAGAAGATTCAAATCCAAAGAAAAAATGGGTTGTATTGTTACTAGTCCCAGCTTTAGTGGCTTTCTTATGGTTCTTTGCCGAGCCTGAATACGTTTTTGCAAGCAATAAGAAAGCTCAACAAATGAATTTAGACTTCACCATTAACACTGAATTCGATGACGTTGTAAAAGACTCGGTTAAATCAGTTTCAAAAGTAATTGTTCTCAAATCGGATGTGAAAGGAGAAGACTCTTCAATTTCGGAAAAAGTTAGTGATGAGATTAATGACACGATTAAGGATAATGTTATTGTTGTTGGTTATGGAGTTCAGAAGAAAGATATGGACTCAAAAAAATATTCTACCCTACGATTCCAACTCAATGATACTCTCCCGCTTACAGGAAAAGTATCCCAGATACAAGTTAGAAGTTTCAGTCTAAATGATAATAATGGAGAAAGACCTCTTTTTATTATTGATGGAAAAGAAATTGATGAGTCCTGTATTAATAAATTGGATCCGAAAGAGATTGAATCGCTCGAAGTCCTGAAAGACAAATCTTCACTTAAGATTTATGGGACTAAAGGACAAAATGGGGTTATACTTGTTACAACAAAAAGAAATAACCTTTCACCGGATCAACTTTCTGTTTTTGCGCCAAAAAGCAAAGATGAGAGTCCTGAAGAAATAAAAGAATCTCAGGATGTGAATTTCAAGGCGACAACGATGTTACGGTCGTTATCAATTTCAAAACAGCCCTTGATTGTTATAGACGGGGTTGCTTCTGAAAAAGGTATTGAGGATGTCAATCCTGAAGATATAGAATCGATGAGTATTTTGAAAGACGCCTCGGCAAGTAATATTTATGGAGAAAAAGGAAAGCACGGAGTCATTGTAATTACAACAAAAAAAGTTTCGAAAAAATGAGTTTGTGAATAAACAATCGAGATGTATTTATTAAAATATCCCCTTTTCTTTGGATAAATTCCTTTAAAAATCCAAAAAAGAGGGGAGTTTTTTTTACTTCTAAATCCGATACCTTTGCCCGATTGTTATATTTTAAACTTAAAATTTGATTTTATGAAGACAATAGGTGTTTTTTATGGTTCCTCATCAGGAAATACTCAATCTGCCGCGGAAACCATTGCAAAAAAGCTCGGAGTAGATAAGTCCAACTTATTTGATGTAGGTAGTGTAAAGGCTGATAAGTTCGCAGAATATGATATTCTTCTGCTAGGCTCTTCTACCTGGGGATCAGGTGATTTGCAAGATGATTGGGAAGGCCTGGCCTCTCAACTGGGAAAACAAAACTTGTCTGGGAAAACTGTTGCTTTATTTGGTACAGGAGATTCATCTTCTTATTCCGACACATTTTGTGATGCGATAGGATTGCTGGCAGAAGAGGTTGAAAAAGCAGGAGCTACTTTAGTTGGAAGTGTGGATACTTCAGGTTATTCTTTTGATGATTCCAGGGCCGTGAAAGATGGGAAATTCTGTGGTTTGGCTTTAGATATCGATAATGAAGATGAGCAAACTGAAGGACGCATCAGTAAATGGCTTGAGCAAGTTAAATCAGAAGCCGGAATCTAATACAAATCAGAAGTTTGTAAAAAAAGATAAAACATCTTGTCCAGGTAATGCATTAGTGTTATATTTGTAAGTTTTGACAAACCAATTAACACTGATGCATTATGTTTTTAAAACGCTATTTGTCAGCAATATGTGCCATCGTAATCGTTGGCAATTTAACCATTAATTCAATAGCCCAGAATCAATCTCAAAAAGTTATGATCAATTCAAACTATGAGTCCTTGTGGGGTCGTGTAAATAAAGCGGAAGAAGCTTCTTTACCCCAAACAGCAGCAGAAAATGTTGAGATAATTTACCAACAGGCTTTGAAAGAAAAAAATAGTCCGGAATTAATTAAATCATTGATTTATAAAATTAAGTATGAACTGGTGGTCGATAAAGACCGCTTTCCGCAATTACTTTCGGAAATAGAGCAATATACAAAGGAAGATCAGGATGTGGTCGAACAAAGTCTTTTGTATTCAATGCTGGCGCAATTGTATTTTGAATATTACCGGTCGGAATCTCATACAATTTATGGTAGAACGGCTGTTTTTGGATATGTTCCGGAAGATATCCGGGAATGGACTACAAATATTTATATTCAAAAAATTTCGGAATATGTGGATTTGTCGCTGAAAGCTGAAAAGGAATTACAATCGACAGATATTCTGAAATATAAAAAGATCTTAACTACAGGAAATGATTCCAGGGATCTTCGCCCGACGGTATACGATTTTCTTGCCAGTGAAGGAATTGGCGTTCTGAAGATGTTATCTTATCAGAACCCTGATGAATACTTTCTCCAAAGCAGATTTTCAGATAATAAATACCTTTCTCCGGCAACTGTTTTTGTGAAAATGCCGGTTGCTCCCGAACCAAATGATCTGACAGCGCATATCCTGAAAATTTATCAGAAGGTATTATCTTTCAGGTTGAATCAGAAAAATGAATTGGCTTTGTTATTACCTGATCTGGATCGCCTGGAATTTGTGGCTTCAAAGACGGTTAATGAAAAAAACAATGAATGGTATATCGCTGCGCTTGATATTTTGGAAAAGCAATATGAACAAAAAGATATATGTGTAGAAATCCTTTTAAAAAAGGCCTCTCGATATTCTATGATGAGGAGCTCTGAGGATGGAAGTGTTATTCCTTTGAAAGATAAAAAAAGGTCGCAGGAGTCTGATGAATACAAAGCTAAGGCATATCAGATATGTAAAGATGGTGTCCGTAAATATCCGAATTACAAACGGATAGGCTTGTTGAAAAATTTGGAAAACAGTTTAACACAACCACATGTAAATGTGACAACGGATAATACGGTGTACCCGGGGAAATCACTTCAGATAAAAATTAATTGTAAAAATGTTAATGAGTTGACAGTCAGGATTTACAAGATGAGTTTGTCATCGACTGACTATGAAAATATTTGGAATGCATCCGGGAAATACAAAGAGTCCGGCACTTTGATTGATACCAAAATATTCTCTTTGAAAAATGAGTTCCCATATTTAACTTCCGACACAATTTTAGAGGTTCCGGTGAAGGCTCTTGGTGGATACGAGTATGTGATATTTTCGGATAATAAGCAGGATCAGATAGCTAATGGATATTTTTCTGTATCAAGGTTGGCCTCTGTTACCCGTTTATATGATAATAAGTATGAGTTTCTGATCGTCGATCGTATGAGTGGTAAGCCGGTAGAGAATGCTAAAGTGAATCTGTATAAAAGAATTAAGAATAAAAATCAGCTTCAGACCTCGATTACAACAGGAAAAGATGGCTTGGCGATAATGTCGTATGATGATAAGAGCAGGATGGATTTTTATTCTGTTACTTCCGGAAATGATACGGGACTGATGTTTTCTAATGTCCCTTGGGGAAGTCGTTTTCGTATGGATGACAATAAAATAACTCATTTGAGTCTTTTTACGGACAGAAGTATTTATCGCCCCGGGCAATCCGTGTATTTTAAAGGGATAGCATACTCTTTACAGAAAGATTCGTCGGAAGTTGCTGTAAATCAAAATTATGTGTTGTCATTGAGGGATCCGAACGGACAGGAAATAGATACGAAAGTTGTGCGGACAAATGATATGGGATCTTTCTTCGGTGAATTTGTTTTACCTCATGGAGTTGTAAATGGAGGCTTTTCGATTTCATCGGACAATAATGGAGGGAATACTTATTTTCAGGTGGAAGAATACAAGCGTCCGGGTTTCGATATTACATTTGAACCGGTAAAAGAAACGTATAGTTTTGGAGATCAGGTGACTGTCAAAGGAGAGGCAAAGACATTTTCCGGAGTCAATCTTCAGAATGTACAGGTCAAATACCGGATTGTACAACGATACAACTGGATCTGGGGATGGGGAAGAGGTCACGAAAATCAGATCTCCGAAGGATTTGTGCAAACAGACAATGATGGAAAATTCGCAATCACCTTTCTTGCAGAAAAAAAATCCGAAGATCAGTTGACAAAACGTCTTTCCTATAATTATCAGATAGAAGTGACCTTAACCGATGATAAAGGAGAAACCCAGCAAAGTTCTACTACCGTACCTGTAGGAACTATCTCTATGCAGTTAACGGTACCTTCGCTTGTCGATCAGGTAGACAAGGATAATCTGCCTGAATTCATCGTGTATTCAAGAAATCTGAATGATCAAATTGTTAAAAGCAAGGGTAGCTATGAAATCTATAGTCTGAATGGGGATGAGTCTTTTGATAAAAGTTGGAATGAAGGAGAATTGAGATTGGAAAAACAGATCACTTCAGGAGGGTTTGTTTCAGGAGAGAAAATGAATCTTAATCTTTTGTCTAAATTACAATCAGGACGTTACCGGATGATTGTTAAAGCGAATGATGACAAAGGGCGTGAAGTCTCGGAAGAGATATCGTTTTTACTTTATTCGAAAGAAGACAAACGGCTTCCGGCTATGATGTACGAGTGGTTCCTGGAACCAAAAACCGAATGTAATGTTGGTGAAACGACCGATATTATTTATGGTTCCTCTGCTCATAATGTTAATGTTCTATACGATATTTTCAGAGGAGATAAGAAGATTGAGTCTTCACGTTTCGAACTCAATGATAATATTAAAAAATTACCGGTCACTTTTAAGGAATCCTATGGAGATGGTATTGTCATTTCTCTGATTTTCATAAAAGACGGAAAATTATTTACCCGGAATGTTACGATTAAAAAAGCGCAACCGAAGAAAGAACTGGAATTGAAGATGGAAGTTTTCCGGGATAAATTGATTCCCGGTCAAAAAGAAGAATGGAAGATTTCTGTCAGGGATGCAGATAAGAAAGTTTTTGGCGCTGAGGTTCTGGCGTCGATGTACGATGCTTCTTTAGATAAACTATCTGCTCATAGTTGGACATTTTCTCCGAAGTCGACGGTTAATTTGTTTTATCCGTACTTTAATGAGGGAACCGATTTTAATACGCAGAACAAATACATTTATTTGTATAGGGAATCCAATAGAGTGCCGGAGACTTCTTTTGACAGATTTAACTGGTTTGGCTTGAGTATGCATGGTATGTTACTTAGACATCACTCCGCGTTTGCTAAGCCGGAAGCTGCTAAAGGAATAAGTATTGCAGATACAGAAGAATCAGAAGTCGGTATTGATATCGCTGAGCTGAAAGCACATAAAGCAGTTGTAACGATGGATTCCAATGTTACAATGGATGGATATTCATCCCAAACGCGAGAGGATAGCGCAGGTAGTGCCAATACTGATGAGGCTGTCCAAATCCGTAAAAATTTGAATGAAACGGCTTTCTTCTATCCTCGATTATATACAGATGACTCCGGTGAGACCCTTATCTCATTTACTGTTCCGGAAAGTAATACTACCTGGAAGTTTATGGCGTTAGCTCATACTAAAGATTTGAAGTATGGACAATTAATTGAAAAAGCGATCAGCCGGAAAAAACTGATGATTAGCCCGAATATGCCAAGGTTTATACGTCACGGTGATAAAACAACCTTGACTACAACTATTTCAAACCTCTCCGAAGAAGCTCTTTCAGGAAAAGTATCGATTTCTTTCTTTGATCCTGCGACAGAAAAATCAACTATTGTTGTTGCCGATGCTCAGAAAGATTTCTTTGTAGAAGCCGGTAAAACGACTACTGCCGGTTGGACATTTGATGTTCCTGCAAATATAGATATCACAGCATGTAAGGTTGTTGCAATAACCAATAATTTTAGTGATGGAGAGCAGCACTTATTACCGGTATTGCCAAACAGGATGTTGGTAACCGAAAGTCTGCCATTGTATATTTCGGGCAAAGGAAACAAACAATTTACCATGAATAAGCTGGTAAACAATAAGTCGACTTCTCTTGAGAATTACCGCCTGACTCTTGAATTCGCTAATAATCCGATCTGGTATGCCATCCAGGCTCTACCGGCAATGACAGCCCCTTCTAACGATGATGTGATTTCATGGTTTGCCGCTTATTATGCTAATAATCTGGCTGTCAAGATTGCGAATAGTACTCCGAAAATCAAACAGGTAATTGATGTTTGGACAAAACAGGGCGGTACCAAAGAAACATTGTTGTCTAATTTAGAGAAAAATCAGGAACTGAAAGCAGTATTACTCGAAGAAACACCGTGGTTAATGGAAGGTAAAGATGAGACGGAACAAAAACAGCGTTTGGGTCAATTGTTTGATGTGAATCGTTCTGCAAACTTGAATAATAGTGCCGTTGCCAAACTAAAAGAACTTCAGAAAGAAGATGGAGGCTGGGCTTGGTTCAAAGGGATGAACTCTGATGTCTCTGTTACTCAGTGGCTCCTCTATGGTATGGCTCAACTTACAGAAAGACAGAGTGTTGATGCGGATGTTACAGTTGAGGATATGCAAAAAAATGCAGTCGAATTTATTGATAACCAGTTTGTAAAGTATTTTTCAGATCTGAAGAAATATGATAAAAACTGGACGAAGAAAAGCGATATTTCAGTTTATGAGGCTGAATACCTGTATATCCGGAGCATGTATCCGAAATTACCTAAAGATGATAAAACAACAGAAGCTTATAATTTCTATAGCCGGATTGCTTTGAATAACTGGACTAAATGCCCTACCCTTTATGGTCGTGCTATTATTGCATTATATGCTCAGCAAACAGGTAATAGTGAAGTTGCAAAAGCTATAGTGGCTTCTTTACGTCAACATGCGCAGCTAAAAGAGGAATTTGGTATGTATTGGCCTAATAATGATACTCGTGCGTTTATGTTCCAAAGTGCAACGGCCGTTCATACTTTCATCATGGAAGCATTTTATAAGACAGGTGCTTCAGAAAAGGAAGTGAATGCCATGAAATTGTGGTTGTTGAAGCAAAAACAGACCCAGGAGTGGGAGAGTACTCCGGCAACGGTAAATGCAGTTTCTGTCTTAATTCAAACCGGTAGTAACTGGTTGAATAACAACGAACAGGCTCGCATTGCTTTAGGTAAAACAAATATAAAACAGGAATCAGCAGAGGCTGGAACCGGATATATCAAACAAACTTTTGATTCACAGACCATCACTTCGGATATGGGAAAGGTTTCGATCTCAAAATCAAGTGATACTCCTTCTTGGGGGGCATTGTACTGGCAATATTTCGAAGATTTGGATAAAATATCAAAATCTAAAACCGGATTGAATGTTGAGAAATTACTTTTCAGGGAAGAAGTTTCCGGTTCAGGAAAGACATTAGTGCCGGTAACAGATAAAAACCCGTTGAAAACAGGGGATAAGGTTGTTGTGCGACTTACTGTCCGTAACGATCGCGATATGGAATATGTGATGCTGAAAGATATGCGTGCGGCTTGTTTTGAGCCGGTAAATCAAATTTCAGGGATTAACTGGAAAGAACAAGTCATCTATTATCAAACATCGAAAGATGCTTCTACAAATTTTTATTTTTACAATCTTCCGAAAGGAACGTATGTATTCGAATATCCGGTTTATGTAACAAGAGCCGGGGAGTATTCTAATGGAATTACGACGATTCAGAGCTTGTATGCGCCTGAGTTTGTTTCAAATACGGAAGGAATAAAGGTTTTCGTGAAGGACTGATTTAGCATCCGAATATTTTGTATCTTTGCAAGATATTTAAACTAGCCAAAAGGCTAACAGCCTTGAAGCATTAACATAGGGACAGCCCTATGAGTCAAGAATCTAACATAAAGCGAAATAATAATGCAATTAACAGCAAAACTAGTACAAGTACTGCCTCTGCAAACCGGACAAGGCAAAAACGGAGAATGGAAAAAACAGGATATTATTCTTGAAACCGATGGTCAGTATCCTCGTAAAGTATGTGTAGCTATCTGGGGAGACAGAATTAATCCGTCTCAATTGGTTATAGGAAATAACTTAACAATCGATTTCGATGTTGAAAGCCGCGAATTTAATGGTCGCTGGTACACCGATGTAAAAGCATGGAAAGTGGAAATTGCAGGTGCAACCCCAATGGCATCCCCTAACTTCCCAATGGACGCAGCTCCAACGCCCGGTCCTGCAGCAATGCCTCCATTACCGGAAAATAAAACAGACGATCTTCCCTTTTAATGAATTGAGAATTGAACTCTTCTCTCCCTTCATCATTCCTCAGTGTCATTGCCGAAGATTTACTTTCCAGATTCGGTACTGATCTGGCGGATGTGGCTGTGGTATTCCCAAGTCGCAGGGCAAGATTGTTTTTCAATAATTACTTGTACAAGCACGCCCGGACACCTGTTTGGGCTCCTCAATATTATACTATTGACGAGTTATTCGGCGAAATGTCGGATTTACATGTTGCCGATCCTATCAAATTGGTATGTGAGCTCTATGGAACTTATATCTCAGTTCATAATGCTCATGCGGAGAAGTTTACGGAAGAAACTCTGGATGAGTTCTTTTCGTTTGGAGAGACTCTGTTAGGTGATTTTGACGATGTGGATAAACACATGGTCAATGCCTGTTCGTTATTTAGTAATTTGCAGGACCTGGATACTTTGCGCGATGATTTCAAACATTTGAATGAGGAACAGACAGAAGCGTTATCACGTTATTTCAAGCAGACTTTCCTTGGTGAATCGAATTTACAACAGGCCTTTCATTCTATTTGGAGCATTCTCGGAGAGGTTTATTCTACTTATAAATCCCGGTTGAATGAGCAAAAAATAGCTTATCCGGGAATGTTGATGCGCCATGTCATAGAGCGATTTACAGATATAGACGCAACGCCTCTCAAACATACAACTTATGTTTTTGCCGGATTTAATGTTTTAAATACGTGTGAGGAAAAGCTGTTTAAACTGCTGAAAAATAGGGCTTTGTTCTATTGGGATGCTGATGCGTATTATATTGATGATAAGGGAAATGCTTTGAATGAAGCAGGACGGTTTATCGCGGAAAATATCCGGAAATTCGGATCTGCTATCGAATGGAAAGATTTTGATAGCTTTCAGTCGGAAGAAAAAGAGATTACTGTAATTGCTGCTCCATCGGAAAATGCTCAGACCGCTGCTATTGTTCCCTGGATACAATCTCTGGGGAAAAGTAAAGAGTTTTCGGATCCGGATTCAGCTGTGATACTTTGTAATGAGCAGATTTTGCCTACCGTGATGCATAGTATCCCGGCGGAGGATGTGGAGAACGTGAATATTACCATGGGATTTCCGATTACTCAAACACCTGTTTCCGGTTTATTACAGACCTTAGCGGATCTGCAGCTCAAAGGTTGTTCCGGTACTAATTTCCGATATAAATACGTACTTCCTGTATTACGTCATCCATATATCCAGGTTATTTTCCCTGAGGCAAAATCAGTGGAGAAGACTATTGTCAATGGAAATTTGTTTTTCCCGAATCAGGACGAACTGTTGGATACAGGCATTTTCCGGACGACAAAAGATACAACGGGATTAGCCGAATATTTACTGGAAGTAATCAGGCGTGTGGGACAGTCTTACGGAGAAGATGCTGATCGTAGGGATATCTATGACGGACTGTATCAGGAATCGGTGTTTCGTGCCTACCAGGTGCTTAATCGGTTATATGGTTTGCTTAGTACAGGAGAATTACAGGTAGAAAAGGTCACTTTTTTACGATTAATGCGTAAATTGCTCTCTACTACACAAATCCCTTTTCACGGCGAACCGGTTAAAGGCTTGCAGGTGATGGGGATACTGGAAACCCGTACCCTGGATTTCGATCATCTTATTTTGTTGAGTGTCAATGAGGGTTTTATGCCGGGAAATAGTAACGATAATACGTTTATTCCTCAGTTTTTACGGAAACATTTCGAATTAAGTACCCTGGAACATCAGGATTCGGTCTATGCCTACTATTTTTACAGGCTTATTCAGAGGGCAAAAAAGGTAACCCTTGTCTACAATACGGATAAAACTCAGATGGGGAAAGCTGAAATGAGCCGCTTCATTCTCCAACTCCTGATCGATCCGAAGTTGAAGATCAAAAGATATTCCATTCAAACATCGGTGCGACCGGTTCAGACAGAGGTGATTGAGATCCCGAAGGCAGGTTTGATGGATAAAATTTTCAGAAAATATGATTGTAATACAAATCCGGAGGCCTATTCGTTATCGCCTTCTGCATTGAATGTCTTCATAGACTGTCCTTTACGCTTTTATTTTCAATATATTGAAGAGCTAAGAGCCGGAGACGAATTGACCGATGAACTGGATAGCGCTCAATTCGGTACTATTTTCCATAAAGCTGCTGAATTATTATATCGTAAAATAGGCAGGGTGGGAGACAATAAACAGTTTGAACCGTTTATTGTACGAAAAGAAGACCTGGAATTCTTCCTTGAACATTCTTTCCAACAGGATTTCTTAGTTAATCAGGCTTTCTCTACGGAATATTTTAAGGGAAGACCAGTCGAATTGGATCAATATAACGGAGAACAATTAATAAATTTCCGCGTTGTGCGTCATATGCTTCAACGCCTGATTGAACTGGATATAAAACGGACGCCGTTTTACATTTGTGGATTGGAGTATCGTTTATACGATTATTTTGAACTGGGTTCGGGTATAAAATTGAAAGTAGGTGGAATTATCGACCGGTTGGAGGAAAAAGAAGGATCGAATTGGATCATCGATTATAAAACGAGTGGACGCGCTAAGCCCTTTAAAACCATGGAAGATCTGGTTATTCCGAAAGAAAATCGGGCTTCACATGTTTTTCAAACATTTTCATATGCATCTGTGTTTATGAATAATAATGCAAACCACCCGATTGTACCGGCATTATTGTATTTGCAGGAAGCCGGAAAAGAAGATTATTCTCCTGTGATTCAGTTCGAAAAAGAAGATATATCGGATTATAGATCATTGGATGAGGCCTTTAAGGAGTCTTTCAAACATAAAATAGCGGAGTTGTTTGATGAAAATATACCTTTTTATCAAACATCGGTTGTCTCTAAGTGTGAGTATTGCGATTTTAAAAATTTATGCAATAGATGACGGAGCAAAATAATACAGAAAAGAGAGATATAATTATTATTGGGGCTGGCCTGACAGGTTTGGCGGTAGCTTTTAATCTGGAAAAAGAAGGCAGAAATGTGTTGGTTGTGGAGAAAGCTTCCCGTCCGGGAGGCACAATTCAGACTTTGTATAAAGATGGATATACCATAGAAACAGGTCCTAATACGGGATCTTTAGCAAATATGGAGATTGTCAATTTGTTCAAATTTCTTAAAGATTGTAAGCTGGAGGTTGCCAATAAAGATGCTCATCGTCGCCTGATATGGAAGAATGGAAAACTCCGGGCTTTGCCTTCCGGAATATTTTCAGGATTTTTTACTTCTTTGTTTAGTTGGAAAGACAAGTTCGGTATATTGCTGGAACCTTTTCGTCCGAAAGGAACTGATCCCGGTGAATCGGTTGCCGATTTTGCTAAACGGCGGTTGGGAAATTCTTTTTATAATTATGCTGTAGATCCATTTATTTCAGGTATATATGCCGGAAATCCGGAAGAATTGTCGATACAGTATGCTTTGCCTAAACTGTATAATTTGGAGCTCGGTTATGGTAGTTTTATCAGAGGATCTATTGCTATGTCAAAGTATCTTAAGTCAAAGCGGGAAGAAGGTGTTACTAAAGAGGTCTTTTCTGTGGAAGGAGGACTGAATAATCTTATAGACGCTTTGGTAGCAGAAATAGGAGAAGAGAATATTATCCTGAGTGCGGATACCACGATTTTGCGCTCGGAAATTAATAATTGTGTTCTCAAAGTAAATGAAAAAGAGGTAGAATGTGATTTGATTATTTCGACCGTGGGCGCACACGCTTTGCCTGGATTGCTGCCGTTTGTTCCTGAAAATTTGATGTCGAGAATCAATAACCTGCGTTATGCTGCGGTTGTTCAGGTAGCGGTTTCTATTCCTGAAGATTCTGTAAGTGCAAAAGATTTGCATGCTTTTGGCGCATTGATACCTTCACGGGAGAAGCGAAAAATATTGGGGATTCTTTATCCGTCGGTTTGCTTTAAGAATCGATGTCCTAAGGGTAAAGCTTTACTTTCTGTTTTCATGGGAGGAATGCGGCATCCTGAGATGGTACACTGGCCGGATGATAAAATCATGGAGTTGGTAAAATCAGAACTGAGAATAGTCTATCGTCGTCCGGAGTTGGAACCTCAAATCCTTCATATTTCACGACATACCCATGCGATTCCTCAATATGAAAAAAACACAGGAGAACGAATCAATGCAATTACTGATTTTGAAGAATCATATGCAGGAATTCTTATTATGGGAAATGCAACAGATGGGATTGGAATGGCTCACAGGGTAGAACAAGCGTTCTCGTTTTAATCTTTGGCACGATTTTTTCACAATTTCTTAATTGTTTTTACATGTATTCACTCAAAACACACAACAATGTTTACAAAAAAACTCCTATTAATTATTCTTACCTTTTTTTGTTGCACTCTTGCGATACAAGCGCAAAATGGAACAGGTACAAGTACGGATCCATACCAAATTAGTAATGTAGATGATTTGAAAAGTTTCCGAGATAATGTAAATAACATTTCAAATTATTCAACAGGTGCCTTTTTTGTACTTGTTGCAGATATTGATTTGTCGGCTGAAACAAATTGGGAACCAATTGGAACTACCTCCGCTAATCGTTTTGATGGTAATTTCGATGGAAGAGGTCATGTTATTAAAAATTTACAAATAATCGGTACTGCGTCCAATGTTGGTTTATTTGCTTATACGGGATCCAATGCGGTGATTAAAAATGTTGGTGTTGAGACTACGCTTTTAGGTGTTAACGGAGGGCAAAATGTGGGAATTTTGGTCGGAAATCAAAGAGGTTCAAAAATTAGTAACTGCTATGTGTCCGGATCTGTTTCGGGGACTGATGCAGGCGGTTTGATTGGAGGTCAAGCCGCAGTTTCCGGTAACTCGGTTGATCAATGCTATGCTTTTGTCAATGTGAATAGTTCGGGAGGAAATGGAGCCGGAGGTTTAATAGGGGTATCGAGAGGTCAGCTTACCAATTCGTACGTTTTCGGAAATATGACTGCAATTTCAAGTTCTAATGGTATGATCAATGTTAGCGGTTTGGTTGGAGTAGTGAGTAATGATGGAATCGTAGAAAACTGTTATTCTACAGGAAACCTACTTGCCATATCAAATGATGGAAGAGCCGGGGGGGTAGTAGGAACCATAAGCCAGCCTACTGCGTCTATAAAAAATAATTTTGCTGCGAATGCTTCGATCGAAAATACAAATGTATCAAATGATAAAAGTGGGCGAGTTATTGGTTATCCTGATCAAGGAACATTTGCCAACGACTACGCTAATCAAGATATGAGTATAATACTCAATGGAAATCCCAAAACGATTATCCCGGGATTAGATACAAAAGAAGGTGCATCGCAATCGTTATCAACCTTTAAAAATTATGCCTTCTATACTACCGGTGGAAACTGGGATACTTCATCGTGGAGTATATTCAATACAGATAATAATACGATGAAATGGAATATTTGGGATGGATATAGCTATCCTTACCTGCAGACACAGAGCGCACCGGTGGCCGAAACAATGGTGAATACAAGAGGTGAACTGCGCAATGATGTAGCCTTTGATAGCATACGGGTATATAAGAAAACAGGAAACGTGTTGACCTATTTAGGGTTAGCAAATATAAATAATGCTGTACATGCCTGGAGTTATGTGAATTCCTCCCTTTCCAACCTAACAGATTCAATTACTTTGATTGCTTACGAAAATGGGAAAACCTGGCCGTCTTATCCCGTAAGCGTCCCATATCAAGGTTGTACCGGCCCCTTGAATGGAACTTATACCATTCCTGGCGATTTTATTTCACTCAAGGCCGCAGCCGATGTCTATAATTCTTGTGGAATAACAGCTAACAGTACTTTACAAATAGTTAGCGATTTAATGGAATCCGACACCGTTAAATTCTTAGGTACCGCTCCGGGTTCAACCGATTACACATTAACGATTACTACGGACGGACAACGCCGAACAGTTTCATCTTCGATAAAAGGCCCTGTTATTCAGCTTGTTGCAGCGAATAATATTACTTTCGATGGTATTGTTCCGGCCGATTCAGGCAATGCAACAGCCAATAAACTAATAATCAAAAATACGAATACGAATATAGCCGATGTTCCAGCCGGTATTTTTATTCAGAAAGATGCCGTAGGTAATGATGGGATGAATGTTGTGTTGAAGAATACAGAAGTCTGTTTAAGTGAAAACCTGTACCTTTATGCCACAAATAACAGAACCAATGTAACAGATGCCGTTTTTATTACAGCAGAGAATGTACTTGTGGACGGCTGTTATCTGCATCATGCGGATAATGCCCTCGAGATATCGGAAGTGGCCAATGCCACCATACAAAACAACGTTACCCGGAATACCGTATTCCATGGTATTATAGTCAAGGCGCTGGATCCTGTATGGACAGGAGCACTGTTCGATTATACCATTTCAGGCAATACAATTTTAGATCTGAAAGGCTTATCGAATGCGAGTGAAGTCAGCGGTATTTATTTTGATGCTACCGACGGCAAAGGCAATCTATCAATAACCGATAATACATTGGATAATCTATCCCGTCTTCCCGGAGGAAATAGTTTATACTTCTTAACGGGTATTGTCGTTTATTTTGACGGGGCAATAAATATTGAGAAAGATCATATTCTCAATATGGATGGCGGAACTGCTTACTTCACGACAGGTATGGTCGTTAATGGGTCTGCAGCCGGCACTGTGATGATCGATAGTTGTTCCGTAAAAAATATGCAGGCAAAAGGCCAAACAATAGGTATCAAGTTTCAGAATCTATCCAATGATGAAACAAAAGCAATTGTGCAGCATTGTCTTGTAGATAATATCATCGTAAATGATGACCAGGCTATAAATTCCAACCGGGCTCCATATGGGATTGTAGGTCATGGTGGTGGAACGATCAAAGCCAATACCATCTCGAACCTCATCAATGCATCTACCAATGGGGCATCCAATGGTTTGTTTGCCTTCGGAATTGAATTGGTACCTAACGCAGCGGGAGTAAGAGCCGACTTTCTCGTTAGCAACAATATGTTTTCCGGAATTAGACATGCTGGTAATGCGGGCTCATTGCCTGGCGCAGTAAGTTCGATATATACACTACAGGATGTTTCAGCTAAAATTTACCACAACACAGTATTATTCAATGGAAATGATGCAAATACTTACGTGATAGGTCTTTTGTTTGATAAATTATCGTCAGGAACAGAGATAAAAAACAATCTCATTGTATCTAATGATGCGAATGATGTATTAGAAAGTTATATGGTAGGAGTTTCCTCCGGCGGATTATTACCTTCGGGCTTTAGCAGGGATAATATATTTTATACCAATCCAGGATTAACCAACGGTATGATTGCCTATGCTGGCTCTTTCGTGTATGCTACCCTGGAGGACTGGAACACAGCTTCAGGGGATAACGCCCGTTCGGTGTTACCTACATTTGCCGGTAGCGATGATCTGCACTTGGCAGGAGCATCTATCACGGATCCTGATTTAGGAGTGCCTTTACTTAGCGGATTGGTGGAAAATGATTTTGACGGCGATTTACGCTCTGCCTGTACAAATGCGGCAGGTGCGGATAATTATAATGTAACTTTCTCAATAACAGATTTGACTACTGATAATACATATTGTGACCGAACAATATTTACAGTGGAAATTGAGAATGGAATAAGCTCTGATTATCAATATAGTGTTGATAATGAAGTAACTTGGACTTCAGTATCGAGAATTGTTGATGACTCGACCCTGGAAATAGAAATATTTCCTCGTTTGTCGGAAGGAAGCTCAACTCTGTTTGTGAAGAATTTGAATGATTGTGTGGTCAGTGAAAGTTTTACTATTACATCAGTTCCGACTATCGCTTTTGAGTTTGCCGATACAGTCACATGTGCTCCATCTACAGTTGACCTGACGGAATTAACATTGGAATCCGGTGATACCTTAGGCCTGACGTTTAAATATTACGATTCACAAGATGTAGAACTCACAAATACGATTATTTCAACGGTAGGTGTTTTTACCTATAAGATTGTCGGTACTAATTCGAAGGGCTGCTCCCATACCTCTACTGTCAGTGTAACGATTAATCCTTCGGCTACGATTTCAGTAGTCGATCCGTCGGCTATCTGCGCCGGTTCAAGCGTAGACCTGGCAACTGCCGTCACAACTACTGATCCAACGATTCAGTATTTTACAGCCAATGATGGTACCGGCGAATTACTTGGAGCTGATATTATTGTCAGTCCGGCAACAACAACCACTTATTATGCTCAGGCTACTACGGCTGCAGGCTGTAAAAGTGTTGTGGAACCGATTGTTGTTACTGTTAACCCGTTACCGGTAGTGAGTGTGTCACATAACCAGACTCCAGCAGGAGTGTGTATGAATACGGATGTTGTCTTCTCTACCGAATCCGGCAATAGCAATTATGTTTGGACTGTTGACGGAGCTACTGTTACCGCAGGAGCAGATGCTACCAGCAACACTGCCACATTAAAGTGGACTACTGCCGGCACAAAAACGGTGACTGTTAATTATGAGAATGCCAATGGCTGTAAGGCAGTAACTGCCGCATCAGTTACTCTTTTGGTAAATCCAGAACCAGTCGCGAATGCAGTGAGTCCTCTCGTAATTTGTGCCAAGAGTTCTCAGTCGGCAATTGCCTTGAGCGGAACGAATGTAACGTACTATACCTGGACCGGCGGTTCAAGTGTTGGTATTACCGACAATACGGCTACGGGTCAAACGTCTATCCCTGCTTTTACCGCAGCCAATGTTACAACGGTAACAACAGCTTCTATCCAGGTGGTACCTCACTATGTGAATGGCGCTGTAACTTGCGACGGGGATCCTGTTGTGTTCTCGGTGACGGTGAATCCTGCTACAGCGATCAATACCCAACCATCAGTGCCGTCAAGTATCAAACTTCCTAATGGTTATATCATCCCGGGTTCTAATGTCGTGTTGACTGTAGTGGCTGTAGGTCACAACCTGACTTACCAATGGTATAAAGATGTGAATGGCACGGTAACGACCTTGACTAATAGCGGAAAATACAGCGGAGCTACCAGTTCCCAACTGACTATCAGTAATGCTTACGAAACAGAGGATGGTAGTTATTATGTCACTGTCACCGGAACATGTAATACCGTGACCAGTACTTCTGTTGCAGTTGTAACTGTAGCTAACCAGGATGCAAGCCTGAAAGACCTGAAAGTAAATGGTACTACGGTTCCTGAATTCGATCCTGCCCATACGAGTTATGCAATGACTATTTCATGTGATACAGAACAGGTAAGCCTGTTGGGAATTGCCAACAATGCAGGGGCAAGTGTAGCAGGCAACGGTACGTTCTCTCTTCAACCGGGGGATAATTACTTTACAATCACAGTAACCGCCCAGGATATGGTAACTACAATGACTTATACGGTGAATGTGATCCGTAGCTGTTATGTACCGAAGATCATCAAAGATTTGGAAGATGCCGTAGTTTGTATCAATGGCAGCCATACCTGGAGTATTGAAGCCGAAGGTGAAAACCTGACTTACGAATGGTACTGCGGTTTCAACCGTATACAGGGTGCTAATACGAATTCAATCACAATCAGTAATGCCAAACTGACGGATTATGAACGTTACTATGTGGTTGTAAGAAGTAACCTGAATGGATTTAAATCAAGTGTTTACAGTAAACGGGTCAAACTTTGGGTCGCCAATTATTTACCCGATCAACTGAAATTTGCGGAATATCCTAATCCTGCAACCGTAGGCAAAACTTACCAGATCAAAGTAGATGGTTATTCAGATGTAACAAGGTATGCATGGTCTTACGATAAAGAAGGTGTCAGTTTCTCACCTGAAATAGGCAAAGAAACCGAAAATGAGACCTGGGCAACGTTCGGAACGTTGTCGGAAGGTACAGGTGCTCTGAAAGTGATCCTGGATCACCCATGTGGTAAAAGAGAAATTACTCAAGCGATCACGGTTCAGTATCCGACAGGTGTCGAGGATGTAACAGCGACAGTAGTTACTGTTTATCCTAACCCGACCTCAGGAATTGTTAAGGTTTCTAACACCCAATCAGGTCAACTAATCCGTATCCTGGACGTAACAGGTTCTCTGAAAGCGACCTGTCCAAGTCAGGAAGGAACGACAACGATAGATTTGACCGGTTATGCTAAAGGCACTTACATGGTACAATACAATGGCAAGACTTACAAGGTGATCAAGAGATAAAGACGACGGAGTTGCAAACTCCGCCGAACAACGGCAGAATAGCAGTTGTACACCATATAAACAAAATGGCCTGTCGGATTTTTTCTGGCAGGCCATTCTTAATTTATATTATAAAGATCTCTTATTTGAAATTAGAGGTTATATCTTTTGCGATATTTTGGAGTTCTTCGCTATCCAGTTTTAGTTTAGGACTTCCGAAATAAATATCCGATTCTTTATTAATAGGTACCAAATGAATATGTGCATGAGGAACCTCCAGTCCGATAACCGTCAGTCCGACCCTTTTGCATGGAATTGCTTGTTCAATAGCTTTGGCAACTCGTTTGGAAAACAGGATCATGCCGGATAATGTATCTTCATCCAGATCAAAAATATAATCGGTTTCCTGCTTTGGTACGACCAAAGTATGTCCTTTTGCTAATGGATTGATATCCAGGAATGCAAAAAAACGATCATCTTCCGCAATTTTGTAACAAGGTATTTCTCCGGCGATGATTTTACTGAAAATAGTCATATGGGTTTGATATTAAATCGAGATTTCTAAAATCTCAAATGTTAATAATCCCGCAGGAACCTGGATTTCTACGGTATCTCCGACTTTTTTCCCCAGTAAACCTTTTGCTATAGGAGTATTAACTGATATTTTACCCTCTTTCAGGTTGGCCTCATTTTCAGCAACCAGGGTATATATCATTTCCTGTTTGTTTTTAGTATTACGGATTTTTACTTTGTTCAATATCTGAACGACATCGGTCGATATCTGGCTTTCGTCAATCAGACGGGCGCTGGCGATCAACTCTTTTAGCTGAGCAATTTTGGACTCAAGTATGCCTTGTGCCTCTTTTGCCGCATCGTATTCGGCATTTTCTGATAAATCACCTTTGTCGCGGGCTTCCGCAATTTGTTTGGAAATATCCGGACGTTTTACTGTTTCAAGATAATTGACTTCTTCGAGCAGTTTTTTATAACCCTCTTCTGTCATGTAACTCACGGCCATAATAAGTTATTTAAGTTTTACTAAAATAAAAAGAATTCCGACCGCTAGATCGGAACTCTTATCACTTCTTATTAATATTTTACAAAGGTACTACCTTTTTTGATATCTGTCAAATATTTTCAGATGCTTTGCAACATACAAAATTTTAATTATTTAAAAAACGGAGCAATTTCGTTCTCCAGATTATCAAATGATTCTATACGTTTAACAATTTCTCCATTGCGATTCATAAGGAATGCAGTAGGTAGATTTTTAACATTATAATTCAATGCAATCTGAGAATACATGGATTTTTTGTCATGCACACAAATCCAAGGAAGGTTTATTGCCGAGTTTTTCCAGAAATGTTCATCGGCATCCAGAGATACCTGATAGATTTCAAAACCTTGAGATTTGTATTTTTCATAAAACGTATTCAGTAAGATATTGTGTTCCGGTGATTCTTTCATTTGGTAAGCTGTGAAATCAATCAGTGTAATTTTACCTTTACAGGATTCGAATAAAGATATTGCTGTGTCTTCAACATTTGGGAGATTTATTTCGAAATGAGTTGAATTATCTGTAACGTCATATTCGACAGGGCGTTCCCCCCGGATCGATTTCAGAGCCTGTATGGCTAAAGTGTATAGTTGTTTTGAACGTGATGCTTCAGGATAAAATTGGTTCCAACTGGTAGCTACAGCACCCAGGGCTTTGTAATCTTCCTTGTCATACGGGTCAAAGATTAACATATTGTTAATTTTTTGAAATAGAGCAAAGTAAGCAGATGTTGATCTTGGATTGGCATAGATATATTTCTTGGCGCTTTCTTTGTATTTGTTGAGCACAGGGCCGATTTGTTCCATGTATTGGTCGACAGAGATCTGTTTGTCATTGTATTCCTTACGAAGCTTATTGTATGCAATACTGGCTTCTAGTTGATCCATCGCCAACTCTTTGATTTTCGTACATTCGTCAGATCCGCTGATCGTATATCCCTGAGCGAAGTTCGAAGCATTTGCCTGGATTTTTACAGTTTCTGTGGTGTCGATAGCAATATTGATCAACTGTCCCTCTAACCTTAAACGATAAAAATCCGGTTCTCCCGAATAAAGTTGTTTAAACTTGAATTTGCCGGTTTCGTTTAATCTGACAGAGTCGAGTATATTTATAGCTGAGATTCCGACATGTTCGAAATACATCGTTTTATTATTTCCTTCGACCACATTTCCTTCAACAGTAAATTTGTTGTTGTCTTTTTTGAGCAGTTTGCACATTAAAAACAGGAAAGCAAAAGCGCAGAGGATAATTAACAGTATTTTAAGACCTTTTTTCATAAGTATACAATTATCCCGCAAATATATAGATTTTTTTCGTACCTTTGTACGATTTTATATAGAAGAATATATTTTAGAAAGATTATTTATGATTAATCCTATTGTCAAGACGATTGATTTGGGTGATGGACGGACCATTACCTTGGAAACCGGGAAGTTAGCTAAACAGGCTGACGGTTCGGTTGTTTTACGTATGAACAATACCGTTTTACTGGCTACAGTTTGTGCAGCCAAAGATGCAAATCCGGGTGTTGATTTCATGCCGCTACAAGTTGAATACAAAGAAAAATTTTCCGCGTTCGGACGTTTTCCGGGTGGATTTATGAAAAGGGAAGGACGTGCTTCAGATTATGAAATCCTGACCTGCCGTCTGGTTGACCGTGCTCTGCGTCCACTATTCCCGGATAATTACCATGCTGAAGTTTTCGTGAATATTATACTTTTCTCTTCCGATGGCGAAGATATGCCTGACGCTTTGGCCGGTTTAGCTGCATCGGCCGCAATAGCTGTTTCTGATATTCCGTTTAACGGACCTATTTCTGAAGTTCGTGTAGCGCGTGTTAGTGGTGAATTTGTCGTAAACCCGACTTTCGCTCAACTCGAAAAAGCTGATATGGATATCATGGTTGGAGCTACTATTGATAATATCATGATGGTGGAAGGTGAGATGGATGAAGTTTCTGAAGCAGAAATGCTTGAAGCCATTAAAGTTGCTCACGAAGCTATCAAAACTCAATGTCGTGTTCAGTTGGAACTGACGGAAGCTGTTGGAAAAACAGTAAAACGCGAATATTGTCACGAAGTGAATGATGAAGATCTTCGTAAGGATGTTCATGCGAAATGTTTTGATAAAGTTTATGCGATCGCAAAATCAGGTTCTTCAAAACACGAACGCAGTGATGCTTTTGCTGCTGTAGTAGAAGAATATAAAGCTCAATTTACCGAAGAGGAGTTGGCTGAAAAAGCGGCTTTGATCGGAAAATATTACCACGATGTGGAAAAAGAAGCGATGCGTCGTTGCATCCTTGATGAAGGTATCCGTCTGGATGGTCGTAAAACAACCGAGATACGTCCGATCTGGTCGGAAGTAGATTGTTTGCCTGGGCCTCACGGATCAGCGATCTTTACACGTGGAGAAACTCAGTCATTGTCGACTGTTACTTTAGGAACAAAACTTGACGAAAAAATCGTGGATGATGTTTTGTGCCGCGATAAAGAGCGTTTCATGTTGCACTATAATTTTCCTCCATTCTCTACAGGAGAAGCGAGACCTCAGCGTGGGGTAGGCCGTCGTGAAGTTGGTCACGGTAACCTGGCTCACCGTGCGTTGAAAGGTATGATTCCTGAAAACTATCCATATGTCATTCGTATCGTATCCGAGATCCTGGAATCGAACGGATCTTCTTCGATGGCAACAGTTTGTGCCGGTACGTTGGCTTTGATGGATGCCGGTGTGAACATGAAGAAACCTGTTTCAGGTATCGCAATGGGATTGATTTCTGAAAATAAAGGTAAAAATTTTGCTGTCCTTTCTGATATTTTAGGTGATGAAGATCACTTAGGAGATATGGACTTCAAAGTTACCGGTACCCGTGATGGCATTACTGCTACTCAGATGGATATCAAGGTAGATGGGCTTTCGTACGAAATTCTGGAAAAAGCTTTGAATCAGGCAAAAGAAGGCCGTATGCATATTTTGGGTAAAATACTCGAAACAATTTCTGAACCTCGTGCAGACTTGAAAGAACATGCTCCACGTATTGAAGTGTTGATCATCGCTAAAGAATTTATCGGAGCTGTGATCGGTCCTGGTGGAAAAATTATTCAGGGAATGCAGGAAGAAACGGGTGCTACAATTACTATCGAAGAGATCGATGGTTATGGTCGCGTAGAAATTTCTGCCAATAATAAGACTGCGATCGATGCTGCTATGGCTAAGATCAAAGGTATTGTCGCCGTTCCTGAAGTAGGAGAGGTTTACGAAGGAAAAGTACGCTCGATCATGCCGTACGGTTGCTTTGTGGAATTCCTTCCTGGAAAAGACGGATTGCTTCATATTTCGGAAATCGACTGGAAACGTCTGGAATCAGTAGAAGAAGCAGGAATTAAAGAGGGTGATATGATAGAAGTGAAATTAGTCGATGTCGATCCTAAAACCGGCAAATTCAAACTCTCACGTAAAGCATTACTGCCTCGTCCTGAAGGTTTTGAGCATCGTCCTGAGCGTCAAGACCGTTCTGATCGCCCGAACCGTCCGGAGAGAAGAGATAGAAATTAATTATTTTGCATTTTATAAAATAATTCTTAACTTTGTGCCCGCTTTACGCAATCTCTGACGAGAAAAAACGTGTTGCTCGTGTATATTGCGATTTCGAATAACATAATAAGCTTAATAACAATGGATTTAATTAAAATTGCAGAAGAAGCGTTCGCAACGAACAAAGAACATCCTGCATTCAAGAGTGGTGATACTGTGACAGTAGCCTATCGAATCAAAGAAGGTAATAAGGAACGTATTCAGCAATACCGTGGAGTGGTAATTAAAATCTCCGGTCATACTGATAAAAAACGTTTCACTGTTCGTAAAATGTCTGAAAATATTGGAGTAGAGCGTATTTTCCCGCTTAACTCTCCATTTATCGACAGCATTACAGTAAACAAAGTTGGTAAAGTACGTCGTGCTAAATTGTATTATTTGCGTAAACTTACCGGTAAGAAAGCTCGTATCAAAGAAAAAAGAGTTTAATTCCGAAAGGAATATCAAAAATAAAGAGGGCATTTCACGTTTGTGGAATGCCCTCTTTGATTTGTGCCGGGAAAATTTTATTTCAGTAGCTCAGCTAATTTTTGATCTAATGCCTTTGCATCCATGTTTTTCTCAATGATTACACCATTTTCATCCAATAGAATTGTTGACGGGATTGAGTTAATACCGTAAGCTTGCGACGCTTCATCAGTCCAACCTTGCAGGTTAGACAATTGAGGCCATGTAATTTTATGTTTCGCAGTTGCATCTGCCCATTTTTGTTGGTCGTCATCGAGAGAAATACCTACAATTTCAAAACCTTTATTTTTGTATTTTTGATAGGTAGTAACCAGTTCCGGTAAAGTTTTGATGCAAGGACCACACCATGAAGCCCAGAAGTCAATAAGGACGATTTTTCCTTTTCCCGCATAATCGGATAATGACACTTCTTTTCCGTCAAGGCTTTTTCCTTTAACGTCAATAAATGATTTCCCTATTCCGGAAGCTGCTTCAGCCTGAGCCATTTTTTCAGCCCTCTGAACGCTTTCTTTGGATTTGAATTCCGGATTCATCATCGGGATTAGTTCCAGGCTCTGTTCTGCACTGAGATAGTTGTAGTTGTCCAGAAATAAAAATTCTCCTACCGGATTTTGAATGTTTTGTTTTACGAATCCATAGATTTTCCCCCGGAATTCATTAAGAAACTCGTCTTGTTTATTTTTGAAATCTTGTTCGGTAATCTTCCCTTCCTCCATATCTTTATTTAATGTTTCGGCAAGCTGCATACTACTATCAATCATCTTATAAACTTCATCGGTGAAGTTTTGATAACTGTCGTTGAGAGTTGTACCTTTAATATGAGGTGTAAAAGAGGAGTCGATAGTCGCTTCTATGCTTCCTGGTTCAGGAAAGAATACAACAGGCCTGTATTGTTCGCTATACTGTATGAAACATACGTCTGTAATATCAACAGTACTGCCTTTGAGTTTAAATTGTTTGTTTTCAACTTTAGCGGAATCGATTTTTTCCTGATTGAAATCAATCAAGTAAACAGTTTTTCCATTGAAATCGTCACCAGCAAATGTTCCGGTAACTTTGAATGCTTCTTTATCCGTACAAGAGGCGGCAAAAAAGAGCACGATAAAAGAAAGAAGAATAGAATGTTTCATATTTTTATTTTTTGGATGATGTACATATTATATAACTGATTTTGAATCAATTTGTTGTTGGCTATAATATTTGATTTTTAAAATATTCATTTTTGAGCCAATGGTAATACATTGGGTCTTGAAATGTGATTTTTCCTGCTTTTTCGTCAAGAATATCTTTTTGTATGAGTGATTTACGTGATCGCGTGACATTTGCTGAGGATGTGAGACGATATGTTGAAATAACTCTTTCGGAAGAGAGTGCCGTTTCTTGGGCAATAATTGCTCTCAGAAGGTTTAGTTGGTTTGTTGTTAGAGATTCTGTAATCGTTGTAAATAATAAACTAATTTGCTCAATAATTGAAGTATGGGCTTCAAAAATAATATTATCATTACAATTTTTTTCTGTTCTTAACCAAGCCTGTTGCGAAAGTTGTTGGACATAATAAGGATGGTTGTCAGCTAAAGTTGTAATTAATTGAATATCTTTAGGTTGAATCTCTTTTCCAGTAGCATTGAAGCGTTCTGAGATGAACTTAATCCATGATGATGTGTCGATTTTTTCAAGGAATACTAGATCTCCAAACTTGTAGAATGGCATGGAGGTATTAGTAAATACATCGAGCATTATATGGCGTTTACTGTCATAAAGACAATAAGCTACATTTTGATGTTGTTGCCAGTGGGCACGCAATTTACCAATGAACTAAAGTTAGAAATCAGGCGGGCAGTTTCCTTCTCCCTATCAGTGAAATTTTCAGATCGGGCTATTTTACCATAAACAAAAGGAGTATTCATAAAGATATAACTTTTATAGTACAAATGTATGAAACATTTTTGTTTGAAACAAATTTGTTTCATACAAAAATGTTTCATAATAGATCAAGTATCCTTTTCCTGTTGCTTGTGATAAATACTCTGACTTATTTTCTCGTATAATTCCTGCTTATTCTTGTCTCCTTCCAGCAAATTCAGTTGTTTGTCGATCACGTTTTGATCATATCTTAATGCAGGGCCGGTTTGGGCTTGGATAGGAGCCATTCCTTCAATTTTAGAAGCTGTTTCCCGGATTAATGGTTGCAGGAATTCCCAACGAAGGTCTTGTTGCTCCAGGATTTCAGATGCCAGAGTATACATGTGATTTGAGAAATTACAAGCAAATACGGCAGCTAAATGGTAATATTTCCTTTTTTCGGAGGATAATGGAATTACTTTTTCTGAAAAACTCCTTGCAAAATTCAGGAGTATTTTCTCATCTTCTTTTCGGTTTGATTCTATAAAGACCGGGATGTCCCGAAAATTCACATTACGATCTTTACTGAATGTTTGTAATGGATATATTACTCCATAATGATCGGAGTAGGGTTCGAAAATCGATAGAGGCAGACTTCCGGCTGTATGTGTCCAAATTCCGTTTGTTTTAGGAAAATTCGCTAATAAACCGGGTAGGGCATCATCTTTTATTGAAAATATATATATTCCCGCATTAGTAGGGATCTCTTCCAACTGATTGGTATAGGGAATATTTAATTGTTTTCCCAGTTTTCCTGCGGAGTCAAGGGTGCGACTGTATACACACAAGATAATAAATCCTTTTTCTTTTAGGGCAATTCCTAAATGTGTAGCCAGGTTTCCTGCTCCTACAAGAACTATTTCAGGCTTGTCCGTCATACCGGTAAGTTTCGACATGAATTTTCTCCCATTGTAGATCCTCTTCGCCATGAGGTTTACCCGGTTTCTCTTTATGACCTATAGCTACAATGCATCCGACATACATTTGCAAAGGGATATTCAGTAACTGGCGTATATAATCCTCAGAATCTTGTCCGGCTTCTGTTTCACGGCCACGGATTTGTACCCAGCAACTACCTAATCCCAGGTCTTCTGCCTGTAATTGAATATAAGTTGCTGCAATAGAGGCATCTTCAATATACGCTCCACTTTGCATAGGATCGGTCAGGACAACTATCGCGAGAGCACAGTTTTCAACAAAAGAGCATCCGCTACTTTTACAATGCGCCAGTTTTTTGAGGGTTTCTTTGTCTTCTATCAAAATAAACTGCCATGGATTACTATGTTTGGATGAAGGAGACATCAATGCCGCTTTCATGATTTGCTCAACCTCATGAGGCTGTAGCGACTCTTCTGTGTATTTCCTGATACTTCTTCTACCGGTAATCAGTTCTGCGAAATTATTCATTATTATTGTTTTTTAATCTCTACTCTTTTTGTTGCTTCCATGTGAGTATTCCGGTACTCCACCTGCTTTACCGTATTTTCTGCTAATTGCATGAAAGCTTTCCCTGTTATACTATCCGGGTTTAATGCAACGGGTTCTCCTTTGTCTCCTCCTTCACAAATACTTTGTACGATTGGAATTTGTCCGAGCAGAGGGATATTTAATTCTTCGGCCAGGCGTTTACAGCCTTCTTTCCCAAAAATAAAGTATTTGTTTTCAGGAAGTTCGGCAGGAGTAAACCAAGCCATATTTTCTACCAGACCTAAGACCGGAACATTAACTTTCTCGCCGGTAAACATATTGATTCCCTTGCGGGCGTCTGCCAGAGCCACTTCCTGTGGGGTGCTGACAACGATTGCACCTGTAACAGCCAGGGTTTGAACCAATGTCAGATGAATGTCACTGGTGCCGGGAGGTAGATCCAGGAGGAAAAAGTCCAGCTCTCCCCATTTGGCATCGGAGATAAGTTGTTTGAGGGCATTACTGGCCATACTTCCACGCCACACTACCGCATCATTCTTATTGACAAAAAATCCGATAGACAGGACTTTAACTCCATAACTTTCCACGGGTATAATGAGGTCTCGCCCATCTATATTTTCCAGGTAGGGGCGGGCTTCTTCCACATTAAACATTTTCGGGACCGATGGCCCGTAAATATCGGCATCCAGTAATCCGACCTTGTAACCCATCTGAGCTAAGGCTACCGCAAGATTAGCTGCGACAGTGCTTTTTCCGACACCTCCTTTTCCGGAAGATACGGCAATAATGTTTTTTACCTGTGGAAGTAACTTTGCCGGTTCTGGACGTGCTGATTGTTTGGATCTGGCTTCTATATTGCCTTTGATTTCCACATCTTCACCAATATAAGTCAGAATAGCTGCTTCTGCCGATTTGATTACTGATTTGATAAACGGATCGTTGGGTTTTTCAAATAAGATAGAAAAACTAACCTGATTACCGTTAATGTGAATATCGTCTTCAACCATTCCCATTTCCACAATGCTTTTGCCTGTGCCGGGATAACGTACGTTTTGTAATGCGTCGAGAATTAATTTAGGATATAATGCCATTTGTACTTTAAATTATTAATAAACAACCTCCTACGATAGCAATTGGTATTAAAACAGTAAGAATCAAACCAAGTCCGATTCCGCTTCTGCCTTTTGCATAGAAAAATATGATTAGAGCTAGGTATATAAGAGAGATTATTATTACACCGATAGGCATTAGGAAACCTAGAATAATCAAAAGGATTCCCAAACCAATTCCTTTGAATATTTCCTCAATTCTACTTCGTTCTTCTTCCATAAGCCATTATCTGTCTATTAGCTCTTACAAGGTAAATTAATACAAATATACAAATAATTTGAAAATAAGTCAGATAAAGAAAGGCAATTCGTTCAGTGCGAATGAATTCTATTAAAAAGCGGAAGATAAAATAGGCTATCATCAAGAAATTGAACAGATATCCGGGGGCGACAGTTTTATTTTTGAACCCCAATTTTATAACAAAAAACATGATCAGCATAAAAACAGCCTCATATAGTTGGGTCGGATGTCTGGCAATGCCGTCTCCAAAATCTACAGCCCAAGGCAAATGAGATGGTTTGCCGTAACAACATCCTTCAAAAAAACAACCGATCCTTCCGATACAAACACCTATGGCAACGGCAGGAGCAAATAAATTTCCTCGTTTTGCTTTGATATTTAGTATTCGCTTTGTAATCCAAACTCCGATTGTCCCTCCGATCAAACCTCCTATGATAGTTCGTCCGGAAATCAGGAAAAGCAATAGGTCATTCGCAGAAGAGAGGCGGTCTACATTAAGGAGCATTTCCAATAATTTTGCTCCTATGGTGGAACCAATGAAAGCTCCTATGACAATCATAAAGGTTTTTTCGTTATTCTGATGAAGTTTTCTGGCTTCATAAAAATAAACGAGCGCTCCGGTTATAATCCCAAGCGTAATAAAAAAGGAGTAAGATGAGACTTCGAAATTTCCGATATGAAACAATACGGGTTTGATACCCCCCCAATGTTCATTGGTGGGATGGATCGTTTCCATTTGTTTTTTTCTTAATTACACAACAAGTCCCATTGGTAATGCAATTGTAAAGCTTTTCTGCCGGACAGAATCCTACGGCTGAAATTGTTTTTAAAATTGCGAAAGCAAGTACAAAGTACCAAGCCCAATTGGCATTGATAAGACAAACAGCAAGTAAGCAAAGAACCGAAAGAATGAGTCCGAGAACGTGTGCAAAATAGATGGCATGCTGGTTAAGCATTACCTCTTCTGATGGTTTTATTTTATTAAATGTTGCAGAATATAACCATACTAATGGCGCGTTTTTAACTTTTAAAATTGCAGATAATAAAAATAGGACACAAACTACGGACAATACTACCTTTGAATGTCGGAAAAAAGAAATCCACACAAACAATGCAAGGCTATATCTACAGAAGGCAAATGCTGCACTTGGGACTGAAACGATTTTATAGCTGGTCATAATCAAATATTTTTGCAAATATATAGTCAAACGATTTTAGGAAAGAACATTCCTGTTTTTTTCTGATATTGTAAATATTCCGGGAATTTGATTGTCAGTAACTGTTCTTCCTGTTTTGCCCGGTAATACATCATTGGGACAAAGATAAAAATAACGGATAATAAGGCCAAATAACTGCAAAAAATAAGACTTCCGGCAATAAACATCCAAATCAATGAGGCATACAGTGGATGTCGAACCCATTTATAGACACTGTTTGTAATTAAAGTATGATTATGATAAATGGTGACCTGATTAGCCCAATTATGTTGCAGAACCAATCTGCCCTTTATATTTACATAACAACTGATTATCAAAATACTGATGGCAGTTAGTTGGATTATTGCAAACAACAAATCGGAACGGACATCAAACTTTCCCCACTCCGGTTTTAAAAATAAAGTGAAAATAAAGAAATAGACGAACATACTTCCGGTTTCTACCCAGTTGTTCCGTTTTTTCTCATTTTGCTTTGGCCGGTGATATTTGACAAAGTCATATATAATTGAAAAAATTACAATCAAGGTACAGGTAGTTGCAACAATATTGGCAACCAGAAAAAATGGATTGTAATTTCCGAAATCTGGAACAGGGATCTGGATGTCGTAGTTCATTTCCGGTGGAGTAGGTTATACATTGAAAATGGAATTTTTTTCAAATCCGGAGTGATTACATGAACACATTCTTTTTGAGCTGATTTGATGTCGAAATTGTAAGCATCCACAAAAGAGGTGATACTAATGCGGAATGTATTCTCCGTAACATAATCTATTTTTTCTTCTTCCGATTTAAATGCATAACTCAGAGGAATATATTTTGAAATCTCTTTGAATAGTCCCATTACATTACAGCACTGTTTTGTAAAAGCATCGCGGGTCAGTTCTTTCAAAAAATCATCCGGATCGAATTTGAATGTGTTTTTGATGAAAGGAAGATATTTTTGCATATCCAGATTACGGGTAAGTGGAACGAATGAATTATCTTTTTCCTTGAAAAAATAAGTGATTGCCACTCTGTCGACATTACAAGGCAATGGAATAAAATCCGACTGGAGAACAATTCCGGAGGTTTGTTCCTCAATTTTCTTTATGACAGATGTAATTGTAAGCCGTTGATCGGTATCTACTTCCGGTAGTCGTCCGAAATAGGCTGTAGGTTGAAAGTTTATGCCTCGTATACACCGGGAAGAGAGGCCGAATTCAATCATTTTCCCAAGGGCATCATCATTGACTCCACGTTCCAGGGTTGTAACTAATGTTACTGGTATATTTTTATCATTCAGGTTTTTCAATGCTTTTTGTTTGATCTCGTTCAGTGGTCTTCCGCGAAAATAACGATAAACATCATCATTGAAACCATCAAATTGAAGGTATACTTCAAATCCTCCTTTGAATCGGCTGAGCTGGTCTACAAATTGAATATCCTCAGCGATTCGCAGTCCATTGGTATTCAGCATGACGTAGGCGATGTTTTTTGTCCTGGCCAATTCAATTATTTGGATAATATCGGGGTGGAGTGTCGGTTCACCACCGCTTATCTGCAGAATATCACATTTTCCTCCTTCCGAAGCAACGAAAAGATCGACCATCTTTTCGAATTGTTCAATCTCCAGAAATTCATTGGGCCCACTGTTTGCAAAACAAACCGGACAGTTCAAATTACAAGCAGAAGTGACCTCAATCAGTCCGATACAGGTATGTTGCTCATGTTCCGGACAAAGTCCGCAATCGAAAGGGCAGCCGGACTTCCTTTCTGTCTGAGTGTCAAATTTATTTCCCGGTTTATCAAAAAGTTTTCGTTGATGGTAATACGTCGCGTTTTCTTCCAGGATATGGCGGGATTCTCCATGTTCCGGACAAAATTTTTGTACAAAGATTGAATGGTCTTTTTCAATAATTTTAGCATCGATCCGTTTTTTGCACTCAGCGCAAATACTAACAGTATGTTCAATATACTTATAATCCCTTACCATTTTGTATTTACTTTTGATGAGAGCTACCACTCCGTTTACCTCTGTTAAAACTCCGGTAGCTGTCCAATTCTATTTCCATATCGGGTTCTATGTATACTTCCCGTGGTTCACAGGTAAACTTAATATACTTAATATTTAAACCGCGATCAAGCCATTGTTGCTCGTAGAAAGTCTGGATAGAAAGAATGTCATCCGCCAGATGACTGTGATATAAATCGTCTGTTTGTACCGATACCGGCAATTGATTTATCTTTACCATTTCGCAGGTATAGGTATACATGAAGTTGCTGTCAGTCTTGAGATGGATAAGTCCATTGTCGTTAAGCACTTGCCTGTACATCTTCATAAAACGGGTGGATGTCATCCGTTTGTTGATTTTGCGCATCTGAGGATCCGGGAAAGTAATCCAGATTTCAGAAACTTCTCCTTCACTGAAAAAGTAGTTGAGCAATTCGATATGTGTTCTCAGGAAAGCTACATTGTTCATATTCTCCTGTACAGCTTGTTTCGCTCCGGTCCACATCCGGGCTCCTTTGATATCAATTCCGATAAAATTTTTTTCCGGAAATAATTTACCCAGTCCAACGGTATATTCACCTTTTCCACAACCCAATTCCAGGACTATAGGGTGATCGTTTTTGAAAAATAACTCATTCCATCGTCCTTTCATTTCAAATCCTTTTTCCTGTAATGTGGCAAATGGATATTGAAACACATTGGAAAATGTTTCCATTTCCCCGAATTTTTGCAGTTTATTTTTTCCCACTTTTATTATGTTTTGACTGCAAATTTAAGATAATTACGAGAGAAATGGAAGTTTTGTATTATTTATGGTAAAATGCTTCTCCGTATTGGGCTGAGTTGACGCCGTATTGCTTGATTATTTTTGTAAATTCGTTGAGTCCTACTTTGAGAAGACGTATATTGTCTTTAGGGACAATTCGTAATTCTCCGCCACTCAAGCCTCCTTCGCTGATAAAAACGGAAAAAAAACTATCGCTTTCGCTGGTTACATAACAGAGCGAAAATGAAGCTCCGTCCTGTAGTAGGGCGGGCCGGAAATTATTATTTCCTTTGACTCCGATTTCTGTACCGAGAACTGATTTTATCAGGTTGTAAATCGGAATCTTGGAAAGTATTTTACTCTCAAATTTTTCTATTTGCTTTTTTATAAATGGACTTTTAATAAGGATTCCAGCCAGGTATCCCAACAATAGCATGATTAAGGCAGAGATCAGGATAAGATTGAATACTCCTGCAATTTTGGAAATGTGTAATTTGTTTTCAATTCCGACTACTAAAGGGGAAATTAAATGGTGCATTTTTTCCAGTAGTATGATCGTCATAATAAGTGGGAAAAGGAGTCCCATATAACCGTTGACGATTGTAGATACGAATTTTTTCATATAGAAATGTTGTGAATTTTTTATTAAAACGTTTTTTTTCGGTAAATGTTTTATAGTCTTACTTTCTTACCACCTCTAATTTTCTTTTAAACTTTTCGGTATTGTGTTTTGTTTTATGGTAAAAATGAAAATTAATTTACAATCATTCTAAATAAGGAACTCAATATTATGTCAAGATTCGAAATAAAAATGCCCAAGTTGGGAGAAAGTATTACCGAAGGAACCATTATAGTCTGGAATGTGAAGCCTGGAGACCACGTTGAAGAAGATGATGTATTACTTGAGGTCAACACCGCTAAAGTCAGCGCAGAAATACCGTCGCCAGTTGCAGGAACAATAATTGAGATTTTATTTCAGGAGGGAGATACCGCGCCGGTAGGAACTGTTATTGCTATTGTAGACCTGGGAGGGGAAAGCGTAACCAGTGAAGAAAAAGCTCAGGTTCTCGAAGAAATAGATGTTCCGGTTCAAAAGGAGACAATCGAACAGGTTTCAATGGCGGAACAAGCGTCTTCTAAAGTGAAAACACAAACAGATAAATGGTATTCGCCTGCGGTTTTACGACTAGCTTCTGAGGCTGATATTTCGCCGGATCAACTGGAGAAATTACAAGGAACCGGTTATCAGGGGCGAGTTAGTAAAAAAGATATTGAAAAATATATTGAACAAAAGAAAATAGGTGCAACTCCGGAAGTTGCGAATACTCTTCTGCAGAATGATAATTCTATGAAAGCAACGGAAAGTAAGCCTGTTGCACCTGTTTTGGAAAATAAACCGGTTGTGAGTCAAACGGTATCTGCCGGTGGAGAAGATCTGGTTAAAGATATGGATCCTGTCCGGAAAGTTATTGCCGATCATATGGTGATGTCTAAGAAGACTTCTCCTCATGTGACGAGTGTTATTGAAGCCGATGTAACTAAACTTGCTCTTTGGAGGAATAAAATAAAAGACGAATTCTTTAAACGAGAGGGAGTTAAGTTGACTTTTATGCCGGCAATAGCAGAAGCTACAGTGCGTGCTTTGGTCGATTTTCCACAAGTCAATGCTTCTGTAGATGGCTATAAGATCATTCAGAAAAAATATATCAATGTGGCAATCGCAGTTTCCCTGGATAATGGAAACCTGATCGTTCCGGTAATTCATAATGCTAACCAGTTTAATTTAAGTGGATTAGCTCAGAATATTGACTATTTGGCAACAAAAGCCAGAAGTAATAAATTGACTACAGCCGATATTGAAGGGGGAACGTTTACAATAACTAATTTAGGTAGTAATGGAGTCCTTTTCGGAACACCGATAATTAATCAGCCTCAAGCCGCTATTTTGGGAGTCGGATTAGTTGAAAAGAGACCTTCTGTCATTGAAACTCCTGAAGGCGATGTGATTGCAATCAGGCATAAAGTTTATCTGTCATTGTCGTACGATCATCGTATTATTGACGGCGCCCTGGGTGGCAATTTCCTGAAAAGGATTGCTGATTATCTGGAAAAATGGGATGATAATAAATAATTAAGGTATAAATCATGAAGAAATTCGATATAAAAACAACAGACAAAGAAACCCTGAAAAAATGGTTTTATCTTATGACTTTAGGAAGAGCTATTGATGAAAAGGCGCCATCCTATCTTTTACAATCACTTGGTTGGTCATTCCATGCCCCATATGCCGGACATGATGGAATACAACTGGCTCTTGGACAAACGTTCAAACAGGGTGAGGATCATTTATTTCCATATTACAGGGATTTATTGACCGCTCTATCTGCAGGTATAACCGCAGAAGAAATTATCCTGAACGGTATTTCCAAAGCAACAGACCTGACAAGTGGAGGTCGACACATGTCGAACCATTTTTCAAAAATAGAATTAAATATACATAATGTCTCATCAGCGACAGCTACTCAGGCATTACATGCAGTCGGAGTTGCCAGAGGTTTGGTTTATTATAAGAAACCCGGAGTCGCGTTTTGTTCATTCGGAGAAGCATCTACTTCAGAAGGGTATGTTTATGAGGCGATTAACGGAGCAAGTACAGAACAATTACCTGTAGTTTTCGTATTTCAGGATAATGGTTATGGTATTTCTGTTCCGAAACACGAACAGACGGCCAATAGAAAAGTTGCTGATAATTTTGTCGGATTTAAAAATCTCAAAATTTTTCATTGTAACGGGAAAGATGTATTCGATTCGATGAATGCATTGGCTGCAGCCAGGGAATATTCGGCTACAACCCACAATCCGTCTATTGTTCAGGCGAATTGTGTCAGGATAGGCTCACATTCCAATTCAGATAAACATACATTATACCGGGACGAAAATGAATTGGCATACGTCAAGGCTGCAGATCCTCTGGAAAAAATCCGGAGAATGTTAATCAGATATAAACGGTTTTCCGAAGAGGAAATAAAACAGATCGAAGAAGAAGCAAAAACAGATCTGAAAGCTGCAAATCGTAAAGCATTGGCAGCGCCGGATCCGTCTTCCGATAGTATTTATGATTTTGTACTACCGGATGCTTATCAACCGAAAAAATATGTCGATGGGACTCATAATGCCACCGGAGAAAAAATAACATTGGTTACAGCCATCAATCAAACATTAAAAGCTGAATTTCGTCACAATCCGGACACTTTTTTGTGGGGACAAGATGTCGCAAATAAAGAAAAAGGAGGTGTTTTTAACGTTACTAAAGGCCTGCAACAAGAGTTTGGATCATCACGAGTATTTAATGCTCCCATTGCCGAGGACTATATCGTAGGAACAGCAAATGGGATGAGTCGCCTTGACCCGAAGATCCGGATTGTGATTGAAGGAGCTGAGTTTGCCGATTATTTCTGGCCGGCAGTAGAACAGTATGTGGAATGTACTCATGAATATTGGAGAAACAATGGGAAGTTTGTGCCGAATGTTACTTTGCGACTGGCTTCCGGAGGTTATATAGGAGGAGGTTTATATCACTCTCAAACGCTTGAAGGGGCTTTGGCAACATTACCTGGAGCCAGGATTGTTTATCCTTCTTTTGCCGACGATGCTGCAGGTTTGCTACGTACCAGTATGCGTTCGGAAGGGTTTACCTTATTCCTTGAACCCAAAGCCCAATATAATTCAGAACCTGCATCGACAGTCGTTCCTGATGATTTTGAAGTCCCGTTTGGAAAAGCCCGTATTCGCAGAGCCGGAAATGATATGACAATCATTACATACGGAAATACGACTCATCTTAGTTTATCTGCCGCTGAGCGTATTGCTAAAGACACAGGAGGTAACATTGAGGTTATAGATCTTCGTTCTTTAATTCCTTTGGATAAAGAAACCATCTTTGAATCTGTAAAAAAGACAGGGAAAGTTTTGGTCGTACATGAAGATAAGGTATTTGGTGGTTTTGGCGGAGAAATAGCCGCAATCATCGGTTCTGAGCTTTTCCGGTATCTGGATGCTCCGGTAGGAAGAGTTGGCTCTACATTTACTCCTGTTGGATTTCATAAAAATCTGGAACAGGCTATATTGCCTGATGAGGATAAAATTTATAATACAGCAAAAGAATTATTGAATTACTAGAATGGAAAAAATAGGAATATTTTACAGCGAAGAGTCGGTAAAAACGGCTGCTGTAGCGCAAGAGATCGTAAAAGAATTAGGTAAAGATAATGTGGAATTTATTCCGGTTGAAAAAGCCTGGAAGAAAGATTTCGAAAAATACAATAATATCATAATAGGAGTGTCGACTTGGTTTGATGGAGAATTACCTACTCATTGGGACGAATTTATTCCTGAATTATCGGAAATAAATTTGAAAAATAAAACAGTTGCAATTTTTGGATTAGGGGATCAAATCAGTTATCCTGAAAATTTCTCTGATGCTGTAGGTATATTAGCAGAAAAATTGACGGAATGCGGGGCGAAACTTATAGGTTTTACTTCGTCTGAAGGTTATGAATTCGAAAAATCAAAAGCTTTGAAAGGTAAAGAGTTTCAAGGTTTGATAATCGATGTGGAAAATCAGGATGATCTAACTCAAAAGCGAATAAAGGATTGGGTGAAAAATTTGAAATTCAAATAAATAAAAGGATAAGGGAATAAATAGGCCTAAAGTGATTAATGTGTTTGCTATATGCAGTATGTTGCTGCAAATATATGCAATTATTTTGGAACTATGAAAAAACCATGCCAAAAAGTTTTGGCATGGTTTTTTCATAAATTATAGTTGAAATATTTATGCGTTGGAGATCGCTTTATATCTCTGGAACATTCACAAACACATAACAATAGACAAAGATTATTTAATTTTGATGAACCTGGCGACATGTGATGTGTTCTCCAGGTTTTTGTTTTAAAATAATTTTACCTTTGTAACTTCAATTAAAATCGTATGAAGAAAACAATAGCTTACCTGGCATTTATTTTATTGTTGCTTTTAGCTGTAGTGATGGGGATTGCTACCTGGCTGGAACATCTGAAAGGAACGGAGTATGTTTTTACTCATTTTTATAAAACAACCTGGTTTAATTTGCTTTGGGCCTGGTTGGCCGTTTCCGGGGGGTATTATATTGTAAAGACCGGTTTATATAAAAAGTTACCGGTTTTTGTATTACATCTTTCTTTATTGATTATACTTGCGGGTGCCTCAATTACCCGGTTTAATGGAGAAACAGGATTTATTCATCTGAGACAAGGAGATGAGATCGGAATGTTTGCTTGTGAAGAATTGAATAACCATCCGCTAGAGCTTCCATTCACGATGAAACTAAAGAAATTTGAGGTTGAATATTATCCAGGGACCTCTTCTCCGTCTAACTATGTGAGTATTGTGGATGTTGAGGACAATAAATCAGGAGAGATATCGGAGAAGATTATATCAATGAATAATATATTGCAATATAAAGGATATCGTTTTTATCAGAGTTCTTTTGACGAAGATATGAAAGGCTCTCTCTTGAGTGTCAATCATGATACAGCCGGTATCTTTGTCACCTATGCCGGATATTATCTCTTGTTTTTCTCCATGCTATGGGTTTTGTTCGATAGAAGAGGGCGTTTCTTTGAGCTTTGGAAGAAAAATTTTAAGTATTCAAAAGAAGCCAAACCTTTAGTGTTATTGTTTTTTTTATTTTTGCCATACAGCCTTTATTCTCAGGAAATTAAAGATCTTAATACGATAACAATTGATAAAGAACAGGCCACGCGTTTTTCAAAAATATGGATTGATTATCATGGACGGATTTGTCCTATGCAAACTCTTGCGATAGATTTTACTACAAAAATAACAGGAAAAGCTAGTTTTGAGGGTTTGTCTGCAGAACAGTTTTTACTGGGATGGATTTTCTTTTCTGATGATTGGAAGAATGTTCCTTTGATTGATGTAAAACATCCTGAACTAAGAAAATTACTTAACGATAAGGATAAAGCCAGCATTGAAGATTTTCTGGATTCGTTTGGAGAATACAAGCTTATATTGTACTGGAAGCAGATGCACACATCCAAGCAAACTGCGATTTTAAAAGAAGCTTCTAAATTGGATGAAAAAGTACAATTGATTACGATGTTGACAAATGGCAGTTTATTAAAAGTTTTCCCTTATGGGACTGATGAAAAAGATATTAAATGGTTTTATCCGAATCAATTGCTTCCAGAAGGTGCCAGTGCTGCAAAACAAGGTTTGGTCGATCACTTTTTCCCGGTATATAAAGATGAATACCATAAGGGAAAAAAAGAGGCATTCTCCATTATAGAAATGTTGGAAAATTATCAGCAAAAGGTTGCAGGAGATATACTTCCGTCATCTACTCATCAGAAAGCGGAATTGCTTTACAATAAAGTCTCTATTTTCTCATTGTTATTTAAAATAGCGTTGACAATAGGATGTATAGGTATGTTTTTCTTTATTTTTTATACAACTAAAAATAAAGACTACAGGAAACTCCATACTGTTTTTTATGGATTGCTGGTTTTTATTTTTGTTCTTCTGACAGCAGGAATAGCTTTGCGAGGGTATATTGCAGGGCGTTTGCCTATGAGCAATGGATACGAAACAATGCTTGTCATTTCCTGGACAGCGCTTCTTGTAGGAGTTTTGTTTCGTCGTTCCTCTTTTCTGATGACAAATTTCAGTTTGTTATTATCCGGATTTACTCTTCTTGTTGCTCATATAGGCTCGATGAATCCTTATATTACTCCATTGGTTCCGGTTTTACAATCTCCGTTGTTAAGTATTCATGTTTCGTTGATCATGTTTTCTTATGGGTTGTGTGGTTTTATGTTGTTAAATAGTCTGACAGCCTTTTTACTTACAGTGTTTTCAGGGAAGAAAACAGAAACAAAGCAGATGGTTGTTGACCTGAAAGAAATGAGCGAATTGTTTATGTATCCGGCTACATTTCTGCTTGGGGCGGGTATTTTTGTCGGTGCAATCTGGGCAAATGTGTCCTGGGGAAGATACTGGGGCTGGGATCCTAAAGAAGTTTGGGCTCTGATCACGTTTATACTGATGAGTTTCAGTTTTCATGGGAAAACGATTTCATGGTTCAGAAAACCTGTTTTCTATCATATTTTTGTGATAATCATCTTTTTGTCGGTGTTGATGACGTACTTTGGGGTGAACTACATCCTCGGAGGAAAACATAGTTATGCCGGGTAATCGATGACGAGTTGTCTGCTGTCGTCTTTTTTCTTCTTCCTGGATGGCTCTTCTGTCAGGATTTTACGAAGATATTCAGGTTTGGCTTCCTGTACGGTGAATGTGGTTAATTCATTACAGGTGATGAAATAACGGGCGCGCTTCATTACAACTCCCATCCTTTTGAGATGTTCGGAAGTGAGTCGGCCGTAACGGCGGGAAGAAATGATTAATTGAGCTGATTTAACTCCTACACCGGGAATTCTGAGAATCATTTCATAATCGGCTGTATTGATATCTACCGGAAAATGTTCAGGATGTCGCAGTGCATACGCCAGCTTAGGATCGATGTCCAGTTCGAGATCCGGATTTATATCATCAACTATTTCATTGACTTTAAATTGATAAAACCTCATCAGCCAGTCGGCTTGATACAAGCGATGTTCCCGTACCAATGGCGGAGTCGTCAGGGACGGTAAACGTTTGTCGTAATCATTTACAGGAATAAATCCGGAATAATAGACCCGCTTCATCGCCGGACGCTGATAGAGAGAGGATGCCAGGTTGAGTATTTGTTTGTCATTTTCAGGAGTTGCCCCGATAACCATTTGAGTGCTTTGTCCTGCCGGAACAAAACGGGGCGCCTTCCGGAATTTCTTTTTTTCTTCCTTACTTTCCAAGAATCCCTGTTGAATATAATGCATGGGTTGGAAAACGCTTTGATAATCTTTTTCCGGGGCTAACATCTTCAGACTTTCTTCAGTGGGAATTTCGATGTTTACACTCATCCGGTCTGCGTACAAGCCGGCTTCTGCGACCAGTTCTCGGCTGGCTCCGGGAATGCTTTTCAAATGTATATACCCGTTGTAGCGATGGACAAGCCTTAAATCTTTTACGACGCGCACAAGGCGTTCCATCGTGTAGTCCGGATTGCGAACCACTCCGGAACTAAGAAAGAGTCCTTCGATATAGTTTCTGCGATAAAATTCGATAGTCAATTCTACTAATTCGGAGACACTGAGTGTAGCACGGGGAATATCGTTACTCCTTCTGTTGACGCAATAAGCGCAATCGTACATACAGTGATTCGTCAACATGATTTTAAGTAATGAAACACATCTTCCGTCTTCCGTGAAGCTATGGCAAATACCCCAACCTGAGGCCGATCCCAGGTTTTTGCCCGGATTCTTCCTCGTCGTTCCGCTGGAAGCGCATGATACATCATACTTTGCTGCTTCAGCAAGTGTTTTTAGTTTGTCAAAAATTTGGGGATTCATTTTCACAAATATATGCAGAAAATTCGAATTTTAATTGTTAATAAATGTTAATTAACTAAGGCTCATTTCGATTTCTTACTTCATAGATTTTGTTTTGAATTAATTCTAGTTCCATAGTTATTTATAATAATAGGGTTAATTAGCATGAAAGCGCTAGTGTCAATACACTGACCTGTACATTTTCACATTCTTTGTTAATTGCTTCGATAGCCGCTTCTACAGTCGACCCTGTGGTGAATACATCATCGATCAATAGAATATGTTTGTTTTCAAAGCTTTCACTTTTTTTGAGGACAAAAATATCTTTTGTGTTCAGCCATCGTTCGTAACTCCCTTTTTTTGTTTGAGTCGGGTTGGCGATAGAGCGTTCTAAACTGATTGTGTCAACAAATAATCCTGTTATATTGGAGATGCCTTGTGCAAGGATTTCGGCTTGATTGAACCCTCTTTTGTGAAGTTTTTTCTTGTGGAGGGGTATTGATACCAGGATATCGATATCGTTGAAATATCCGGAATCCAAAATGTCGGAAGCTAAATATTCTCCTATCCATCTTCCAAAACGACGATTTCCTTTGTATTTGATTTCAGCAATGATAGCCTGGCTCATTCCGCCTTTGCTATAAAACAGGTAACCTGACGCATTTTTAAAAACTACTTTTCCAATTAAATTTTTGGATGCAGCATTGTTTGGACATAGATGATGATTGGTCTTTGGGAGTTTATGCAGGCAATGTAAACAAAGGTATTTTTCTCCCTCTATTAGTGTGTTTTTGCAGACGATACATTCTTCCGGATAAAATAAAGACAAGAGGTTGTTGAATAAGGTTCTGATTTCCATAGTTGTTTGACTTTAGTAATGGTGTGATTATTTGTAATGCTGATATCCAATTGGTTTTCTTGTCAGATCTTCTTTTTCGTTTAAGACTTTTTGCTTTGTGGATAATTCAGCTATAGCCAGATAAATATCGTCCATTTTTTTACGGTTATCTTCACTTAAATCATTTATTGTCTTCCATAGTTCTTCAATTTCTTTTGATACGGAAATCTGCATAATCATTGAATTTCGAATAACAACAAATGCACGCATAATAGATATGTTTACTTTGATAGCAATGTCACTTTTTAAGACACTAGATAGCATTGCAACTCCTTGTTCTGTGAATGCAAATGGTTGATAACGAGCGCCTCCCCAACTTGAGGTCGCAATTTGCGACCTCAAGTTGGTCCACTCAGAAGGAGAGAGTTCAAACATAAAATCAAGAGGAAAACGATCAATGTTTCGTCTTACTTGCTCTTTAATGCGTTTTGTCTCAACTTGATACATCTCTGCTAAATCAAAGTCCAGCATAACTCTGTAACCTCTAATCTCATAAATTCTGTTTTGAATGATTTCTAATTCCATAGTTGTTTGGTTTGAATTATTTTTATTTGTCAGTTTTTAATTTTTCTAATGCTTTTTCGATTTCTTCAAGGGAAAACCCTCTTCCGGCCGCAAATCGCATTAGTTTTTGCCGTATTTCGAATTCATTGTTCCCTTTGACTGTTTTTTGTTTTGCTTTTAGTAGTTGCCGCAGGCGTTCACTATTCTCATCGGGGGCGATGTTCTTTAAAGCCTCCCTGATTATTGAGTCGGGGATTTGTTTTTTCTTCAGTTCAAACCTGATTTTATACGCTCCCCATTTGCTGTATTTACTTTTGTCATTAACATATGCTCTGCAAAAACGTTCTTCATCCAGGAATTTTTCATCCTGGAGACATTTCAGGATATTGTTTTGATCATTCTCCGGAAGCTCCCATAGCAAGAGTTTCTTTTTTATATCAGAAATACATCTTTCGGTTCGGCTACAATATGCGGCCAATAAATGCAGGGCTTCTTCCGGACTTTTTGTTTTCATAGATATTGTTATTACTCTGCCCTGACGATGCGGTCCCGCCCGGAAATATCTTTTTTTAATTCAACTTTTTTATATCCTTTGGATCTAAACATTTCGGCGGTTTCGTTTCCATATAGGGCACTTGTCTCAACATAGACCAATCCTTTTTCTTTTAGGTATTCCTTGCCGAATTCGGCTATTCTTTCATAGAAAAGCAATGGATTTTCATCGGGGACAAACAGCGCCGTATGTGGTTCGTAATTCAGAACATTTTTTGCCATATTTTTTTGTTCGAAAACAGATACATATGGCGGATTGCTGACAATTATATCCCATTTTTCAGGAAAGATGTCTGAAGAAATTGTATTAAAAATATTCTGACAAATGAACTGTACATTCACATTGTTGATTGTTGCATTGTGTTTTGCAGTTTCAAGAGCTTTTTCCGAAATGTCAATGGCATAAACATTTGCAAAAGGGATATATTTAGCCAGGCTAATACCAATACAACCAGAACCTGTACCAATGTCTAATATTTGTGGTGGGTGTTGCCGGATGTTTTTTCGTTGATCCTGAATAACCCATTCAACCAATTCTTCTGTTTCAGGTCGTGGAATCAGGACGTCCGGATTTACCGTAAATGGTATCCCGAAGAATTCTGTTTCGCCTAAAATATATTGTATAGGCTCGTTATTTTGTAATCTCAGGATGATATCTTCTATTCGTTGTCGTTCATTTAGAGAGATTTCCTTATCTTTGCAAAGTGAAATTTCATAAGATTTTATCCCGAAGACAAATTCGATTATCCATTGAGATAGAGATTTTATCTCATTTTCTTCATAAATGGGACTTAATTTATTATGAATATATTCAGACAGATATTGCATGAAAAACGTTTTCCTGCAAAGATAATTAAAAATTAAGAAATTTGTTTTCTCACGAACAATATATGAGGCGGTGCCTGCAGCTGGCAGGTTGTGGTAAGGGTTATGTGGCTCCTAATCCTATGGTAGGGTCTGTTCTTGTGTACAATGACAGAATAATAGGAGAGGGTTTTCATCGAAAGTATGGGGAGGCACATGCTGAGGTTAATGCTATAAATTCTGTTTCCGATCAATCTCTTTTGCCGGATTCGACTTTATATGTTAATTTGGAGCCATGTTCTCATTATGGAAAGACTCCTCCCTGTTCGGAATTAATCATTAAAAAACAAATTTCCAGAGTCGTTATTGGTCACCAGGATCCTTATCCTGAAGTTTCAGGAAGGGGGATTCGAATGCTCCGGGAGGCTGGGGTTGAGGTGATTACTGATATATTGTCGGATGAATGTAAAATTCTGAATAGGCAGTTTCTGACTGTTATCGAAAAAAAGAGACCTTACATTATCCTGAAATGGGCAGAATCTAGTGATGGATATATGGATCGTATCCGTACTCAGGGAGATGGAAATCAAGCCGTCCGTTTTTCGAATTTATTTACACAATTTTCTGTGCATAAAATGCGGGCGGAAGAATCCGCAGTTATGGTGGGCACTAATACGGTTTTGTTGGATAATCCAATGTTGAATGTGCGTTTCTGGTCCGGAAATAATCCGTTGAGGATAGCAATAGATCAGAGTTTGAAAATTCCGGAATCCGCTGTTTTTCTGAATAGGACTATTCCTACATTAATTTTTACAGGACAAAAGTCTGAAACAGACGATGAAAGATATTGTATAATTGATTTTACACGATCAATTTTGCCTCAAATAATGGATGAACTATACCGGAGAAAGATCCAATCTCTGATTGTTGAAGGAGGATCAAAGTTGTTGGAAAGCTTTATTTCAGAAGGTTTATGGGATGAGGCTCAGATTGAAACGGCAGGATTCTCTTTAGGTTCAGGGGTTAAATCACCTCCTTTGTGTGGAAAATTATTGGATGTTCAAAAATGTGAAAATTCAATAATTTCTACATATAAGAACGATTTTATCCCCTAAAAATCTATAAATATTAACGAACATAGCTGATAAAGTAAAAAATGTTTCTACTTTTGCAGACCAAATGATATTGTTTACAAATAACGTTGTTTGAATGAATTTAAGAACAGGTTTTTATATTTTTTGTTCCGTGGTTATGATTTATGCCCTGACTTCGTGTTTGGGATCAGATGACCCGGAAGTTACTATTCCGATTGATGCACAGATAACAAGCTTTACTGTTAGTCATGATTCTGTCCCTGCACTAGATAGTGCAATCTTTTCTATCGATCATTTTAAAGGACTGATATATAATCATGATTCTTTACGGTACGGAGTCGAAGTAAATGAAAAGGTAATTGCTACGTTTGTTACTTCTGCGTATGCTGTTGTAGATATAACTCATAGCGAAGATGGAGATAGTACTATTATCTCTTCAGGAGATTCATTGGATTTAAGACAGGTAGCTAAACTGAGAGTTTACGCGTACTCCGGGGTGACGAAAGTGTATGAGGTAAAACTAAATATACATACAGTCGATCCGGACTCGGTTCAATATAAACAGATAGCAAATAACCTTGATTTTCTGGATGCGGACTATACAAAATCAGTATATTTCGGTCAGAAGTTTTATACATATGCCCAGAGTGTAATGCCTGCGTTAAATGTTAAAGTATACAGCTCGTCTGATGCCGTTAACTGGCAAGAGGAACAGTCTTCTTTGCCTGGAAATGTTCAGGTATCTGACATTCAGAATACGGGCGAGGCGTTATTCGCATATACAGGCTCAGGAGATTTGTATCGTTCAACGAATGCTCTTTCCTGGCAGAAAGTGACGACAGAATATCCGGTTAAGGCGTTCTTCGGACGTATTGAAAAATCGCCTACCCAGGATGCCGGATATACATTGTTGGTTGTAAAAGACGGTAAAAATATCCCGGCCTTTACGCCTGACTTTAAGACTTGGTTGTATGGGCCGGAGATTGCTCCGGATTTTCCTGTAACAGGATATTCCGCAGTTAATTATTATAAGATGTTGCAGGATAGGGTAACTGTTGTCGGAGGAAAAAATTCGGCAGGAAATTCTCAGAATTCAGTATGGTCTACCTCAAATGGGTTGTATTGGGCAAAGTTAACCGGTACTCAGGGTTTATTCCCCGTACTGGATAGATGTAATGTTTTTAGCTATAACAATATGTTTTATCTCCTGAATGGAAAATTGGAGGATGGAACATATAATCGCGTTACTTATATTTCAAAAGATGGTGGAACTACCTGGCAGGCTGACAAGGAAAAAACTTATGTTCCGGAAGATTATTCCGGAAGATACGGCGCTTCTGTTGTTGTCGCTAAAGATAATTATTTTTATACTATAGGAGGCCGCCAGACTGAAGTACCATTGAAAGATGTGTGGACCGGAGTCCTTAATAAGTTAACGTTTAACAATAATTGAACAGTAAAAAAGGTAATCGTATAATTTTGAGGCTTTTTTCACGTTTCTATTAGGAGAAAAAATGTGCTTATGAAACAAGTTTCAATATTATATCATTTGAAAGCCTTTACAATATTGCTTTTAGCATCTTTGCTAACCTGTGTGACAGCGGTTGCCCAGGAATATAAATATGAAGCAGGAGGAGGGATTGGGGTCTCGATGTATATGGGTGATGCCAATCAGGCTAATTTTTTCCAGGGTTTTCATCCTTCGTTTGGAGCTGTGTTTCGTAAGAACATGAATTTCAGATGGGCGGTAAAAGCTGATTTGTTGATGGGAAAAGTGAGTGGAGATACCGGAAATACATCAAATGTGTTTCCTGATGATGCTCAGGCCTCTTTTAGTCGTAATTTTTATGAACTAGGCGGACAGATGGAGTTTAATTTCTTACCCTATAGTGATAAGTTTGCGTATCTGGGTACAAGTAAAATTACTCCGTATGTGTTTGCAGGATTAGGACTTACGTTTGCTCCGGGTGATGATACTTTCTTTGGTGTGAATTTACCTTTAGGAGTAGGAGTAAAATATAAAATAAAAAACAGGATTAATCTGGGTTTTGAATATGGTGTAAGGAAATTGTTTCAGGATAATTTTGATGCTCCTAATTCGCAAGGATTTAAATTGGATAATCCGTACAAGATGCCTACTAGTTGGGCGAAAAATAATGACTGGTATTCAGTTGTGATGTTTACAATAACATGGGACTTCGGTCCGAATAATAAACATTGTGCTAACCCGGAATAATCGGGATATAAAATGTCATTGAAGGACAAAATAGAACTTACAGCGCTTCCCAAACATATTGCGATTATTATGGATGGAAACGGAAGATGGGCTCAAAAACAAGGAAAGTACCGTTTTTGGGGACATCAGGAAGGTGTTGTTTCTGTTCGTAAGATTGTTGAAGCTGCCGTAGGGTTGGGGTTGGAGTATATGACCTTGTACACATTTTCGACGGAAAACTGGAAACGTCCTCAGGAAGAAGTCGATGCCTTAATGGAGTTGATGGTTAAGGCTGTACGCAGGGAGACTCCGGATCTGATGAAAAACAACGTACGTATCCGTATGATCGGAGATATTTCCCGATTGCCTCAGGCCACACAGGAAAATCTGCAAGATTGTTTGGACGAAACTTCGGAAAATACCGGGTTGACATTGGTATTGGCTCTCAGTTACTCTTCCCGTTGGGAAATAACGGAAGCCGTTAAACAAATAGCATCAAAAGTTAAAGAAGGTAATCTTGATATTGACCGGATTAATGAGGATACAATTTCAGGGTACCTGAACACAAAAGATATGCCTGATCCTGATCTGTTGGTCAGAACCGGAGGAGAATACCGCATCAGTAATTTTTTGATGTGGCAGTTGTCTTACTCCGAATTGTATTTTACAGATATTTATTGGCCGGAATTCAGGGAAGAAAGCCTGTATGAGGCCATTCTGGACTTCCAATCGCGGGAACGACGTTTTGGAAAGACAGGAGAACAGGTTCAGTCAGGAAAATAAAGCAACATAAGTAATAAATATGATTAAAAAATTTTTACTTTTTTGTCTGGTGATTTTTGGGGTAAATAATGTGTTTGCCCAAGAGAATGTAATTAACCAGGCACTCACTACCCCGAAGGATACCACCATTTCTGTCGTTGGGGACGATGGCCCTTATGATGAAAATCCTGTAATACATTATTCTCTAACCAGATCAAAACCATATACCGTAGATTCCATTCGTATTATCGGTGCGGATAATTACGAAGATTTTGTATTATTAGGTTTTGCCGGTATACAGAAAGGAATGAAGGTTCACATACCAGGGGAAGAGCTTACTGATGTTGCAAAGCGTTTTTGGAAACATGGTTTGTTTTCCGATGTGAAAATTGCAGTAACAAGAATGTATACGGAAACAGACAAAGTCTGGATCGACATTATATTGACAGCTCGTCCTACAATTTCGGAAATACGTTTCTCCGGAATGAAAAAAGGTGAGCGTGAAGATTTGGAAGCTAAAATAGGAATGGTTAAGGGAACTCAAATAACTCCAAATATTATTAGCCGGGCTAAAACCATTATTACCAAGTATTTTGATGAAAAAGGATTTAGTAACGCGGATGTCAGTATTGTTCAAAAAGACGATGTCAATAACAAAGGGAAAATGATTCTGGACATTGACGTGGATAAGCATGAAAAAACAAAAATTCATGAAATCCGGATCGAAGGAAATGAACACTTGTCGGATTATACCCTCAAAATGGCAATGAAGAAAACAAACGAAGGCTTTGACATGAAAAAACAATTCAAGTTGAGTTGGCGTAAGTTGTTCAGTACAAAGAAATATGTTCATGAGGAGTATGAGAATGACCTGAAGAACATTATTCAAAAATATAGCGAGATGGGTTATCGTGATGCTCAGATTGTTATTGATAGTGTTGCTAAATTTGATGATAAACATGTGAGCATATTCATTAAAATAGATGAAGGAGATAAGTATTTTATCCGTAATATCCGTTGGGTAGGTAATACTTTATATCCGTCGGATTACCTTAATAATGTGCTGAATATGAAGGCCGGAGATGTTTATAACATAAAGAAAATGACTGAACGTTTGCAATCAGACGATGATGCCGTTTCAAACCTGTATTATAATACCGGTTATATTTTCTCTGGTTTGGATCCGGTAGAGACTTATGCGGAAAATGACTCCGTAGATATTGAAGTACGTATTCAGGAAGGTATACAAGCGACGATCAACAGAGTGATAATTTCCGGAAATGACCGTTTATATGAAGATATTGTCCGTCGTGAGTTAATGGTAAAACCCGGACAATTGTTCAGTAAAGATGCATTGATGCGTTCTGCTCGTGAAATTGCCCAGATGGGACACTTTGATCCGGAGAATATGGATATTCAGCCGATCCCGGATGCTGAAACCGGGACTGTGGATCTGAAACTCGGATTAACTTCAAAGGCGAACGACCAGGTTGAGTTCTCTGCAGGTTGGGGGCAAACAGGGGTTATCGGCCGTTTGAGTCTTAAATTTACGAACTTCTCGGTTAAAAACCTTTTATATCCGAGTACATATAAGGGTGTGATTCCGCAAGGAGAGGGACAAACGCTGACACTTAGCGGACAAACAAACGGACGTTATTATCAGTCATACAGTATTTCATTTATGGATCCGTGGTTTGGAGGTAAACGCCCGAATTCATTATCATTGGGGGCATATTATATGATTCAGACGGGAGTTGACAGCCGTTATTATAACAACTATTATAATGATCCATATTCATATGGCGGATATGGATACGGAAGTGGCTATGGCAACGGCTATGGTAGCAGTTCCATGGCATATGATGAAAATCAGTCAATGAAAGTATTTGGCCTTTCAGTCGGATATGGAAAACGTTTGACATGGCCTGATAACTTTTTTCATGCAATGGCTGAGCTGTCGTTCCAACGTTATATGTTGAAAAACTGGGACTACTTCTTGATTGAAAACGGAAATTGTAATAATGTAGCTTTGACATTAACCTTGTCACGTAATTCTACGGATAGTCCATTGTATACACGTAGTGGATCTCAGTTTACCGCATCGGTAGCTGCAACTCCTCCATATTCTCTTTGGGACGGAAAAGATTATGCTTCGATGAGTAATACGGATGGGGCAAAATACAATTGGATAGAATATCATAAATGGAAATTTAAAGGAAAAATCTTTATGCCTCTGGCTAATCCGGAAACTGTAAAGAGAACGCCTGTCTTAATGAGCCGTATTGAGTATGGATTTGTAGGTTCATACGATTCAAATAAGAAATCTCCGTTTGAGACATTTTATATGGGAGGTGACGGGATGACCGGTTATTATAGTACTTATGCCCAGGAAACAATCGGTTTGCGTGGATATGAAAACGGATCTTTGACTCCAAGAGGAAGCGAAGGGTATGCTTACTCCCGTATGGCTCTGGAACTTCGTTATCCGTTCCTGTTGGAACCAACATCTACCATCTATGGTTTGGGTTTTGTGGAAGCCGGTAATTCATGGACCGATATCAAAGGTTTTAGTCCGTTTGAACTGAAACGTTCTGCCGGATTTGGGGTACGTATCTTCCTGCCGATGATCGGGATGATGGGTATTGACTGGGCTTATGGTTTCGATCGCGCGATGCCTTATGACAAGATCTCAGGATCTCGTTTCCACTTTATCCTTGGACAAGAATTTTAATAGCATATTACTTAAACTTAATACCTAACACTTAAAACTCGTCGATATGAAAAAAATTATTTTATCGTTTCTTGCTTTTTTTGCGATCTCTTTAGGAGTAAACGCACAGAAGTTTGCTTTGATTGATTTGGAGTATATTTTGAAAAATATTCCTGCTTATGAAATGGCTAACGAGCAATTAGATACGCAGTCTAAAAAGTGGCAGACAGAAGTTGAAGCCCTACAACAAGAGGCACAAAATTTGTATAAGACTTATCAGGCTGATTTGGTTTTTCTTTCTCCGGAAATGAAAACAAAGAGAGAAACACAAATTGTAGAGAAAGAACAGGCTGCTCAGGAATTGAAAAGGAAATATTTTGGTACTGACGGCGAATTGTTCAAAAAACGGGAAAGTCTTGTCAAGCCGATCCAAGATGATATTTATAATGCTGTAAAAGAAATTTCGGAAGAAAAAGGGTATCATGTGATTGTTGACCGGGCTTCGGCAGGCAGTATTATTTTTGCATCGCCCAAGATCGATATCAGTGATGAAGTTCTTGCAAAACTCGGATATTCAAAATAATTGCTTACATTTGTCCGCTTAATTTTGAATTTAAATAAATAAAAACGAATAAATTATGTTCAAGAAAATTTTAGTTGTAGCATTACTGGCGCTTCCTTTTGGAATTTTCGCTCAGGATAAAATTGCGTATATTAATTCTCAAGAGGTACTGATGGCGATGCCTGAAACTAAGGCGGCTCAGGCTGAATTGGAAAAAATTGGAAAACAGTTGGAAGCGGATTTGAAATCCCAGGAAAATGAATTTGCTAAAAAGTATCAGGAATTTACCCAACAAATGGATACATTGATTGAAACGATCAGAATTCGCAGATCTACCGAACTTAATGAAATCCGTCAACGTATGGAGACTTTCCAACAGGAATCTCAACAAAAACTTGAAACAACACAAAGAGATTTATTGGCCCCTATTTATCAAAAGATAATGGACACAATCAAAGTTGTGAGCGAGGAAAACGGATTTACTTATGTTATGGAGAAAGGAGCTTTCCTTTACACAGCACCAAGTGCTCCGGATGCTACTCCGCTTGTTAAGAAAAAATTAGGTTTGCAGTAAGGCAACCTCTTTGTAGAACACTTACAAATAACCCCCAGGAAGCATAGCGACTGGGGGTTATTTAAATTTCACCCCTCTCGGGGTTGATTAAGTACAATTATAACAATCTGTTTATATGGCAAAGCAAGCTCCTATAGGTATTTTTGATTCCGGATACGGAGGACTCACAATACTCGGAAAGATACGGGAATTGATGCCGGAATACGATTATTTGTACCTGGGAGATAATGCGCGCGCTCCTTATGGATCCCGTTCGTTTGAGGTGGTATATGAATTTACCCTGCAAGCTGTTAAATATCTTTTCGGTGAGGGATGTCATCTGGTGATTCTAGCTTGTAATACGGCTTCAGCAAAAGCATTAAGAACCATACAGCAGCGGGATTTGCCTCTTCTGGATCCTACAGATCGTGTATTGGGTGTCATTCGTCCGACAGTAGAAAGTATTTCCGGACTTACAAAAACGAATCATATCGGAGTTTTGGGGACTCCTGGTACAATAGCTTCCGAATCGTATCCGATAGAAATTCATAAACTGCTTCCGGATGCGATTGTGACCTCTGAAGCTTGTCCAATGTGGGTGCCTTTGGTGGAAAATGGTGAATATGACAAACCTGGAGCAGATTATTTTGTAAAAAAACATCTGGATAGTATTTTAGGGAAAGATCCTCAAATTGATACTCTGATACTGGGTTGCACACACTATCCGTTACTTGAAAGCAAGATAAAGTCTTCTTTACCTCAACCGGTTAATGTGCTGTCTCAAGGACAATATGTCGCAGCCAGTCTGAAAGATTATTTGTATCGTCATCCGGAAATGGATGACCGCTGTTCTAAAAATGCTTCTTGTCGCTTTCTGACAACAGAATCTCCTGAGAAATTTTCAGATATGGCTTCCGTTTTTCTGAATGTTCCGGTTGATGCTGAACGTATAACTTTAGAGTGATATGTTTTCGGGACCGACTAAAGATTTTATACGAAAGAACCGGTTTGAGGATGTGAGAAAACTGGCTTTATCGGTAAAAAATAAAGAGCAACACAATATTGACCTATCTGCAGCTATCATTCAGATAGCAGGCAGGCAAGCTATAGAGAAGAAACTACCTTCCTGGTACGAAAATGACAATATAATTTATCCCCGTCACTTATCTTTGGAGCAATGTTCGTCAGAATTAACAGCTCTCTATAAGGCATCTGTTGTGTCCGGAAAGAAACTGGTCGATCTGACCGGTGGTTTTGGGGTGGATTGCGCTTTTATATCTGAGAAATTTGATTCTACGGTTTATGTGGAGAGACAAAATGAACTTTGTGATATTGCGGAGCAAAATTTTAAAAATTTAAATCTCAATCATATCCGTGTAGTCAATGATGATGCCGGGAATTTTCTGAGTGAGATGTCCCCTGTTGATTGTATTTTTCTGGACCCGGCCCGTAGGGATCATTCCGGAAAAAAAATCATAGCGATATCCGACTGTGAACCGGATCTTGGTTTCCTTAAAGATACATTGCTTGAAAAGTCGGATTGTGTACTTGCCAAGCTTTCTCCGATGCTGGATATCAGTTTGGCTCTTCAATCTTTGCCGGAAACATCAGAGGTTCACATTGTTAGTGTTGATAACGAGTGTAAGGAGTTGTTATTCCTGTTAAGGAAAGATAATACAGAGGCGCCTGTTCTTACTTGTGTTGACCTGAAAAGAGATGGAAGAATCTCCCTGTTTTCGTTTCAGCAGAAAGAAGAGAAAGAATGTCAGGTGCATTATGCTTCTGAAATGAAGAAGTATTTGTATGAACCTAATACCTCGATTCTGAAAGCAGGTGCATACAAAACTGTTGCAATCAGATTTGGTTTGGATAAACTGCATGTGGATAGTCATTTATATACTTCCGGCAATTATATTCCGGATTTTCCGGGACGTGCCTTTGAAATAGAAACGATCACGTCTTTCAGTAAAAATGAATTAAAGCAGGTGATGAAGAATATTTCCCAGGCTAATCTCAGTATTCGTAACTTTCCTATGTCGACAGACGAATTGAAGAAGAAATTGAAATTACGTGATGGAGGAGCTCGATACCTGTTTGCTACAACCTTGAATAATGGCAAGAAAGTCCTGTTGTTCTGTAAGAAGATGCAATAATCCGGTTCACTTTTCGTTAATTATTCGTATCATAGTATTAAATAAATGAAATTTCGCCTCATAACATTATTCCTGTTATTATCCCCGCTTGTAATTCATGCGCAAAAAGCCACAATTTCCGGTACCGTTGTCGATACCGATGGATTGCCTCTTGAGTTGGTCTGGGTACAGGTACGTGGAGCTTTAAACGGATCGATGACTAATGGTGAAGGGCGTTTTTCATTATCAGTAAGTAAGGGAGATTCCTGTACACTGGTATTCTCCTGTCCCGGATATAATACAACCCAGCGGATCATTCCTTCGGTTAATGGAGATATGTCTTTGGGAGTAAGGATGCGAAGTGTTGCAATCGAACTGGACGCGGCTGTTGTTACCGGAAGCCGGATTAATATGGGTACGGTACAGCATATCGATCCCTCTAAATTGAAAGGAATAGTAGATCCTTACGGAGGTAGTATTGAAACCCAGATTGTTTTTGTGGGAACAGGTGTTTCGAAAGATTCGGAATTGTCGTCACAATATTCTGTCAGAGGTGGAAATTACGATGAAAATATTGTGTACGTAAACGGAACGGAGGTTTATCGTCCCTTATTGATTCGAAGCGGACAACAGGAAGGGTTGAGCTTTATCAATCCGGATATGACAGAAGCTGTCAGGTTTTCGTCAGGAGGATATGATGCCTGTTATGGCGATAAAATGTCGTCGGTGTTGGATGTCATCTATAAGAAACCGAAGTCTTTTGAAGGAGCTGTAACTGCCAGTATGCTTGGTGCAAATGCCTATATCGGTAGTTCGTCCGAGAAATTTACACAGGTAACAGGGTTCCGTTACAAAAGAGGAACTACATTATTGAAAACTTTGGATACAGAAGGCGATTACGATCCTACTTTCATGGATTTTCAAACCTATATGACTTACTCATTGACTCCTAAATTTGAGGTAAGTTTATTAGGGAACTTTTCTAAAAATGTATATAACTTTACTCCATCTACAAGAAGCACTTCTTTTGGTACGTTAACTAATTCCAAAAGTTTTGAAGTTGCTTATGACGGGGGAGAAAAGGACGAGTTCTCTACTTATTTCGGTTCTGGAGCATTGAAGTATAAAATCAATAAAGATAATAATCTTGCTTTACAATTTACCGCGTTTCAATCGCATGAGACGGAGACCTATGATATTGGCGGGGAATACTGGCTTAGTGATATTGTGGAGGCGGATGGGAATACCGAAACGATACCTATCGGGACCGGAAAATTTCATGAGCATGCCCGTGACCGTTTACGTTCGGAAGTTGTCAATATAACTCAATCCGGGGATCATCGATTTGGAGGCAATAATATACGTTGGGCTTTAGGTTATCAACGGGAAATTATGCACGATCATATCAAGGAGTGGTATATGAGGGACTCTATGGGCTATTCATTGCCATATGAGGAAGAAAGATTGCGGGTCTATAATAACCTGTATTCTGAAAATGATCTTCAATCCAACCGTTTTTCAGGATATCTTCAGGATACATATAAATTCAGAATAGAACAGGGGTTGTTTTCCGCCACTTTGGGTCTTCGGGCCAGTTATTGGGACTATAATGAAGAACTGATTATCAGTCCTAGGGGTTCTATCGGATTTGTTCCTTCAAAAAACCAGAATTTTACATTTCGTTTAGCCTCAGGATTGTATTACCAGGCTCCTTTCTATAAAGAGTTCCGGATGACAGAAACTGATGGAGCCGGTAATTCTTATATTGTATTGAATCAGGATATTAAATCACAACGTTCAGTCCACTTTGTATTGGGAGGTGATTATACTTTTAAAGTCGATACTCGTCCGTTTAGGTTTACGGCGGAAATGTATTACAAAAAAATGGATGATCTGGTGCCTTACACGGTAAATGACGTGAAGATAACTTACTATGGAAAAAATGTTGCGAAAGGATATGCTACCGGGCTGGATTTGAAATTGTTCGGACAATTTGTTCCGGGTGCCGATTCATGGCTTAACTTTTCTTTGATGAAGGCGGAGCAGGAGTGGAATGGTCAGAAATCTCCATTACCAACGGATCGTCGTTATAATATTTCTCTTTTCTTTACGGACTATTGGCCGAACTATGATCGTCTGAAATTAAGCCTGAATGCAATCTGGTCGGATGGTTTACCCTTTAGTTCTCCGGATTATTCGTATGAGCAAAATTTTCGTTCCAAGGGATACCGCCGGGTTGATATAGGGTTGGCATATCGTGTGTTGGCTCCGGAAGATGAAGCTCGAGACAAAAAATTCTGGGGGTTCTTTAAGAACATATGGCTAGGTGTAGATGTGTTTAACCTCCTGGATATCAAAAATGTAAGCTCGTATACATGGATTTCGGATATTAATAGCCGCCAATGGGCAGTTCCTAATTATCTCACTGGTCGTCAAATTAACTTCAAACTCACTGCAGAGTTTTGATCCTTAAAAAAAACAGTTATATTTGCGAATAAAACTGTACTGATGAAAACTAAATTTTTCATTTGTGTACTCTTCTTTTCCGTAACGATATCGTACACAGCCTGCTGGAGGAATCACGATCCGAAGCCGGTTGTGAGAGATTTTGACCAAATTCTTGATACGGGAGAAATAACTGCAATAACACTATCAAGCTCGATTTCATATTTTATTTATAAAGATAGACCGATGGGGTATGAGTATGAGTTTTTTGAAGATTTTGCTAATGCATATAACCTTAAGATTAATATAAAAATTGCTGAAAATGAAAATCGCCTGGTTGAAATGCTTATGGCTGGAGACGGTGATTTGGTTGCGTATGAGGTTCCTGTTACAAATAAATTGAAAAGTGAATTACTTTACTGTGGAAGAGAATCTGTTAATGAACAGGTTGTCGTTCAAAAATCAATACCCAAAGATTCGGTTTTAAAAGATGTTACTGATATGATAGGGCAAGAAGTATGGGTGATTAAAGGAAGTAAGCAATACGACCGGTTAGTTAATCTGAATGAGGAACTGGGAGGCGGTATTATTATCCGGGAGATTGGAATGGATACTGTTACTGTGGAAGATTTAATCGGTATGGTCTATTCCGGCAAAATAAAGTATACAATTAGCGATTATGATGTTGCTCAACTTAACCGGACTTATTATCCGAGGTTGAACCTGGCTCTTAAGGTCAGCCATCCGCAACGGTCGTCATGGGCTGTAAATAAGTCATCTCCCAAATTAGCAGAAGCATTGGATGATTGGTTTGAACGGAATAAAAATGTGCCTCGCTATCAGGCTATAATGAAGCGGTATTTTGAAATGAGCAAACTTTCCGATGAGGATATGTTTCCGGTCTTATCTAAAAATCAGATTTCCCCCTATGATAATTTATTTAAGAAATATGCTAAAACTATAGATTGGGATTGGCGATTATTGGCTTCGATTGCTTATCAGGAGTCGAAGTTTGATACCTTGTGTGTTTCCTGGGCCGGAGCTTCCGGTTTGATGGGGCTGATGCCGAGAACAGCCCGTGCTTATGGTCTTAATCCTTCACTCAGATCCAATCCGGAGGGTAATATTAATGCCTCAGTGAAATATATTCAACAATTGAAAAAGAATTTCTCTGATTTTACGAATGAAGAAGAAAGACGAAAATTTATTCTAGCATCGTATAATGCCGGGCAAGGACACGTGTTCGATGCGCAGGCTCTGGCTCGTAAAACAGGTAAGGATCCCCAGATATGGACTGATAATGTAGAAGAATGCCTGAAACTGAAGCGTTTGCCGGAGTATTATAATGACAGTGTTTGCCGGTATGGATATTTTCGTGCGGCGGAGACTATTAATTATGTAGAAGATGTCGTGAAAAGATGGGAATATTATAAAGAAGAAGGGAAAAAGTAAGTTTAGAAATAAGAGAGGTAACGAAATAGATCGTTTTAGATTTGATAATTCAATATTTTGTATAACTTTGTGGCAAGTATAAATTTACTTTAAAGTCTGATAGTATGAAGAAAATAGTTACAATCCTTTTTGCAGGAGTATTAATGATTTCATTTGCTGCCTGTGGCGGAAGTAAGAAAGAGGAAAAAACGGAACAAGCTCCGGAAACAACAGAGCTAAAAGCAGCTCCGGCAGGAGAAACTGCTGATGCTGAAAAAACATTGAAAGAATTTGAAAGTTATGTTACAAGTTATGTTGAGGTTATTAAAAAAATGAAAGCAGGAGATGTCTCCGTAGCAGGAGATTATTCTAAATTGTCTCAACAAAAACAACAGTTTGATGCCGATATGGATCGTTTTGCCGTAGATTTTGATGCGGATCAGAAAAAACGTTGGGATGATGCAAAAACTAAATTGACAGACGCAATCAAAACTCTGTCTGAAAAGAAATAAATAGTTGGCGAATGCCGACTTGATAATTAATTTAATAAATAAAAGGAATAGGCGTAAGGGACACTTTAATATGCTAGGGTGATTCTTTGCGCTTTTAAGTTTAATCTGAAAATCTATTATCATGTTTTATTTGATGATTGTGGTCTTTGTTATAGGCTACGCTTGTATTGCTCTTGAGCATCCTTTGCACGTAAATAAATCGGCAACAGCATTAATACTTGGGACTCTGATGTGGGTGCTGTTCGTACTGGGAGATCCTTCCGGTTACCCTGTCTTTCCTGTATTCCAGGAATTTCATTCCAGTAATCCTGATGCTACATTTGCTTCCTGGCTTACACACGGGCCTTTATTGGAACATTTGGGCGAGGTGGCAGAGATCCTGTTCTTTTTGTTAGGCGCTATGACCATTGTTGAGATTGTCGATACACATGGAGGTTTTAATATAATTACAGATAAAATTACAACGACCAAAAAGACAAGTCTACTTTGGATTATCGGGATGCTCACATTCTTCATGTCGGCTGTCCTGGATAATCTGACTACATCTATTGTAATGATTGCATTATTGAGAAAATTGATCTCGGATAAAAAAGACCGCTGGATGTTTGCCGGAATCGTAATTCTTGCGGCTAATGCCGGAGGAGCCTGGTCCCCTATTGGGGATGTTACTACGATTATGCTGTGGATTGGCGGAAAAATCAGTGCTGCGAATATCATCCTGATGACTTTCATCCCAAGTTTAGTTTCTATCGTTGTTCCACTTGCCTTCCTGACTTTCACCATGAAAGGTACAATACAAAAACCGGGTATTACTACTGATCATACGAAAGCAAGTATAAGTAAATTTGAACGTAATTTTATTTTCTTTTTAGGTGTAGGAGCATTGCTTTTTGTCCCGGTTTTCAAAACGATTACCCACCTTCCTCCTTATTTGGGAATGTTGGGGGGACTTGGTATCCTTTGGGTTTGTACTGAAATTTTAAACAAAAGAAGTATTAGTGATAACAGGCATCACCTGGCTGTCAGTTCAATTTTGCAAAAGATCGATACTCCCAGTATTTTATTTTTCCTAGGGATCCTGATGGCTGTTGCAGCAATGCAAACTTGTGGTCAGTTAGGAATGCTTTCTCAATCGTTAGATAAGATCCCAATGGAAGAACCCGGTAAATATTATCTGATTACCAGTATTATTGGCGCTCTTTCTTCAATTGTGGATAATGTACCTTTAGTTGCTGGTGCAATGGGAATGTATGATTTCCCAATGGATCACTATTTCTGGGAATTTTTGGCTTATGCCGCCGGAACGGGAGGTAGTATTCTTATTATTGGATCAGCTGCCGGTGTAGCGGTAATGGGTATGGAAAAAATTGATTTTATCTGGTATTTGAAAAAAATATCACTACTCGCACTCGTTGGATATCTGGCGGGATGTGCAGTGTATATTCTGCAGCGAGGTTTGTTTCATTAGCTTTTATAAATTTCACACACACATTTTTATGTTTAAGGGGATAGTTACTTTTGTTTTCATAGGAGTATGTATATTGGCGATTCAGAATGTATGTGCATCTCCTGCAGATCCGAATCCGGTAAAAATAAAACAGCCGGATGGAACCGAAATAACCATAAAGTTAAAAGGAGATGAGAATGTTAAATGGATGGAGTCTATGGATGGATATTCATTGTTGTATGGCAAAGACAAGTATATTGTTTATGCTGTTCAGGATGAAAAAGGGGACATGGTGCCATCAGAAGTGGTTTTTCAAGATGTGGCCCTAAGATCGGCAGATTTGTCTGAATTTAAGGGAACTATAAAAAAAGGATTGCGGTATAGTTCTTCTCAAATAAGAATGTTTCGTGAAATAAGTGAGATGGAACAACAGGCCTTGTCAGTAGCTTTGCTTCCTAAACTGCGAGCTACTACAGGACAAGCCAAGGCTATTTGCGCTTTGATCGGGTTTCCGGATAAACCATTTACACATACTGTGGACGAGTTTGAACAGCTAATGAATCAGGTTGGTTACAGTGCTAATGGAGCCCGAGGTAGTGTCCGGGATTTTTATCTGGAGAATTCGTATGGTAAACTGGAATTGATAGTTACTGTAGTAGGACCTTATACGGCTTCTAAGGATTGGAAATACTACGGGGGAAATGATGGAACAACCCAAAAAGATAAGAATGTAAGGGAATTAGCTCAGGAAGCTGCGAATTTTGCATTTACCGGTCTTTCTGTAAATCCCGCGGATTATGATAACGATGGAGATGGAACTATTGATACATTCCATTTTCTTTATGCTGGTTATGGTGAAGAAGCGGGTGGGGGAACTGACTGTATCTGGGCTCATAAATCCGGCTATTCTCCGGCGTTGACATTTGGATCTAAGAGATTGAGTATTTATTCCTGTTCTCCCGAGTTGAAAAGTAATTCGGGTGATAATATTACGAATATTGGGGTTATCTGCCACGAACTTTGTCATGTGTTTGGTGCGCCTGACTATTATGATACAAACGACGCTACCGGAGGAGAATTTGTCGGAACCGGGAACTGGGATCTGATGGCTGGTGGTAGCTGGAATTACAATGGGATATCTCCTGCCCATATTAATATGTATCAGAAAATTGTTTTTGGATGGGTTACTCCAACAGAGTTGAATTCAGAGACTTCTGTTTCAGGAATGTTGAATTCGGCGGAAAATCCGGTAGCGTATAAAGTTAATACAACTACATCCGGTGAATATTTTATTTTGGAAAATAGACAAAAAGCGGGATTTGATTCATATCTTCCCGGAAGCGGTTTGTTAATATACAGAGTCTCTGCAAAAGCGTCCGGAAATTCGGTAAGTAATGCGACTCATCCTCAGCAGGTATATCCGGTATGTGCATCTTCCTCAGTATCAATGCCATATTTAGATCCGGCTTCCTATGGTAGTATTAATTCAGGAGGTTGTCCTTTCCCGGGGTCGTCTGGTAACGAGGCATTTACAGATTATTCTACCCCGTCTGCGAAATCATGGGATGGAAACAATACTTCTAAACCTATTACTGAAATAAAGGAGGAAAATAAATTGATTTCGTTCTCTTTTATGAAATCCGGTGCAACTGTTGAAAATCTCAGAACTAGTGTCAACGAACAGGATGTAACTATATCCTGGGACTTGCCTCAGGGTGCGGTGCCTGATAAATATGCAATTTATCGGAATGATCAAACTTTGATTATATTGAATGACGGATCAGCTCAAAGTTATACGCAGCATGGCGTTTCAGCGGGAACTTATACTTATTGTGTGGCTCCGATTTATGGTGTTTCAGAATCAACGAAGCAGTGCGCTTCTATTCAGGTTACGGGCCATAAAATAGATTGTTCTCCTATTAAGAATTTATCTGCGATTTCTAAAGGAAATTCGATTTCATTGTCATGGAACTCTGCTTTTGATGGAGGCTGGATTAATCACGCTAATGAGATTAAATATACCAGAGGATACACTAATCAGAGAAAATTTACATATGTTTCCCGATGGACAACGGAGGATTTAAAAGATATGCGTGGAAGTACATTGACAAAAATACGTTTTTTTGCGTCAACGGCTTCATGTGAATATACGATCAAAGTTTGGGCTGTATCTCCCGAGGCGGAAGATCCGACGTTGATAACAGAACAAAAAGTAACCTCATTCACGGCTTCTTCCATGATGGATGTCGCTTTGATAAATCCGGTTGTAATTGAAGATAATGATAACGAGTATTGGATGGGAATAGAATGTAATATCACCGCTACCGTCATTACCGGTATTTATCCTGCGGCAAGTGATGCAGGTCCCGCGGCGCCTTCTCGAAATCTGGTATATATTGATAAATGGTATTCTGTAAGTGATTTTAATTGGTATTTAGGCGGTTTTCTCGAGGCTCCTGAATTGAAGTCTTCTGTAGCCACCTGGCTTGGTCGTGCTCCGGAAACTAAATTTGAAATCGCAGATCTGCCTGTTGAATCGAATCCCATTGATATGCACTTCTCCAATGCGGATGAATTGAGATCAACAAAATCAGTTCTTTCCGGATTTAAAATTTATCGGGATGGAAAATTGATTGAAAATGTGAAAGCGCGGTCTTTCACTGATGAGAATGTACCACAAGGAGGACATGTTTATTGTGTTTCTGCCGTTTACGGAGATTGCGAATCGGAACAAGTTTGTGTCGCAGCAAATTCCACGCAGCCTGTAAATCCATACTCTCCTGTCAATCAGTTGCTTGCTGATGTTAATCAACGAACTGTAAGTTTAAGTTGGACTAAACCTCAAGAGAAGGGAGGACAAATAGCATATTCCTCCAATACATATGGCGGAACAATCGGAAATAAGACAGCTACTCTTGATATTGATATCGCGATTCGTTTTGCAGCCGGAGATCTGACAACTCAAAACGGAACACAATTGACAAAGGTGAAATTTATTCCGGGAAATACAACGAGTACATACTCTATCCGTATTTGGCAAGGAGGAAATTCAGTTGCCGCAGGCAGACTCTTAATGGATCAGCCTGTAACTCCGATCAAAGCCAGAGAATGGCAAGAGGTTGTTTTGAATACTCCTGTTAAATTGGATATATATGAAGAATTGTGGATTGGAGTTCATTGTATTTCTGCCGCAGGAGAGTATGCCGCCAGTTTTGATGATACTCAGGCAGTAGCGGGAAAAGGAAATCTGGTTTACTCCGGTGGAAAATGGGGACAGGCATCCGATCTGAATGCATCGTTTACCAATAACTGGTGTATTGCCGGTATTCTTGAATTTCCGTATACTTTGTCCGGTTACAAAATTTATAGAGATAATCAGGTTGTCGGAAATACAAATAATCTAAATTTTACAGAGACGTTAGCTAATAACGGAACATATATTTATGGTGTTTCAGCTCTTTACGGAGAAAATGAATCGGATAAATCCAATACGATAGTCGTGATAAATTTTGCAGGAAAAGATAAAATATTATCCGATAATTTAGTAAACATATTTCCGAATCCGGTTACTAGAGGAGGTATTTTGACAATAGACCTGGGAATTGAAAATACATCAGCAGAGTTGTTGTTCTTTAATATATCGGGACAGGTGGTGAAAAAAGAATTTCTTAAAAGCCAAAAATCCCAATGCCGAGTTGATTTACCTTCAGGAACTTACCTGATGCAGGTTCGATTAGGAAGTGGAAAAATCAAGACGCTCAAGATAATCGTGAACTGATACTATTTGAAATGCACAACAATACACTTATAATGATTTTCGACAAATAGAGAAAGTAGAATATTATGAGCGAGAGTGTGAAGCAAAGAAAGATTCCATTAATAACATCGAAAGAAAAATAAGAAAAGATTCCACAAGATTACAAAACGTGAAAAGAAAGAAAAAAACGCTTCAAGCCATATAAAACCAGAATTTGAAATTACCCCTGTTTTCAAGCGGCAGGGGTTTTATGGGTGAAATCGTAAGTGTTCGTAGAAACCAGAAAGATATTTAGATTGAAACAACTAGATTTATATTGTTGGCTGGAAAGATTTCCATTTTGAAGGAATTGCAAGGCTGAATCCACTTTCTTTTAAACTACTGTGTCGGGAAGAAGCGATTGCTTGAAACGAGCCTCATATCGTTGTAATAGCAAAGGAATTCCAATACCTAAAGTAGCCAAATTACTTGAATATTGATTAGGGGGAAAATAAACAAATATTTTTTGTTTAGCCTCTTTTGCTAATTCGATAGCAGGGATCATATCACTATCTGCAGAAACCACAATTGCAAATTCACAATTTTTTTGATAAGCATCAGCTATAATCTGTGTTGCAATTCTGACATCAGTTTCTTTTTCTTCGTAAGTTTGTATCACATTTCCGCACTTAAAACAAGTGATTCCTTTTTTTAAGTATTTCCCTAAAATGAGTTTGAATTTTGGATAACACGTTGTTTGTCATTTCCGTTCATAAGCATATAGAAAAATAAACCCCCTGATAAACAGAGGGTAAGCCTTAGTTTTTCCCACCTAAGGGCGATAATTATATTACAGATATACAATTTATTTTTGTCGAAAGTATATCTTCTTATGATATGACTATCTCCATAATATTTTTAAAATATGACTTAGTTAAACACGTCCTTCATTAGGCAATAATATCCTCAAGTATCTCTGCAAAGCTTCCTTTTCAACTTCTGCAACCAAAGTATAGAAATCATCCGGATTGTTTTCCGTATGGGATTTTTCCAAAGCCATATAATAACGCCTTTTGTCCTCGTTATCTCCTTTCAGCAATGCGATCGCATACCCATTGCGTAATAAGTACAAGTTCATCAAAAGGCGTGATGTACGGCCGTTACCGTCAATAAATGGATGTATCCGTACCAGTTCATCATGTAAGTACGCTGCAATGATAACCGGATGTTCTTTGGCTTCAACTTTCTTTTGATACTCGATCATAAAAGCCTCCATTTGTGGCTCAATCAGATATGGTTGAGGCGGTAAGTACCGACTACCTGTTATCATTACAGGAACATTACGGTACCGGCCTGCATTTTCCCGGTCAATACCATGAAGTACCAGGGCGTGAATATCTTTGATAGTTCGTTCCGATATCTCAACGCCCCCCGATGCAATCTCTTTGATATATTCGATAGCCTCAGCATGGTTTACCGCTTCCAAATGTTCACGCATAGACTTTCCGGCAATAGTCACACCCTCATTCACTACAAGAGCTGTTTCTTGTAATGTAAGAGTGTTGCCCTCGATCCGGTTACTTTCGTAGGTATATTCCATGTCTAAGGCCTCCTGAATGTTTTTTACCGCTTGAGCTGGCAAAGGCCGGATCCTGGATAATTCAGACTTGAGATTATCAACCTCGATTAATAGATTATGTAAATTTTCGGTTGTTTTCATTTCTCTTTGAATAATTTGATCAAATCATTATTTGTTATTCGCTTTGTTTCTCCTTGATATTCGACAAAAAATTTCATTTCTGAACGATCCTCCAATAGCTCTAAATAGTCAACATTCAAAGCTTTTGCCACTTCTTTTATTTTACCAATTGTGGGATTCCCGGAAGCTGAAGCGTAAAGAGCTTGATATGTGATTCCCATTTTTTTAGCAAGGTCTTGCATGGTAATTCCCTGCTCTTTGCAAACATCTTGTACTCGTAACATATTATTCAAATTATAATTTGATGCAAAGATAATGCATTTTCAAACTATAAATATATAATTATTCAAAAATATCAATAAATAATTTGAAAAACATTTGTTTGGTTCAATTTATATATTTATATTTTCAGAAGAAAAATAAAGGTATAATTTGAAAAACAACAATCATGAAAACAATCGACAAAAGCAAATTAATGAAAAGAGCCTGGAGAATATACAATTCAAGTTTTGATGTTCATACATTGGGGGCTGGAATATCAACAAAAAATTCAAAGTTATCTAAACTTCGATATTTATATAAAATAGGCTGATTCATTGCATATGTATTTTTAGCAAAAAAGCATGTTATTGAGATTAGATAAATAAAGACATTGTAAATGTTTCAGTACTGTTTCAGTTGAAAATGAAAAACCCCCTGAGAATCAGAGGGTTAATCGCTTTAACTGTACTCGGAGCGGGACTTGAACCCGCACAACCGTAATGGTCACAAGATTTTAAGTCTTGCGTGTCTACCATTCCACCATCCGAGCGGCCATAGACCATAATCAAAAAAAGAAGAGCGAAAGACGGGACTCGAACCCGCGACCCTAACCTTGGCAAGGTTATGCTCTACCAACTGAGCTACTTTCGCAATTTGCGACTGCAAAGATACAGTAATTTTTAATTTCTGCAACTCATTTTCTCATTTTTTTTAAAACGATTGCATATCGCATAGACGTTTGTAGTATCCGTCCAGTGCGATAAGATCTTCATGTTTACCTTTTTCAACGATTTCACCTTCATGCATGACGCATATCAAATCAGCATTTTTGATAGTTGAGAGGCGGTGTGCGATCACGATCGTAGTCCTGTTTTTCATCAGGTTTTCCAGCGCGTCCTGAACCAGTCGTTCCGATTCGGTATCTAATGCAGAAGTTGCTTCGTCCAGAATCAGAATCGGAGGATTTTTCAGTACGGCACGGGCAATGCTGAGACGTTGGCGTTGTCCTCCGGAGAGTTTTCCTCCTCGATCGCCGATGTTTGTTTCATAGCCATTTTCTGTGGCTATAATGAATTCGTGTGCATTGGCAACTCTGGCGGCTTCGATTACTTGTTCCATGGTCGCATTTTCCACCCCAAAGGTAATATTGTTGAAAAAAGTATCATTGAATAAGATCGCTTCCTGATTCACAATACCCATCAGTTGTCGCAGATCATGTAATTTTGCATCTTTAATAGAAACTCCGTCAATAGAGATATTGCCGTCATTAATATCATAGAAACGAGGAAGAAGATCCACCATAGTCGATTTGCCTGAACCTGATTGTCCTACCAGAGCGACTGTTTTACCCTTTTCTATAATCAGGTTTACTCCTTTGATAACCCATGCTTCCTGATATTTGAACCAAACGTTCTTATACTCGATTTTATCTTTTAGGAAAATCTGTCGCGGATTTTCCGGATCCAGTATATTGGATTCCGCCTTAAGAATTTTATCAACCCTTTCAATGGATGCCAACCCTTTTTGAATAGAATAGACGGATTTTGATAAATCTTTAGCCGGATTTATTAAAAGATAAAAAATAGTCAGGTAAAATATAAATGAAGAGGCATCGATCGAACTGTTGTTACTCAGAATCAAAGAACCTCCGTACCACAGTACAATAGCGATGGTCACTGTTCCCAGAAATTCACTTACCGGATGCGCCAGTTGTTGCCGGCGGAAAATCCGGAAAGTAGTTCTCCGGAACTCTTCATTACTTTTAATGAAGCGGGATTTCATTTTTTCTTCCGCATTAAAAGCTTTTATAATACGTAGTCCGCTAAGGGTTTCTTCTACTTGCGACATTAATCCTCCCCATTGTTGTTGTCCTAAAAATGATTGTTTTTTTAGTTTCTTACCTACCCGGCCCATAATGGTGCCCATAATCGGAAGCATGACCAGAACGAATAATGTTAATTGCCAGCTGGTGAAGAACATCGCTAATAAATAAATCGTGAGCAAGATTGGATTCTTGAATAACATATCCAACGAACTCATGATTGAATTTTCAATTTCATTGACGTCTCCGGAGATACGGGCTAAAATGTCTCCCTTACGTTCCTCAGAGAAGAAAGCCAGGGGTAATTTCAATATTTTTTCATTGATCTGATTCCTGATATCCCTGACGACACCAGTGCGAATAGGAATCATATAATATAAAGCCAGATACATGGCTGCGGTTCTTAATAAAGTGGAGAGAATCAGGTAAATAGCCAATAAAAAAAGAGTCGCTGAGGCTCCTTTTAAAGAGATCATATCTAAAACATACCAGTTGAAATTATTTGTTACTCCATCAAAAAAGGCTTTCCAGGAAGAGAAAGAGAAAAAGTCTAAAGAAAGAGGCGTGTATTCATAAATCTTCTGGTCTTCTTTAAATAAAATTTTAAGTATCGGCATAATTAATCCGAACGAAAATAAATTTAGAATTGCGGCCAAAATATTAGCGACAATACTCAGGACGATATACTTTTTATATGGAGGGACAAATCTTTTTAATACATTGATAAAATCTTTCATAAGAAGAATAATGTGAATTAAATCAAGGATATTATTCCTTAAAACGGGCGCAAGTTAGTGATTTTTTAGGTGAGGGCAAAATTACAGGAGTTTCTTTGGAATGAAATTTTTGGCACGTTTTTTTTCAATACCCAATCCAATCAGATGATCCGGGTACTGGACACTACAGGTTCTCTCAAGGTAACCTATCCTAGCCAGGAAGGAACAGCACGGATTGACTTGACAGGTTATGCTAAAGGTACTTACATGGTACAATACAATGGCAAAACTTATAAGATGATCAAGAAATAATTTTTCGTTTCTTTGCAAATCTCCTAAAATACCGTTTCGCGTAGTCAATAAGAGAAATCTAACAGAAAATGATGTTACTCAGGCTGTAAACCCTTAGTAGCATCAAATGAAAATACCCATTTGCCCCCTTATTCCCTTATCCCTTATTTCTTCCATATTTCTCCCAAAAATAAGCGAATAAGGGAGATTTGAAAATTTTAAATATGTGATCAATAATATTATCATTATATTGAATATTATTTAAAAATAATTTGATATTATTTATTTTATATTTATCTTTGCAAAATAAAATTTAAAATTATGTTGCCTTGTAATTGTCCGGGTTGTCAGTCTGTCCTGAAAGTCAGGTGTCTGGTTTGTGAAAGTTGCGGAACGGAGGTTTCCGGGTTGTATCCACTTCCGGTTTTAGCACAGTTGTTGCCGGAAGAGCAGGATTTTATTCTGCGTTTTGTCAAAAGTAGCGGTAGCCTGAAAGATATGGCTAAGCAATTGGGATTGAGTTATCCTACAGTGAGAAATTTATTAGATGATATCATAGAAAAAATTAATCAACATGGAAAGTAAAGGAACTATCTGGAGTTATCTGTTTAAGCCGTTCAGATACATAGCAGGAAAAGAGTCGCTGTTTGTTGCTGTAGGTGTACTGGCAATATTATTTGTTCTTGGATATTTAGGTAATACCCATTATGATGGAGCTTTGGACTCACATTATGCCTGTGAGAATCAAGCAATTCAACCTTTATATCATGTTTTATATCAATTAATAGCCTGGTTTTCTCTTCTTGTCGTATTATATCCTATGGCCAAAACGTTTTCGTTTTCGTCTGTGAGATTGGTAGATATGGCAGGAACTCTTGCCACTGCGCGATTTCCTCTAATTTTTATTGGTCTGTGGGGGTTAAATCCGGATATTCATATTTGTATGGAAGGAATTAATCCTTTTGATACTAATGCTGTGATAGCTGTCATTGGAGATAAGTTAGGTTTACTTACAATAACCGGTTTGTTTAACATAGCAATGGCTATATGGTATATTGTTTTATTGTATAACGCTTATAGTGTGTCGTCAAATCTTAAGGGTGCACGAGGAGGATGGACGTTTGCGGCAGGACTTATCTTGAGTGAGATAATATCTAAGATCTTAATTCGTCATTTGATTATCGGATAATTTTGTTACTATATGAAACGAGCATGTACAATAATGTACATCAAAGCAAATGAACATGCGAGTTCCATATGACCTTTAAAAATAAATTATGTTCATATGAAAAGGTTAATATTATTGACTGTATTTATTTTGCAGTTAGGCTTTTGTTTGGCTCAAACTCCGGATAAAGCGATCCAGGGTATCTGGTTGGGTTCATTGAAAGTACAACAGGGTATTTCATTAAGGATAGTTTTAAATATTTCGGAAAAAGATGGCTCACTGATCACTACAATGGATAGTCCTGATCAAGGAGTGAAAGGAATACCTACGGAAAGTACCACATTTTCTGGTAATGAGCTTTTAGTTAAAATACCCGCAATGCGTGTTCAATATAAAGGGATTCTAGAGGACAGTGTTACCATAAAAGGGACATTTATCCAGGGGGAAATGCAGTTGCCATTGGATTTATCAAAGCAAGTAGAATTGAAAGAAGATAGTGCCGCGGTTCAGGATCCGAATGCAGGGAAATATACTTCGACTGATATTAAATTCAGAAATGAAAAAGCCGGAATTACTTTAGCTGGGACTGTTACCTATCCAAAAGATAAAACAAATTGTCCTGTTGCTATTTTGTTGACCGGATCAGGGGCCCAGGATCGGGATGAAACCATTTTCGCACAAAAACCTTTTTTGAGGCTTGCCGATCGCCTGTCTGCTAATGGAATAGCCGTTCTTCGCTTTGATGACCGGGGATTTGCCCAGTCAGAAGGAGACCTGTGGTCAGCCACTTCTTATGATTTTGTGACTGACGCCTTGGCTGCATACGAATATATGAAAACCTATCCTGGAATCAATAGTAGAAAAATCGGATTTATAGGTCATAGTGAAGGGGCGGGCCTTGCAACGATGGCTGCGGTAGAGAATAAAGACATTGCATTTGTTGTGATGCTTGCGGGGACAACTTTGCCGGGCGATAGTCTTCTCTGTTTACAGGCTGCCGCGATAAACAGAGCTGCCGGAATGGGAGAAGATGCTATAAAGTCGGATTATAAGATGAGATCCGGAATTTATGAGATAATAAAGAAAGAATCCGATAACACAAAGGCCTCGGAACAGATAACGACATATGTTAATGGTTTGCCTGATTTTCCTGCGGAACAAAAGAAAGTCTTGATAGAAGCTTTCATGAAAGCTGGACTAAATCCTTGGATGAGAGCATTTTTAGGATATGATCCTGCACCGTATCTGGCTAAGCTGACTTGCCCAACGGTAGCATTTTTTGGGAGTAAAGACCTTCAGATCCCAGCAAAAGAGAATATCGGAGGATTGATGAATGTCGTCTATAAGAATAAGAAAAATAATTTTTCGATCGTGACGATAAATGGAGTTAACCACCTCTTTCAAAATGCAAAAACAGGTCTTGTTGATGAATATTCCAATAAAACAGAGGTTGTGATGAATGATGAAACTTTGGATAAATTGCAGGATTGGCTGAATAACTATTTATTGAAATAAAATATGCAAATATAGGATTGCGATGTAAAAGTCACTACATTTGTGGTCTATGAAGACATTTTCTTATTATTTATCGATTTTCCTGGGGGTATTTTTATTCCTTTCCTGTGAAAAGGCTGTTGAAGAACTTGTGGTTGTTAAAATACCGGTTCCTATTCTGGCTTTTGAAATGAAAGATATTCCGGTAGAGTCGTCTAAAGAAGGTCTGAATATGTTTAGTACTACTAAAACGATTAGTCTTGATTCGTTTGAAGGATTGACTGAAACGGAAAAGAAATATGTTTCCAGAATAACAAAAATAGAATCCGGCTCAGGCTCAATAATAATCACTTCTAATGACGGGACAGGGACTCTCATTCAAAATTTTACTCTGAAATCAGGTAAAGTCAGTCCTGATTTTAATATTTCCCAATATGCTTTAGGAGCTGTTTATACAGAGGGTATTCGCGATTATGCTGATAAATTAATGAATAAAGTCGTGTCTGATGGAGGTCAGGACATTTTAGTTTCCGGTAAAACAGATGTAGCTTCCGGTAAAAAATTGGATGTAAAGATCATATTACAAGATGTAACTCTATATGCGAAAGTGATTCAATAACAGGAAAAGCGATATCCTATTTTTTGAGTATATTCTTTTCCTGCCTTTAGTACAGTACTTGGGAAATGTGGATGGTTTGGAGAATCCGGATGAAATTGCGCTTCTAGGCAAATTCCCTGATGAGATTTGAAAGGTAAAGATAGATAATCTCCGGTATATATCTGAACTCCGGGCATGGAAGAGTAAATATCGACGACTCTCCTGGAGCGATCCTCTCGTAATGAAGCCAATAATCGCATCTTTGTATTATTATCGATCTGATTTTTTCCTATAAAAAAAGAATTATAACCTGGTATTATTTCCTTTTT